>DASZFU010000091.1:0-27527 GCA_035939495.1 Candidatus Angelobacter sp. | reverse complement strand
GCTATTCCGGTTATGGGAAAACTGTGGAGCCCTGACGCGGTCAACAAACACGTATCGACCGCCTTCTACGGCAATATTTCCGCGCTCGCAGAGTCTCCGTTGAAAGAAGGCGTCCTCTACGCCGGCACCGACGACGGCTTGATCCAGGTGACGGAAGACGGCGGCGCACACTGGCAGCGTATCGAGAACTTGCCCGGCGTGCCGTCAAACGCCTTTGTGAGCCGTATTGTGGCTTCGCATTTTGACGACAAGCTGGTCTATGCCACGATTGAAAATCACCAGAATTCTGACTTCAAGCCTTACGTGTTGCGCTCTGCCGATCGCGGCAAGACCTGGACGAGCCTTGCCGCGAACCTGCCGCAGAATGGTCCCGTGTGGGCGCTGGCCGAAGATACCGTGAACCGCGATCTGCTGTTTCTCGGCAACGAGTACGGCATCTGGTTTTCGCTGGACTCCGGAAAAAAATGGTTGCAACTCAAAGGCGGCTTGCCGGTGGTTGCGGTTCGCGATGCGGTCATACAGCAGCGCGAGTCAGACCTGGTGCTCGCGACCTTTGGGCGTTCCTTCTATGTATTGGACGACATTACGCCGTTGCGGAGTGTAAATCGTGAGACTCTGCAGCAGGAAGCGGCGCTGTTCCCGGTGCGCGACAGTCTTCTATATATCCAGAGCTCCCGCATCGGTGGCCGCAACCAGGGCTTCCTGGGCGAAACCTTCTATGTCGCTCCCAACCCGCCCTACGGCGCCAGCTTTACTTACTACCTGAAAGAAAAGTACAAGACGCTCAAGGAAATCCGTCAGGATGCGGAGAAAAAAGCCGCGAAGGAGCACGGCAACGCCTATCCGGCATTGCCCTACCCAACAAGAGACCAGCTACGGGAGGAAGCAGAAGAGCAGGCGCCCTCCATCTGGCTCACCGTCCGCGACGAGAGTGGAAATGTCGTGCGGCAAATCGCCGGAACCAACGAAAAAGGAATCAACCGGGTTGCCTGGGACCTGCGATATCCAGGCACGGCATTGCCGCCACCGCAAGCGGACCCGCTGGCCGTAATCTTTGAGGAGAATCAGCCAACCGGAACTCTCGCCATGCCGGGAACCTATACCGTGCAACTATCCTGTAAAATACGCGACCAGTGGAAAGACTTTTCGCAGCCACAAAAATTCCGTGTCTATACAGAAGCGGAAACGGGAATCAATTCGGAATCGCTGGCCGAACTCCACAAGTTCCAGCGCAAGCTTGCCCGCCTGGACCGCGCCGCCGCCGCGGCGATTGCCTACGGCAATGAGATGAACACCCGGCTAGGTTCGATCCATCGGGCACTGGCCCAGACGCCAGCCGATACACGTCCGCTACGGCAGGAAGCGGATGTCCTGCAACACGAGCTAGCCAAGCTGATGATCTCCCTGCGCGGAGACCAGGTGATCAGTGCGCTGAACGAGCAGACTCTCACATCGATCAGCAGCCGAATCCGGGATATTGCCTCAGAGGAACGTTTGTCCAGTTCCGCACCGAGTGCCACGCACACAGCCCAGTACGAAATCGCTTCCTCTGAATTTGCGGATGCACTGAAACAGCTCAAAACGCTTGCCGCCCGCTTCGAAACATTGCAGCAACGTGTTGAGAAGGCCGGCGCGCCCTGGACCCCAGGCCGTTTGCCCGAATGGGAGGTGGAGCAGGAAAAGTAATCCGGTGCCGGCAGTGCGTCGACAAAATTGAAAAGGACACCATCTTCTGGGGATACTCCGGTCTCACGCAGAGTGCGACGGCCTGTCTTCGTTATGTCGTTTCGCCGTCAGGTGGGCTGAGAATCCCGACCCTTCTGCCTCTTATTCTTTCATCAAGCCCAGCAGCGAGACGATTACTCCCAGCAACATGCCTAGAGCGGCGAAGGCAGAAATTGCCATGATGATGGCCAGCCCAACGACTGCTCCGAACGGCAAGTCTCGGCTCTGCCAAACCCAATAAGAGAATCCTCCAAGGGCTATTGTGCCAATCAGCCAGCACAAGTAAAAAAAGGCAGGACTCCGCTTTCGCGTCAATGGGTTGATTCCGGGAAAAGTCTGCCGCATCTGTCCCCATCCTTGATTGATTAATCCCATGCTCGCGGCAATCGTTTCTCCCATGCGATAGGTCGACAACAAAGCGCGCATCGGCGAGAGCATCGACAATCCTAGGAAGGTCATAACAAGAAAGATGGTACCGCCCAGAATGGCACCGGTGTGGAATGCCTCTCCGGGTCTGCGAGGATCTTGCCACAAAGCCACACCAAAGGTACTGAGGCCGATAACTCCCGCCAGCACCGCGGCCATCTGCAGGATCCAGCGCCGCACACCCTCGACAAACGGAACCGCCGGCCACACAATAACCTTGACGTTCTTGAAGGCAACGTCTGCCGGTCCTGCCGTAATTGCAATACCCCAACTGCGGCCCTTGGTTACCTTCATGCGTGCCGCTTTGCAGCGAATCTGAATCTCTTGCGAATGCTTCCGGGGATCAACGCAGCCAGCAGCACCCCATTCCAGGCTATGCTCGTAGCCGTTTGCTGTTGGGAACTCCAGTTCCAAAAGCTGCTGAAGCATATCGACATACTGCGCAAGAAACGCTCGCCGCGTGGGCTCCCTGATGGCTTCAATATTCGCTCCCCTGCGCTCCGCCATGTTCCCTCCCGTGGTGCTGTACTTGTACATACAGCCCTCAGCGGTGTAGACGATTTTGTAATGCGGCATCCTCAGAAATCAACAACACGATTTGCCGAACGGATTTAGCTTGAACGGTTTCAACGACGCATCCAGCCAGCTTCTATTCATCTATATACTTATACGTTGTCGTTTTTTGAACCATTCCGCGTAAACACCTGGTGGGAGCATAAACTCTCGCCCATTTTGGCAACGATCTACGCGACTGCGACGCTTTTACGAATTCCTTTTTCTTCTCTGTGGCCGGTTGCGGCTCTTGCCTTGCTGGCACTCATCGTTTGCGCTAGTTATGTAAGCATTCTGAATGATCTTACCGACGCCAAGGAAGATCAGGCGAGCGGAAAACCTGGCCGATGGCTGGGAGTCTCCCGCATCTATCCGGCATTGCTCCTTGCCGCCTGTATGGCTGCCGGCGGTGGCTTTCTGATTGTTTGGCGTAAGGATACGTTGCTTTTCTCTGCATACTTGCTCTGTTGGCTGGCCTTTACGCTCTACTCGGCGCCTCCTTTCCGTTTGAAGGTTCGCGACATCTGGGGTGTGTTGGCAGATGCGTTCGGGGCGCATCTCTTTCCAACACTGTTCGCCGTAGTTCTGTTGTATCACTGGACCCGAGCCACACGCCCCGTCGAATGGACAGGTCTAATCACTCTATGGTCGTTTGCAGTCGGCGTCAGAGGCATTCTCTGGCACCAACTGGGGGATGCCGATAACGACAGAAAGATCGGATTGCGTACCTTCGCATGTCTCCATACGAAGGGCGCTGAGCGGCTGGGACTGTTTGGTTTCTTCTTGGAATCCCTAGCTTTTATCGCAATGCTTTGGCTCACGCGCAATGCCCTCGCTGCGATCTTCCTGGTTTTATATGGACTCTTCGCTTTGATTCGCCGGAGGCTTCTCGGAATAGGCCTTGCCGTCTCTAAGCCGGGCCAGGCCTCCCGCATGGCCATGTTGGAGTACTACATCGTTCTCTATCCACTGGCATATCTTTTGACGCTGTCGTGGCAGCAACCCGCAGCTTTATTGCTGCTGTTATTTCACGGTATTCTGTTTTCCCGCCAGAGTCTTTATATGGTGCACGAATTCGTCGTGATGCTGCGGATGGGCAAGTCTGGCGCCGGGCCGAAAACTGCGGTTTTCCATCCATGAATCTCGGTAGTGGTGCGGTTTGGGGTGAAATTTCTCATTTGCCAAATGTATTTCATCGGGTCCCTAGTTGCGCGTCCTCGAAAATATCGCGCAAAGTGGTTAAGGTCGAAGGGGTAAAACCAACCTAGCAAGCACCCATCTTTTGCTCTCTCCCATTTTCGATCTTTCGTGATTCCCCGACAACATATGGTGCTTTTGCCTCATCTATGACCACGCCTTCTCACTCCATTCACGGCTTCTCCAAAACATGCCAGTAGGGCTAAGACTATCGCTTGATCGAAGTTAACGGATCCCTTCAATAACAAGACAATGGCCAGAATGTAACCTAATTTGGCCCATGACCACGCTGCAATCGCTGGACCGAGTTTTATTATTTCCTTCAACATCGCCATCTCGCTGCATGCTACCGATGTTCCCCGGTGCGACTTCGATTTAACCAGAATTCGGTAAACTAGGACTACTAGAACTTTTGTTCATTCCCATACGGCAATTCTTTTCCGAGGATTGAACTTTTGTTCATTCCCCATACAGCAATTTTTTTCCACTGTACCGATGGGTGAGCAAAGTTCAAGCTAGCCTTGCAATCTGTAACTTAAAGGAGCCTCTTGTGAACCAATCGAAAACTCTTGAACAACTTATCCCAGAAGGAAGTATTGTCCTTCACTCTAGCGGCGAAGGTGATTTTTGGGTAACCGTCTGGAAGCATCCCGCTACAGACACGCATGGCATCACCTGCTGTGGATACCTGGACGATCCGACATGGGAGGATGAAGGAGATCGGGTGCGTGCGTTCGCCAGAGCGCTGCGGTTTGCTGAAGGCATTCGTGCAAACCGCTTTTTATGGGACGTAAGACTTCTTCGATCGATCGACCGATCAGGGCTCAAATTATTGAAGAAATTTCACAATGAACTGGTCAATAGTGCAATTTGCGCGCTGGTAAGGAACGGCCTCACCTCTGGGGCAGAACTTGCGACCCTGCTAGACGGCTGTTACATCACAGGTTCTGTATCCGTGGCGATTGATTGGTTGAAATGCGACGGCAACTATTGATAAACCAAATTGGAGACCGCGCACAGTCCTTGAAGAGTCTCCCGACGGTCGAGTCGCGACTTAAGAAGGCTGCGCCTTTTCCCCGCCACGCCAGGGATTGAAGTCAATTTCCTTCATCCAGTTCTCCAAGTGCCTTTTTCCAATGCCTAGAATCCTTTTGCATTCTTCGCCGCTTGGCGACGACGGACAGCGCGCGTGCAGTCGCCGAATCCCCCATTGTTTATACAACTTTTCCACTTTTTCGAAGCCCTCTTCGTAAAGTACGGCCGATTCTATAACGAGTCTGTCGTCATCTTCATCGATCTCTTGCATGACCCTGTCAGCAAGTTCATGCACATAGCCGTGTTCGATATTGGTCTCCATTACCCGCCACCTGGAAAGTTCAACGCGCGCCGCGTCCATCATTCCTCTACGGCGGTAGCAACGGGCTTGATGGAGGTGATGAAGGGCTATTAATAGCGGACTATTCCGCGCCAACCCACTCGCTTCTTTCAGAAGCTCTTGGATCTCATCGTTGTCGCTCATCTTCGTCCGCAGTAATACGTCGGCATGGCAAAAGAGGACTTTGATCCGCACATCATCTGGCACGCTACTGGGCTCATTGATCAAGCGCATAAGCTCAGATGATTGCTTATGGGCTTCTATGTGATTCTTCTTTTGCAGATGGAGCTGCACAAGGAGAACGCCGCATTCGAGGTGCCAGCGGCTTCCGGCTTCGCTGGCCTGATAGATTAGGTTCGCTTTTTCCTTGGCCTCGTCATGGTGACCTGCTGCGTGCAGTGCCTCGGCAAGCGCGTAGCGAGCTCGAGCCATTAACCGATCGACGCTTTTAAGAGGGCTTGAGGCATCATTTGTTAAGGGCCGCAACATGGAGACCGCTTCTCGAAGTTCCGTGGGTACCTCCTCTCCCACTCTTACCGGCCGAGATACGGCGCTCAATATCCCTGCGTAAACCACTTGCGCATAAGCCCTGTGCACCGGGTCAAGAGTGGTTTCCAGTAATGTGCATCCAGCGGCAGCGGACATCCGTGCACGATGCAACTCGCCTGAGTTGTAAGACGCCCAGGCCAATCCAAATGAAAACGCCTTTGCGATCACGTACTTTGCGTAAACTTGCTCACGGATTGCATCGACTTTATTTTTTGTATACTTCTTCGCTTTCTCCTTAAGCCGTTTTCGCGTAAACTCGATCGCGTTCATGAACTCACGGCGGGCGGATTTTACATCAGACATTTGCCTGTAAACCTGCCCTAGACTATACGCGACCCGAGCTAGAAGTCCGTATGAAGGTTCACTCGGCTGTTTGTCTGATTCGGGAACTAGCTTGTTCTTTACTAGTCTGGGGATTTGCAACAGCAGAGATCGGGCTACCATGAGATGCTTTGGGCGCTGCTCATCTCGATAATGGCAATGAGACCAAAAAACCAATGTCCAGAGCTGTTGGCGGAGAAGCCTTTTTGAAAAAGGGCTAGCGCAGAGTCCGAGGCGGCCGTCTTTCATCAGTTCCTCCAGTTCAGGTCCAATCCTTGCGAGGAGCCGATGCGCCAGCTTCGGGCGTCCTGCATAATCGTGCAGTTCTGCCTGCAGACACAAGGCCCAGAGATAGTAAACAGCTTCCCGCTCTGTGAAATGCTTCAAAATCTCGCGTGGTTGTTTTGCTATTGTGAACCCTCTGGACTGCACCAACTTGTTGGAAAATCTTTCTAGGGCGGGGAGCGCCTCGTCGAAAAGAAAAAGGCCATCATAATTAGCAGTCCTGAGGAATCTGCTTACTTTGCGAAAGAGCTGTTCAGGGATCGGGAACTGGGATTTGTCACCCAAAAAGAGCTGGGAACTCTCTGACATTGTTTCCTTTCAGATTCTCATTGTTAAAGCAGCATGCCATTTGCTGCTAGGTACCATTCAATCAACGACCTTCCTTGGGTCGTTAAACTCGGTCGATGAAACCCAAGAAAATGAATCACCATTTGAGTAGTGAGGGATTTGAAGAAAACGTTACAAAAAAAAACCGAGATGATCCGCCCATACAAGAAACTCTGGTTCAACTTCAGGGAAAAATTACAGAGGACAAGACCACGCGTGGGAGGTTGTCGTGATGATCAGGATGGGCAAGTCTGGTGCCGAACCGAAAACCGCTGCGTTCCATCTATGAACCTAGAGCAAATCAGAGAAGGTGTAGCCTCAGCTGCGCCCGGCACTGATGTACCGGGCTACTTTGTGTCCGTCCCTTCGCTTCGGGAGAGATGTTCTTGTGTATCCCTTTGTGTCAACGAGGTGCTTTGAAATCTTGTTTTTTTCTCGTAAATTTTCCCTCTGCGGAGTTCTGCGTTCTTCTCTGATCTGATCAGCGTTAATAAGCGAGACCAGCGGTAAGAACGTCAGGTTTCGCTATAAAGATTGCGGTATCGGGAAAGGGCTTCCAGGCAAAAGCCGGTGGTGAGTTCCTCTGATCCCCATCCTAATTTCTTCGATGGACCGCTATAGTAAAACGGACATCTTTTCCATCCGCCACTTGAGTCCCTGGCGCAAAGAATTGCCTGGATTGCGTTGTCGAGGATCGTCGAATGATCTTTCCCGTGCTTATGATCTTCCCAATCCTGCCAATCCATTAATGCACATGCGGCCTGCGCCGTATGCAAAATATGATTGCCGATCACCCCATCTGGATGGGCATAGGATTTGATTCTCGCCACGATCGTCTCCCCCACCGCTTCCAACGCGCGAACACCCGCGGCGTAGTTTCGCGAGAGGAAATAGTAAAAATTGAAGCGGTTCGCATAGTACTTATCACAGCTTTCTTCTGCTTGTTCTTCAATGATCTGAATCAGGGACCGGATGATCGGGGCCGTCTCCGTCCGTTCCCCCAGATAATAGAGAACGTTGGCATTGACCACCAAGTCGACGTCATTTGGCTTGCATTCAGTGACAGTGTAGAACCAGTAAAGCTGTCGCAGCTTCAGAAGCTGACGCAACGCTACACGCCAATAAGACATGTGCGTTGTCCACCGAAAGCGGGGAAGAATCCACGTGTAGAAAAGCCCGCGGGAATCGCGGTTGCCAAGAATCACGCCCGCGTTGTCTGGGAAAGAAACGCCATGCCGCCTGAGCAGGGAGGAAATGCAGGCCGTATCGTCAACATCAGGAGCAAGATAATCCGGGTTCGGGCTACAGGTATAGCGCCACACGCAGCCGTCTTGCATGGCATTGATAAGGAAGCGAATTGCTTTGCGTAAAATCTCCTCGACCTTCTCCGATTTTGTGAAATCGAGGCAGTAAGAGATTTGAGCGGTCTGAAAAGTCGAATAATCGGGTTTGCACTCGTCTTCCAGGAGCGGATGCGGCGAGCAAAAGATCTGAAATGTTCCGGAAGGCAACTGCATGGCATAGAGAAAATCGATCCCCTGCTCGATGGCCTGGTCCAAGTCATTGCGACTGTTTGTGAGTGTAGGCATCGGAGTCCCTGTACTAACCAGCCTCAAACTTCCTTATGTTTGCGGAAATTCGGATTGTCTTTTTCTCGTGACTGCTCTTTCAATTCGCTCTATTCGTGTGCAGCCTGCACGGAATAGAGCGAACGTGTGACTAAGTGGTTTTTGATCAGCTTTCCTCAGCGCAAACCAGTGGTAAGAAAACTTTTGGTTGTAGCTCGACTACGCTGTGGGGCCAGCGATTCCGCCAGCCCCAGCAGCTTGGCAGTGAAAGCGGCAACCGGATCGGCAGGCACCATAGTTCTCACAACCACGCCCGCAGCTTGACCGATGGATTCCCACTTCTCTCGCGCCGCCCATGCCCGCTCCATGGCATGGTCGAATTCGTCTACTTTCGCAGAGTTCGCTATGAATCCGGTACGGCCATCTTCCACAACTTCGGCAGTTCCGCCCTCGTTTGTGACAATGCCAAACCGGCCGCACATCATCGCTTCGATAAGAGCCAGCGGCAGCCCTTCGGTGCGCGAGGGCAGAACCAGCGCGTGATGCGTTTTCCAGATCGATTCCACGTCGCTTACAAAACCTGGAAATTCGACATTCTTAAGGTCTAAGCGTCTGGCAAGTTCGCGTAAAGCTTCGCCGTTGTTGCCTGCGCCGAAAAATGAAACCGACAAATTGCGGTCTCTCCACTTCTGCCGCGCCAGCACCTGCAAAAGAATATCTTGCCCCTTCTCGCCGGTTTCCAGGCGCGCGACACAAGCCAGCTTGATCCGATGATCCTGGCTGTCAGGCCATGGCAGCGGGGTTCCCCGCACCAGAAAGGGATTGCGCACGACTTCCGCATTCGTGAGCGTCTCACCAATTTGGGATTCCGTGAGTTGGAGATTGTGTTGGGAGACAAAATAACAGCGTAAAGCAGACTGAAAGGCGGAGCGCATCACGATGCGGTCCTGATCCGACGGCCAAAGATAATCGACCGCTTTCTGTGAAATGATGACGTACAGGCGTCCGGAAATACGGCAAAGATCGCCGTACATAATGCCGTCGAAATTTGCGCCCTGGGAAACCACCACTAAATCAGGATTGAGATTCGCAAGATGGGTTCGTACCAGAGGTCGAATCGCTCTCTGCGCAGGACCTCTGCCTGTTAACCGAACCAACGATCTGGGCAGACGAATCGAAGAGGGCAAACAAACCTGGTGCAAATCGCGAATACGGCAACCCAGGGCGAGCAACCGGCGAATGCGCGGGTGCTTCGGGTCAACGCAGGTTTTGAAGATCGTTACCGAATGCCCGCCCTCAGCCAATAGCGCCGCTGCTCCCGCCCACAGTTCTTCGCTTCCACCCCAGGGGTGTGTGCAGGAACTAAAAAAGACGAAACGCGACAAATACCACTCCTCTTTCAGCTCAAACGGGTAGCTAACATTCTCTCGGGCGAAACAATTATGCTTTTTTCCGCAATCAAAAGAACTGAGGAATCGCAGCAGGTTGTCTTTCGATACTTATGCCAGATCAGTTCACCCACGATACAGCCAAAGGACATTGCGCACGAGATGGTTGCGTAACGAGCCGCCCGGCCCAGTTGCGACCGGTCGCACAGCAGCGCCTCTATCGTTCGGCCGATGATTTCCAGCGGTTTGCATAGCAGTCTCACAACTTTCCGCGCCAGCTCCGACTTACGCAGGTCAGTGCCGATGGCCTTGCTGCCGAGTTCACGAATCAGATGCTTGGAAATATTGCAGGCCCAACCAATCCGGTAGAAATTCCTGAAGGCGGCAGGTTGCCGGTAAGCAACAGAAGCAGTACCTAGATATGCGATGCAGTGTCCGGCCATCACGCAATCCAGGACGAAAGCCCGGTCTTCCGCGAACGGCAGGTCCCGGAACGGAAAACGGAGAACCACCTCGCGCCGAATAATAGCGGCTGAATTGGAAAAACAGCAGATCTCATACACGTCTTCCCCGGACTTGCATCGTTGCACAAGCCTATCCGTATCCAGCTTATAGTTGTGCTCGGCAAATACATTGAATCGGCTTTTTTCCTGCTGGCAGACCTTACCATCAGCGAGCTGCCGGCAGTAGGCGGCTGCCACATCCCCTTCTTCGACACAATTGACCATGCGGCTCAACCAATCATTGCCCTGCGGCCATGAATGTGCCGAAAGCAGAACGATCAAGTCTCCGCGGCAGAGCTTGACTCCAACATTGATTGCTCTTCCGTAACCAAAAAGCGATCGCGGAAATGTGAAGACCCTTGCGCCCATCGTCCTGGCCACGTTTGCGGATTCGTCGTCCGATTCGTTGTCGATCACCACGACTTCGAAAGGACGATCAATCTTCTGGGTGCGCAGGCATTCGAAGAGCCGGCGAAGCGCGTGCTCTTCATTGCGGACTCTGATCAACACTGACACTAAGGCTGGAGTGCGCTCGCTCAGATTCATGGTTGTATCAAACTAAGAAAACAGGTTATGTCTCAGCAAATCATAAGCTAGTTTCTCCTGGTAAACCATTGAAATGTTGAGTCAATGTTCCATCATTAGGGTGTTCTTAGAGGTTGGTGTAGACCTAACTAAGGTTTTTATGGACGAGGTGAACACGGTGGACGGTTCCGGATTACTTCTAGCCTAAGCAATGTTCCCGTCGGTTACAACGAGGCTGGGATTGGTTTCCACGAGTTCCATGGCGGAATGCTCATCGAGTATCTGGGCAACAACCTCGCGGGCTGGCGAGAGAACTGGAGGGCGGTGACGCACGTCGTGGGCATCGGAGGCAACAATGTGGACCAGGTTTTTCTTAAGCAACCACACAGCAGCGTCTTTTGCCCGGCGTCCCCAATGTCCGGTAAGCGAGTTGGCTGTGATCTGCACCAGGCAGCCCAGATCGGTCCAAGGGACAACCTGCTCAGGATGGCGCTGCAATAAAGGGTGACGTTCCGGATGCGTGAGGATTGGAACAATCTGCAGTTCGGCAGTCATACGGAACAGCAACTGATCGAATCCCGGCGGGATTCCAAAATTATTCAGCTCAATCAGCAGGTATCTCGTCCCCTGAATCAGGAACTGTGCCGGAGAGGCAAATAGCAACTCGAGATTCTCGAACGAGAGATTAAAGTCACAGCCGAGACTGAATTTCAGGATACCGTTGATCCGGCCCTGCAATTCGGCAAGAAGCTCTGAAAACCGCTCCCGGTTATATGCAAATTGGGCGTTGGCGTGGGGCGTCGCAACTATATGGGTGATGCCATCGCCGGCGGCCATCGCACACATCTGCTCGGCGATTTCCCAGGAGCGAGCACCATCGTCAACAAGCGGCAGGATGTGGCAATGAATATCGACCATGCGAAAATATCCATAAAAATAATAAAGCGCCGGAAGATTCCCCAGCGCTTTAAAAGATCGGCCTCGCAGGTACTAAAGTTCAGATCATAGTAATCAGGGATGAGAAGGGCTGACAGGAGGCTTATGGTGGTCGAATTGTCCGGTAGCAGCCAGGGTGCCAACAACAATTCCAGCAATCGCGCCTTCAATCAACACTTCTTTTACCCAGCCGGGAATAGCTCTCTTATGACCAGGGACAGTGTCATCGTCTGCGGCGAGCGACGATGAAGATGGCATGTGCGTGATTATTTCCCCGGCCTTCAATGTAGCCATGTGGACGCCATCGGTAATGTTGAGTGAACCTTCAATGGCCCAGATTCGCTCCACGCCGTTCGCATTCAACAATTGAAACTTGGCGTTGTGTTCGGGGTCGGTGGAGACTACCAGGTTTCCCAGATGGGCCTCGATCCCTTTGCCAACCGTCAGAGCAACGACGCCATGTTCCAGCGTCACCGAATCTTCCTGATACTTAACTAAAGAATCAGCGCCGATGGAAACCAAACCCTTGGGAGATTTGACCAAGGCCGATCCATTGGCTGCGGTCTGAATACGGTCGCCCGAAAATACCGTGGAAGAATGGGCCGCCTGCTCTCCATTAACCTGAACATCGCCCGTACCCATAAGAATCGCGCCGGTCGTGCCGGCCATGACCAGGCACGGGATGAGAAATGCCAGAAGAAATGCGGTTTTTTTCAACATATAAGCGCTCATGAGTGTCTAAATTATGATATGCGGATTGACCATCAAGGTCAATACTAAGTGGCCTCCGACGGGCTTACACTTTAGTTTCTTTACCTAACTTTAACTTCCAAAATTCAGTATCCATTCAGAAACTAATATTTTGCATCAGTACTTTCGTGTTATGAATTCTCAATTGCGAAATTGCCAGTCTGATAGGTAATAGGTTCACTAAGGGGAATCACGCGGCGGTCTTGAATCCTTGCAAACGCTTGGGCGAGGGCTGGGGAAAATCCAGTGGCAGTGAAAACATTTAGATCCATCCACAGTGGAGCAAGAGCGATCTTCCTATAGACCGTGAAGCTGCCGATGGGCTGCCCTTTCCTGGTCGCCATGGCGAAGGTGGCGGCCCAACTATTCTCCGATGCGGGCAAGACCTGGTCCCACGAAAAATGGAAATTCGAGGGGGCAGTCTGCCGGAAAGGGAAGCAGTCAACGGCCGGTGGCAGATCGGCCAACAGAGAGGTACTAATCCCGCAAAAACCAATCGGCTCGAGATATTTCTGCAAAGTTGCGCAAATATCGCTAGTCGTCTCGCACGATTCCAAGGCTTCGGCAGCCCGGCGAATCTGCACATTGTTAGAAATAACCTGGCGCAGGTTCAACGTGCGGCTCGCCTCCTGCTTCAATTCAAAGAATTCGTGGTAGCGCAGTTGTTGGACTCCGACCAGCACCCCCATCCCCAACACCGCCAACACCACTCCGACGGTCTGGCTTCCAGGATTGAGGAGGAACAGGCTCAACATCGCAAAGCAGGCGCTCACACCGTAGAGTACGAGCACAGCCTGCTTGTGCGGCATGCCCCGGCTGATGAGTTTATGGTGAATATGTTCGCGGTCGGCAGTGAACAGTTTTTTGCGTCCCAGGAAACGGCGCAATACCGAAATGGCTACGTCGAGAATTGGCAGGCCGAGCGAGACGATAGGAATGGCTACAGCCACCATCGTGGGCGACTTCTGCGATCCGGCAAGAGCAATGGCGCTCAACAAAAAACCAATCAACAGGCTTCCACAGTCACCGAGAAAAATTGAAGCAGGGTTAAAGTTATAGCGCAAGAATCCGGCAATGGCTCCGGCCAGCGCCAGCGCCAGAAACAGAATATTGTCGTTATGGCCGAGCACCGCGACAATGCAAATCACCAGCGTGGAGAAAAGCGCGGAACCTGCGGCCAAGCCGTCGAGACCATCGATCAAGTTGAAAGCGTTGGTGATCCAAAGCACCCAGAGGATGGTAAGCGGCAAACCAACCGGCCAACTTACGCTCGCGCCTCCAATTTTGATGGAGAGCAACGAGATGCCGAAGCCATTCGCATAAAGCAGGATGGCAGCCACAATCTGAACAGCGAATTTGGTATAGGCGCTGAGCCCCCGGACGTCGTCTACCAGGCCAAGAAGACAGACGAGCGTTGCAGGAACTAATATGCCGATGGTCACGCGCGACGAAAGCACGGCCGCGATGCCCAGGTGTCCGGGGAGCAACCAGGCCAGCAACACCATCTCCCAAAGCGCAAGAAGTATGGCAAGCCCGCCAAAGCGAGGTATCGGACGAGTATGCAGATGACGCGAAGATGCGGGCGAGGAAACCCAGTTGTTCCGGATAGCAACATCACGGACCCAGCGCGTCAATACCGCCGAACTCAAAAGAGCAATTAAAAAAACTATGACCTGCATTAGTTTCGTAACTAACTTAACTAGTAGCTTGATTTTGCAATAAATATGTCTACAAAAACTGGACGACAAGGAATTGTTACAACGTTGTTACATATTATTGTCGATAGCATTGGGGATTAATGTAGTTACGAAGGTACTTTTCAAATCCCATGAGCTATCAAACTGACTCGGAAATCGTCAAATTACCTAAGAATCGAGCCTTGCGGGCGGGACATTGATACTTATTTTGGGAATAGCTGAGAGCTAGAAATATTGAAGCTCTTTAATGTTCGTTCTTTATATCTTGATAAATTTCAAGGATTCCTTGCGTCATTTTGGAGATTGTAAACTCGGTTTCCACTCGGTGGCGGCCAGCTTCACCTAGCTCCTCTCGTAATGACCGGCTCCCAAGCAGCTTCTGGATTGCCGTTACCAAAGCTCTAACATCTTTGGGTGGGACGAGGAGTCCGGTCACGCCATGCTGATTCACCCATGATACGCCTGTGGGTAAATTCGTCGAGACCACTGGCTTTCGGCAGGCGGCGGCTTCTAATTGCACCATGCCAAACATCTCACTGTTGGCAACGGAAGGTAGCGCGAAAATGTCACATGCATGGTAGTAGGCAGGGAGATCGTCTTCCGGCACATCTCCCAGGAATTGAACTTTGCCTTCAAGGCCAAGCTGGATCGTCAATTGTTTGAGGCTGGCTTCCAGTGGGCCCGTGCCAATGATCCAAAGTTGAGCGGGCAAATCCAGCATTGCCTGCAAGAGGTATTCGAGTCCTTTGTAATAAACCAGACGTCCGATGAACAGGATGGTCGGACGCCCGTCCCGCAGTTCTGCTGCACGACGCGCGGTAGTTTCTGTGAGATCAAATTTCTCTACCGAGATGCCGAACGGCACCACCCGGCATTTGTCGCGAAATCTGGAGACAAAAGATGAAACACCAATGTGGTTGGGCGTGGGAACGATGATGCGCGAAGCCCGCGCATAGAACGATTCGAGCAGCGGCGCGTAGGCCCGCAGAAGAGACTTCTGCCGCACAATGTCGCTGTGG
Source organism: Candidatus Angelobacter sp. (assembly GCA_035939495.1). GTDB lineage: Bacteria > Acidobacteriota > Terriglobia > Terriglobales > Acidobacteriaceae > Angelobacter. The sequence goes on along the minus strand of DASZFU010000091.1, from coordinate 12,384 downwards.
AAATGAGCCACCAGGGGGCGGCGGCCACCAGCGAGGAGGTATGAGACCTCCGCCACCGGATTCGGCATATGCAGGTGAACAACGTCTCCGGGCAGCTTTCGCAGCCACGCGGCGAAGCTAGGCGTAAGCGCTGACGAAAACAGCCTTCCCCAACTGGCCACGCGCGTAATGGGAAACTGCATTTGCTCGTGCACGGTATGCGGAGAGGTGTTGGCAACGAGCAAATGCAAATCCACGGCGCCCTGGATTCCCTCGCAAAGATTCTTGAGCACGGTTTCCATGCCGCCACGGTAGGGATCGTAGAATTTGCCAACCTGCAGAACTTTCAGCCGGCCATTGCCATTGCTAAAGAGATCCCTGGCAGGTGTTGTCTGTGCTGCGGGTTGTGCCGTTTCAATGTTGACAGTCATGGCAGTTACGTCAACTCACGCAGGACTTTTTCGTAGACTGCGGCCGTTTCGCGCGCGCATCTCTCCCAACTGAATTGCCGGGCCTGCATCAGGCAAGCTTCACGAGTTTGTTGCATCGTTCGTGGATCGGTTTGCGCGATGTGAATCAAGTCGAGGATGTGGCGGCTGAAGCTTTCCACGTCTGCCACCGGGCTGAAGCGCGCGGCATTGCCCCCTACCTCACGGAGCGCAGGAATATCGCTGGCGACGACGGGAAGGCCACAGGCCATGGCTTCGAGCAGTGGCAATCCAAAACCTTCCCGCTCCGACGGCAGCAGCAAGAGCGCAGACTTACGGTAGACAGCGGCCAGCATCTGCTCGGTGAGGAATGGAAGAGATACGATCGAGCTTTCCACACCAAGGTTGCGCGCCAGGAGCTGCTGATCAGTCGTTAGTGGACCGCCTACACGTACCAACATGGCTGCAGGACTTTCTTTTTTTACGGCTGCGAAAATCTGGAGCAGGACGTCGATCCGCTTCCGGGCAATGGTGCTTCCGACATGGAGGATGCAAATTCGCCCGGAGTCCAGCCCGAGGAGTTGTTCGACTTGGCGATCGGCTTCGGGATCGACGTCAGGAGAAAAGACCAGGGAAGCGGCAAAGTGGATCACGCTGGTTCTTTCAGGGGACGCCCAACCCTGCGCAAATAACTCATTGGCTGTGGCGTGGCTATTGCATGTTATCCAAGCTGCCTTTTGCAGACCCGACAGCAGCCGCATGGTGATGTTGCGACGGATTCGCAGAGATAGAGAGCGGCTGGAATCCAGCAGGCAGAGAAACGCGTCGGTATCATGACAGGTCACCACTGTTCGATCGGCAGGAAGGCAGTGCACCAGATGAGCATAGCTGTGATCAACCACATGAAATAAGTCGAAATTCTTTCTCCGGCGCGAAAGCCATCGTGGATATCTCACAAAGCGGTTCAGCGCGCGCTCCGCAGCATCGGCGGGCCGCAGCGGCCCCCGCGAGAACCTGACGAGATGGCGGGAATATGCGGGGCGCAGGCGCTCCACGACGAAGCAGGAAGCATGGCCGTCGCGAATGTAACGGAGCAACATGTCTCCGACGAGGTCCATGCTGGGCCAGTTCTCCTGGAGCAGGTCGCAGACGATGGCGACGCGAGGCACGTCCAGGGAAGTCGTTACACGTTGCTCTTCAGAGAGCATCAATGGCATGGTGCAACTCGTTGATTCCGACAGGCTGTTGAGCTAGCCAACGATAGAACTCGGCAAACTGCGAGGCGACCGAGGCGCACGAGAATTGCGCAGCCCGCTCGAGGCCACGCAGCGCTAGTGTTTTTCTGGTTTCGGGTCCTTCCAGCAATTCCTGAATGGTCCTGGCCCAGGCCTCGGAGTCTCGCTCGGAGACAACCCGGCCTGCATCGCCGATCACGAAGGGAATTTCGCCTGAGTCGCTGCCAATCACAGGCACGCCGGAAGCGAAGGCTTCCACGATCATGCGGCCGAACTGCTCGCGCCAGTGACGGGTAGTCTGGCTGGGAGCAAGCAGCATGTCCATGACGGCCACGTGCCGGGGTGCGTCGTCATGTTTTACTAGTTTCACACGAACCCGGTTCTGCCAGCCTTTACTGCTTGCCCACGCTTCTACTTTTTCTTTGTAAGGCCCGCTGCCCAGCAGCAGCAGACTCCATCGCTGGTCTTCAGGCAACAACTCCATCGCCCGCATGAGGACATCGAGGCCCTTGTCTGCTGAAAGACGTCCTAGAAAGCCGAGCACAGGAGGCTCCAGACTCAGTTCCCGCAAGAGGCCCTGGCGCTCGCTAACAGCGAGAGGATGAAAAGCGCCTGTGTCTGCCGCGAGGGTAAGAATCCTGCCGCGATCGCGGGGAAAGCCGCGTTTGATTCCGGCTTCGAAAACGAGTTGGCCGCCGGCGATCCAACCCTGGGCGCGGCGCAGCGTCTGGCGCTCGAAATAATTAAATGGAGGCGGATAACGCTTCACCAGATTCTGCGCGGTGCGAAAAACGAAGCGCGAGCGAATGCCGCGAAGTGCGCGGGCAATCTGGTATCCAGCATAGATATATGGCTCCTCCCACGCATGGACGATATCGAAGTCGCCTTCACGCATTAGCCGGCGAAGCTGGCGGTGGTCGTAGCGAAATACGTGGATTCGCCCGGTCCATGCTGCATCGAGCGGAACCACATTCAGCAGCGATCCGGGAGGTTCAGCATCGATGGTCAAGGGCCGCAGGTCGCCCTTGAAAGTGCGCGGGGCTGCCACGGTGATGTTGAAGCTCGTGTCTTGTTGGGCGAGTTCCCGCCACATCGCGCGGTTCATGGCGACGATGTGCGAGTGGCCGATGGTGAGAATGCGCAAGGGCTTGCTCATTTCCCTGACAATTCGTTCTGAATTCGCTCTATTTCAGGACAGCGTTCTGGAAAAGCCACGATATGCACATTCCAGTGAGAATCGATCATTGACTTGGTGCTGCCCACGACGGTTGGATAATAGTTGAGAGCGTTGAGCTTTTGCGCGATGGCGGCGTTGGTCCCATGCAACTCAATCAGGAGTATCGGACGGGCTTTTTGGATGGTTGCTAGAGCGCCGTCGAGGACCTCTGTCTCGGCTCCTTCGACATCTATCTTGATCAAGTTCGGCAATGGCAAGCAGTCAGCCTGAACTACGCTATCGAGGCGACGAACCGCTACTTCGGCCTTCCCAATTTCTTCGGCGGTTTCCCCGGAGACACTGGCCAGCTTCCCCCAAGTAGGGCTTCTTGAGACCAGAAAAACGGCTGAGCCGTCGCGGTTAGCGAGGGCGACGTTTTTTGCCTTAACATGATCGAAGCCATTGAGCCGGGCATTACGTTCGAGCTGCCTGAAGTTCTGCGGAAGAGGTTCAAAGGCAAATACCTGCCCGGAGGAACCTGCAAGGCGAGCCGCAACAATCGTGAGGAAACCCACATTTGCGCCCACGTCGTAGGTCACCGAGCCCGGATGTATCAGCATCTGCAAAATCCGTTGGACTGCTGGCTCTGCGGTTCCCAAAAGAAATCCGATGTGCGAATTTCCGGTATTGAAGCGAAGTCCTTTGGCTACTCCGTGCGTGATCACTCCATCATGGTTTCGGAGCACGTCCGAGCATCGCTCCAACCAGGGCTTCAACCATGCATGTCGCCACCGAGATCGGGAGACGGTTTTGATGAAGGATACAGGCAGCAGTCGGGCCACCCCGTAAAAAGTGGATCGCAGCCAACTTGAGTGAACAGTTTGATCGGTTTGCATGTTAGGGAGGTCTCAATCTTGTATCTAGTTGTTCTACTCGGTTGATTTTGACCGAAGCAGAGTAAAGGTCAAGGGTCTTACTTGTGAAGAGCCACTAAGAAGAATCTTTGATCGGGCGTTCTGCTGCCTGGAATATATTCGGAGAAACTGGCTTGCGACTCGTCTCGAACGAACAAAGAGTATCTCTCCCGCGGGAAGAACGAAAGCAACTCCCGTACGGTGCCGAACTTTTCCAGGCCCGCGCCGGTGTGCACCTCGACAAAGCAATCGGGACTCGATTTCAGGGTGTTGACAGCCCCCGCTAGAGCGTGGCATTCGAACCCTTCTACATCAATGAAAAGCACATCTGGAGCGCCATATTGGCGGCACAGGTCATCAATGGAAAATGAGGGCACCCTTATGATTCCCCATTCGTGCGATCCATCGTCAACCTGGGCGTTCAAAGTCCTGTTCATTGCAATGGTGCCCGAGTTTTCCGCAATCGCACCGCGCACGATACGGAGATGTTCAACACCGTTCAGTTCCTTATTTTTACCGCCAACGGCTACATTGTGGTGATTCGGTTCCAGTGCTAAAACGGAACCGCCAGTTCCAACTATCTTGGCTAGCATAAGCGCGACAACGCATTGATGGGCGCCAATATCAAATACACGGGCGCCGGTTCGCAGCCGGCCGCGTTTCAATAAAGCCAACTCCGGAAGTTCCGGCCAATCGTGGTCGTACCATCCGGCAGCCTGGGGATCGGCCAAGTGAATACGGAGCCGGCTATCACCATAGGTGTGAGTTACAACTTTGGCCTGGTAAAGCTTTATGCCACTCTGGATGCGAAGCAGTCGGAGCTGCGTCCATAGACGTTGTGGCAAGATTCTCCGGGTGAAGGACTTGATCTTTGACATTTTCAAGTTTCGATTAGTCTCCAAACATTAGTGGGCGGGTACCAACGTCGGAGGTTCAGACCCGTTTATTGTGTTTTGGAGAAGATGGTTCAAATCAACATAGTGCTTTTCAACGGTCCATCGCTGCGCTGCTTCCTTTGCTCCCACACGAAGACGCTGGTGATTCTTGGGGTCCAGAGCCTGGGCACTGGCGCGCGCAAGTTCCTCAGGAGTTGGCGGATCTCCCTGGGCGAGATATCCATTCTCCGAGTCGTGCAGCCATTCGGGAATTCCGCCGACGGAGAAGGCGACCGCCGGCAAACCGTGGAATCCCGCCTCAATTCCGACTAGGCCAAACGGTTCGGGCCAAAGGCTGGGGACGACCAACAGGTCAGCATCGGCGTACTGCTGCGCCAAGTGTGATTTTGTCAGCCAGCCCCTGAATTCAATACGAATCCCGGAATGCGTTTGCATCTTTTCAGCTTTCTTTTGCCACGCCCCCCGGTCCGGGCCATCACCGATGAACGTGAGCTGAAGATCGCGGCCAACTCGGGCGCGGATTTCCGGTAACGCTTCGAGAAGCAACTGTCCGCCCTTTAGTCGGTCCATACGCCCAACAAATAGCAGCTTCGCCGCGTTACTCTCCAGTGGGGGAGATGGTAGAACATCACTCTGCTGGTCGTGAGTAAACAAATACAGGCATCGGGCGTTGAGTCCATGATGGCGATACTCCCTGGCCAGATATTCCGAATTGGTTACTATGGCGGCATAGTCTCGGAGCAGCCGCAGGCGTTCACCCTCACCCTTGTACCGCTTGAGCATCGTGGCTGGATTCAAGCCCCCGCAACGTCGGGGATAATATTGGAACAGGCAGCCCAACCCAAATGTACGGGAACATGGGGCGGCAGTAGGGAATTTGCGTGTCTTGGTACCGCTCACGCATGTTCCGTGATAGTTGTGGGCATAGAAGATTCCAGGGGCAAGTTTCAAGAGCTGCGATTCAAATTCCAAATCGGAAAAGCCATGGCAAAAGACGAGATCGGGATGCCAGCACGTGATTTGGGCAAGTACGGCCGTCTTGCCGAAGTTCATGATTGGCCACTGAAGAATTTCGCCAGGAAACTCTAACGGTTCTCGATCCTGCGGCCCCTCAAATTCATAACAGATTCCAAGCTCGTGGCCACTGTTATTCAATGCTGGAACAATGGTGGCAAGATAGGTCTCAATGCCGCCAACTTTTCGCCGGAACTGGGTCACGACAAGAATACGCATTTTCTGGATTGGGTGATTTTGATTGGGTAATTGGGTAATATAGTAATTGGGGTAATTGGAACCCTTTTTCCTAAAGGGTCTCGTGGAAACTGATCCACTACCATCATGCTGTTCGATCGTTGGTTGTCATGCTTTGTACGGCCAGTTCTACCGATTCCTGCTGAAGCGGGGCGCGAACGCCGCGCAGAACGTCCACTGAAACCGAGACATCGAACAGGGTCTCATAGAGTTTTCTTCCCTCTAATGCCATTCGGGTACGCTCGCCAGGATTGTCCAGCAGTTGGTTGGTCCTGGCGGCGAGGGCGCTCGAGTCATCCGCAGGCACAAGCACCAGTTGATTACAGTGTTGCCAAAAGCTTTCTGTCGAGTGTCCGCTGGTCGTGAGCAAGGGTCGTCCATTGGCCAATGCGGCCATGGCGGCAGTCCGGCGCGTGCTGATGCCGTCGATATAGGGTTGCACGATCAGGTCACAGGCGCTGATATGCGCGGCGATTTCGCTGGAGGGCAGCATACCGCTCGAGAAGATGCGCTCGCCAATCTCAGGGAAATCGAGCCGAACCTCCTGGGCAAATTTTTCGCTGGACTTACCGATTAGCAGAAAAGATGCCTGGGTCCGGTTACGAAGAACCTCTGGAATCAATTGCCGCAGCATCCGCTCCACCAGCGAATCGCCAATTCCAAAGTGGCCGATCAAGAGACCTTCGTGTGCGCAACACCGCTGCCGGAGCGAAGCCACAGCCGCGGGATCGATTTGGCTTTGAACGTTGCTGGGCACAGGAAGCCACTGCACAGGCGCACGCGCTCCACGCAAGTATTTTCTCCAGCTTTCTCCCGCAACCCAGATTCGCGAAGCTGCATGTTTCAGCAGTTTCACCATAATGCGGTGCATGCCCGCGGCCAGATTGGCCTTCCAGGTGCCACCGAACGACAACCAGACCTCGTGAAACATGATCTCCACCTGGTCGCGCTTGAGCCGGGCCCGCATCCACAGCCACAGGCAAAAGAAAACGTTGATCGACCGGTACCCATAACCATGGGGGACCCATTGCACAAAGAGCCGTCGCGGCCCTGAAAATTCGTTCAGCAACTTCCCGGCGCGATACAGGTCTCGCGGAGAAAACCGTCCCAGTTCGCGGTGGGTTATGACTCCGGGCGATTGCGGGTCACTTCCGGACGCAGCAGCACACCAGACATGGACAGCATCTCCGGTCTTTGCAAGCTCCCTGGCCATCAGGAATGCGTAGTCGCTTACGCCACCGATTTTTGGCGGGTACTCGCAGGTAATCACATGCCATTCAGCCAATTTGAGCCTGCCAGAACATTTCCAAAGTTGCTGTATCTTACTATGGTCCTTATTGCGCCAGAACCAAACAGCCGCTGAGCGGGTCTTTCGCTAACTGAAAATCGTTACCTCAAGGACTTCCGCGTCTCTGCCCCATTTTAATCACAGCTTGAGTTTGTCCAATTGATACAGCGATAGATACGTTCCGTCGTGATCATCAGGGATCTTGTCCTCCGGCTCCGAAAAACTAAACGGAGGCAGTGAAAGATTTAAGGGCCGAAAACTTCCAGTAAATAATATTTCTCGATTTTCTAGAACGTTTTCTTGGCTCGTAATCAATAAATATGTTGCGCTGCTTCTTTGGAAATTACGCAAAACGGAGAAACAGTCCTTAGTTGAAAGATGAATCAGCAGGTGTCTGCACAGGACCACGTCCGCTTTGGGTAAGCGGTCGCGTACCAGATCTAGCTTAAGAAATAATCGGTTCTTGGAGCCATATTTACGAGAATTCTCTGCAATCAGGTCACCGACTATATCAATTCCGAGATATTGCTCTATCGGTAATTCGATACCCTTCATCCAGCTGAAATCGCCACATGGTGCATCCAGAAGAGAGTGAGCATTTATGCCTAAGAGCAATTGTGGAAGCAAAGTGCGCACGTTCTGTGTCGCTACAGTCCCGGAGCCCGAACCGCTTAACGATTCTGATCCGCGCCACGCCCCTTTGTTATAGATATCTGTAAAGACTCTTGCGATAGCGACACGGCGATATTGAAAGCGTAGAGCTCTATAGAGACTCTTGATCATGACGCGAGTGCCATCGAAGCTTTGAATTCGATGAAAGAGATCATTCTCTGCTGTTCACAAGCCTATGCATCTTTCGCAATGCACGAGCCGGAAATGTTGCCGTTTCCCGCAGGTGTTCATCTAGCCAGACTAGCCATCTAGGATAGGGCCGCACCGAATTAACAAAGCTCTCCAATTCGCCGAGCTGCGCCTCTCCATGCAAAGAGACCTCGACAAACTGAAAGGAATCGCTCCAGAATAACCATTGCACGGAGCTCTCTGCCGAAAGCGAAGCCAATGTGGATTTGGGCAATGAGTATCGCCACTGGTGAATCCGGTGAAATTTTTGAATAAATGTAATTGTGTTTCCCTTAATCTCTGTAAGCCAACGGTGGTGCGATAACCCGGCGATGCTCGGCTCAAGCCCTCGACATGTTTCCCAGACCCGGGAAGGTAACTCGACATAACCAGCCTTGGCGATCCGGGTCATCTCAAAACAAACCCAAAGAGGATCGCGGATGTCTTCGAGAGTGTGAGAACAGATCACAAAGTCAATTTCTTTGTCTTGAAAAGGATAAGGATCTTTCTTGCAGATATCCCTTTGTATCCAAGTATCTCTGGTAAAGAATTCTTGTGTGCCTCCTAGAGGAGGAATCGGATTGAGCCTAGCAAATGTCTGGTTGTAGTAACCTCGAGTTTCATAAGGCTCCGCGTCCATTACATAGTTGGCGCGGTTAAATGGATGTGCCCAACCACCGATGTCAAGAACCACATCATTGGCACGCAGATTCTGCATGATCAGATCGGAGTTTTTCAGCAACATGAGTAGGCTAATATTCGGAATGTGGCGCGATTCCACGAGGCCGCCGCATCGAGATGCCAGCATGATCTGGAAATCGATAGTGGAAAACTCATCGGTTCAATCCGTAGAACTGCAGGCAACGCTGTACCACAGCCGGCCATGTGAAGCGTTCCAAGATGCGAATGCGTCCCGCGCTGCCCAAGGTTGCTGCCATCTCTGTGTGGTCCCGCAGGAATTCCAGCCTCTCGCGCAATGCTGCCGGATCGTTTGCATGAACAACAAATCCGCTCACGCCATGCTCAACGATCTCGGGCATGCTGGCCACATCGGTGCAGATGGCGCAGGTGGCGCAAGCCATTCCTTCCAACAGGGTCTGGCCCAGCAACTCCGGTATGCGGGTCACCAATCCGTCAGGAGCTTTATAGGAACTGGGCAAGACAACGCACAGAGCTTTGCGGTAGAACTCAACTAGGGCGGCATCGTCACAGTTGTGAATGAACTTGACATTCTTGCTGCTGGCAAGATCGCGCAGGCGGTTGTAGAAGCGCTCGTCCCGAATTGGGCCGACCACGTTGAGCCGCATATTCCGGGGTAAAGCTTCGATCAGGTCGTGAATGCCTTTATGGGGAAGCAGGCGGCCTACGAAGAGCACGCTGCCATCGCGCGGGCAGGCCGGATCGGGAGAGAATTTTTGGATATCGACTCCTCCCAGAATCACGTGCGCCCAGGGTTTGCCTTGATGCCCGAACACCTGACGGCTGTACTCGCTGATGTGAAGATGCCCGTGGTAGAAGCGGTCGGTGGAAACGTAGGCTGAGAGGTCCCATCCGCCTCCACCGAGATCCGTGGTAAATACGCGCCGGCCGGAAAAACGGCAGGCCAGAGCCGACAAACTGCTGGCCAGCACATGCTGCTGGTGGCAATGAACGATATCTGCGACGCGGATCGAGGGGAAGATCGCGCGGGAAACCGGATTGAAGCGGTGCCCGCGAACGTACCAGGGGTTTCCGGCGATGCGGATGCGCAGCTTGCCGGCCTGCTCCTCATGGTCCTGATCGCCAAAAGTCAACAGCTCGGTCGGCACCTCTTCTGCCATGTGCCGCGCCAATTCGTAGACATAGCGCTCGGCCCCGCCGATGGTTCCGCGAACTTCATCAAACAAGGCAGGCACGATGTGAAGCACGCGCGGACGATGTTTGCCATTGCCGTTTTGCAGAGGCGCGATCGTGGTCATGGCTCAGCCGGTTTGGAGACCTCCAGATTGAACTGCAGGAACCAGGCGGGAAAGATCCATGCCCACCGCTGCTCGTAAGTTTCAGGGTAGCGGTTTGCCAGCCGCCAGATCAGCTTGTTGAGCAATGTTGGATAGAAAAAGATCCGATTGGAGAGGATGCGAAACCGTGCCCCGGTATAGAACGAAAGTTCGTCGTCGCCGGTGAAATAGCGAAAGCTGTCACAGGAAAAAAAGTGCCGGTGGGTGGGATCGACATATGCATTGCGACATGAGAAGTGCGGTACGGTAATTTTCACAATGGCCTTGGGTCGACAGATGCGATGGATTTCTTCCATAGTTGCGACTACGTCTTCAACATGTTCAATCACATCATAGGCGTGAACTTCACGAAAGTGATTGCCGGGGAAAGGCCAGGGCCGCAGATTAAGGTCGTGGGTGATGTCGGGACTGGTGGCGCTAGTGATGTCGAGGTTAATCGCACCGGGAAGGTGTTTGCGGCCGCAGCCCAGGTTCAGCACATCCATCTGCAACAACTCGGAAATCTGTGGGTTCATGATGGGGCTCACTCGACGCTTGCTGTGGGAACGGGCGGAAGGGGCTTTCTTATTTTCAGCGCGTGGCCCAGGCGTGATCTGAGGCTGTGCAACAGAGGCATAACGTAGATTGATGCCGGAGGCGAAGATGCTACCGGAAACATGATCAACAGATAGACCAACAGCGAGCCGGCGCCAATGGCTGCCATGATGGGCAAGCTGTGCCAGGTAAAAGATCGCTGCAAAAGCGCGGCGGAAGAAACAAGGAGCGCAAGGCGGAGCGCCCAACTCCGCATAGGAAGAAGCAGACTTACGACACTGGTATCCAACTCTTTTGAAAGCGCCCGCAAGTTTACGGGAAGGCTCACCAGGCAGACGCCGATGATCCCGCCGATGGGCGCGCCGGCCGGGCCGAAAAAATGAGTCAGCACCATAGCCAGTGTGACGGTTACTGCGCCGTCAATGAGCGAGACGATCGAAATCCAGCGCTCATATCCAAAACAAAAAATCGTATTAGTCAGCGTCCGGCTCCAGTGCCGCAACAGGATCAGGGCCATAATCAGGACCGTGAGCCTGAAGCCTCCATATTGGTTTGCGCCCACCCAGCGACTTACAAAGCTACGGTTAAGCACCAGCACTGCGCAAACCAGCGCGCCACTGAACAGCAGCATGATCTGGCTCAACGCAGTGGAAGCCTGGCGAATGCGATCACGGCTTTCCGAATATCGCATTTCGCTCATGCCGGGCAAAGCCAGTTCCATAAGCATCTGGGGCTGATTGGAGAGAACACTGATGAGCTTGCCCGTACATACATAGGGCACCACCGCGATGGGTCCCAAAACGGCGCCGATGATCAGCACATCTGAACCGTTGAGCAGAATGGTTGCCACTTTGGACACTGTGACCCACAAGCTGCGGGACAGATAGACCTGGGATTCCTGCCAGGTGGCGGAGAAGATTTTCTGGGGCAGCACGTAAGGAAAGCGGGACCTGGTCCGCCATGCCATGCACAGGACAGAGGCGGTCTCTCCTAACGCCCACCCAATCGCCAGCGAGTAGAGACCGAGCCCTTTGAAAACCAGGACCAAGCTGACCATGGTGGTGATGGTCCAACTCAGCATACGGGTGAAGCCGATGAAAGAGAGGTCCTGCAAACCGTTTAAAACTCCCTGCAGGACCTGAAAGGGGAAGAGCACGACAAAGACGACCAGCATCACAGCCAGCGGCGCCCGCAACGCCATCCACGCCGGCGGGAGAAAGTACCACGTCAACGCAGCCGCCAGGGCCACCGCTGGCAGTTGAATCAAGACGATACGCAACACCTTCGAGGTCAGATGCGAAAGTTGCGCCAGTTCCGGCCTGCCCTGGGCCAACCCTGTGGCAGTTCCGGTTTCGCGTGGAAGCAAGGCCACAACACCCATGTCGAGTAAAAGCAGATAACCCAGAATCTGCAGGCCGACGGCCCACAATCCGTAGTCCCGCTGGCCCAAATGACGCAACAGGAATGGCGTGAACCAAAGTCCCACCACCATGACCAGAGCCTGGTAGGCGTATCCGATGGCGGCGCCTGCGAGAAATTTAGTGGTTCTTCCGGGAGTTAGCATTCAGCACTCAGCATTCGGCATTCAGCCCGCAAACATTTTGGGCTAAAGAGATGAAGTTTTGTGGGCATTGCATGACCCCGCTGGCAAACAGTAGCAAATCTGTTACGCGTGCGTAACCGCTTTCCCATTCGTGTTCATGCGCGTGTATTCGTGGCTAAATGTAATACCGTTCACTTAAGAAAGATGTTGTTGAATTAACAGCATGGTTTGCCTGCATGATTCATGAGGCTAGGCAGGTAGCCACCAGCGCCGCAGGCGCGGCTGAAAGTAGCCCGGCATGGAGCGTGAGCGGAATGCCGGGT
>DASZFU010000090.1:0-65287 GCA_035939495.1 Candidatus Angelobacter sp. | reverse complement strand
GATGCCCACCGCCGCCTGGGTCCCTGCAAACCCTTCCCTGCCGACCTCCCCTACTTCCACAGTCTTTCCATCTTGGGTCGCAATTACAAGGGACACCATACCCTCATTCGGAAAATGCACAAACTCCAGTGGTTGGCCCGGCTCGTAGAGACTAAGATGGTGCGGCATGCTCAGAAACTCCAGATGAGGACGAATCAAAGCGTACTCCTTGTCGGAAATTGATAAGAGGATCTTGTTGCCTACGCGGTTCCCCGCAGTGGATGTCCGTTCGTTCGGCTGCATGATTTTCTTTTGGTGGATCTTCTTGGATACCGATCTATCATGCTCTCGTCATTCCCGAAAACCTTCCCATCACGGCAGAATCTTCTTTTTCCCCTAAATTCAAGGTTAGGATCAAGAGACACGATCATGAGCATGGTCTCATTGCAGCATGCTGGATATCTGTCCAGAATTGAACACTCCGGTTTCCCGCATTTTCCAGAGGCTGTGGGCCGGGAAGATCTCACCGCGTTAGCCTTCGTCCGTCCGTGTATTTGACGTAACCACATCATTCGCCGCGAGACAAACCGCAGTCTGAATCGTTTACCGTCGTTGTTTCCTGATCGGTTCGGCGAGAACAGTGCCCTTCACCACAGGAAAGTTCGTGTTGGGAGTCTGGTGCGATTGGAGGAGACTCACCGAGCTACTGACCGCGCAGGAACTTTGGTGAATGACGCTTCAGTAATTGCCGGATGCCAGGCCCAAACTCGTGGAGGAGGTCTATCCCGATATCGCTGCCAATGCTCGAACCGAAAGTCTTGAACGTAATCGAATTGGATCGCGCCCAATACGGACGATATGCCGTGGCCAGAACCTTCGCCGTCAGCAATCCGAGAAAATACGACGTGTTCAGTGTCCTCCCACCTGAGTCCTTATGCGTAATCAAAACCCGCGAAGCGGCGTAAAGTGCCCGCTCCAGAAGGTTGTTGCTGGTCGATGGGTAATAACGTGGATCCTGCTTGAGCAGTGAAGCATACAGGTACTTTCCAAAAAAAACGCCTGATTCTTTTTGAAGCGCGGCCGTCCCATAGAGAGCGGCAAGCCCGGTCTGCCTGGCGGCGAGGCGTTCCTCTTCTGCCGAATGCATTACAGTTGCGTTGATGCTGACCGCACCCACAGTCAGGGGCGAAGCCGCGTCCTCGACAAACACTCGGAATTTTTCCCCCTGCGTAGGAGGCCGTCGCGATGGAGCATCAAGGAGCCATGTCTGCGTAGCCGTCTTGTGCCACTGCCATTCAGGTAGGTTCGATCCGTCAAGACACAGCCTTTGAATCGGGTTAGCCGAAAGATTTTCGTCGCGGCACTGCGTCTGGCAGGCGGCCAACGGCGCAAGCATCGCGATTATGAGCACAATAGAATTAAACATCTGTTGATCCTGGAACTGGCTGCTTTAAATCCATTAGGTCTGAAGAGGAATCGCCGCCAATGGTGTATGTGCATGCATCAGCAAACGAAAGCGGGATCTGGCTGACTCGATCGGCATCGCCCGCAGTAATTCAAATTCAATGGGAGTCGTACATTTGTGACACGCGGGAAAAATGCCGCTTCTAAGAAGAGGAACATGCCTGGACAGACGGTGGTGGTGAAAAACCGTATAGATTCCGCTTCTCGGCACCACGTCACCAGTGAAACAGATTGCGGACATATTCAGATTCTTTTCCTTGCTCAAACCATGTTGCGTATTCATGGGAAACTCCTTATTTCAGCGGACCGCTCGAATCCTTGTTCGAGTGCTCTGATCAACCATTCACACTGCCAGTTTACTGGATAGTAAACAACTAAACTGTATACTCCGGCACAGACGTACAAGTCCGTGTCTGCAATACTTTGCTCAGGTCGAAAGACCGGGATGAAATGAGGCCCTTGTGAATGTCTTTTTTACACGCCAGAACGCAGCTTGGATTCGGAAAAGCCCTATTGAAAACCAGCCCCTCTCCATCTTTTTCCTCCTTCCCGACCAGTCGAAATTTCAGGAAGAAGTCAGGGCCCGAGCCTACGAACTTTACCTTGAACATGCGGATGCCGGAGACGATGGATGGCCCGAGGAAGACTGGCGCGAATCCGAAGCCGAGATCCGGCTGAGTTACGGAATGCCGCCACGAACCTGAAAGTAACGGGTACTCTGCCGGCCTGTCCAAAGATTCCTCTGCAGATCAGCCGCGCCGCAAGTCGTCCTGAATTTAATCGTTCAATGTGAGCTATAGTGCGCATACTCCCAGGGGCTTCAGGTGTTAGCGTGGATATATCTGAATGTGTCGAGGGAGCTACGACCTGTAATTCGCAGTTCTCTTCTCTGAGTTCGCCGCCGAGGCTAGCCAAGTCGAAACGATCCCATCCAGCCATTGGCATTCTTCAGCCCGCGTGTGCGTCATGCGAAATTTCTCATGGCGTACGGATTCGGCGAGGACGGCTTTACCGTGGCGGACATCTACCGCAACCAAGGAGATCTCGAATGAAAAAATGTCTGATACCGCTTTCCATCTTGCTAAGCTCGCTGTGCGCGCTGGCTCAAACTGATACCCGGCCAAACAACTCGGTCCCTCTGCACCGCATCACGGTGGTCACGCGCACCACCAGCGCTGTCAATTACCGGCATCGGAGCAGTGGCACGCGGGTCAATTTCAAAGGCACCAGCTTGCTGCCTGGC
Source organism: Candidatus Angelobacter sp. (assembly GCA_035939495.1). Lineage (GTDB taxonomy): Bacteria > Acidobacteriota > Terriglobia > Terriglobales > Acidobacteriaceae > Angelobacter. The sequence continues at coordinate 62,601 of DASZFU010000090.1, read as the reverse complement.
GCCGGCGGCAATGCCGAAGTCAAAAGCAAGCAGGGAGCAGTCCACATTGAAGCTGAATTTAGCGGTCTGCAGCCGGCGGGCAGATTCGGTCCCGAGTACTTGACGTATGTTCTGTGGGCCATTAGTCCAGAAGGGCGTCCGGCGAATCTTGGTGAAGTCCTGCTGAACCACGAAGGCAAGAGCAAGCTCAATGTTACGAGCAATCTCCAGACCTTTGCCATGATCGTGACAGCTGAACCGTACTTTGCCGTCACGCAACCCAGTGACGTGGTGGTCGTGGAAAATGAAATGAGAAACGATACCAAGGGGACCATTGAGCAAGTGGACGCAAAGTACGAACTGCTGCAACGCGGACTTTATGAAAGCGATGTAAACCCTGCCGATCTCCAGCCCCTGAAAGCCAATTCCAAAATCCCGCTTGAGCTCTACGAGGCGCGCAACGCCGTCCGCATCGCCAAATGGACCGGAGCGGAGCAATACGCTTCCGATACGCTAAAGAAGGCCCAGGACAATCTGCAGAAAGCGGAGACTTTCCAGACGGGAAGAGAAGACAGAAAGTCTGAAATCTCGGCGGCGCGTGAGGCGGTGCAGACTGCCGAAGACGCTCGCGTGATCACCGTCAAAAAGATAGACGAGGAGCGCCTGTCGAACGAGCGCCAGGCCTCGGCAAACTCAGTAGCGCGATCGCGCGACCGGGCAGATGACGCTACTCGCCAGAAAGAACAAGCGCAGTCTGACACAGCGCAGGCTAGATCCGATATGGCGCGGAATCAGGAACGCAATGCTGAAACCCAAAGAGCTTCCGCGGACGCCGAAGCCAGATCCAGGGCCCAAGCAGACGACGCCACGCGACAGAAAGAACAGGCCCAGTCTGATATGGCGCGGAACCAGGAGCGCAATGCTGAAACCCAAAGAGCTTCCGCAGACGCCGAAGCCAGATCCAGGGCGCAAGCAGACGACGCCACGCGGCAGAAAGAACAGGCCCAGTCTGATACCGCTCAGGCCAGGTCGGAGATCGTGCGAAACCAGGCGGCTTCCGATAATGCAGTGGCCGCCGCCCGCACCGACGCTGACCAATCTCGCTCAGCCGCACAGCTTTCCGACCAAAAAGCCCAGGCAGCCGAGAACGACAAGGTGAACATGCGGGCACGCCTGGAGCAGCAGTTGAACTCGATTCTACAAACTCGCGATAGCGCCCGTGGGCTTATCGTCAGCATGTCCGACGTCTTGTTTGACACAGGGAGGTACTCGTTGCTGCCGGGAGCCAGGGAGAAACTGGCCAAGGTCGCAGGCATCTTACTCTCGTATCCTGGACTCAACATTGCAGTAGGCGGCTACACCGATAACGTCGGAAACGACCAGATGAACCAAAGGCTCTCTGAACAACGCGCCGGATCAGTCCGTGACTACCTGGTCCAGCAGGGAGTATCGGGAAACTCGGTGACCGCAACAGGCTTTGGCAATTCCGTGCCAGTAGCCACAAACAACAATGCCTCAGGCCGGCAGGCAAACCGAAGAGTTGAACTTGTGGTGTCAGGCGAAGCAATTGGCGCCCATGTCACTCCGGCGACGGGAAACCTGCAATAAGAACAAATCACGCTTGATCGTAAATGGCGGGGGTCTAACTGGATCCCCGCCATGCTTTTTATGCTAATAGCGGTTGCAATGATCTGGTCAAGCAAACATGGTTCTGATTTTAGAGGGTCGAACCTATCGGCGAATCCAGAAGCTCGCGTACTTTCTTTACCAAAGCATCTCGTGTGAAAGGTTTTTCAAGAAATGTGCATTCCGGTCCAAGGTCACCTGCCTGGTCGGCATACCCTGAGGTATAGAGCACCCTCGTCTCCGGCCTGGTAGCAGAAAGCCTTTCGGCAAGAACAGGACCGCTGAGCCCGGGCATGACCACGTCCGTGATCATCAGAGGCAGTAGGTCTTTGTGTTGTTCTGCTATCCGAATTGCCTCCGCAGGCGTCCCCGCATCAAGCACGGTGTATCCGCAGTCTTCGAGAAGCCGTCGCGTCAGTTCCCGCAGAGGACCGGCATCTTCAACCAATAAGATCGTCTCTGATCCTCCGCGCAATGGCATCGTCTTCTCCGGTTGAATGAGGGCCGGCGCTTCTTCGCATCGTGGAAAATGGATTTTGAATGTTGTTCCATGACCGGGCGCGCTGGTAACGCTGATGGCGCCGTCACTCTGCTTGACGATGCCGAAAACCGTGGACAAGCCGAGCCCAGTACCTTTGCCGGCCTCTTTTGTGCTGAAAAAAGGCTCGAAGATGTGGGATTGGGTTTCCTTGTCCATTCCGATACCCGTATCGCTCACGGTCAGCACTACGTATGGACCCGGCTTGATAGAAAGGTGCCGGCGGGCATGGATTTCATCGATCTCAACATTCGCGGTCTCGATGGTGATCTTGCCGCCCTGAGGCATTGCGTCGCGAGCATTGACTGCCAGATTCATCAGCACCTGCTCAACCTGGCTCGGGTCGGCCCTGATAGTTCCCAGTCCGCCGCCGAGCACGCTTACCAGTTCCACGTCATCACCGATCAGCCGGCTCAACATCGTCTCGATTTGATTCACGGTTGTATTCAAATCCAGGAACACTGGCAGCAACACCTGCCGGCGGCCGAACGCGAGAAGGTGTCGCGTGAGGTCTTTGGCACAGGTACCAGCATTGTGAATCTTCACGATCATGTTGCGCGTTGGTTCATCCAGGTCCAGCCGCTTTTCCAGAATCTCGCAATACCCGAGAATGACCCCCAAAAGGTTATTGAAATCATGAGCCACACCCCCGGCCAGTTGCCCCAGTGCCTCCATTTTCTGGGCTTGTCGCATTTGTTGTTCTGACTGCTCGGCATACTTGCGCCTGGTAATGTCACGAACATTGCACTGGATGACCTTCTTGCCATTCACTCCATAGACATTGCTTACGAACTCCACATTGACGGATCGGCCGCCCCTGGTCTTGAGCGGCAGATCTTCATAACGGACATACTGTTTAGCCTGTAACTCTCGGAAAGCAGTCTTGGAGGCCTCAATGTCCTTGAACGGTCCAATGTCCCAGAGCGCCTTGCCGAGAAATTCCTCACGGGAATAATCCAGCAGTTTCACCAGGAAGGGATTCACATCCGTTATCAATCCTGTCTTTGCATCGAGAATCAGGATTCCATCCTGGGCAGTCTCAAAGAGGCGCCGATATCTGGCTTCAGAGTCCCTTAGCGCCTCTTGGGCGGAGGTAAACTCTGGAGTAGCGGTTCTATCCAGAGTTTCCCGTTGTTGTCCTTTGACTATCTTCAGTCCATTAGGCTTTTGCATATTGAGCTTGTCTTCCAAGCCAGCCGTTGTCTTCAGTCCGGCCATCTAAGCTGCTTCTTTCTTTTCCGTGGGTCCTTGCACCAGCTCTTCAAATAGGGAGCGGTAGTGGAGCATCGCTGTTCTTAGATCCTCTGTACTCGCTTCCCCTCTTCCCAGCCGCAATGCGATCCCATGAGCAGACCGGTAATTCTCTACCACGTGGGGATGGTCGACAGAAATGTCCGCGGCTCGTTGATCAAAATCGCCTACAGGATAGCCACGAGCTTTCATTAAGGAAGACACCAGCTCGTCGGCTTGGGTCACTGCGCCCTTCGGGTAATCGACAAAACGCGACTGCACTGATTGCCATTCGCCCGAAAAGTGTTCCTGTTCCGCCGGGCCAAGATCGCGGAGCTTAAGCTTTTCAACCCGCTTCGCACGGTCCACCAACTTCGATTCGGCTTTTCGCTCGGACCCATGTTTTTGTACCGCGCGCTCGTACTCCGGCCCAAAACGCTGGCGCAGACCTGCGGTGGCGGCTCTGCGTCTTCGCCGGTACAGCCATGTGATCGCTACCAGGACTACAATCACCACCGCTGCGAGCACAATCAGTTTAGGATTCATCAGTTCTTGTAGATTCATGTGAAATCTCCTTGCGTAACCTCAAGTATTGCATCTATGCGGTTTGAAAGCTGCTCAAAATTGGTCATAGCGCACATCAGCTATGAACCAACCGGCAGAAGGCGAGTTTAAGACACCAGGTTAGGAGTTCGGATATTTTAAGAGAACGGGCCTGCTTTAATACAAGTGCCTTAAGTCCTCTTGCGTAAGATGTGGTGCGCTGATCATCCAGCATTTGTGGGCTGCCTCGGCGATGGCCAGGCACTTATCTTCTGTCCCTCCGGCTACAAGCACACCGCATTGGAGACAATAGGACTCAATGATCGCGGTGTTTCCAGGATGGACTTCGTGCACAAACGGGATAAGTTGACTTGTGGGCATATGTATGTACCTCTTTATTCGAAGGCAAAAAACAACTTCCAAATTGCAGAGGGCCGGGGTCTTAAGCCGGGAAGAGAATACCCCGAAGGAAGGAGAATAAGCTGTTCACTTTTGCACAGTAGCGACTTCATAGCCAGGAGATATCGAACAGGTTGACTTCCGCGCGAGCGGCCACTATGGTCATGATTGTCCACATCGTCTTTCACACTTCACTTTTGCGTGCCGACATCTGCCCCAGCCCGATGGATGCGATTGTGGTTGAAGTCGTTTGGCCCGGGCATTATCACAGGAGCTGCCGATGATGACCCTTCAGGCATCGCCACGTATTCGGTTGCCGGCGCACAACTTGGAACCAAGCTTCTCTGGACTGCGATTCTGACCTGGCCGCTGATGGCCGCGGTCCAAATGATGTGTGCGCGAATCGGAATGGTGACCGGACAGGGTTTAGCTGGTAATCTCAAGCGGCGATTTCCAGCTTGGCTGCTGTGGGTTTTCATCTTGGCCCTGCTCGCGGCAAACACCATCAATATAGGGTCGGACCTGGCCGGAATGGCGGATGCCGCTGAAATGCTGTCCGGCATCAATTCCCGCTTTCTGGTGGTAGGTTTCGCATGCCTGATTTCATGGGCGACGATTCGCCTCCGCTATCACCAGATAGCCAACGTGCTGAAGTGGTTGGTGCTGGTGCTCTTCGCCTACCCGATCACGGCGTTTGTAGTGGGGGCAGACTGGGGCCGCGTGGCGCGCGATACATTCATACCCTCGCTACCCCACACCAGGGAAGAATGGTCGATGCTGGTCGCGATCCTCGGCACCACGATCAGTCCGTATTTGTTTTTTTGGCAGGCGAGCGAGGAAGTGGAAGAGGAAAAAGCGGCTGGCCTCAATACGCTCTCGAAACGGAGAGGCGCAACCGTTCAAGAGCTTCAGATGAGGCGAATCGATGTAGGCGTGGGCACGTTTTTCTCAAACCTGGTGATGTTCTTTATCATTCTAACGACTGCCATCACCCTCAACCGCCACGGCCTCACCCACATTGAAACTTCTCGCCAGGCGGCCGAGGCCCTTCGGCCTCTGGCCGGCAGGTTCGCTGCTACGCTGTTTACAGTAGGCATTGTTGGTGTCGGATTCCTTGCCATCCCGACGCTGGCAGGATCGGCGGCGTACGCATTCGCGGAAACGCTGGGGTGGCGACAGGGGCTGGACAAGAAGTTGAAGCAGGCACGTTCGTTTTATGCCGTCATTCTGCTTTCGACCGGAGTGGGCGTCGGCCTGAACTTCGCAGGCATCAATCCAGTGAAGGCGCTCTACTTGACCGCGGTCATCAATGGATTGTTGGCTCCCTTTGTTCTGGTGGCAATCCTGGTGGTCACTGCTGACAAGAAACTGATGCAGGGCCAGCCGAGTTCACGCCTGGGATGGATCGTCGTGGCGATTACTACAGTGGCAATGTTCGTTGCAGGCATAGCTATGTTTGTTGTGTAGAAATGTCTCCTCCCGAGACTCTCGTCTGCTTTGAATTGCGTGGCTCCATGACCATCTTGGCAGACGCCATTTTTGCGGAATTAGGCCATCTTTCGCCCTTGTACTAAAAAAATGCAAAAGACTGTTCAATTTTGTACAGAATTGCCATTTCCCGGCAAAAGACAATAATTTCCTTCCTGCCAGGTTTCAGGGTAGAGACAAATTGAACGGAGAAAAATTATGACTACCAGCAAGAACGTAAAGCCGGCGCCAGAGACCTCAGTCCCCGCCGATTTCCAAACTACCGTAGCAACTGACTTAACTGAGCGCGTTCGCACGCTCGCATACATCCTCTACCAGCAGAGAGGCAGGCAAGATGGCTATGCAGAGCAAGATTGGTTGCAAGCTGAAGCCGAGATCTTGGGATTAGAGAAAACATTCAAAGCGGCGGCCTAGGCAAACTAAGTCCAGGTTGTTAAGGCGGACCGATAAAGCCGCTGGCGGATCTAATGAAACCTGCCCATGGGTCCGCATGTTCAATATTGGATATTTTCCAACTTTGAAATGTTGCATCATTAATCCAGGTAGATTGCATAAGCCGATAATTCGGAAATTGGGTCGCAGAATTACGGCAGGATTTGCTGAACGTGTAGACCGGCTCTGTGGGTTATTATTCGATGTCCACTAAATCCAAAACACGAATACTGGTGGTCGAGGATGACGCCACCGTACGTCTGACAATTTCCAAAGTGCTTGAAGCAGCAGGCTACGACGTCTCCGCTGCAACTGACGGCTTTGACGCTCTTTTGCACCTACAGCAGGCGATCCCGGACTTAATACTTTCGGACCTTAACATGCCTCAAATGTCGGGATTCGAGTTGCTGTCCGTTGTACGGCGCAGATTCCCGGAGGTTTTGGTCGTGGCCTCCAGTGGTGCCTACGATTCCAGCGCTATCCCTGACGGAGTCATCGCTGACGCTTTCTACGCTAAAGGTCAAGAAAGTGCGCCCAAACTCCTGGAGATTATCGCCGGCCTGATCCGGATTGGTCCCACCGGTCATAGGGGAGAAACTGCTCCTGTCTGGATTCCCCGAAATGGGAAAGACCACAACGGCAAACCATTTGTCGTCTTGACCTGTACGCAATGCCTGAGGTCGTTCCCATTCACCGTGGACCATGAACCGGCCGGGGAGGTTTTGACAACGCCTTGCATCTATTGTCCCCACGAAGTGAATTACATCATTGATTTTTCCCGTTCTGTGAACTCGCCCGAAAAGCGCGCGGCTTGGAAAGCCGCTTTTCTCAAATCACAAAAGGAATCCGCCGAGACTACACTTTCTCGGATTAAGACCGAGATGGCACAACCTCGCATCGCACAATCGGCTCGTGACGAAAATCAAAAACGGCGAACCGATTGGCTGCGTGGTCCAATAGATCATTGATGTGGGTTAGCATCCGCGTATACGACCATTACAATCCTGAAGAGAGTGCCACGGTTGCGCCGGTGAGATTCATGGTGCATTAGCAGTTTGCCGAGCAGCATAAATGCGGAGAGATCGAAACTGTATTACACCTCAGAATTCGGCGTCTCCAGCAGCCGGCGCTTCTCAACTTGCCAGCCAATAATGCGGCTGGTCACGAGCCTTGGGGAGAGATGAAGATCTTCCTCCGACCCCTGGTTCCGAACCACATTCCAGACCTTGTTGAAAACTGTTGGAACTTATCGTTTCCAAGTAATTGATATTGAACTTGTTGCGCGTTCCTTGTTGAAACCTATTGAGGTCTTTGGTTTCTGGAGACATTGCCAGCCTCATTTTTGCCTACACCACTCCACTTGTCGTTCCTAAGAAACACTGACCACGAACACTGACGCAATACTCAACCGAACTATTGCGGGAATTTGCTACAAGGATCAATAGTGGTTCTCGCACCGTCGATCGTGAATTGACGCAAATAGGCTGTGATATCCCCGGTGCCTCCCGCCAAAGTTTCCACACATCCAAGCTGTTTCTTGAGGCTGGGCTCGGCGCTATTCATAATTCCGGCGGTATCAGCAAGTCTCGTGTAGCTATGCAACGCCTCATGAAAGACTGCAGCCATGTTGGCCGAAGCATTCGTTCCTGTTACACCGAGCAACTGCTTAAGAATTATGGTCGGACGAAAGAAAGTACGCATCCGGGGGATGGCTGGTGGCTTAAAACTATCAAAGATGACGGTTTCAGCCTTTATATCACCGTCAGCAAAGTCGTTTGCAATCGTTAGATGGTCGGTGCAAGCCGCCGTAAAATGACACCTCGGATGAGTTGACAATGTTCCATCGTAGAATGCCGGCGTGTTACTCCTCAGGAAGGACAAAAAGGCGATTCGGGACCCTTGGCTACCATTGGCATCCTTCAGACGACTAGTGAAAACGTACGTATCGATTTGGCACGACCGCTTCGCGAACTGGTTATTCGACGCTGGATCGCATGGAATTGCGAGTATTTCCTCCAGTGCTTTCAGCCCGTTGGAAATCCATTCTCTTGGTCCCCCAGTCGCTGCTGTCCAACCGTTTTGCTGACATATCTTTAGTTCCACCTGGTCGGCCTTCTCAGGGAGGCAACTAACCAGTTCTGGAAACAAGCTTTGCTGAATTGCCACCGGAGTGTCGGATGCATTCCCAGCGAGGATAGCAGCCCAAGTGGGAGCAAGGGAGAGGTCTTGCAAAGGTAGAGATTGCAATCCGTCTCCGCTGGGCGAAAGCCCAGCGAGCGTACCTCCGAATCGTGCCCGGACCAGACTTGCAGCACCGTTCTGCGCGGGACCACCGTTGGAGGAGTACCAATTGTTCCTCCACGAGTAAACGGCACCCGTATCCGGCGTTTGCGAGGTCTGATTGCCATCTTTGTCGAGCGTAAACAGACTTCCGAATTGTTTCGTGCCATCTTGCGTGGTCGTGCTCGAAGTCACGATGGCCCCGCCGTCCGCCGTGGCATACATTGGGGTCACCGGAGTTGGATTGCCGTTTACGTCCGGGTTGATCTTCTTCTGCCAGAGCACAGTGCCGTCGAGGGCTACTGCATCAAGCCAATTATTGCTCTCGGTGCCGATATAGCTGCCGTCTTCGCGCTGGAGTGTGGGCTGGAAGTTTCCAATGTTGAGAGTCATTTGTCCGGCGACCGCGTCGTGTGAAACCAGGGTCATGACCGTTTGCGGGCCAGCAATAGTCGGGCCATTGCATGGGGAGGTGGGAACCGGCGAGATCACAGCCACGCCTTGATCTGCGTTCGTAACGACCGAGAGAGATAGGTAGTTGGCGGGGTAGGGCGAGAAATTGAACGGGGAATCACCGAGAACGGTACCTGAAGCGAGAAAAGTACCTGAGCAATTCTCCTCCCCCGAGAGATTATCCACGTCGAGCGTAAACCTGTTCAACGGAATCTTGGTATAAGTTCCATCTGGTGAGACGCGCAGGAGCATGAGATTGGTTTCCAGGTGTCCTCGAAGGAGGCCTGCCTCAAGAGGGCCGAACTCCGCACTCCCACTTGTGTACACGTAGGGCACGTACGCATTTCCGTCGCCGGCCACAATCATCTGGCCGGAGATGGAGTCTCTGCGCCCAGACTTACCAATAGTGGAGCTATCAATATCGATCGTGGAAATTGGCTGGTTGGTGGTGGTGTCAAACACAACCACCCTGGGCACGTCCTGGACGAACAGCACTCCGGTGGGGCTCGGAATTGCTTGCGTTGCTATGCTATCGGCGAATTCGGCAATCGGAGTTTGCGCCTGATCCACGAATCCGACGCCAGTGTACTGGCCGGCATATGTGTACAGATCGGTCACTGTGCGAGTCGCCGGATCAACCCTGCTGACTTTGTGAGTGAAATGCTGGCCTTGGGTTAAGTGATACTGGGCCACGGAGAGATCGATATCGCTTGAAATGTAACTGGTAGGTTTGTTAATGAAGGCGTTGCCCGAAAAGTCAGGGATGACTTTTGACGCGTTCCCGACTGGTACATGCCAGACTGGTTCTCCCTCCGCCGAAACGGCCGTCAGCATTCCTGAATTGTCCAGAACAAACACATCAGCGCCACTATCACTCGGCACAGCGGGCACAAGGCTGGCAATCCCTAATCCGCCTCCCAGCGGCAACGACCAGATCGGAGTACCCGCTGGCAGGGACGAACCGGCATAAACCGTCACGGGAATTCCCAAATCGCCCGCGTAAACTTTGGCTGTACCCGGCGCAAGAGCGGTGATCACTGGCGGGTCGTCCGTTGAGAAGCTGACAACAGTCAAATCGCTGGCTGTCCATTGCAGCCCACTCACCGGATTTCCGCTGCTGTCCTTAACCGACAATGTCCGTGATTGGCCAACCAGCATGTTCAGGCTGGTGGGGAAAATGCTGTACGCTGGAACGGTGAAGCTGACGCGGTTGCTGGTTCCGTTGTCATTCAAGACGGTCACGCCGACGGTGCTGCCTTGCGAGATGGTGGCTGGGACGGTCACGGAGATGCTGGTATCGCTCCAGGTCGCTACCTGGGCGGATACCTGTCCGAACAGTACCTGTCCATTGCCCTGGGTCGTGCCGAAATTCGTTCCGGCAAGGGTTACTTTCGTATTGGTTTGTCCGGTGCCGGGATCGATTGACGCAATCTGCGGAGCGGGCGCAATAGGGGTTATTGACGGGCCACTGAGAGCGGCGCCAATCAGGTCCAACTCGCCACCGCCCTGGTCTGAGTTGAGTGTAAAGCGCACGGTGAGAGTCTGGCCGGAAGAGGCAGCGCTGTAATTGATGGTGTATAGAGTGGTGTGGTTGGCGGGCGGGGGTGGCGGGCCACCACCCCCGACTTCGGTGGCCACGGCAGCGCTGCCGTCGCTCAGGAAAGCCATCAGCTTCCCGTCCCCGAAACGTGCTCCTACATAGAGTTGCAAGGTGAGCGGAGTGGTGTCCGCAGCAACCGTGATCTGATAGCCATCATTGAGGCCGTGTACAACCAGTTGGGATCCTGAACAGTAATTTTGCTGATCGCCCAGGAAGCATAAAGGATGAGCAAGTGTGGTCGAGGTGATGGGATGGTTTCCGATTGGCGTGTAGTCGGAAATGAGTGGCGCAACTCCCGATTTACGGGCCATGATATTGCCGGGATTATTGATGATGAAATCGCCGGTGTTCAATGGGCCCCACAGGACCCAGTCGCCGGTTCCCTGAGCGTTCAGATCGATAGGCGACGAAGGCGCGACTTCGTCTATCGAGAGCGTACCTCCCTGGCCGATCACGTCAAATTCCACGGGCTCCGACGCGCTGACCAGCCCGGCGGAATCGGTTGCAGTGGCCACTACTGAATAGTGACCGGTTGTGCCGGGCACCAAACTAGCGTTGTACGGAGGATTCGGCGCCTCAAAGAACACGCCTCCCGAGTTCAATGAAACATCGGTAATCAAATTGTCGAACTGCGTGGCGGTGGCACTGAGCGGGACTGTGTCTTGTGCTCCGAACGATTGCGCAACGGTAGGGGACGTGACAGCAACGCTCGGCAGGTGCGGAGTAAGAGTTGCAGCCTGCAAGCCCACTCCACCCGAGACAGCGGACACAGTCACCGTAAGAGTCTGCCCCGCTGACGCTGCCCGGAAATCAATGGAATAAATCTTGCTCCCGACATTGGTGTCGATCACGGACTGGTCGGTGATCGCAGTAGCGCTGCCATCGCTTAGAGATGCCTGCAACTGCGCCTGGCCAAAGAAGACCTGCGTGTACAGATTGAGCGTTTTGACGGTGGTGTCCGCCGGGACCGTGATCTGGAACCCGCCATTCGCATCAAACGTCTGCACCGCTTCGTTGGCTTCCGAAACAACCGGCGGGTGGTTGCCGTCTGTCCAGGAGAACTTGACTGTTCCCGTTCCGGTCTGCGGCTGAGTATTCGACGCGGTGTAGTCGCTGATGAGCGGGGCGCTACCGGCCTTGCGATCAGGAGTGGTCGCGGAGATTCGTCCCCAGTGGATCCAGTCAAGTGTTTGCGGCGAAGTCAGGTTCACTTGCAAAGGCGTATCGGCAACAGAGAATTGCAGCAGTGGACCGCTGGAGTTGATAGTGAAATTCACTGGATCGCTCCACACTCCTCCCTGCAAGATCTGCGCCGTGCCGGATTGTGCGCCCGTGGCAACCGTCGCCACTACCTGCGTGTCACTCCAGTTCATGACTATTCCATAAGTGCTTCCCAGCCACACATTGCCGCTGCCCTGCGTCGCTCCAAAGCCCGTGCCGGTGATTGTGATTTGCGTCCCAAGTAACCCACGCGCCGGGCTCACGTTCGTGACGATGGGCGTGACTACCGTAAAGGCGATAACGTCGCTCCACACGCCGCCTTGCAGGATTTGCGCAGTACCCGACTTGGCTCCCGAAGCTACAGTCGCCACTACCCGCGTGTCGCTCCAACTCACCACTGTGCCGTAAGTACTACCCAGCCACACGTTGCCGCTGCCTTGCGTTGCGCCGAAGCCCGTTCCGGTGAACGTCACTTGAGTTCCCGCTACGCCGGTACCAGGCGATACCACCGTTACACTGGGCGTCACTACTGTGAAATTGATCACATCGCTCCACACTCCGCCCTGCAACACTTGCGCCGTGCCTGATTTCGCCCCTGACACTACGGTCGCCACGATTTGCGTGTCACTCCAACTCACGATCACGCCATAAGTGCTTCCCAGCCACACGTTGCCGCTGCCTTGTGTGGCCCCAAAACCGGTTCCCGTGAAGGTGACCTGCGTTCCGGTCATGGCAATGGTTGGCGTCACGCTGGTGACTTTGGGCGTAGTCACCGTGAAATTAATCACATCGCTCCAAACATCACCCTGGAGAATCTGCGCTGTTCCTGATTTCGATCCTGCAGATACCGTCGCGACAACTAGAGTGTTGCTCCAACTGACGACTATTCCATATGTACTGCCGAGCCAAACGTTGCCACTGCCCTGCGTGCTGCCAAAGCCGGTTCCCACGAACGTGACCTGGGTTCCGGCAGTAGCACTGGTTGGCGTTACACTGGTCACTTTGGGCGTTGTAACAGGAAAGTTGATGACGTCGCTCCAAACGCCGCCTTGCAGAATCTGCGCTGTTCCTGACTTCGACCCCGCAGCGACGGTTGCGACGACTTGCGTGTCGCTCCAGCTCACCACCGTGCCGTAAGTGCTCCCCAACCATACGTTGCCGCTACCCTGCGTAACTCCGAAACCCGTTCCGGTGAAAGTAACCTGCACTCCGGCCATGGCGCTGGTCGGTGTGACACTGGTGACTTTCGGGGTAATCACGGTGAAGCTGATGACGTCACTCCAGACGCCGCCTTGGAGAATCTGCGCTGTACCAGATTGCGATCCTGCGGCTACAGTTGCGACGATCTGCGTGTCACTCCAACTGACCACAGAGCCGTACGTGCTTCCCAGCCAAACATTGCCACCGCCCTGCGTTGCTCCGAAACCCGTGCCCGTGAAAGTCACCTGCGTCCCCGCCATTCCGGTGCTCGGCGTAACGCTGGTAACGCTGGGAGTTATCACCGTCAGGCTGATCGCGCTGCTCCACGCTCCATTCTGCAGAATTTGTGCTGTGCCGGATTTCGCGCCAGAGACTATCGTCGCGACGACTTGCGTATCGCTCCAACTCACCACTGCTCCGTACGTGCTTCCGAGCCATACGTTTCCACTTTGGGCAGCTCCGAAACCGGTCCCCGTGAAAGTCACCTGCGTGCCGGCGATCCCAACACCTGGTGCCACATTGGAGACGATTGGAGCCTGCGCCAATGCGTTCAGGGGCAAGAGCAATGACCAGAAAAGTAGGATGGATATAGCGAAGTTTCGGGCAAGTGATTTCATTTAGTTTTCCTATTTCAAGAGAAGGTGAAACTTATGGAAAGCGGGATGATGCGTATGGTTAACAATATTTGTGATGCCGGCTATCAGCCTGCTCGTGAACGAACCACCGTGGCATATATTTCACAATTTGTGGGATATTCTCCCTATTATGTAGTGACAAAATGGCTGCAATCGTTTCATGTAAAACTAGCTGTTTCGCTTATAGTCGTGTTGGGAGCGAAACTGACTTGTATAGCTCAGTGCGGATGTACATGAGCAAGACAAGCACCTGGTGCAACATCACGCGGTCGAGTGGATCACACAAAGGTAAATACTTTTAGATTCAAAGAGCTCTCTGCACCAAAACGACTCCAAGTGAGAAATAGGTGTTGATTCTGTAGTGGTAGAATCCACGTGATTCCGCGGAGCCCAACAAAGCATTTCTAACGATTTGGCGCTGGAGGGAATTCGACGGGCCGCAGCCGTCTGGTAGCACTTATAGCGAGATTTTCATGTCTGGGAAAACGCACTGATGAAGAAAGTCACAGGTCAGCCCCAGGCCCCCTGAATAAAGCACAAATTAGTTCTTCTTTAATTCGCTTTTTAGTTGCCTTATTATCCCCTTAATGATACACAAGAGAAGACAGGATTCGCGCAGATTTATGAATCCATTCCCTGAGAGGTCTTACATGATCAAAGCCGTTACAGCGGTAACAACCCGTAACAGAAATCGCCAGTATTCATGCGGGTTGTAACTGGTGTAACCGGTGTAACGGCTTTTTTTTTTACACATCAGGAAAAGCCCAAGACGGGGTAGTTGTAGTGGGTAGCCGCAGAAATCGCAGCCCGGAAAGAAATGCACCACGTTTTGGGCATTGTCAAAACGAAACCGCAAAAGGGGTGGTAATTTAAAAGTGAGAGTCAAAGTTCATCGGCTGACGAGAAAACCAGCCCCGGTAGGGGCGAAAGAGATTAGCCCAGCATGTCGAGCCAGCCTGGGCGCGGTTTTGCGCACAGGCTGGCTCGTAAATGCTGGGTAGAGATAACCAAAGAAACCCTTCCTTGCGCCGCAGGCCTGCGCGCAGCGAAGCGGAGCGCAATAAAGAAAGGGATTTCAATAAGGCAAATCTTGACTGGCAAGCCTCATTGAGCAAGCCAAAATACATGCGTAGTGACTCGCACTTTTTAATTACCGCATCCAAAGGAACCAAAGCCTGCCCCGTAGCGCTGTAGCGGCACTTTTGCAACTGCGAGCACAGGCCCCGGCAGCAGGGGCCGTTGGGGGGAAAAGCTGTAGCGGCAGAAATTGGCAAAGCAGCGCACCAGGATTTGGGCATTGTTAACGAAATGCCAGGAACAAGGCCCCGAACACGTAGCCGATCCTGGCGCATTGCAAGGCTTTCCGCAAGACTGGTCACGGAAGGCTTGGCCAAAACCACATGTTGGAGGTCGTCGCGCCGCTCACGATGGATGCTCCGATCATGCTGTTGTGTACCTCCAAGAAACCATTCCTTCTTGTTCGACCCAGCGCAATCGTCCCACGGGCAAGGACAAGCTTCAGTATCCGGCAAAATCTTTCTTGTCCGGCTAGTCGGGCGACGTCACGCTGCGCGGGCGCCATTGTTGCTGTTGACTTCGCTTTCATTTTCTTTCCTGGCGCGTTCCTGGCCCAGTCCCATGGTCAGCGCTGTCATCCCGGCGAGACCACCCAACTGCATTGATTCCACTGCGTTGCTGGGCACAATGACGATCGTTGAGTTTTGCTTTAAACCTTCATACAGCATGTTCATTGCCCTCAGGTGTAATGCGATAGGATCATTGGCATAGGTCTTGGCCGCCTCGGCAAATTTCTCCGCCACTTGACGCTCCGAATCGCCCAGAATCACGCGGGCCTGCCGTTCTCTCTCGGCCTGGGCTTGCATCGACATCGCATTCTCCAAAGCCGAGGGAATCAAGACATCCTTAACCTCTACCGAAATGACATTGATGCCCCATGGTTCGGTGCGCTCATCGATAATCTTCTGCAACACGTTACTGATCTTGTCCCTGCCTTCGAGCATGTCCGAAAGCATGGTCTTGCCGATGACATCACGCAGAGCCGTTTGCGACGCCCATCCTATTGCGCTTTGATAGTCAGCTACAGCCAGGGCCGCCTTCTCGGGATCCAGAATCTTCCAAAACAACACTGCATCTACATCAACAGGCACCGTGTCTTTCGTCAGGGTCTTTTCCGCCTTGAAGGAACTCGTCAGGACGCGGATATCGATCCAGTAGGGAATGGTGTCGATGATCGGAATAATCGCAAACAGTCCTGGGCCCCGAAGGGACCGAAACTTTCCCAGCCGCAAGACAACCGCCCTGCTCCATTGATTTGCAACCTGCGTTGCGGAAGAGACGACTGAAGCAAGGAGAACAGCGCCGCCCAGAATCCATAAGCCTCGCAAATCAGATGGAACTCCGTACATGGCATATGCCACTCCCGCACCAATGCCTGCAATCACGACAAATATCAGGAATTTAAATGAGCTGTTGTTTTTCATTTTCCATTACCTTTCTCCAGTTTCCAATTTGAGTTTCCCTGGAATTGACGCCCGGGTTATTTCAATGTCCCAGCCGGTTTCGCGCTACTGCTTGATCTCGACGATCGGCTCATTAGCTCCAGTCCAATCGGCACGTTCCTACGGCTTGAATCCGGCTCATGGATAGAAGTATCACCCTTTGCGAGGAATCGGGGCTGTGCAATAGGGAACAGTTCTCCTGTTAATCCGCTGGGATGGTACGAATCGGGAGGTCGTTTTCTAGTCTCGGGCCAGGGCCTCAATGGGGTCGAGTTGCGCGGCCTTTCTCGCCGGAAGATAGCCAAACACGATCCCTGTCAGAAAAGCACAGGCGAAGGCGATGACGATCGGTATAACGGTAAAGATTACGCGCCAACCTGCGATGGAGGAGGTGGCCAGACCACCGCCAATACCGGCGAACACACCGATCAGTCCGCCGATAAAACAGACCATCACGGCCTCGGTGAGGAACTGGAACAACACATCGAAACCGCGAGCGCCAATCGCCATGCGGATGCCGATTTCGCGTGTGCGCTCGGTGACCGAGACCAGCATGATGTTCATTACGCCGATGCCTCCGACGACCAGGGAGATCACGGCAATCGCCACCAGAAGAGAGGTAAGCGTGTTCTGGGTTGCATTGGCCGTGGCAATGGTGTCGGCCATGTTGCGGATGTCGAAGTCTTCCTTGCCGTGGCGCTTCATCAGCAGCGTGCTGAGTTCGGATTGCACCATGGTCATGTCCGCGCCCGGCGCTACTCTTATGACGAAATCGCTGAAGAAGCGTTGACCAAAGACGCGCGCTCCGGCTGTGGTGTAGGGAAGCCAGACGGAATCATCCATATCGTCGCCCCGGGTATTCAGGCCTTTGGCGCTCAAGACTCCAATAACCAGGAAAGGCGAGCTGCCAAGGAGCACGTACTGGCCCAGTGCGTCCGTACCCCTGGGAAAGAGGTTCTTCACCACTGTCTGGCCGAGTACAACGACCTGGGAATAGCGCGTGACGTGTTCGGCCGAGAAGAACACGCCTGATTGCAGGGGCCAGTCGTGCACAGCGGGAAAGCTTTCGCCGGTCCCGAGTGCGGTGACCGTCAGATCCTGGTCGCCAAAGCGCACCAACGCAGACATGTCCGTTTCCGGATTCGCCGCGGTGACACCTGGCAAGGCGCCCATCGACGGCAGGTCTTCCGGCAGAAAACTGGTGACCATGCGGGATGACGCGCGGGCCGCCGGCGCTCCGCGCCTGACGGTCAACAGGTCGGTACCCATGGCCTGGATGCGATCGAGGACATCCTGCTTGGCTCCGTTGCCGATCGCCATCAAGGCAACTACGGAGGCGACGCCGATGATGATTCCCAACATGGTCAGCAAGGTTCGCAGGCGATTGTGTACGAGCGAACGAAAGGCCATCTTCAGAGACTCGCCGAGGACGGCTGAGCCTGCCTTGACATCCATTTCCGGATTGCTGGCCTGCGCCTGAATGTCCGTCTCGCCGTGTTGCTGCTGCTCGTCGGAGGTGATGCGGCCATCCGCGATGCGGATGATGCGGTGCGCATACGCGGCGATGTCGCTGTCGTGGGTCACCAGGATGATGGTGTGGCCTTCTCCGTGCAGTTTCACGAGTATGGCCATGACTTCCTTGCCGCCCTGGCTATCCAGCGCTCCGGTCGGTTCGTCGGCCAAAATCACTGGGCCGCCATTCATCAGCGCGCGAGCGATGCTGACACGCTGTTGCTGGCCGCCTGAGAGTTGGCCGGGGAAGTGTTCCAGGCGGTCGCCCAGTCCGAGTTCCTGCAACAAGCCGCTGGCGTGCTCGGCCCGCTTCGCCTTGGCCATGCCACGGTACACGGCCGGGACCTCCGCGTTTTCGACGGCGTTGAGATCGGACATCAAGTTGTAGCGTTGAAAGATGAAGCCGAAGGTATCGCGCCGCAGGGCTGCCAGTTGATCACCGTCGAGAGTGGCTACATTAGTGCCGCGGACGGAATAGATGCCGCTCGACGGTTTGTCGAGACAGCCGATAATATTCATCAGCGTGGACTTGCCGGAGCCAGATGCGCCCATGATGGCGACGAATTCCCCGCTGTGTATCTCCAGGCTTACTTCCCGGAGCACGGTCAGCGGCTCGCCGCCGGTTGTGTAGGTGCGGCTGACCTCACGCAATTGAAGCAGGGTTGCGGGCATTAGCGGCCCTTCTGAGAGGTCAGCGCGCTTGTCTTTTTGGCCGTTGCGGTCTTTCCGTCGATGACGACCTTCTCGTTCTCGTTAAGGCCGGTTTTCACCTCGGCTGAAAGCTCACTTTTGATGCCGATCTTGATGGTGCGCGTCTCAACGCTGCCATCGGGTTTGAGCACGCGCACCTTGATTACCGAGCCTTCGCTGGCATTGCCGATTGCGGCTGCCGGTACAAACAAAACGCCCTTGGCCTGCGCCAACACGATGAAAACCTGCGCCGTCATCTGAATTTTCAGTTCACCCTCGGGATTGGGGATATCGAATAGAACGTCATAGAAAACCACGTTGTTGATGAGCTCTGGAGTAGGAAGGACCTGCCGGACCTTCCCGGACCAGCGCCGGGGCGAGCCCAGGACGGTGAAATAGGCAGCCTGGCCGGGCTTGACATCGACAATGTCGGCTTCCGAAACCTGCGACCAGACGGTCACGGTGCTGATGTCGGCGATGCGCAGGATATTCGGGGCCGACTGATTGGCGTTGAGTGTCTGGCCTTCCAGCAGTGTGATGGAAACGACTTCTCCGGCCATGGGCGCCTTGATTTTGGTATAGCTCAAATTGGTTTTGCCTGTGTTCACGGCTGCGTTGGCTTGCCTCATCTGCGCCGAGAGCGAGGCGACGTCGGCGAGAGTGGCAGCGTAGCTGGCCCGGGCTACGTCACGGTCGCTGGCGGAGAGTACCTGTGCGGCAAAGAGCGCATCGCTTCGGACCATCTGCGCCTTGGCAAGCACCAGTGCCGCCTGTTTGACAGCGCGCTGTGAGGTCATGCTGGCGAGCGCTGCGTTGGACGATGTGAGCGCGGTGTCCGCCAGAGCCGGGTCAATTTCCGCGAGCAACTGGTTCTTTTCCACGTGATCGCCACGCTGGACCTTCAATGATTTGAGCATGCCGGAAGTCTGGGCCCCCACATCGACATATTTCACAGGCTGAACGATACCGGCGGCCACCACCGTGCTTTCGATGTCGCCACGTTGCACGATCGCAGTCGTATAGACAACCTTGGGTTTCGCAAAGGCCCAGCGATAGCCGAATGCGGCTGCGACGACTGCCAGAACGGCGCCGATCAACCAAAAGCGGCGTCTCTGCCAGAGGGATGCTGCATGAGGGACTTTTTGAGGTGTAGGATTTGGATCGCGCACCGGTGGTACGAGTATCGGGACCGGATTAATCTTTGTCGTTGCCATTCTCTTGGCTCCCAACCCATTGGCAAAGCCCGACCTGTCGCGCAAAAGTCAAACCCCAGGGCTATTCTCTTTATAGTCTCCTGACTTCCTGAAATCTGAGCCAAATTGAACATCGAATGAATGATGCATTACCTTCCAGGAGGTTAGTAATAGAATGCTCATTGAAAACTGAATTTATGGCTATGGCAAAATACCTCGCACTATTTTCCATCCTTTGCATCATTGGGCCATGGTACTCAAACGGCTTAGACAAGTTTCACCGAAGCCCTTTGTTTGTAATCAGGCATGGCGAAAAACTTGGTTACATGGACGTTTCAGGAAGAGTCGTGATTCCCGCCCAGTTTGATGACGCAGGAAACTTTCTCGAGGGGGTGGCGTGGGTCAAGATAAATGGAAAGTCCGCTTTTATCGATGAAACCGGAAAAATTCTTTTCCAGCTTCCACACTATACAGGTGTTGGCTCATATTACGATGGTTTTGCTCATGTCGAAGTGCAACGTAGTGATGAAATTCGACCGCATGTGGGTTTTATCAATCACGCAGGCAAGCAATTGATCCCCCTGAAATTCCGAGGGGCAGGAGTTTTTTCCGAAGGATTTGCTAGTGTGGCAGACAACGGTGGACGTTGGGGCTATATCGATACCAAGGGCGAGTGGATCATCCAGCCAAAGTTTGAAGACGCAGGCGACTTTTATAGAGGGCGCGCCGTTGCAAAGTTGAATGGCCTCCAGGGCGTTATTGACACGCGAGGCAAATTCCTCATCCAGCCTTTCTTTGTTTTAATAGGTCAATTCGAAAATCAGATCGCCTGCGCTTGGCCGCATGATGGACAGCAAAAGTGGGGCCTAATTAATCTTGATGGTGCAATTGTGGCGCCACCCAAATTCGACTGGTGCGACGGTTTTCACGATGGCGTTGCCAGAGTAGAGATCGCCCATAAATGGGGCTTTCTCAATGAAGCAGGTGATTTCATCATCCAACCGCAATTTGATGATGTCAATCGTTTCGACGAGGGCCTTGCAGCGGTAGAAATTGAAGGCAAGTGGGGATTCGTCAATCTGCGGGGAGAGTTTATCATCCAACCGCAATACAGTGACGCCACGGGTTTCACAATGGGGCTAGCAACGGTTCAACTGGAAGATCGCTGGATGTACATCGATCGCACAGGAAAGCGCATTCAATACGTAGAAGTCGACTGAATGCAATTGCGTCTACGGAACTGCTGAGGCCGTTGAGATAGGTAGAGGCGTAAGCAGGAAGACGTGGGTCGGACCAGAATGCAGATGGTCGTCCATGTTGGCCTGATGGTTCTTGTTCAGCTTGGGATTAATCACGCCAAAAGCAACTATCTCTCCTTTGTCATTAATGGAGAACGCTCCTGTCAAGATCGTGCCAGCAGGAAGTCCGGGAACCAGATCGTTCAGGTCAACTATGGAATTTGTTTTTGTCCACAGGAAGGCCCTTGTTCCCAACGAGCTGCCGGATTGTCCCACGACCTGGCCGAGATTATTGATCCCGAATGCCTCAGTGTAATGGCCTCCCTGGAGCGAGTCGATCGGTTGCATGCCGGCGCTGCTCGTCCAGATAAAGGCGCGCACGCCCGCAGGCCCTTCGGATGCGCCGACAACCGCTCCCTGATCGTTAACACGATTGGCGCGGCTGGTTGAGTCTCCAGGTAAAACGCCCAAATCCTCCATGGCAGAGTCGTCTTTCCACAGGAATGCATGAGGGCCGGAGTTTGTATCGGAGACGCCTACCACCTGCCCGTGACTGCTGATGCCATGTGCCTCACTCCAGGCGCCGCCCAGTGTGCCCAGGTCTTTAGCTGTGTTTCCGGGGGTTGTGTTTCCCGCGGCTGTGTTTCCGGTAGCTGTGTTTCCGTTCCAGAGAGTCGCATGGCTCCCGGAAACACCGGCAATCTGGCCAGCCCCATTGATGGCATAGGCGCTGGTGGATTTAGTCCCGGAGAGCGCAGGCAGCTTCTGCATGCCGTTGGCAACCGTCCATAAAAAGGCATGCATGCCGTTTTGGGAATTTGAGGTGCCCACAACCTGACCGGAATCGTTAATGGCGGAGGCCACGCTATAATCGCCACCGGGCAAGGCAGCCAGATCAATCATGCCGGCTTTCCGGCTCCAGAAGAATGCGCGCGTACCAGAACCGTGCGGAGATCCTGAAGCGCCGACCACCTGGCCCAGAGAGTTGATATCGTGAACGCGGGCGCTCCCCAGCCGCAACGTGCCCAGATCGGTGAGCGTATAACTTTGCGCTTCCGCCGAGGCAGCGAGCAACAGCGCCAAGGCTGTGAGCAGGAAGACGACCTTGCCATTCATGTTGATCATTGCGCGACCTCTCGGAAAGTAAAGTTCACGTGGCCCCCGTTACAGTGCGAAATATGCGGAAATATCGAGGACCAGGTGTGTCAGATCCTGGGCGAATGCGTTGATCGAGCCATTGGTTGTCGGGACGATGGCCATGTTCGAAGTGATAGCGGCATCATTGGCATTCAGCGTGGAAACCACTGGCTGAGTTGCTCCCTGAGGCCACAGGGTCAGGTATCCGAGCACTCCCGGCGGAACGACCGTGGCATTGAGCACATACGCCTGCGCCGATGCGGGAGCGCCGCAGCCGCTGGCGGCAACGTTTGCATCCCGAGTTCCTTTGAACGGAGGACTACCCGACGGAATGCGGGTATCGAGTACCCGGCACGGCGCAACGTTAATGAGCGATAAACCGCCGGGGCCGGGCGGCGCAAAGTATCCATTGATGTCAATGACCAGGTCCGAATTGTTGGAGGCAAAGACCGAAATGGCGCCGTTCGTGCCTGCCGTCACAATGGCCGCATTTGCGGTAATCGCGCCGGTGGGCGCGTTCAACGTGGAAACCGGCGGCTGCAATTGTCCCGTCGGCCAAGTGGTCAGGTAGTCCAGCCCTCCGTTAGGCACAGATGTAAAATTCAGGGAATACGCTTGCGCGGCCGCAGGCACATTGCAGGAGCTGGAACGAACAGGGAATGACCTTGCGCCATTGCCCTGAAGCGACGGGCCCCCTAAGGGTTCTGGCGCCAGGCGCGTGTCAACCAGGCGGCACGGCGTGACGGGGAAAAAGGCCAGAGCGGCGGGGTTCGTTGCGGGAACAAAGTAACCGTTAATATCGAGGACCACGTCCGTGTCATCGGTTACGTAGATGCACACAGCCCCATTGGTGCCGGCTGGCACGATCGCCGCGGCCGCCTTGACGCGGTGATCGGAGTTCAATGTTGAAACGAACGGCTGTGTCTGTCCGCACGGAAACATCGTCAGATAGGCAAGTTTGACCTTCGGCACAACCGTAACATTTACAGAGTAAGCCTGTGCGGTAGAAGGAATGCCGCAAGTGCTGTTTGGAATAGCGAAGGAACGGGTGCTTCCAGCGCTCATGAACGGTCCGCCGAAGGGGCCGTTCGGATTCCGCGTGTCCGCAACCCGGCACTGCGTGGCCGCCACAAAGCGGAGTGCCGGGGTCAACGTGAAATTTGCTGTGGTAGTGGTTCCGGCAACTACCGTCACGTTCTGGGTCACGCTCTGAAAGCCGGTGGCTGAAGCAACCAGTTGAATGGCGCCCGCCGGAAGGTTGGTGAAGCTGTAAGTGCCGGTGGCATCGGTGGTCGCGTTACCGCCGCCGAAACTGACCATAGCTCCGCTGATGGCATTGTTCGAAGAGTCAAACACCTTGCCCGTCACGTTGCCATTATTGGAAAGCAGGGTCATCGCCGGGGCGGTAGTGGTGTTGCCCGCGGTAACCGTGACCGATTCCGAAGCCGGCTGGAACCCGATTGCAGAAGCAGTGAGCATGACTGATCCGGCAGGAACGTTGGCCAGCGTATATGCTCCGTTGCTATCGGTAGTAGTCGTGAGGCCGGCGCCGCTTAGCGTAGCCCCGACAATGGCCTTTCCAGCGTTGTCCACGACACTTCCGGTGATCGTGCCGGGGTTCGCCGGCGCAAGCTGAATCGCAGGAACGCTGGTGCTGCTTCCGGCCACGGCCGTAACACTCTGAGATCCACTTTGGTAACCCTGAAGCGTTGCCGTTACTGTTGCTGGTCCGGCAGGCACGTTGTTGAGTGTGTATGTGCCATCGGGCGCCGTGCTGGCTGAGACGCCTCCGCTCGTGACCTGCGCACTACTCAGCGGCGCACCGGAAATGTTCGTCACATTACCGGTTAGTGTTCCGGTAGCACCGCCGTTTTGCGTGATCTGGATGATCCTGGCCACGGAAGGAATCCCGGAGGAGTTAAGGAGAAACAGCATGTAATAACCAGGCGGGGCAAGATTGCCATTGGCCGGCAGGGTTACATTCAATCCACCATTGACCCTGGTGAAGCTCAGGTGCATGAATCGCGTGCCCATATCGAAGGTATGAGTGGTCGAGCCGTTCCGCAGCCATGTCACCTTTGAAATGTTTGCGGCATCGGGCGTGCCAATGAAGACGGTCTGTCCGTAACCTACGCTGGCTGGCGCCGAGGAAATGCTGGGACGCGTACCCGCAAAAAGATAGGGTGGGGAGAATATTTGGGCGTTAGCCCCGGCCACATTCCCGCTCGCAGAGAGCACTCGCCCGTCCGGCAAAAGCAAGGCAATCGAGTGGTAACCGCGATACACGCCAATGCTGGCCATCACCGTGAACTGTCTGGTGGCCGGATCCCACATTTCCGTAGGAAACACAGGATTGGTGGAGTCATCAAAACCACCTCCACTGCTTCCGCCAACCACGAATACTTTGCCGTCCGGCAGGACTACCGCATTGTGCTGGCGGCGGGCAAAGTGCATGTTGCCGGTAAGGGTCCAGGCGGGCGTAGCAGCCGTGAGATCGAGAGTTTCTGCTGTAGCGGTAGGTGGATCGTGCCCGCCGACCGCCAGGACCTGACCTGTCTCGTACAGTAGCCCCGGGCCGTAATCTCGCCAGCCGCTGAACTGCCTGGGGGCAAGGTCCGTCCAGGCGCCTGTGCCCGAGGTGTCGAGATAACGCGACATCGGTTGCGGACCGGCATTCAGCACCTGGCCATTCGGGGCTACAAACATGACTGGATAGAGGTCCTGCATCAATTGTGCCGACGTGAGATTTCGCCATGTCCCGGTGGCTATCTGAAATACCTGCGGCAGCGGATTGACGACAGTATTGGAATTTACGTCGCCCGAAACCACCAGAATGTCGCCATTGGCCAGGACGGTCGTGGTCGGGTACCACCGGCCCTCGTTCATGTCCGCTACCTGGGTCATTGTGTTATTAAAGGGATCGTAAATTTCGGCATGAGCGTACCCCGTGTAGTCGGCTATGTGGCCGCCGGCGATGAAGATGCGGCCATCGGCCATGGTTGTATGACCGGCGCAAAAAAGAGAGTAGGACGAGGCCGCCGTGGGCGCAAAAGTGTCTGTTGCCGGGTCCCAGATATGGGGCTGGAGCGCCTCATCATAATAGGAGAAGAAAAACACTCGGCCATCGGGCAATAGACTGGTATGAATTGCCCGCGTCGGCCACGTCTCCAACGACGACCATTGACCTTGCGTGGCAGGTTGGGCCTGGCAATAGGAAGGGAAGAAACCCAACAGCAATCCGAAAACGCACAAACCTAAGACAACTGAACCTGTGGCGTACTTCATAAAATACATGGTTCTCGCAACCCCGTTCCCACTTCTCAATTTCCAGTGAGTGTCAAGCGCACCGCTGAGTCTCATGCGGTTGAGGAAAATATCCGTCACCTTGGATTGCGAGTGTTAGTGTTAGCTCATGAGATGCAGATGGAATCGCTATAGGATGGCAGCTGCTGGCTGGGGATAGTTCGAAAAAAATCAAGTGGAGTTAGATCTTAGCTATTAACGCCTAGTCGTTAGTACGAACTAAACCCAAACCAGAGTACGCGTACCACTCTGGTCACCGCCGCACGTCTTTGTTCTTTGTTTAGTCATGAAGGATCCGTTCAGGAGGGAACGATGGCTACACCATTTTTTAAAGCTTATGATTGGCCCGTAGTTGTCCTACTCCTCTATGGACCCGAGATGTGACCGTCCTATCGGATACGAGGTTTAGACTCATCGTTGATGAGCTAGAAAGAGATCTGGGGAAAATGAATCTTCAGCTTATAGCAAATGAAGAGAACTAGGATCGCTCCCAGTGTGGAAAAAATCAGGCCCGCCGGGTGATATCGTTCGTTTCTCGGGCGCGAAAATACGTGGGTAACGCAGCCGCCGATGATCGATCCGATTATGCCCAGCACGATTGTCCAGAACGTGGTTATGTGCATGTGCATCACCGTTTTCGCGATGATCCCCGAGATCAACCCGACAAGAATATACCAGATGAAGTGAAACATACTTTCTTCCTCCAGGGTTTGCCTTCAGAACGCCGTCACGGCGAGGTTTGGGCAATTAAGGTCGAATTCCATTTTTAGTTGGCTCCCAATCGTCCCGCACTGTACACCTATAGATGGCGTACTATTCTCTCTGGCTACCCGCAGGGGCTTGGACAAGAGTCCTCCGCCCCAACGTGAGGTTTCCGCAGCGCTTTCTGCAGCATTCCCATTGATTTCCCGGCTCCGACCGCCCGGGTTGTCCTGCTGGAAGCGATCATAAGCCTTCGCAAGAAATACGGTCTGTGCAATTTTGAACAGTCCAGACACAAGCAGTGACTTGCATTGTATGCCGACCGTATAACGTACAAACCGGAAATATCACTCAAGTACTTCGGGCCGAAAACGAGGGACTAAATGGGGACTGCGGTGTGTTCCTTACAAGTCCTTACAGGTGCTTAGGTGTCATCCGCCGCGCTTGTAAATCCTTCTAAAACAGTTTCCCTTGGAATTCAGGCCCCAAGGGCCCACTCCACAGGCATTAATTCTGAAGTATTCCTAAAAAGTTTGGATGGTCCCATCAATGGGAATCACGAAACATTTGTGGAAGTCACTTTGCATCCTGACCGAATAGGCGGATTTAGGCCTCTGATGTTAGCCAGATCACTTGCCAAACAGTTTTCCCACCTTGCCCACCAGGGAATTGGCTCGACGTTGGGCTTCTTCGCGGGCTGCTAGTTCTTCGGCATATCTGCGACTAGCCTCCTCGGCTCTCCGCTGTTGCTCTTGCTGCGCCGGCGACCGTCGGGCTTCTTCCGCTTGTTGCTTCTTCCACAGCGCGTTCTTGTAGTCAGTCAGGGTTTGCAGGATCAGGGAATAGTCGGTTGCCAGCATCCAATCTTGTTCCTCTTGAGCTTGGCTATCCAAATCCCTACGGGCCTGGGTCGCCTGCTGGAAATGCGTCCACAGGAAATTACGCAGGTTCCCGCAACGATCCTCCTTGCTGCAGTGCCATTGTTGCGTCCAATTGTCAGTGGTGCCGACTCGAAAGACCTTGGTCACCCCAGATTGTTCCTTGTAAGCGTCCAATTGTCGGATGGCCGAACTTTGCCTCGCCCGCAGCCATTCCAGCGCCTGGCCGAGTAGGTTTTTCATACGTTCCATATCCGCGGCGGTCGCGCAAACCCACAACACATGCTGGTACTTCTGCTCTACATGAATTTGCCGGGCATGACTCTGAATCACTTCTTCGGCATAGCGTTTGACGGTCTTGAAGGTGAGTTCCAACTCCACGGCGATTACCCGGCCAGATGGATCGATCACCAAGGCGTCGGGGCGGTGCCTAAGCTTCTCGCTTTTCCGTTGCGGCTTCACCCCACGATCACAATTTTTCCAGCCACTCCAACCAGTTTGCAGGGCCTGCCATTTCATCTTCTGCAAGCCTAAGATGTGTTTCAAACGTAGGGCCGAAATCCGTCCTGGTTCAAAAACCTTGGCGGATGGCGGTTCATTTTTTCTGAGGTCATAGGCGAGAGCTTGGCCGTGTTCGGTAATACCCCATAGATGGAGGTGTCCACCGACTACTGGCACTTTGGCATAGCGAATCAGCCCTTGATCTTGCATGGTCATCAAGACCTTATGCAGCGATTGGCGATGATTTAGGCCGAGCACGAGAGCCAGTATCTCCGAGGAACTATAAATCTCCGTCTTTTAGCCATTGCAGAACTTTGGCTTGCTTCTGGGTGTGGATTTGCAAGCGAAGCTGCGGGTCGCGAATTAAAGTCTGTGGTGTTCCACCCGGATTACCGGGGCGTTTGGGTTCTACTATAAGTAACGACATTAGGTTTCTCCTGGCATTTTTGGGTACACTCAGGGGTAAAGCATGAGGAAGCATCTGCGGCACTGTGCCGAAAAGGTGCCATTCGATGCGAGCCACTATTCGCCAAAGTGCGCTTTTTTGATACCGATGTGTAGTGCTTCCGTGCGGGTTTATTTAAAGGTAAGCTGTTGATTCCAGAAGTAGAAACCAGAAGATTCCGTCAATGTGGATCACTAAATGTGGATCACTAATTAGAAATTAAAAATTATTATGGACAGTTTGGTGGCTGAATCGGCCCCACAGGAACATATGGAGACTTGTTCTCCTGGAAGCAACTCCTCACAAATTCCGTCGAATATTCCTGCCGCGTTTGCTCTGGCACATCCTGCTCCTTGACTTCATGGAATTCAAAATGAATCGTTCCGTCCGGAGAGACAGCTCCCAGCAAGAAGCCATAAACATCTGTTTTCGCAATGCCGGCCCCCGTCGTATCTTTGGGCAAACGGTAACGTACCGCTCCCGCGGTACCGACAATCCAGCCAGGCAGAACGCTCTCAGGAGAGTTCTTCCTGCACGCAGTGTTGTAGACGTTCTCCATGTAAAAATGCGAGTGGCTGGCTATGACGTAAACGTTTTTGTGCATCTTTTTGCGGAAGTCTACGAGGTCTTGATACACCTTTCTGCCACTCTGAGTTTCCAGGGGAGCTTCGTTCATGCTGTGACCGGCGGAAAGGCTGTCAGGCAAGGCTTCATGCATCCCAACGACCAATGCCTTGACCGCTGTGTTGTGGGCGGCCCGTTTGAGTTCGGCTAAGAACCACTTCAATTGGGCTTCGTCGAACTGGTCTTCAGTAGCATTATCGAGAGTGATGAAGTCGACGCCTCCCGTGATCCAGTGGTAATAAAACTTCACAAGGTGGTCCTTGGGGTCATCGAGCAATCTTTGACCCTTTAACGAAGGCGTATCCAGCCGCTCCGCGAACTGCTGCAAGGCCTGGCTGCGGGTTTTCGGAGGAATGGTTTCGTGGTTCCCCAGCCCCAGGTAGACGGGCAGATTGGCAAATGAATCTATTTGGTGTTCGATAAAATCTGGCCATGCAGAGTTGAGGTATGCATTTTTGTCAGCGCCTGGGTGCAGCTTGGCAAAATCCTGATCAATAGCGCCGATGGCCCGATAGTCGCCAAGATGCCAGTAAAACAAGGCGCCGCTTTCCCGGACCTTCTGTGCGATTGCCGGCATCACCACATCACCACAATTGCGAGAATCCCCCGAAACAGCAAAGTACCAGGTTGAATCGGGCTTCTTTTTGTCCGAGACTGCCGGGAGAGACAAGGAAGCGATGACCAAACAAATCGTTAAGATCGAAGCTGTCTTTCTCATCCGTTGTTTACCAGAATCAACGCCACATTCCACATTCGATTTTCTCGAAATCCTCTTTGATCGGATGATAATCATTTTATAGGAAGTCGAGCTAAACAGAATCGATCAAGTGATAGGCTTCGCCGACGCCTGCGACTTGGCTGATGACAAACCCACGACGTTCGAGTACTCGCCGCAGTTTGAGATTGGGTTTGGCACAAGAGACCGCGTGGACGATCCATTCGGTTTCGCAATTTGGTGTATCGCTTCGCCAAGGCTATTAGCACACCCTCCCCTCCCCCTTCAATTTGTGCGTGCTCGATTACAAGTCCGTTTGTGTCGATCTTGAACAAACCGAGGACAACTGACGAGCCAATCCGGAAAACAAGCGGCTCGCCGAGCAGGATCAACTGTTCGACGGTCCCCCGCGGAGGTTGAGAATCTCTCCTTCCCGCAGCCCCTCGAAAAGAACTTCATGCGGCGCCACCTGACCCTCCTTTTTCTCCTTCCCACTGGTGTGCGACTCCGGCAATCTGCGTCTCCTCAAAACGCACGAATCGAGTATTCGAGCAGTTCCTTAACAGGTGGTTCCACGAACGGACCACAACGCGATATTGCTCGTGACAACCCCTTTACTTGCTCCGCTGTCGGCGTGGTGAAGCTACGGTTGAATTGCGATTGCCACCGCCGGACATACTTCTTAGCCAATTCTTTTAGCTCCTTATCCTCCGTACACAGCGCTTCAATAAGATGAGTGATGCTCTCCCACTTGCCTAGGCGAGCGATCAAGAAGAGCGCATTGCGACGACTATGTGTGCTGGCCGTATTAGTGAAGACATGCCAAATGGCTTCTCCCTCGAGTAAATGGACTCTTTTGCCCAGTGCTTTCATTGCTTCTCGCGAGACACTCGCCGTCGCATCTGATAGATATTGCACGAACAAATCCATGAAGCCGCTTGTCTGCAACCGGCCGAGTGAACGAATAGCTGCTCGACGAACTTTTGAACGCTCGTGTGATAAATACGGGAGAATCAGATCAGCGTCGGATGAACGACTCGTCTCTGCTAAACCGGAGAGGGCAGAATACACGCTGCGCGGATCAGAGCTGCCAAGAGCATCCACATAGAATTGCCGGATATTTGCCCCCTGTTGCTTTCCGACGTGAGACTGGGCATAGCCGCGAACCACAGGATGAGAATCGAGCAGCGCGTTCTCGATCCACTCCTGTGCGGCTTCAGGAAATCGCTGACACGAAATTTGCAGTGCTTGCCGGCGAACGGCGGCAAGCCGATCGGCTCTCAGCCGTGATAATAGCCCCGCCGACGCTGTCGACTCGGGAACATTCGCAAGGTTCTCAGCACCCCAGCGCCGAATTGCCGGATCGGCTTCATTCAACGCCTTCTCCACAACGGAATGCTGATCTAGATTTGACCGCAGAGCCAAGCGGTAGCATTCACGTTTGACCTGCATATCTGGTGAATCCATTCCTGCAACGACGGCCTGTCTTGCAGCCTCGCTCTTGAGCAATGCCTCAATCGCCCCAGTCACTGCCTGTTCCCGTCCGCGATGCGTCGATCGTAGCCTGGTGATCAGCGCAAGGTTATTGACGAAGAAATAGGCATAGCTTCCCTTTAACCGGGCGCGTATCAAACTCTCAGCCGTGCTCCGAACCTGTGGTACCCAGTCATTGAGTCTCAACATCAAGAAAGGCAGCTCAGTACCATTGATTACATCACCTAGCGGACGCAGAGCCTCTTCTCGGATATATCCGTTGAAGTGGAAGCTCGCCAGCCCGAGGGGAAAGGCAGAAACTTTTGACAATTCCTGTATCTGACCAAGTTGGCTGGGCTTCAGCTCAGCCCAGGCTGAAGGGGTAAGACCATCGCGATAAGGAGAGCGCTCCCTCATAACCTGGTCGAGCCAAGGAAGTTCGGCAGGGCTCAGGAGAGCTCCCAATTGACTCACTACCCTAGCTGTCGCTTGCGCGATGTCTTCGTTGCGATCCAGCAAAAGAGGGGCGAGATCCGGAATCGCAACTGGTTCGCTAGCTTGACCGATGAGCTCGAGCATCGCCAGTTTGTGTTTTGTTGACCGATTCCAGAGCGAAACTGGCTTATGAAGAGACTCGATCAGTAATCGCGTGTTCTCCGACGGCACTCTCGGCATGTTTCAGCTCCTAAAGATTAGAGAACAGCAACCCGAAACGATAAGCAGGTTGTGAGGCGGGCCTTTCAGCCCTCCCCTGGTTATCCCTTCACGCAGATGACCTGGCGCAACGTGTGTACTACGTCCACCAAGTCGCGCTGCGCTTCCATCACGGCATCGATGGACTTGTACGCCATCGGGGTTTCGTCGATGACTTCCGCATCCTTACGGCATTCGACGCCGGCCGTTGCTTTCGCATGATCGTCCAAAGTGAATCGGCGCTTCGCCTCGGCACGCGACATTGCGCGTCCGGCTCCATGGCTACAGCTCATGAAGCTCTCCGGGTTGCCCTTGCCGCGCACGATGTACGAACGCGCTCCCATGCTGCCAGGAATAATTCCCATATCGCCCTCACGCGCACGAACTGCGCCCTTACGCGTGATCAGCACGTTCTCGCCGTAGTGGTGCTCCCAGGTCACGTAGTTGTGATGGCAGCTCACGATTTCCACATTGGCTTCGAACGCGGGAACTTCTCCCGAGCCCTGCACGGCCGCGATCATGTTGCGCATCATCAGATCGCGGTTGGCCAGCGCGTAGTCCTGCGCCCAATGCACCGCGCAGACGTAGTCCTCGAAGTGCTCCGTGCCCTGCGGCAGATAGGCGAGATCCTTGTCCGGCAGGTTGATCATCCACTGGCACATGTCATTCTTCGCCAGCTCAATGAAAAACGTGCCGAAGCGATTGCCAACACCACGCGATCCCGAGTGCAGAAGGAACCAGACGTTCTCGTTCTCATCGAGACAGACCTCGATGAAGTGGTTCCCGGTGCCCAGCGTCCCCAGGTGATTAACGCGCTGCACATGGTTCAGCTTGGGATACTTGCCGATGATCGCCTTGTACGCCGGCTCCATCGTCGCCCACACGCCCAGATGATGCGCCGGCGCCTCCGACCACGCGCCACGGTCGTTCTTGCCGCCGTTGTCGGTACGGCCGTGCGGCACTGCCTTTTCAATCGCCGTGCGGATCCCGTGCAGATCGTCCGGCAAATGGTTCCCATGAAGAGAAGTCTTCACCGCCATCATGCCGCAGCCGATGTCCACGCCGACCGCTGCGGGAATGATCGCGCCGCGCGTGGGAATCACGCTGCCCACAGTAGCGCCGATCCCCCAATGAACGTCGGGCATGGCCGCCACCCACTTGTAAATGAAGGGCAACTGCGCAACGTTCAGAAGCTGCTGACGTGCAGCATCTTCCAGCGGGACGCCCTTGGTCCAGGCCTTGATCGGTACGCCGTTTTCGGACTTGATTACGTTGTAGGTTGTATCTGTCATCGTCTCTTCCTTGTTACGGTGTTTTTCTTTAAATGAGAAGTAACCGTAGCCTTCACCACTCCTCGAATTTCAAGATCCTTCGGGCTTCGCCCTCAGGATTTCGCCTGCAAGCTCCCGCTTCGGCGTTGCCTCGCTCACGCCTGCAAAACAGCTCAATCTGGCTGCCGGGGAGCGAATCGAACGCTCATAGCGAGCTTCAAAGACTCGCGTCCTGCCATTGAACGACCCGGCATTAAACCTCCATTCATTTCCTTCCAAACACACAAAACTCCTGGTAGCAGCGGGGAGAATCGAACTCCCATCTCAGCCGTGAAAGGACCGCATCCTGGCCGTTAGACGACGCTGCCTCCTGTCGACGCATCCTGAAATGCGTCGCAGAAACTAAAAGGCCCCCGATTTTGCATCGGAGGCCTTCAAACCACTCGCAAATGAGTGCCCCCGTTACATGAACGTACCTTTCCCCGCTCCTTGCCGCGTTTCGGCGGCCGGTGTCGCGAAGCAATCGGTATGGGGCTTACGTATCATTGCTGAACTCAATTACTACTCTGCCATTGTTCTCTAACACCGTCAACAGCAAAAAGTGGCACTAATACAGTTGCCCAACCGAGAAAACCGGGCGAGAACGTTAGGGTGCTGAGGAAAGTAAAAGTGACAAGTGTCCGAAATAGAGTTTTTTCGCATCTTTCTTCACATGCTGAGTCTAAACGCAGATACAGCAAAACAGAGTCGATTGAGGACCGCTGAGCATCTCTCGTGGCCGGTTCTATTTTGGGAAAAATAGTTTCCAATAAATTAATTCAATCTTCATCGCTTTATAACCTGCCATTAAGATCGTTTGCCTATCTTACAAGCGCTTACCAAGTAAGTCGCCACCTCGCTGATCGTACTTTCTAAACGAACACTAACGAGACATCTGTAAACGGCAAATTCCAATAGCAAACGCTTATTGAGCACTTTGACGGAACGGTCTGGTCGGTGGTTCCAAGCCCGGATCCCGGTGCTCAGATGAACATTCTCTTCGGAGTTGCTGCCATTACCGACACAGACGTCTGGGCCGTTGGTTCCCAAGAGGACGCCAACGGTGTCTGGCACGCCCTCACGGAACACTGGAATGGCTCCGCTTGGTCGGTCGTCAACGCAGTCGACGCAGGCGCGAATGGCAATCAGTTCTATGCCGTGAAGGCGCTGGCGACGAACAACATTTACGCCGTTGGCCAGCAATCCGGCGCCGGATTCCCAAGCCAGGCACTCATCGAGCACTGGAACGGTACTGCCTGGAGCGTTGTGGCCAGCCCCACCGATACCGCTACAGCTCTGCCTCTTGGGGTCGCGGCGACGGCTGCGACGCTGACGCTGGTGGGAGAGCAGGAGACTGACACCGCACCCTATACCACCTACGTGGCTGTGGGTGTGACGGCCACGGCAACCAGCAATTTCTCAACTCTGATCGAATTCCACCCGTAACAACCGTAGTCTTCTTCCCAGGCCCAGGCAGGTTAACTGCCTGGGCCTTTTGTTTGCCTAAAGTTAGTTGGACAAGGACTTCGCTCTGGACGGCCACTAACGAAAGGCGGCGGCGAACTTACCTATCGATTTATCCTGGTGCGTTTTCGATGGTAAAACCTGGATGCTACCCATCATGCCATTGGCACTGTGTTGGAGGATGTGGCAGTGATACATGAGAGTACCGACGCTGTTGGGGTCACGAAAATCCATGCGCAGTTTCACGCTGGGGTACGGGCCTTCACCCTTCCAATAGGGCAGATCAACCGTATCTCGCATCGCGGGATCGTTGGTTGGCTTGCCATCAATCTCGAGTACCTGGAAATGAATTTGGTGAATATGGAAGACGTGTTCTTCGCGTGAGCGATTTTCGAGCGTCCAGTCCTCAACTGTTCCCTGGCGCGCGGAGATGTTCGGTGGGGCCTCCATTTTGAATCGTGCTGGGGGCTGTCCATCCACCGTAAGATAAAACGATGTGCCGGGGAAACTGGGATCTTGCCGGTCTTCAGAGAAGTAGAGTTTCCGCCGGGCTGCGGGGATTGCAGTCTTCAAGGGGACGGAGCGACTCATCGTCCTGAGTTCACGTGCGACTTTGTGCAATGGACTCTGTTGATCCTGAGGCTGGCTAATGCTCACCATTTTGGCGAGCGGACGTTGCGGGTCATTCTCGCCGTCGGGCCCCGTGTCCCATTTCCTGGTGAGTAATTGTGCATGATCGCCCACATTCGGCGTGGTTATCAAAAACTCCGCGCGTGCGCCTGGCGGAAGCAGCACATCAGTCGAAACGCGAGGTGTGCTTAGAGGGACGCCATCGAGCGCCAGTAGACGGACTGGTTGGGGAACATTGTTCACAATTACCTGCAGGTCGAAAATTGTATCTGCTGCAGCATTTAGCACACGCCAGAATTCTTGCTGGTGCGGCAGCGTTTCAAGGGTGCTGGGGAGATAGTCCGGAGAGAGGACGGGAACATAATTGAGAGAAACATCCCATCCGGGCGAACTCGCAATGCGCACCGCGGACATGGGCAGTTTTTGATCACGCAGGACCAGCACCCGCTCCGGCAGTTTGCTGACCTCAGGATGAACGCTCGCCATCCCTTCCACGATAATTGCACCGGAAGCCCCGCCGAGGACTTGTATTTCACCGAAGAAATGCGGATGCGGATGGTACCAATAAAGCCCAGGCGTCGCATTTGCCGGAATCTTCAACTGGTACTCGAAGGTTGCAGCCGGCTCAATGAGCGTTCGCATAACGTCGTCCTGGTGACATGTCGAGGGAACATTCAGGCCGTGGAAGTGCAGGTTGGTGGCGCCAAGGCTCATCTCGCCATCTGCACAATGTCCGGAATGATGCCCCGCATCGTGCACCGGTTGACGGACGATTTTGCCGGGCAGCTCATTACGGAAGTGGATAATGAGTTCGTCGCCCGGATTTACGCGTAGCGTTGGCGCTTGCAGCCCGCTATCGCTCCAGTAACAGTAGTGGATCAAACCGTGAGTGTCCTCGGAAACCCGGAACTTGAGAGTCAACTCCAACCGCCCGTTCTGGCTGTGCAATTCAGGCGGCTGCTGGACAATAGAGCCTGACGCCGGGCGCGGACAAGCGTCGTCTCCCGCGCCCCCTGGCAAAGGTTCTCCTATCATCACCGAAACACACGACAGCAACAGGAGGGCCAGCCCGTACACACGGAGCACTCGTGTTTTCAGGTTCCTCTTTCGATTACTTGAGAGAATCGCCTCCACTGTTTTCCTTTCT
Organism: Candidatus Angelobacter sp.; assembly: GCA_035939495.1. Lineage (GTDB taxonomy): Bacteria > Acidobacteriota > Terriglobia > Terriglobales > Acidobacteriaceae > Angelobacter. Next base: position 26,803 of record DASZFU010000090.1, on the reverse strand, counting down.
GGAATTCATCCGAGCGCGACGATCCTTCTCGAGCTGGTCAAATTTTGTCTTTTGTTCGTCATTCAGCAGCTCACGGATTTTGGAGCCGGCGCTCTCGCGTATCCTTCTCTTGTTGGTTATCCTGTCTTCTCTTGAAAGTGAATCATCTTTCGCGAGGAGTTGCTGTCGTTCGTCTTCCAAGATCGGCTTGATTGCTGCCCGCTGCTCTTCGGTGAGGCTGAGTTGTGCGGAGAGGTTTTTGAGCTGTTCCTCAACACTGGCCGCGGGACCACTTTCCCGCTCGTCCTGACTTTGGGCCAGAGCTGAGCGCGGACAAGCGGCGAGAGCACCCAGGACCAACAACAAGGCGCACAGAACCGCACTAATTCGAATCTTCTTCATGGAATTTCCTTCCGGGGTCTAACTAACCCGCAACAACGAGTGCGACGCTTCGGTTAACAAGCGTTTAGTAGACTTAGATGAGAGCAGCAGCTCGCAAGTTGGCAGCATCAGGAACCGCCAGAACCAGTGAGACTAGCGGCTTTGCCTGCCGATAATTCAGGACACCGATCAGCTTTCCAGATTCTCCGTGAACGCGGTCTTGATTTCTTCTAATGCCGCAATTTAATCAAAAATTCATCCCTCTTCGCACGACTCACGCCTATGGTGATCAGTTTGAGTAAATCTCAAACGTGGTCAATTTTGCGCAGGAGAAAAACTAAAGATGGACAGAACACAACTGCATCAGTTCTTCGCGAGATTGTTGTTCCTTGCAGTCGTATGTTGTACCTTTTCCAATCTGCTGGCAGCGCAACAGGCTGCTGGACGTTCCACTGTCGTTCAGCGGCCGGGACAAGCACTGGCACTGGCCCCTAACGTTTTTGGCATCACTCCACCCGACCACGTGGTCATTGTTATGGAAGAGAATCACTCTTTCTCCTCCATCATTGGGTCATCCCAGGCCCCATTCATTAACAGCCTGGCCCAACAGGGCGCACTGTTTGCACAATCGTTTGCGATTGAGCACCCCAGCGAACCTAATTATTTAGACCTGTTTTCGGGATCGAACCAGGGCGTTACCGACGACTCCTGCCCGCATACTTTCTCTACCGAAAATCTGGCCAGCGAATTGGCGGCGGCGGGCCTGACTTTTACCGGCTTCTCCGAAGATTTGCCGTCCGCCGGATCTACGGTGTGTACCTCAGGCGCGTATGCTCGCAAACACTCGCCCTGGATCAACTTCACGAACATTCCAACCAGCGCGAACCAGCCGTTCACCGCCTTCCCTACGGATTTCACGACTCTGCCGACCATCTCCTTTGTTATCCCGAACCTGAACGACGACATGCACGACGGCACCATCAGCCAGGGCGATACATTCCTGCAAAATAACCTCAACGCTTACATTCAATTTGCGCAGACCCACAACAGTCTCCTCATCGTGACCTGGGACGAGGACGATAACTCCAGCAGCAACCAGATTCCCACGATCTTCGTTGGCCCAATGGTGAAGACTGGCCAGTTCAGTGAGCACATTACCCATTTCAATGTGCTGCGGACGCTGGAAGATCTATACGGGCTTACGCACGCCGGCAGCGCGGCCAATGCTACTGCCATTTCCGATGTGTGGAAGCAGGCCGCAGCCGATTTCACGCTGACAGCATCTCCAACTTCTTTGAGCGTCAATCAGGGTGGCTCCGGAAGCACCACGATTTCGACGACCGTGAGCAATGGCTTTAACTCAGCGGTCTCATTGTCTGTCTCCGGACTGCCTGCGGGCGTGACTGCAAGCTTCAATCCGGCTTCGATTGCTGCGCCCGGCAGCGGCAGCTCAACGCTCACGTTTACCGCCAGCAGCACCGCAACTGCGGGGACCGTGAATGTTACGGTAACAGCCACCGGTGGCGGCGTAACTCATACCACCACAGTTGCCCTGACAATCGTATCTACTGCGACGCCCAGCTTTACGGTAAGCGCTTCACCTACAATCCTATCGGTAACTCAAGGCAGCTACGATTTCAACTACAGTGAGCGGCGGCTTTAATTCCGCGATTTCGTTGTCGGTAGCGGGATTGCCTGCGGGTGTGACCGCCAGCTTCAATCCCAGCTCGATTGCTGCGCCCGGCAGCGGCAGCTCCACTCTCATTGACTGCCAGCAGCACGGCAACCACTGGCACGGTGAATGTAACTGTCAGCGCGACCGGAGGCGGCATCACCAATAGCACCACAGTTTCTCTTACGATTACAGCCGCGGCCACACCGGATTTCACCCTGAGCGCCTCACCCAGCAGTTTGTCGGTGGCACAGGGCGGTTCGGGGAGCAGCACGATTTCAACCACGGTAAGCGGCGGATTCAATGCCGTTGTTTCGCTCTCAGTGTCAGGCTTGCCTGCAGGAGTGACGGCCAGCTTCAATCCCAGCTCGATCGCCGCTCCCGGCAGCGGTAGCTCGACTCTGACGTTTACAGCCAGCAGTACCGCCGCTACCGGCACGACGACGGTGACCGTGAACGCCAATGGAGGCGGCACGGCTCATACGGCAACAATATCGTTGACGATTACAGCTACGGCAACACCGAGCTTCACATTGAGCGCCTCGCCGACCAGCCTGTCGGTCGTACAAGGCTCATCAGGCAGCAGCACGATTTCAACCACGGTGAGCGGTGGATTCAACTCCGCAATTTCATTGTCTGTGTCTGGCCTGCCAGCGGGGGTCACAACCAATTTCAACCCCAGCTCGATCGCTGCGCCGGGAAGTGGCAGCTCGACCCTGACGTTCACAGCCAGCAGCACGGCTACAACCGGCACGGCAAGCGTGACGGTAACGGCCAGCGGTGGCGGCATAACTCACACCGCTACGATAGCCTTGACTATCACCGCCAGTGGCGGCACGACAACTCAATTGATGGGTAATCCCGGGTTCGAAAACGGTTTTTCGAACGCTGCTCCCTGGGTGATTACCTCCACCCACAATCCGCCTGAGGTGATCGCCAATTCCAGCCTGGAAGCCCCGCACTCCGGTACCTTCTATGCATGGCTCGACGGTTTCGGCAGGACCACCACCGACACCATCATGCAGCAGGTCACCACACCGTCGAATGCAACTTCGGCGACCCTGAGCTTCTGGTTGCACATCGACACCGCAGAGACCACGACCACCAGGATGTTTGACACGCTCAATGTCCAAATCCGTGATTCATCGGGGAATGTCTTGCAAACGCTGCAAACGTTCTCCAACCTGGATCACGCTCCCGGTTACAAGCAACACACCTACAACTTGAACTCTTTCATCGGAAAGACCATCCAGGTTTTCCTGATCGGCAAAGAGGACTTCGAGCTTCAAACCTCATTTGTGCTCGACGACTTTGCATTGCAGATAACGCAGTAAGAGATGCAACGCTGGCACCATGAATGCGGCGAGCATAATGCTCGCCGCATTTTTGTGGCAAATATTGGGCAATGTAGAGGCATTGGTACGGTTATACTGTGGGCTGGAGCGTTCGCGAGTGGTCAGAAGCACGCGTTACCTTGGGCAATGCCAGTCAACCTCGACGTCTATAAGGCCGTAGTACGCCTAACGAACACCTCCGGGCTAGTCAAACACGAGAGTCTTGGATCGGGAGTTGTGTTTACTCCGACAGGCCTCGTCATCACAAATAACCACGTAATCGAAGATTCCGATTTCGGAACTGCATTTGGACAAATTACAGTCGAGGCACTACGAAGGGTGGATCACCCAGCCGGAGAGGCGGTACCCGCTGAGGTAGTCATCAGGCATGAAGATTACGACTTGGCGGCTCGATGACTTGGACACGTTTCTCGGCATACCGAGTTTTATCTTCGCAGACACACATGGAAAACTCGGATTCGTGATCTCTGTAGATCGCATCAAGGCATGGTTTGAATCTGTGCTGAAGTCAGGCGTTCCAGAAACCGGAGAGCAATTGGCATCTGCGTTTGTTGATTCAAATCTAAATTTTGAAGGCGACAATCTCGACCAATCCACTCAGTATCCACGTATCTTAAGCAAGTTTGCCGCCGTCGAAACGCTATTGTCAAAGCATGAATACGAGAAAGTCATCCCGCATGTCCAGTTCATTTTGGACAAGAGGCCTCGTAGCGCCCTCGCATATCACTATCTCGGCAACGCTTTCCTTGGTCTTGGGCGTTATCTTGAGGCCGCAGCTCAATTTCGGACTTGTCTCGCCTACAACCCTGACCATATTCCGGCGTTGGGTAATCTCGGTGTTACCCTCACTCGTTTAGGCCGACATAGCGAAGCCCTGCAGATTTTTGAGCAAATCATTGACGCGACCAACAATCCGGCTGAACTTTGGGCCGCCTTCAACAACATCGGAGCGATCTACGACGCTTGGGGCCGGGCCGATCTTTCAAAGTTATATCGGCAGAAAGCAACTGAACTAAGTGCCGAAGCAGCAGAACGGCTTTCGCATTATGCTCATCGCCATAACCCCGACGACAAAATTGCGGCAGTGACCAATGCGATCGTGAATGCTGAGCTCGAAACCGAAGACTAAACCAAACAGCCGCTAACCCACAATGCAAGATCGCGCGAATGAACGATTGCGACAATTCCCATCGGCTCATCGCGACATTAACGTCTTCTCATTTCTAAAAAAACTTGCCTTTAACCAAATTTTTACATTTTGAACATTGCCGTCACGTACTACGGCCTGTAGTATTTTCTGCCGACGTATCAGTGACTTAAAAACGGGTTTTGGAGAGTGCTACGAATGATGCTACGTTTCCGCCGTTCCCTGTTGTCCGTTGTTGCAGTCACTCTAATCCTTTCTTCCACATTAGCTTTCTCCTGCGGTGTGGAACGCCAATCAGTCAAAGTAGGAACCGATGCCGATATCGGCAAGGTCAACTTTAATGCGCCACAGACCACCACGATAGTGAACCTGCGGGCCTTTCCCACACCTGCCACGATCCCTGCCAATAACCGTATTTCGCCGGAGGAAACCACAGTCTGGACCGTGGACGCGACCTTGACCTTGATTAAGCTCGAAAGCGACCAGGATTATCATCTGGTCATCCAGGACGCCTCGGGAAATACTATGATCGCAGAGGTTCCTGCTCCGAGCTGCGTACCGACCAGCAGCCCGATGAATCCCGGGGTCACCAGCGCCCGGGCCAAGGTGGATGCCATGTTCAATGTCACCACCAGCTTTCAAACCGTTAACGTTCCAGTGCGGATCACCGGCGTGGGCATGCACGACTTCCCACATGGACAGACCGGCGCCGCACCCAACCAGATTGAGCTGCACTCGGTCATCGACATCATCTTCAATCCGGGCAACGCAACACCTGACTTCAGCTTGAGCGCATCGCCTACCAGCTTGTCGGTAACGCAAGGACAATCCGGCAGCTCGACCATCTCGACGAGTGTGACGGGCGGCTTCAACTCCGCAATTTCGCTCTCGGCATCGGGTTTGCCCGCAGGCGTAACAGCCAGCTTTAATCCAAGTTCGATTGGCGCGCCTGGCAGTGGCAGCTCGACTCTGACTTTCTCAGCCAGCAGTACGGCCACCACTGGAACCACGAATGTGACCGTCACGGCCACCGGAGGCGGCGTAACTCACACCACTTCCGTTGCTCTCACTGTGAATGCGGCAGCGACTCCAGCCTTTACGCTAAGTGCTTCGCCCACCAGTTTGTCGGTGGCGCAGGGCAGTTCCGGAAGCAGTACGATTTCAACCACGGTGAGCGGCGGCTTCAATTCCGCGATCTCACTTTCCGCTTCTGGCTTACCTGCTGGAGTAACGGCCAGCTTTAATCCGACATCGATTGGCGCGCCCGGCAGTGGCAGCTCGACTCTGACCTTCTCGGCCAGCAGTACGGCCACAACCGGAACCGCCAATGTCACGATCAATGCGAATGGCGGAGGCATAACTCATACCACCACCATCTCGCTCACGATCACGGCGACTGCAACCCCAAGCTTCACGCTCAGCGCCTCGCCCACCAGCGTGTCAGTGGCGCAGGGTGGCTCCGGCACGAGCACGATTTCGACTTCGGTAAGCGGAGGCTTTAATTCCGCGATCTCGTTGTCGGCTTCGGGTCTGCCTGCGGGCGTGAGCGCCAGCTTCAATCCAGGCAGCATTGCGGCTCCTGGAAATGGCAGCTCGACGCTGACCTTCTCCGCGAGCAGCACCGCCACAACCGGCACGACCAATGTAACGGTAACGGCCAGTGGAGGCGGAATCACTCAAACAGCCACGATTTCGCTCACTGTGACCGCGACTGCCACACCCGACTTCAGCATCAGCGCCTCGCCCACTAGCCTGTCGGTAACTCAAGGCAGTTCGGGCAGCAGCACGATCTCAACTTCAGTGAGCGGTGGATTCAACTCCGCGATTTCGCTCTCAACCTCAGCTTTGCCTTCGGGTGTGACGGCGAGCTTTAATCCAACCTCGATTGCTGCTCCGGGCAGTGGCAGTTCGACGCTGACCTTCACGGCCAGCAGCACGGCCACTACGGGGACGACAAACGTGACCATAACCGGAAGCGGCGGCGGCGTTACTCACACCGCAACGATTGCATTGACCATCAATGCCTCGGGCGGGACAACCACGCAACTGCTTGGCAATCCTGGCTTTGAAAATGGCAAGACCAATCCGGCTCCGTGGGTGCTGACTTCCACTCACTCGCCGCAGGAGATCATTGCCAATTCCAGCCTGGAACCGCCACACTCCGGCACATTCGATGCCTGGATGGATGGCTTCGGCACAACAACCACCGACACCGTCATGCAGCAGGTCACCATCCCCGCGAACGCCACCTCTGCCACATTGAGTTTCTGGCTGCATATCGATACGGCGGAAACCAGCACCACCACGGCGTTTGACACGCTGCAAGTGCAAATCCGGGATTCGTCCGGGACCGTCTTGCAAACCCTACAGACGTTCTCCAACCTGAATCATGCCGCTGGCTACCAGCAACACACCTACAACCTCAACTCATTTATCGGAAAGACGATCCAGGTTTTCCTGATCGGCAAGGAAGATTTTGAGTTGCAAACCTCATTCGTGGTGGACGACTTCGCCCTCAACGTCCAATAGGAGAGCCAAGATGAAGAAACTGAACCTTTGCAAGTTGTTCCTCGCAGGTCTTTTTGCCACGCAGGTTATGACCGCCCAAAAGGCGGTCAAACCTGCAGACTTGCCCGCTCCAACAACTAACTTCATCTCAGATGACGATGGTGGCGTTGTCCAAATCGTGCCTGTGGGTCTGACTCCTGCAGGCCCGAGAAAGGCCAACGCTACACCGGTCATGAAATCGGTCCAACAGGTGAGCATTTTCCTTGGCAGCGCCTGGGCAGAGCAGAATGTGCGTTCCCGCGAAGCTGCACTCGCTGATCTAACCGGTCACGCCCAACTGGCCCCATTGCAGAACAACAATGTCAGCATTCTTCCCGCTGCTCCGAGCGTGGATGATTTCACTGACCTCAGCAAAGGCGTGAATGATCTCGCGATCCAGAGCAAGCTGGTCGAAATGCTGGAGAGCAAGACCATTCCAGAGCCGGATGCCAACACTGTATTCGTTGTGTTTCTGGGGCCGGGAGTCAAATCAACCGTGGGAAGCCACACATCTGGCGTGCATTTTGCCGCTTACCACAATCTGGTCCATGTGGAAGCCGGTGAACTACGCTACGTGGTTGTGGCCTTCAACGAAAATGCCAGCCGCCAGGCTGCCGCTGCATCCCTGGCCTTGGTTGAGACAGTCTTCAACCCAGCAAGTCACTGATGTTCGACCACGAGGGGAGAGGGAGGGGCGCTCAGCGCCCCTCCTTTTCTTCTTTCTCTTCTTTGTCCTCAAATTTGTCCGCGCCCGAATGTTTGCCAATCCACCTTTCGATCTTCAGGTCAATGGCTTTCTTCTGTATCTGGGTGAGCAGGGAGCCTGACTTTTCTGCCTCTGCGTGCGCCTCTTGTGATCCATAGCGAGCGCCTGTCTGGAACCAGCGATAAGCCATTTCGGAATTGCGCTGCACGCATTCACCCTCTTGATAAATCTTGCCTAGTTCATACATCGCCTGAGCAACCCCGCTTCCCGAGGCGCGCTCATACCACGCCATCGCCTCTTTGCAATTGCGATTCGGTGTCTGGAAAAGCATCTGGGCCAGGCGCAACTGCGCTTCGGACATCTCCTGCCGTCCAGCTTTTTCATACCACTCCATGGCTTCGCCACGATTCTGCCCTTCCAGCGCCTTGGCCAGTTGCAGTTGCGCCTGACGTTCACCCTGCACCGCAGCTTTGCGGTTCCAGAACATTGCCTGTTGCAAATCAGCTTTAACCCCAAACCCTTGTTCATACATGAAAGCCAAGTCGAGTTGTGCTCCAGCTTCGCCCTGCTGGGCCGCCTTTTCCTCCCACAGCAAAGCCTGCTGATAATCAGAAGGGATGCCGCTTCCATAGAGATAAATATGTCCGAGCTGATACTCCGCCGGTGCATAACCCTGATTGGCTGCCAAGGTAAGCCAACGAATATTTTCTTTGCGATTGGGTTTAACGTTCCTCCCCAAGTCGTAGCACGAAGCCAGAATGGTCTGCGCCTCAGCATGATTCATTTCAGCCCTTTTCTTGATTTGCGCGAACTTGCTGGGACTGGCCGGACAGAGAAGGCGCTCACGCTCTCTTTCACCAGCTTGAGCGGAGAGCGAAAGCAAGAGAATTGCGCTGCAAACGGCGGTTTTCAGAAATATTGTTCGATACGTGGTTTTCATGGAAGGCAAAAACCAGCCTTCGAATTATAAAATGTGTGAGATGAATGTGGAGTGATCATTGTCAAAAAAACGATCGCAAAGGGTCCGGGATATCCCATTCATCGTTCTCGTCTCGCCAGGACGAGTTCCGCATTGCGGCCCCGGAAGGTCACTTCCCAACTCGTGATGGCGACCGGAAAGACCGATCCATTGCGAGCGCGATGCCGCCAGTTTGCTCCCGTGCTTGGGCCTTGCTCTCTCAGTACCTCCGTTTGCCGGAGCAGTTGCGGCACATCTTCAGGCGGACGGATCTCTTTGATCGTCATCCGCAAGAACTCTTGCCGGGAATAACCATATTGCTGGACTGCGGCTTCATTGACGTCGAGAAAAGCAAGCGTTTCCCGGTCGAAAACCCACATTGGATAAAGATTTCTCGCAAACGGTATTCCCGCTACCTGAAGCTCAGGTGCGGATTGCTTCTCCACTTTTGGACACTCCTCTCCCCGTACTCCCCTCCGTTGGAATCAAATCCAAGACAGAGGAGCTGCAGCTTCTGCACTTTCCTTGCTCAATCGCTATTGGAACTGGGCTTTATCAGAAGCATACTCAAAAGTGAGAAGATGTCACGATTACATTCGTAAGCTGCGTCGCCGCAAGGCCTTCCCATGCCTTGGACGTTGGTCCTTTATTTTTCCGACAACACAAACTGGTTTCCATCGGGGTCCTTGAAAATAGCCATTGTCCCCCATATTTCCTTCCTGGGATCCACGGCAAACTCAACCCCCTTGGACTCCGCGACCTTGGCGGGAGTCGACGTCGCGGCAGTAGATTGAGGAGCTGCATTCGAAGGATTTTGGTTTTGGTTGCACGCTGTTAGGCAAAGAAGCAGAGATGCCATCAAAAGATTTCTGGAAGAAGCACCGAGGCTTCGATTTCTTGGAAATACGGTCACCATCTGCCCTTTGTACCAATGCCGTGCGCGATGTGTCAACGAGCGAGACGCCCGTTCTGAAATTACCCAATTACCAACTCACCCACTTACCCAATGTTCCAGCTTGTTCTCACTGCCTGCCGGTGTTACGCTCACCTCGCGATGAGTTCCGCATCGGAAATCGCAGGTTCACCACCCCCTCTTGGCCCGCACGACCGGGAAAGTTTTTTCCGAGCACAACAGCGAAACCGACGCGCCACCTGGCGTATGACAATGTTTGCCGCCTTGGCTGCGCTGGTCATGGGCGTTCCACTCACTCTGGTGATTACGCCATTATTTTATGTGGTCACGCTGGTGATGGCGCACCGTGTGTAAATTTGCCGGTATTGCTGAATTTCTTATGAAACGTTTTCCTGTCTGGCGTCACTACTTATAAGAGGAGAGGAGACGCGCCATGGCAGATGACGATCTTGTGCAAATTAATTTGAAAATTGAGATGAGAGACGCCAATCCAAATGAACTCGACGTGGAAGTTCACAGGTTACATCGAGAACTCCGGGAGGCCAGTTTCACCACCATCGAGGCCCGCGAATCGGCTCCCCTCGGTACCAAGTCAATGGATGCCATTACCCTCGGTGCTTTGACCGTCGCTCTTTTACCGAAATTGATCCCGCAGTTGATAAGGGTTTTGAGTGGATGGCTTCTTAACAGGGCCACCCAAACACTCAAACTCAAACTGCCAAATGGCTTCGAATGCGAGCTAACTGGTTCCCTGTCCGCTTCTGAGTTCAAGGAACTGACAGAACAGTTACTGTCAAAGAGGACTATGGCGCAGGCGTCCGGCAAACGATAGCTGTCTCTGGATAAGCATATGAATTCAAGATATGCCTTGGTCATCGGCAATACCGAATACGAAGACCAAAAACTAGCACGCCTTCGCAGCCCATCCTCCGACGTTAACGACTTCTCACGGGTTCTAGAAGATCAGCAACTTGGGGGCTTTGATCATGTTGTAAAACTGGTTAATCAGCCAAAGAGCGTGATAGAGAGACGCATATCCGCGCTCTTCGCAGAAAAGCACCTGGATGATTTGGTTCTCCTGTATTTTTCCGGGCACGGAATTCGGGACGAAGAAGGCCAGTTGTATCTGGCGGTCGGCGACACCGAGCACAATGATCTTGATGGCACAGCCATTATTGCGTCGTTTATCGCGCGAGTGATGAACAAGAGCCTTTCCCGTAGACAAATATTGATTCTTGATTGTTGCCACAGCGGAGCTTTTTCCTCCGGGTTCAAAGGCACTAAAGGGGAAGGCCTGGCAGTAGGAATGACCGTGGGCACCAAGAGCGTTTTTGAGACTCCTGGCTATGGAAGAATCATTTTGACCGCTAGTGACGCTACACAGTATGCCTGGGAAGGTGAAGAGGTAATCGGCGAAGCCGAGAATTCACTCTATACACATTTTCTTATTAAGGGTATAAAGAGCGGTGAAGCTGATCGCTACGGTACGGGCAAAATCACAGTCGACGAACTTCATAATTACGCTTACCAACAAGTTCTTGCACATACGTCGAAGCAACGCCCCCAGCGTTTTGGCGCCAAAGAAGAAGGGCAATTGGTCCTTAGCAGAGCGCCCATAAAGATTGCGGAATTGCCACATGAGCTTCGTCAGGCTTTGAGTAATGGTCTCCCAAGGATTCGCCAGGCGGCGATTAGCGATTTATTGGATCTGGTGCGAACTGGAGTGCCTGGACAGATTCTTGCCGCGCATAGCGCTTTGAATGCTCTCTTAGTCGACGACAGCTTTTCGGTAAGAAGAGCCGCGGCAGAGGCGCTCGCTTCCTACACAGCGGCTGACTGCGCGGTTGATGAGTCCGTGCTCGATAGAGCGGCGACGGAAGCTCGTAGTCGAAGTGAGCACGAACAATCCATTCACGCGCAAACCGAACAGGCGGAGAAGCAGCGCTTGGACCGTGAGCAGGCTGAACTAGCCGAGAAGCAACGTCTGGAGCGCGAGCAAGCTGAACTGGTCGAGAAGCGACGCCTGGACCGCGAGCAAGCTGAACTAGTCGAAAAACAACACCTGGACCACGAGCAAGCTGAACTAGCCGAAAAACAGGGACTGACTCGTGAGCAAGAGCAAGTACGCGAAGGATCCGTCCCGGGCGGGAAAGAAGATTTGATCCTCGGGAGCGTAGTGTTTGCAATTCTCCTCGTGGTCATCATCATCAGCATTTGGGTGTCCCGCTGATGTTGCGCGTACACCTACGACGACGAACACTCAACCAATCGCTGAGCAACCTGCTGAAATCGAGTCAAGCAAATCATATGTAACCAAATAGTGCAGGCCGACGACGTATCAGACGCAAAACGCATCAGACGCAAAACTTGTTCTCACGGGCTCCTGATGTTACGCTCACCTCGCGATGAGTTCTGCATCGGAAATCGCAGGTTCACCACCCCCTCTTGGCCCGCACGACCGGGAAAGTTTTTTCCGAGCACAACAGCGAAACCGACGCGCCACCTGGCGTATGACGATGTTTGCCGCCTTGGCTGCGCTGGTCATGGGCGTTCCACTCACTCTGGTGATTACGCCATTATTTTATGTGGTCACGCTGGTGATCGCGCAGATCATCAACTACTTCTCCCCACTTTCACCCGAGTTCTGGGACACGGTTCATCAGCTCGCCAAACTGGCCCTGGCCGTGGGCGACTACTTCTTCAACCACAAGCCTATCGATCCGCAGGCGCTCGGCATCGGCATTGCCTTGGTGCTGGTTCCTGGAATGGTCATTACGCTGGTGCTTTGGCTGGGCTTGATGGCGCTCTTCCGCAGGGGCGGGGTCGGTGGAGCGCTCGCCAGCGTGAAGGCGCGCGAGCCCAACCACCACGACCTCAAAGAGCTGCAACTGGCCAACGTTGTGGAAGAGATGGCCATCGCCGCAGGCTTGCCGGCCCCGCGCGTGATGCTCGTGGATTCTCCTGGAGCGAACGCTGCGGCCATTGGAACCTCGCCCGCGGACGCGCGCATTGTGGTTTCCCGGCGGCTTCTGGATGACCTTAACCGCGACGAACTGCAAGGAGTGATCGGGCATTTAGTGGCCTCCATCGGCAACGGCGACCTGCACATCGCCTTCACGGTTACCAGTGTTTTTGAAACCGGTGGCCTGCTGATCACGCTCATTAATTCTCCGTTTGGCCCACAAGCGCGCAAAACCCTTTGGCGAATTGTGCGCTACTTATTCAGCCGTCCCGCCAGCGACGAGGCGCGGGCTGCGGAGGCTGAGGCGGTTGCCGCTCTCCTCACTCGCAATCTCGATACTGGGGAGAACGATGATGTCGACCGCCTCCTTGATCAAACGTCTAAGAAATCGTTGTGGCGCAAATTCCTGACCTTGGTCTTTTTCCCCTTGGTCTTTACCAATCTCGCCATCAAGTTGACGCTCTGGTTCTTCTCTTTTGTCCTGCTCGGTCCATGCATGGCGTTGTTGTGGAGGACACGGCGCTATCTCGCCGATGCCAGCGCCGTACAACTTACGCGCTATCCCGATGGACTGGCAAACGCTTTGCGCGACTTGAGCGCGGACAATACTGCAATTCCCGGCGGGGCGTGGGCCGCACATTTATTTGTAATCAATCCCAAAGGCGACACCAGCCTGGGCCAGCTTCAACCTACCCCCAATCAAGTCCGCCAAGCCATCGAGGCCTGGGAGAGCGCCGGGCAAGCTGAAGGATCGGCTGCCGTGGCAGCGCTCCCACAGTCGCCGGGGCCGGAAGAGTTTGCGCGTTTCCGCACTGAGATCGTCAGCGCCCAGCGCGCTGCCATGCAGGGGGAACCACAAGCCATCGCCCGTTTGGTAGCTTTTGCCAAAGTGATGTCCGGCGGAGAAGCAGAGGATCTTTTCACTCAGATGCCTGCTCCGGCCGATGTCGCGGCGGCCCTGCATGGTGACCGGGCAGCTATCGCCCGTCTGCAAGCCCTGAAACCGAACAGGCGTAGCGAACCTAAAAAAGAATCCGGCGGCCTGCAATCGGAGAGCATGATGTCGTTTCATCCCGCACTCAAGCGGCGGCTCAAACGGCTGGCGCGCATGGGAGCACACATCAGCTTGGGAGCGCCGAAAAAGAAGTCGCCGGCTGCCATTCTGATTGTGGCAATATTCTCGCTGATCCTGGCGCCTCTCATGCTTGCAATGGTATCGATGATGCTTCTGCTCATTGGCATGATGATCATGCTGAACCTGTTGATGCTCGCGATGTGGCTGGCGGCGATTCAGGCGGTTTTTACATTGCTTGCCCATCACTGAATGGGTTACAACTGACTGCAAGATCGCGACGGAAGCCACAAAAAGGAGAAGGGCATGCCGACCACCTACATCGTATTGATCGTTACCGCACTGCTGGTGCTCTTTCTGATTATGTCTTTCAATCGGCTGGTGGCCCTGCGCAACCGGGTGCAAAACGCATGGTCATCAATTGATGTCCAACTCAAGCGGCGTCATGACCTGATTCCCAACCTTGTGGAGAGTGTAAAAGGTTACATGGCCCACGAGCGGGAAACCCTGGATGCAGTCACTAATGCGCGAACGCAAGCTATGGCCGCCGGCTCCAATGTCGCGGCACGAGCTGCAGCGGAGGGGGCGCTTACCGGGGCTTTGGGCAACCTGTTCGCCGTAGCCGAGCGGTATCCGGCGTTGCGTGCCGTGGAGAGCATGACTCAACTGCAGGAAGAGCTTTCTTCCACGGAAAATCGCATTGCCTATGCGCGACAGTCTTATAACGATTCAGCCATGGAGTACAACACAGCGCAGTCGACATTCCCGCGAAACATGGTTGCGGGTATTTTGGGATTTTCGCCTTCTACCATGTTCGCCGCTGAAGAATCGGCTCGCACCGTTCCGCAGGTGAAGTTCTAGTTTACATCCCTCGATGATTACGTCACCGATGTTCTGATGCGCGACCTGGTGGGCCATGATCGAAGACCGGTGAGCTTTCTGGTCTATCTGTGGCTGGCAGCCGAACAGCAGCGTAGAAAGAAGGCAGTTCAGATCAGCTATCAGGAACTGGCGGAGAAAATCGGCATTTCGAAGAGTTCCGTGCAAGCAGCCGTAAGCTGGCTGATCCGGCGAAAGCTGCTGGCAGCCAATAAAGAGAACACCGCCGCGGTCCCTCGGTATTCGGTTCTTAGCCCCTGGAGAGATGCCACCCGCCGATAGCAATTAGAACGGCCTCAGAATGACAGAGGGGCAAATGTTGGTTCAAGTTTTCTGAGTCGTGTTTATTCGTGTGCATTCGTGGCTGAATGGGTTTCCATCAGTAACCATGCCCACGAAACTGCTCCTCTTCAGCCCAAAAAGCCGAGCGCGCTGAATGCTGAGTGCCGATTGCTGGGTGCTAGCTGACAGGTGCCAACACGATCAATACATCACGGCCCGAACCTTCGCGGCTGGCGGAGACAGTCGAGGGCGCGGCTATCACCCTGAACCTATGTTCAAAGGCTGCCGCTAGCGGAAACAGGCCAGGCCTTTCTTGGCGCAGGGCAAACTCACCATTCGCATTGGTGAAAACAACTTCGTCTCCAATGGGGATAGCGATGCCGGCAAGCGGAGCCCCGTTGCTATCCCGCACGTGCCCTCGGATCACATACTTCAGCGCGCTGGCAGCTTGACTCACACGGTCAATCGCGCGGGAACCAGGAGCACTCTTCGGCGCGCCGGCATCACGAGTGGATGCAGGAATGGGTCGGGAGGAGTCTTTTATTCCCAAACTGGGACTCAAACCGATCAAAAAATATTCGTCCGGGTCCTTAGGTTGTGGAGTCGTTCCACCCTCCGGTAGAGCAGGTGTTGACGGAGTACTGCTCGGCGCAGGGCTCGGCTGCCGCGGCGGGAGTGGACGAGACGAACTTCTTGGTTTGAAGACCGGGCTCAGAACTACCAAAACATCATGGGCTGAATCCTCCGGTTCTGCCGTTACGGCCGGGGGCGCAGTGATCACCCTGAAAGTCAAGGCATTCACGAATTCCGGCAACACCACTTCGAAGCGCAACTGGCCGGGTTTCTTCTGGCGCAGAATAAACTCGCCGAATGCATTGGTGTAAACAATTTCATCGCCGATGCGAAGGGCCGCGCCTTCGATGGGTGCGCCGCCCTCATCCCGCACATGTCCGCGCACAATGTATTTAGGAAAATTAAAGGTCTCGCCGCTGCCGCCACGCTGGAAGTTGTGCACCAGCAGCGTGCTGGCCCCGGCGCTATAGCGTAGCTTGCCATCGGAGGAGCGGAAGGTATCCCCATTCACCTGCACATTGCCCCACAGTTTGATTCTCAGACTTACAGTAAGACTCTGAGTAAACGGATTGTTGGGCAGGAACGGCAGATACATGTCCTGGTAATCGACGTTTACGGCGAAGCGATTGGTGGTGTAGCTTCCACCAAAAAGAATGTTCGTATTTCCTTGCGCGTGGCTCACCACTTGCAGCAGGCTTAGTTTTTGGGTGATTTTTTCCCGTATCGTGCCGGCAAGATTGCTCGACCGGGGAGCAGGTCCTGAGAGACTGCGAAAATAGTTCACGCCGCCTTCGATGTTTCTGGTGATTGGACGATAGACGGAGAAATCTTCACCCAAGTTGTGAAAAGTACTGGAGTGGGATCGGAACAAGCCCGCCCCCAAGCGAAACTTGGCGACATTATAGTCGGCTTGAAACTGGTCTACGGTTGCCCTCAGGAAAGGCGCATTGAAATCTATTTGCGGCTGTAATAAATTCTGATGTCCCGCGATCACGACCAGGTTAGAGACTGGTTTTACCGTCACCAGAAGGTTTTCGCGGTCAGGCTCTGCTGCAAAAACGGAAGGCGTGGTGATGCGGCGAAACTGGTTGCCCGCAACGATGTAACCGGCCTTCACGTCAAGCCAGTTGCGATTGACGTCGAAAGTAGTGGCCATGTAAGGCTTGTTGCCGCCGATACCTGCCGATAACCCTGTATCCAGCCATTTGAAAGGACGCCAATCCAGGCCTTGGATCGATGTCTGCTGGTGGGAAACGAGGTTTCTCGAATAGAAAGTGAGTTTGTCGGAAAGCGGGATATCCACGAATAGCATCCCTACAGGCACCTCTACCTTGGCCGCCTGAAAGAATTGGGAGCCAATCGCCAGCGCAGTCGCTCCGCCAAACAGAAAAACTCTAGCGCCATGTATCTGCCCAGAGGCGGCAGCGCCACGAGCGATAAAGTATTGGCGGGCGCCGAAGATGTCAGTAGGCAGGCCAATCACTGCGGTTTGGTCGCCCAGAGTGAACTTGTATCCATCAAAGCTGGTCTTCAGATAAGAGCCGAAACGGAATACTCCACCAATGTCGCCTGCGCCCACATAGCCTTCGTAGTTTTCCCCTTGAACATGGATGGATCCGCCCTGGGAGGGAATAATGTCGGAAGCCCCAGCCTCAACTTTGATGACTTGAGCCGAGAGCGAACCGGGAAAGACAAGCAGCCACATGCCTAGCAGCCAAGCTACTACCGCCAAAACCAACGACGATTTGACAAAGGGGGACATGACAGAGACTCAAATTTACCCGACCTCAGGGACTATTCGTCCCGACCGCGTGCTCCAACTGAAAATGCTCAAGATGCAGCACCAACTTGGCGGGACTGTCGTCTGCCTCCCAGGGGATCTCGATTTCGCGTTCGCGATGAGGAAAAACCGGGAAACCATTGGATGTTGCCTTGCCCTTGGCGGAGGTAACATCTGCTTGCCGTACTCGCCCGAATGACGGGCCGGTGTTTTCGACCCGCACGATGACCTTCTTGTCCTTCGGACGATATTCCGCAATCTTCACCACCAGCTCATCTTTTCGAATGCCCTGTTTAGGAAGCAGATAAATCACATGAGGCAGAAGCACATTGAGATGCAGGCCTTCGCGTGTCCTCTCGGCGTAACCGCTAAAAGTTGCATAGACGACAAACCAAGAAGGCAGGGCATCGGCCCAGGCTTGATAAAAGACGAAGTAGTTTTGCTTAGGTGGAATCTTAAAACTTGAGGCCGAAAATCTGACGTGAATGCGGCTGTCCAAGGGCTGATAGGAATTATCCCCGGTATCGGATACCGTAAAGCTTCTAGATTCCAAAACCACGTTCATGGTTTGCAGCGTGTCGTTGATATACTCGATCCGGCCGCTGGCTTTCTTGCCTGGATCTTTTACTACGTTCTCATCGATTATCGGCCGCACGGTCTGAGCGGTCATCGACCCCCTGGCTAAGGCCATCAGGAAAAGACAGCAGGCCCAGAGAGACGCTCTCCAGGCCCATTGTCGGAATCGCAAAGGATGGCTGTCATACAGCATAAAGGGTTGCTTCTTCGGCTTTAGTTTGCCTGAGCCTCCACGTTGAGGGTTCCCGTATAGAGACCGGCAGACAACTGCGCGTTGAACGTCGTATCGATCTGGAAGAACAGTGTATCGGTGCGGCTGCCCGCACGGGCGCCAGCACCTAGGGCGATCGTCGCACCCTCCTGCAACCCCGCGACGCCAAAGGGTCCGGTGGCGGCCGCTAATGGGCTGTAGGCGCCAGCCTGGCCTGTGGTCGATACGCTGATCTTAGTTGCCGGAATCGTGTCGGTGCCGTTGCTGAGCGGATTGGCAGTCGTTGAATAGATCCAAACTTTGATGTTCGTACGAGCGGGGCCCATCACGTAAGCAGTCGTAACCTGGGTTCCACCTGCTGGAGCTGTGCTTTGATTGGCCGCAGTATTCTCCGTAAGAGGGATGGTAACCGTGCCGTTCGCAACGTTTACAGTAAGCGCTTCCGGCAGGTTGGCGTTGATGGTGACGGTGCCGATATTTGAGTTCAACTGCGCCATGGCCGGTGTTGTCGCCAAAGCCAGCGCCATGGTCAGCAGTGTCAGAGTTGTCAGAACCTTGATTGAGCTTCTCATGTTCATATCCTTTGCAATGTTTATTAGAGAATTCCGTACTGGAGAACTAGAGTATGGGGGTACTGTACGAAAGACAAGTGACGAAGGTAATTGGAACATGAATCGGCAACTGCACTGGTTTTGAGAGCTCTCATTATTTAGCAATGATGGCTTTTTCGGCGCCAGTTTGTCACACCTGAGAATTGGCATCAATCAGGTTTAAAGCCGAGGACGTTTGTTCTGGACTGAGTGCCTAGAGGACGGGCTGTACTTGAATCTTCAAAATTCCAATAGGGGTATCGGCTGGCAATTCCTGGGGATGGCCTGGATCAGTTGAATCGGGGAGAGCAGCCGTGCTGGCTCCCCTTCTATTAGTGTCTGTCAAATTCGACCCGCTCAACTGAGTATTGGTGACATTCGGGTGAATGGTAAAGCCATGCGCTTGCCTGCCTCTCTCGTCTGCAAAAGGGCTCACGTCGTAGCCTGAGGCATCGGCAACGATGATGGGTACATTTGTGCGGTCTATAGTCATGGAGGTTGCTACCTTGGCACGGCCTTGCATCAAGGACCAAGTCGTGGTCACTCCGGTTGCCACCATCCCTGGAATTTCCGGACTATTGGCTGCCGATGCCGAAAAAACCGCGCCTTTGCTGTTCACGCTTAAGCTGAGGTTTTCCGGCATGATCGCGATGATCGTTATATTTCCGGCCCTGGAATTCATCTGCGCGACCGTTGACAGGCTCGTGACCACTAGCAGAAATGCCAGCCACAGTGCCCTGCTTGGTTTGAATCGATTTTCCATCTGCTTTCCCCACGTCGCTTGCTCTAGAGGCGGCTCCGGCAAGTATGTATGTACTAATGAGTTAACACCCCTGTGAGAAGTTGCCTGGTCACGGAAATCCGAAAAGCTGCAACTCAAATTGTCTGGAAGCTAACCTTGGGAACCATGAACGCTGGCTACAGAAGTTATCGTCCTGTGCGGGCCGGACTATAGAGGAAAAGCAATTTACAATGTTCTTTCATGCTCCAGCGCCAATTCCAACGATCTGTTCTGCTCCTTTTGGCAGTCCTGGCGTTGAGTTGTGCCTTGCACGGCGATCAGCTCAAGCAACTCAAGCCCGCTGGTTACGTCAACGACTTTGCCGGCGTGCTGGATGCCGCTTCGGCGCAGCGGCTTACCCAGATCTGCGCTGAGATCGATCGCAAAGCACAAGCTCAGATTGCGGTAGTGACCATTCGCTCCTTGGAAGGATCCAACATTGAGAGTTTTGCAGCCGACCTTTACAAGCAATGGGGCATTGGAGCCAAGAGTACAAATCGCGGTGTGCTGGTTCTGTTAGTGGTGAATGATCATCGATACCGCGTCGAAGTTGGCTACGGTCTGGAACCGATACTGCCCGATGGCAAGGTTGGCTCGTTTGGCCGCGAAGCTGTTCCCTATTTGCGCCAGAATCAATATGGACCGGCCTTGGATTTGCTTACAGGTCAAGTCGCTGAAACCATCGCCGAAGACGCCAAGGTCACACTGGATGTGCAAAGTCCTCGGCCTCCTCCAATCCGGCGCCGATCCTCTGATTTCAATAACATTAAGCTCATCCTCTTCTTGTTGTTTTTTCTCGGTCCTGTCCTGTTGCGAATGCTTTTCCGGGGAAGACGCGGCGGCTGGGGCGGTGGTGGATGGTGGATTGGAGGGTTCGGCGGAGGCTCAGGCAGCAGTTGGGGCGGCGGAGGTGGCTTCGGTGGCGGAGGCGGCTTTGGCGGCTTCGGAGGAGGCAGTTCCGGCGGCGGCGGAGCCAGCGGAGACTGGTAGGATTGCCATAAATGCTCCTTCGGCTACGCAAGCTCGCCTCGAGGACAGGCAGAATTGCCACTTCGGCGCACCTCAGTGCAGGCTTGATTGCCATAATTTAGGGCTTGAGGGATCTACTGGCTGATTCCCGATTGGAAAACCGGGTAAGTCAAGGCAATATCGGACTGATCCGCGATGATGAGCAAGGCTAAGAGCTAAATACTAAGAGCTAAGAGCTAGGAGCCAGCAGCTAGGAGCTAAGGAGAAACATGATTCCCGAAACGCAGATCAACGAATTTGTCGATCGGCTCAAGAACGCAGCCGGGACAAACCTGCAAAGTGTCCTTCTTTATGGATCGGCGGCTTCGGACGAGTTTCATGCAGAATATTCTGATGTGAACGTCCTGTGCATCGTCCGCGAGCTGTCGGCCTCTGCTCTTCAGGCGCTGGCCGCGGCCGTGAACTGGTGGACCAAAAGCAAACATCCTGCTCCGCTGATCTTTACCTGGGAAGAGCTGAACCGCTCCTCCGATGTCTTTCCGATCGAGATGCTCGACATGCAACGCCGCCATCGCCTCCTTTACGGCACTGACGTTTTGAAGAGCGTGAAGGTACCTCTCGATCTGCATCGTGTCCAACTCGAACACGACCTGCGCACCAAGCTGCTTTTACTGCGGCAGCATTATCTTTCGGCTGCCGGAGACAACAACAAAATCCTGCACCTGATGCTTGGTTCAGTCTCCAGCTTTATCACCCTGTTTCGCCATGCGCAGATTGCAATGGGAGAGCAGCCTCCCGAACCCAAGCGCAAGGTGGTGGAACTGCTGGCCGAAAAGCTGCGGTTTGATCCCGGACCATTCTTTGATCTGCTCGACATCCGTGAACATCACCTGAAACCTGACACCAGCGACATCCACGAGTCGTTCGCACGCTATTTACGCGCGATTGAAGTAGTGATTCGCGCTGTCGACAATCTGTGAAAACTTTTCACAGCTGATTTACGTAGGTAAATACTGACGGAAAAAAAATATTTTGGTTTTCAATTCTGGCAATTATGGCAGTTTTGGCAATTATGGCAATCTACTAACAGGAGCAAATGAATGAAGGCATTAATCGCAATAGGTGTCCTGGTGCTTATTTTGCTGGCGATCTTTGGGAGTTATATCAGCGCCAAAAATCAGATGGTCACCAAGAATGAATCAGTCAAGTCAGCGTGGTCTCAGGTGGATGTTGTCCTGCAACGGCGCGCCGACCTGATTCCCAATCTTGTGGAGACGGTAAAAGGCATTGCCGGCCAGGAACAGACCGTTTTCGGCGAGATCGCCAATGCCCGCTCGGCCTTGATTGGTTCAGGCTCTCCCAACGATAAGATCGCAGCCAATCAACGTCTGGACACCGCCTTGAGCCGCCTGCTGGCCATATCGGAAAACTATCCGCAGTTGCGTTCCAGCGAAAACTTTCTCAAGCTTCAAGATGAGTTGGCGGGTGCCGAAAACCGCATCGCCATAGAGCGCAAGCGCTACAACGATACCCTGCAGGATTACAACACCTTTATAGGACTCTTCCCCAACAGCATCTGGGCAAACATGGCAGGCTTTCATCGCAACGAAGCATATTTCGCGGCATCCGAGGGATCACGCGTAGCTCCCAAGGTCGATTTCAACAGCGTAAAGCCACAAGCATCGCCACAACCAACACGATAGCACTCGCCACTAAAAGAACACACCGTCATCCCGAGAGTCTGCTCGCGCGCCAGCGCGGGCAGACTGGAGAGCCCAATGTCACTTACTTTAGGGGTGTCGAAGTAATTTGGAGCACGACGAACCAAAGCACCGGAGGTGCGCCGACATCTCAGCCCAGGGTGGAGCGCAGCGGAACCCTGGGAAAAGTAAAAAAATGAAGCTGAGCCCCGGGGGCGGCACTGGTCTTTGATGAGAGTCGCGATAAATGAACGCCAAGTAAGTGACATTGACCGGAGAGCCTGCCCTAAGGTACTAGCCGAAGGGGACTTTGCGTTTTGTTGGAACCCATAAAATGAACTTAGCTTTCTTCGCGTGAGCCATCAGATGACAGTGATCGTCAGGAAAGGCTACCGCCACTCCACTCGTTGCTCGAAACACCCAAAGACTTCACACCCGGTTTCATCGATTCGTTTTGATTCGGCCATAGAGATGAGCCGTGCGCTCATCGGGTCCCAGGACAGCGCAAATTTTGAGAAATTCCTCGATTTGCTTGACGCCTTTGGCTTCAAAAGCGGAGTTATAGGCTCCATAGAGAAGTTCGCCCAAGCCTATTAGCGGGAGATACAGAGTTCCTGCTTCTTTAAATCGCTGGACAATGGAAGAATCTTTTTTGCGCAAATGATCCACGACAACCGTGGTATCCAGAAGGACGCTATCAATCGCGATCATCTATTTGTTCGCAGCCTGCCTCGATAATCCGGGCCAGTTCTTCGCCCTCTTCAGGAGTGAGCGAACCTGCTGTTCGTTCGATGATCGCAGTTCGCTCC
Organism: Candidatus Angelobacter sp.; assembly: GCA_035939495.1. GTDB lineage: Bacteria > Acidobacteriota > Terriglobia > Terriglobales > Acidobacteriaceae > Angelobacter. Next base: position 3,961 of record DASZFU010000090.1, on the reverse strand, counting down.
GCTTCGCTGATCGTTTTGAGACGGTGAATATAATCAGCGGCGCTGTCGAGTTGACCCGGCGGCAGCGTTTTGAGGTCTTCAAAGATGGCTTCTAATTTGCTCACGGCTAGTCTCAAGTTACCATGCGCGATGCTCGTGTACAAGTTCAAAGAAGACCCGCTCCAACCCGCATGAACCAATCCTTATATGCTAATCTTCTTTGTTTTTACACAGCATAAGCACCAGGCAAGGCAAAAGAGGGGCTCAACCATGCCCACAACACTGCTTTCCCTTTAGCCCAAACTGTTCGCGGGCTGAATGATGAGTGCTGAATGCCGAGTGCTCCCGGAGGACCGCCCGTGAATCTGCTCCAACGTTCGATGATCTATGTGATCCTGCTTACATCTGTTTCTCTTGCTTATACTCAGCAGTACAGCCCTGATCTATTCAAGCCGCTGCACTGGCGGGCGATAGGCCCCTTTCGCGGCGGACGCACCAAGGCTGCTGCCGGTGTCCCCAGCCAGCCCAACGTTTTTTATATCGGCGTATGCAATGGCGGCGTCTGGAAGAGCACCGACTACGGCCGTACCTGGGTTCCGATCTTCGACGATCAGCCCACCGGCTCTATCGGTGCGGTTGCGGTAGCGATGTCCGATCCCAACGTGGTTTATGTTGGCAGCGGTGAAGGACTCCATCGGCCTGATCTCTCGGTGGGCGATGGCATCTACAAGTCCACCGACGCTGGCAAAACCTGGACGCACCTGGGCCTGCGCGATGGCCAGCAGATACCACAGATCGCCATCGATCCGCGTGACGCCAACAAAATCCTGGTGGCCGTGGCCGGGCACCCTTATGGACCCAATGAAGAGCGCGGCATCTTCCGCTCCACCGATGGCGGCCAGACGTTCCAGAAAGTTCTCTACAAGGATGAGAATACCGGCGGGGCCGATGTCCAGATCGATCCCGTTCATCCCGATACTGCCTACGCAACATTGTGGGAAGCCCGCGAAGGTGCGTGGGAAAACGGCGCATGGAACGGCTCCAACGGAGGTATTTTCAAGTCCACCGACGGCGGGCAAACCTGGCAACCACTGACCAATGGTCTGCCTCAAGGAATCATTCAGGCCAATATTTCTATTTCAGCCAGCAACCCCAACCGGCTTTTCTCCTCCGTGGCCACAAAAGGCGCAGTCGGAATTTATCGCTCCGATGACGCCGGCCAAAGCTGGTTCCAAGTCACGACCGATCCGCGTCCGGCAGGACGAATCGGCGGCGGCGATCTCTCCGTCCCCAGGGTTGATCCTAAAAACCCGGACGTTGTTTATGTTGCCAGCACCGTCACCTGGAAATCCGTTGACGGTGGTAAGACTTGGACAGGCTTTCGCGGCGCGCCGGGCGGCGATGACTATCAGAATCTGTGGATCAATCCTGACAATCCCAACATTATTCTCCTCGCCAACGATCAGGGAGCAATCGTCACCGTGAATGGCGGAGAGAGCTGGAGTTCGTGGTACAACCAGTCTACGGCGCAGCTTTACCATGTAAATGCTGACAACGACTTCCCCTACCGGCTCTGCAGCGGACAGCAGGAGAGCGGCTCCGTCTGTATTTCCAGCCGTGGCAACGATGGCGAGATCACCATCCGCGAGTGGCATCCGGTAGCCGCGGAAGAATATGGCTACGTTGTACCAGATCCGCTCGACCCCAACATTGTCTATGGCGGCAAGCTGACGCGCTACGACCGGCGCACTGGCCAGGCCCAGAACATCATGCCCAAGGCCTTCCGCTCCCCGGATTTCCGTGTGCTGCGAACCGAGCCGGTAGTGTTCTCGCCGGTTGATCCGCACACCCTGTTTTTTGCCACCAATACGTTATGGAAGACTGCGAACGGCGGACGAAGCTGGCAGCAGATCAGCGGCGATCTCACGCGTAAAACTTTCGAGGTCCCAGCCGGCATCGGAAAATTTCGCAATGAAACTACCGCCCAACCCACGCAGCGCGGCGTGATTTATGCCGTCGCTCCCTCGCCGCTGGATATCAACAGGATCTGGGCCGGAACAGACGATGGCCTCATCCACCTCACCACGGATGGCGGCAAAAAGTGGACCGACATTACACCCACGCAAATGAAGCCATTTCAGAAAGTCTCCATTCTTGAAGCCAGCCGCTTCGATGCCCAAACGGCGTATGCAGCCATTAACACGTTGCGTCTGGACGATCTGCATCCACACATTCTTCGAACCCGCGATTCCGGCAAGACCTGGACGGAGATCACGACCGGCATCCCCGACAATGAAGATGTCGATGTAGTGCGCGAAGATCCCATTCGCAAAGGGTTGTTGTTTGCGGGCACAGAGCGCGCCATCTATGTCTCATTTGACGATGGCGATCACTGGCAATCGTTGCGCCTGAACATGGCGGCCAGCTCCGTCCGTGATCTGATCATCAAAAACGACGATCTCGTCGCTGCTACCCATGGCCGGGGCTTTTGGATTCTCGACGACATCACACCTCTCAGGCAACTCGACGCCAAGATCGTCGATTCCGAGGCGTTTCTGTTCAAGCCGCAACTGACGCACCGTGTGCGTTGGGACATGAATACCGATACTCCTCTGCCCCCTGACTTCCCTGCCGGCGAGAATCCTCCCGATGGCGCAGTCGTTGACTATTACCTGAAGTCGGCGCCTTCAGGTCCGGTCACTCTGGAAATTCGAGACAGCGCAGGCAAGACCGTACGCCGGTACTCCAGTGCCGATCCTGTGCCTCCGCCCGATCCGATGCTCGAAATCCCGGCGTATTGGGTGCGTGCACCACAGGTTCTATCCGCAGCGGCGGGAGCTCATCGTTTCTTGTGGGACATGCATTACGCCCCAATCCCAGGCATCAAACCCGAATATCCGATCGCAGCAATTCCCCACAACACAGCGCCCCAGGCCACTTCGCCCTGGGTCATGCCCGGCGAATACACCGTAGTATTGAGCGTCAACGGCAAGAGCTATTCTCAGCCGCTAACCATAAAGATGGACCCACGTGTGAAAACGCCCAACACCGATCTGGCCCAACAGTTCAAACTCTCACAGCAGATGTACAACGATCTGCTGACGGTTGTCCCTGCGTCGGACCAGGTTGACGCCCTCCGCAAGCAGCTATCCGATCTGAAGAAGGCTTCGACCAACAGCGAACTCGCTACCGCGATCAACGGTCTCGACCAAAAACTGCAAGCCCTGGCAGGAGGTGTGACGCGCAGACCTGGCCCCGGCAGCGAACCTCCAAACCTTGGCAATACTAGAACTCGTCTCTTAGCTCTGCTGGGTTTCCTCCAGGAGTCCGATGAAGCTCCCACCGCGCAAATGAAAGAAGCGGTCGATGAACTACAGAAATCGGTGCCAACCCTGATCCAGCGCTGGCAGGAAATCAAATCAAAAGACGTCGCTGATCTGAATCAAAAACTCCACGCCGCCGGCCTCGTCGAACTGAAGGGAGATTAGGCAGTCCCCCGTCAAAAAATGTACGAACTCCAGAGTCCCGCGCAGCGGGACGAATGAGATTAGCCCACCACGGAGTGAGGCGCAGCCGAACATAGTGGTGGGTACACGTAGAAATTGAAACCGAGTCCCGCTTTAGCGGGACGACTGAGATTTCCTCGATTCAATGAGGCAACGAGTTTCCAGACGCGTGGTGGTCCCACGAATGCCTAAGACGATAAGGGGTGTAAAAAGTGCGAGTCAAATTCGAGCCGGGGGATGGTTTCGGCGGTTCGCCGCGAAAGATCCGATACTAAAACAAATCAAAATCGAACCCTCCTTCGAGTCCCGTAATCCTGTAATCCCCGATCTAAACCTAATACCGTTCACTTAAGAAAGATGTTGTTGAATTAACAGCATGGTTTGCCTGCATGATTCATGAGGCTAGGCAGGTAGCCACCAGCGCCGCAGGCGCGGCTGAAAGTAGCCCGGCATGGAGCGTGAGCGGAATGCCGGGT
>DASZFU010000089.1:0-34916 GCA_035939495.1 Candidatus Angelobacter sp. | reverse complement strand
AACGCCGGAAGCGGTGGCGGTGGTTTTTGAACAAGAGCATCTGAGCTATTGGGGGTTGAATGCGAGAGCCAACCGGCTGGGGCATTACTTAAGAGAGCTGGGAGTGAGGCCGGATGAGCGGGTGGCGATCTGCCTGGAGCGGTCTTTGGAGATGATCGTTGGGATATTAGGAATCTTAAAGGCGGGTGGAGGATATGTACCGCTGGATCCGAGCTATCCGCAGGAGCGACTGGATTACATGATGGAGGATTCCGAGATCAAGGTAGTGCTGGTGCAGGAGAGGCTACAAGCGCAGTTTCCGGAATCGTCAGCTGTGGTGGTGCTAGACGTGAAGTGGGATGAGGAGTCGGGGCGAGAGAGCACAGACTGTCCCCGCTCGGTGACCGTACCAGAGAACCTGATATATGTGATCTATACCTCCGGGTCTACAGGGAAACCCAAGGGGGTAATGAATACTCACAAGGGTTTGAGCAACCGGCTCTTGTGGATGCAAGATGCCTACCGGCTTACTCCACAAGATCGGGTCTTGCAAAAAACTCCATTTAGTTTTGACGTGTCGGTGTGGGAGTTCTTCTGGCCGTTGATGGTGGGTGCGGAACTGGTAATGGCAGAGCCCAGGGGACACCAGGACCCTCATTATTTGGGAGAGGTGATACAGCAGAACCAAATCACGACCTTGCATTTTGTCCCGCCCATGCTCAATGTGTTTCTGGATTCAGCAGGAGCGCAAGAGTGTGGCAGCGTGCGCCAGGTACTCTGCAGTGGCGAAGCGCTCAGTAGGGACGTGGCGCGAAAATGCCTGGAGCGGACAACGGCCCAATTGCACAACCTGTATGGACCGACCGAGGCTTCGATTGATGTGACCTACTGGCTCTGTGAAAAGGAGAGGCTGGACCAAGGTGTCATGATCGGCAAACCGATTGCCAACATGGCGGTATATGTGTTGAATGAGTTTCTGGAGCCTGTACCTGTCGGTGTGACGGGCGAATTGTACCTGGGAGGCATCGGGCTGGCGCGAGGATACTTGAACAGGCCAGGACTCACAGCTGAACAGTTTCTGCCGAACCCGTTCAGCCAACCTGGAGCAGAACGCTTTTATCGAACTGGCGACTGGGCGCGGTATCGGGCGAGCGGAGAAGTGGAGTTCATAGGAAGGTCGGATCATCAAGTCAAAATCCGAGGCTATCGAATCGAGTTGGGAGAGATTGAATCGCGCCTGGAAGAGCATGCTGGAGTACAGAAAGCGGTAGTGGTGGCGCGGGAAAATACTCCTGGAGAGAAGCGTCTGGTGGGATATGTCGTGAGCAAACTGGGGATTGAACTGCATGTGAAGGAGTTGCGGGGCTATCTAAGACAGCGCTTGCCAGAGTACATGGTACCGGCAGTGTTAATGACGCTTGACCAGATGCCCGTAACTTCCAACGGGAAGATAGATCGTGAGGCGCTACCGCTACCGCAGCCGCAGACGGCGCTAAGTGAGCAAGGGTGGGTGCGCCCGCGGAACCGGTTTGAGGAAACGCTATGCGCTATCTGGGCGGAGGTCCTAAGACGGGAGTCGGTTGGGATACGCGACAACTTTTTTGACATCGGAGGGGATTCTCTCTTGGCTGTAGTGTTAGTCTTTCGGATTGAGCGTGCTTTTTCCGTGAAGCTGCCGCTAATGAGAATATTTGAAATGTCAACCATTGAAAAATTAGCCGAGTACATTGATCAATCCCTACTGATACCGATTTCATGATGTATTGAAAGTGAATTTAAGCAGTCGGCGGCTCTTCTTTGACCTGCGGTATGATTGCAAAGATTCCTGTGAGGCGCTCGAGAAAAAACGGTTGTTCGACGGTCTTCACAGGCCGTAATTACTCTAATGACCGAAACCTTGATGGCTCGTGACGAAATTGAACCTGCTCAGGAATATGCGTAAGTGCACGGCTCAACGGCTTTCGTATTGGTAGCGCAAAGGGCAAGCTATTTCGTTGTTCCGGTCTGCCCCCTCCTGATGTTCATTTCCTCGATAGCGCCGATGTTGAGAGAATCGACAATCTAGATTTGGTCCAGAATCTTCAGGGCAGTGAGGCTGCCAACAAGCATTGATCTTGAACGCTGCTGGCGGCTTGGAACGACCTCGCTCCGCGGAAAGAATCTTGAGACAATACCGCGAGGTCGCAAGTGGACCCAATCCACCCGCTCACTGTCAAACCAGAAGACATCAGAAGATATGGTGAAGGGTCCTCGATCAGGAAATGTGCTTGTACTCGACCTTATTCTCTATGCGGTGGGGTTGCCGTCCGAGCGTGATCTGACGAAATTCATGGAGGATACTTCTGAAAATCGGCGAGTTCTCCGAATGATAAACATAATTGCCGATCCGCGAGATCGGACGCACCTCAATGAGTGTTGCACACAGAAATGCTGCCTGAAAATCTCCCAACTCTTCCGGGTAGACATCACGCTCGATGGCTTTGAGTTGCAGTCGCTCACAAATATCGAGCACCAGCCGTCGCGTGACCCCGGGGAACACTTCCGGAGTAAGAGCAGGCGTTACGAGCTGCCGATCGTGGATAAAAAATACATTAGAGGTGCTTGCTTCGGCAATTCGCCCCAATCGATCCATCATGAGTCCGGTATCGAATCCGACGCGCTCGGCCTCACGCTGTGCGAGAAAGCTGTTGACGTAGACACCGCAAGCCTTGCGTGACACCGGCATTGAGCGTCCGGAGACCCTCTCAATTTGTGAGAGTTGACAGGCCATAGGTGAGGCGTTGTCGCGGCCGACCTCCACCGCAAAGATGCATACATCGACCGGCACATCGATGTTGCGCCAGGTGATCGCCGGCACTGACGGACCACCCCGATATCCGATGGGACGAATATATTGAGTGCGGCTGGAGCACCTGCGCAGAAGCTCGCGTGTACCTTCCAAGAGCTGCTCGACTGACCATGGAAAGGGAAGGTCCATGTATTCGCAGGAGGCTTTGAACCGTTCGTAGTGCGCTTCGCCGAAATGCAGATAGTGGTGGTTGTCGTTCCAATAAGCCATCAGGCCATCGAAGACGCCGGTTGCCATATGAAACGAATTGGTGGCGATGGAAGGGGACGCCTCCACTATTGGTACGATCTCACCATTGAGCCATGCATATTCACTTGGGCGCATCGGGCGACCTCTTGATTTTAGAGTATAAGAACCGCTATGACTCCCTGAGAAGCATTTCCTTGTCACAAGTATAATGCTATGGGAGCGATGCCAAATGAGGATTTAAGTCAACTTAAATCGGACTGTTAAAAGTTTATAGAATGACGCCTTTTCTGATTGCTGCTTTGGCTATCGCCGCCCACCTGCATGAAATATCCCGAAACGAGACGAGAGATCGTGGATGATCCCGTTCAAGAAAAGACCATGGTGATCGTCGGTGACCTGCATTACGAAGCTGACGAGGAAGAAACGTTCAAGCAGGCTCATGCTCAAATTCGCGCTCTGAATCCTGACATTGTCATAAGCCTGGGCGATATGGGAGGCTATTCACACTGCGGCACCCGTTCTTCGTTTGAAGAGGGGCATCGGTTTTTCTCGACCTTCAGCTGTCCGTTTTATGCTGTGCTTGGGAACCATGACTTTGAAGGGCCGGAATTTTCGTCTGACGAAGCCTCGATTCGCGCCTGGTGCGAAGCGCTGGGCGCGCCTTCTCCTTATCAGGCAGTCGACCTCGGCGGAGCAATGGCTGTTCTTCTCTCCCAGACAGAGTACAGAAGTAATCTGGGCACTGAGGGAGAGGTCCGCCTTGATCCAGGCCAGATTGCGTGGTTCCGCCAAATTTTGCGTCAGACGCAAACCCAACCTGTTTTCGTTTTCAGCCATGCGCCGATCCTTGGTTCCGGCTTACGGGTTCTGCAGGATATTCATCTGCGAAATCCAAATGCCTGGCTGAATCACGCGGAGGGCGCTTCACAATTTATACCGATGGTTCAGGCATCCGACCGGGTTCGATTGTGGTTCTCTGCCCACAACCATCTTGGACAGGACTATCCTGACTCCGTAACCACAGTGGGTCAATGTACATTTGTGCACGTGGGAGTGATTGGCTCCCGGTCTCGTGATGGGAAGCATCAGAGCCGGCTGCTCAAGTTTGATTGCGAAGGCTGGCGGATGTTTTCACTGGATCACATAACTGGAGACCTTCGCGCCGATTTCACATCTCGGTACGAAACCGGGGAAGTCGTTCGCTTGTTCACACCAAGCGAGTCGGTAGGGGGACGTCATTTTCCGCCTGCACCTTGTCCTACAGGAAAAGACCGTCTGGCGATTGGCAACAGCGTCTTTCTGATCTACCGGGGCATGCTAGTCGAGTATGACGCTGATCTGGGGGCACCTCTGGGTGTTGTGGCGGAAGGAATGGAAGATTGGATTTTATCCAGCGATGGAGAGAGGATCATCGCGCGAAATGCCTCTGGGGAGTGTTGTATCTTTGCGCGTTCGGTTTTAGGGCGGTTCTTTACCGTGCATGCTCCCAATCCATTCCTGGTCAATAGAGGTCGTGATGAAACTTCCTGAAATTGAGAGATGCCTGTATGCGCTTGTTCTGAGTAGTGCAGATGCATCGTTCTGAAACGGGCAGCATGCTCGCTCTTTGCTATGAGGCCAGCAGAGTGTTTTTGAGACAAACCAAGAAGGAGATGACTCCATGGAAAATGGGCGGCCACCTTCTGCGGATGAACGGGAGGAGCGGTGCCCCTCAAGTCTGTTCCGCAGCCATCTTGTATGTGGCTCCATAGGGGTTCGTGCCACGCAAATGGAAGCAATCGAGCTAGCTGATCGCTGCGGATTCGATGCGGTGGAAGCTCGATGTGAATTTTTGTCGTCGTGTGATACTGCCACGTTGGATGCTATAGCGACTGATCTTCTTGCTCGTGAGCTGTCTTTTGGAACCGCAAATCTGCCGGTTAATTTCCATGACGACGAAGCCACATTTCAGGCTGATCTGAAATGCCTCCCCCGGATTGCCCGTAATCTGCGCCGCGCCGGAGTAACGCTATTTTCAACTTGGCTGGCTCCCTGCCATGGTGCCTGGCCTTTTGATTTCCATTTTGAATTACATGTGCGTCGTCTAAATTTGATTGCAGATGTGATTGAGCGCGAGGGATTCAAGCTTGGATTAGAGTATCTGGCGCCGCAGACCTTGCGGGCCGGCTGGCCGTATTCTTTTATATACAGTTTGGCACAGACAGTTGAGCTTTTGAATGCCGTTGGACGAAAGTGCCTTGGTATTTTGCTGGATAGCTTCCATTGGTATACAGCAAATGAGACAGTGAAAGACCTGCTGGCGCTTCCTTTCGGCAGTGTGCTGGGAGTGGACTTGAACGATGCCCCTTTGGGTACACAGGTAAATGCTCAGCGGGACAATGAGCGCGAGCTTCCTTGTGCCACGGGGGTAATTGATCTCCGCGGATTTTTACAGGCAATCGCAATGCGGTTATCGAGCGCCGTGCCGGTGCGTGTCGAACCATTCAATGCACATCTGAACAGCTTACCCTGTGAACAGGCCTTATCTCTAGCCATGAAGTCGCTCCATTGCGCGTTCTCCTTGCTGGAACAGACAGTGGATGCGGCACATAGCGAGTACAAGCGCATTACCTCGAGGGTAAATTGAAATTTGGCTTGATGTTTTTTGGCAGCGAAGCTATGGGTCAGCAGCCCTATCAATTCCTGCTGGAGACCGCACGTCTGGCCGATCAATCAGGCCTATGCGCAATCTGGATCCCGGAGCGTCATTTTCATAATTTCGGCGGATTATTTCCCAGTCCTGCAGTCGTCGGAGCGGCTTTGGCAGCTGTGACGAGTCACATTCGGATCAGGGCTGGCAGCTTAGTCGCTCCATTGCATGACGTGATCCAGATTGTGGAAGAATTTGCGGTAGTCGATGCCCTTTCCCAAGGCCGTGTCGATGTGTCATTTGCTTCTGGATGGCACCCTAACGACTTCATAATTCGGCCGGCTAACTACTTGAATCGGCGCCAAATCACTCATGCCCTTGTTGAAGAGACAAGAAGGGTATGGCGCGGTGAAAGTGTTGTGCGTCCCAACGCAGAAGGGCAGCCCGTTTCAGTTCGCTTGTATCCACAGCCTTGCCAACCAGAGTTGCCCATCTGGTTGACCGCCGCAGCCAATCCGAATACATTCCGTGCGGCTGGCAAACTGGGAGCAAACGTCCTGACGCATGTAGTTGGTCAGGACCTTGAAACATTGTACGGTAATGTTGCCGCATATCGCGCGACCCGAGTCGAAGCAGGGCACGGTCCAGCAGACGGCATTGTGACCGTAATGCTCCATACATTTATTGCCGATGATATAGAGACCGTTGTCCGCGTGGCTCGCGCTCCATTCAAACGTTATATGGAACATTGGATGGATCTGGAACAGGCCGCGCGTGCAGTGGGCAATCCGGCGGCCCCTCGTCTCAGTGATTTTTCTGACGATTTGATTGAGCAACTCCATGAATCCACTTTCCGCAAATATATGAACGGACTGTCGCTGATGGGAACTCTTGACCATTGCCGCGACCTGGTGGCCAGACTCGAGGCTCACGGCATCAATGAGATTGCCTGTCTGGTCGATTTCGGTATTGCTCATCAAACAATTCTGGAAGGAATTCAATACCTTGTTAAGCTTGCACGACCAGATAACTCCTAGATCATCTCATTAGGTGTTCATCCCAGTACAGGCTATGATTATCTGAAAGAGTGGCTGCTTAATCTATACGAAGGGCAAATCAAAAAAACTTTTTCGCAGCCAAACCTCATTATGAGCAATATTTCCTCGAACCCTAGTCCTGATCATGGCACCGAAATTGAGCAGCTGATTCGAAAAATCTGGCTGTATTCCCTGGAAATAGACGATGTTAAGTCAGAGGATAACTTCATCAAGCTTGGCGGTGACTCGCTGCGCGCCATGCAGGTGATCACGCTGGTTCGCGAGGACCTTGGAGCGGAAGTGCCTTTGGCACGCTTGCTTGACGCCTGCAACTTCCGCGAGTTCTGCTCCTATGTGGAGCAGGCGCTGCACGAGCAAGCCGAGTAGTTTGTTCGAAGCGGAGCTGCTTGCGAACGCAAATAGCCAGGCGAAAGAGTTTCTTGAATTGAAAAGGGATGGCAAGTGACCGGTAAGCAATCGAATGAGAAGTTCACCGCACCGTGGCTGAGCCGGCGCCCACCAGCGGTGATTCCTCAATGCTGCGAACAGAAAGCCCCGCTTTCTCACTCACAAAGAGAGCTTTGGTTGACCAGCCAAACCCTGCCGGATCCATCTGTCTATAACATTTCCGTTCAATTCTTCATCGGCGGGCCGCTGCAAGTCGAGATATTGATTGAAGCACTACAGCAGCTGATGGAGCGGCAACATTCTTTGCGGACACGTTTGGAGATTAACGGGCTGGAGCCAGTCGCCGTGGTGGATGCAAAACCCAAGCCGCCGCTATCATATGTGGATCTGGAAAGCTTGGAAAAATCTAAGCAAAGCCAAATAGTGGCCGGGATCGCCATGGAAACTGCGCGACATGCATTCGATCTTTCGCAGTCGCCGCTCTTTATTGCCAAGCTGGCCCGTATCAGCAATCAGGAGCATGTCCTTTTTGTGACCATGCACCATATCATCGCTGACGGCCTTTCGTTTGTAATTTTCGAGAATGAGTTATTTCAAATCTACGCATTGCATAGGCAAGAGCAGACGGGCTTGTCGCCATTGCAAATTCAATATGCGGATTTCGCTGCGTGGCAGCGTAATCAGGAACAAACGGCACGGAGGCAGGATGAATTAAAGAGGTGGAAACATCGCCTTCACGGAGCGCTGCCCCTAAACCTGCTGGCCGCGCGGCCCCGACCCGATCTTCGCTCATTTGCCGGAGCTGCGGAGAGTGTCTTGCTGTCCACTGCGGAAGTTCAGACATTGCGGCATGTGGCGGCCCATGCCCGCGTGACGCCCTTCCTCGTTATGCTGTCAGCTTTTCACGCCTTGCTTGCTCGCTACAGCGATCAGGAAGATGTTCTGGTCGGAACACCGGTCAATATTCGAGATCGTCCAGAGACAAAAAATTTAATCGGCGACTTCCTTAATACGGCCGTGGTCAGGGCCCGCATTGCCAAGTCTGCTTCATTCGCGGACCTGCTCAAGCAGGTGCGCGAAGCCATGCTCGAAGCACTGGAGTGCCGTCATACGCCCTTTGAAGCTGTGGTAAGAGAGTTCGGCGGTCCCCGCGATTCCAGCCGTAACCCTCTCTTCCAGGTCATGTTTGTTTTTCAAACCTTGCCGGCAAGGCTGCAAAATTTCGTTGAGCTTCAAGTACAGCCTGAGCAGTTGCGCAACGGAACCTCCAAAGTTGATTTGAACCTTGAGGTCGCAGAAACAGCCGCGGGCTTTCTTCTCACGCTCGAGTATGCCACTGACCTCTTTGACCAGGCGATTGCACGCGCATTTTTGAGTGCCTATAAGGCATTGCTCACCGCTGCAATTGCAAGTCCTGAGGCAGCAGTGGACATCTTGCCAACGATATTGGAGGCTGATCGTAACCTGGCTCTTAGTTGCTGGAACGAGACATGTGTCTCTTTTCCCGAGGCGACATCTATTGCCGCGTTGTTAGAAAGGCAGGCAGCCAGTACGCCCAAGAATATAGCCGTCATCTTCGATGGCGAGCAGACCACGCTCACTTATGAAGAATTGGCGCAACAATCAGCGTGGTTGGCGGCGGAATTGCTTGAAGTTGGGATACGCCAAGGAGAGATCATTGCCATTTGCCTAGAACGTTCGCTGGAACTGGTGCTGGGACTCTGTGCCGTGGTGAAGGCTGGCGCGGTCTTTCTTCTTATCGACCCGGAGTGGCCAGCGTTGCGAATTGCCTCAGTATTGGCGGAGGCAGGGTGCACGAGGGTATTGGCGCATGCAGCCACGCAAGAGCTGCTTCCGCGCAGTGGCCTGCGTGTTGTGCGGGTCGATCAATCCAGGCCGCAACGCACTGTCGCGATATCCAGCTCCGAGCAACACGATCTCTGCTATGTAGTCTTTACTTCGGGTTCCACCGGCCGGCCGAAGGGTGCCCTGAATACACATGCAGGATTGTATAACCGGCTGCAATGGATGCAGCAGGCCTATCCGCTGGGTCAGAATGATGTGGTCCTGCAAAAAACCCCTGTTGGCTTTGATGTCTGCATCTGGGAATTTTTTTGGCCAATGATTACCGGAGCCCGGCTGGTTGTGGCGCGTCCTGGGGGACATCGCGATCCAGGATACTTATACTCCGCAATGCAAGGGCACGAGGTGACAGTCTTGCATTTCGTGCCCGCGATGCTTCGTTTATTCCTTGAGCATAGCAGGGAAATGCATCTCCCCTCGCTCCGCCGGGTGATCTGTAGTGGTGAGGCCCTTCCTCGCGATCTGCAAGATACCGCACTCCGCGCGTTCGGGGCCAAGCTTTCCAATCTTTATGGTCCAGCCGAGGCGGCCATTGATGTGACTGCCTGGGAGTGTCGCCAAGACGATGCATTGGATGTGGTTCCTATTGGCCGTCCAATTGCGAATTGCCAGGTCTATCTATTGGACAGACAATTGCAGCCTGTGGCGGCCGGCGTGCCCGGGGAAATTTTTCTCGGTGGCGTGAATGTCGGACTTGGATATTTCAGTCGTCCGGAATTAACCGCGGAGCGCTTTGTTCCCGATCCGTTTCATCCTCACTACGCAGGTGCACGATTGTATCGAACCGGAGATATTGGGCGATGTTTACCGGACGGGAACATCGTATTTTTAGGACGCATCGATGATCAAGTCAAGGTAGGCGGACAGCGCATTGAGCCCGGTGAAGTTGCTCAAATGTGCCGCATGCATCCCTTTGTCGGGGACGCTACGGTGATCTTGGCACAAGGCGTTCTAGTGGCCTACGTAACTCCTAAAGCGGAAGCGGAGCCGCCGCGCAGCCGGGACTTGCGTCGCTGGCTTTCTCACAGGTTGCCGCGCGCGGCTGTTCCACGAATTGCGATCATTCCCCGGCTGCCCTTGAATGCCAATGGCAAGGTAGATCGGGCCGCATTGCCTCCTGCGCCTGAGGAAGAAGATTCGGATGCAACCGAATTTGTTGCTCCTGTGACGCCGATGGAAATGCTCCTAGCTGAAGCATGGGCGGCCGTTTTGCAACGTAAGCGCATAGGAACACAGGATAATTTCTTCGACTTGGGCGGTGACTCGATCCGCATGATTCAGGTCTTGACCTTCTGCGCCCGTCGGAATGTCCACATCGCGGCCCCCGCCTTTTATCGCTATCGTACGATCTCTGATCTGGCGCCTCACTGTGTGCCGGACCGCAAAGCGATAGTCAAAACCAGGCCTTTCGCGCTGATTTCACCAGCCGATGGGAACCGCTTGCCAGACGGTTTGCAAGATGCCCACCCGCTCAGCCGTTTGCAGGCAGCATTGCTTTATTTTCAGGAACAGGGCGACGCCTATCGTGTGTACTTCACGTGCTTTCATGTTCGGGCACGCTACGTGCACACTGCGCTTGCTCAAGCTGCTGCGGTGATCATCCAGCGGCATCCGCTGCTGCGGTCTTCTATCGATTGCACGCATTTCAGTGAGCCCTTAGTCCTTGTTCATCCTTCTGCATCGCTATCTATTGCAGTCCGGGATCTGACATCACTCCCGGTGCAAGAGCAGGCTGTAACTGTCGCCGCACACAACGAACTGGAGACCCGACACCGTTTTGACTGGACAGTTGTTCCTTTATTGCGGGTAACGGTGCTGATCACAAGCGGGTGTGATTTCCACGTTACCATTATCGAACCGTGGCTCGATGGATGGAGCGCAGCACTTGTAGGCTCCGAATTGCTCGCGGCCTATGCCGCGTTGGTGGCGGGCAGATCTATTTCTCTATCCAATCCTCCTGACTTGACCTATGCCGCGTTTGTGGAGCAGGAACGCGCGGTCACAGCAACGGACTCCCAGCGGGATTTTTGGAGAAACCATTTGGCAGAAGCTCCTTCGGGTGAACTGCATATCCCTATAGCCGATGAGGCGATCCGCACTACACATTACAGATATGCGATCCCCCTGCCGGAAAGGCTGCGCGAGAGTCTGGAAGAAGTGGCAATGACGGCAAAAGTACCACTTAAGACCGTCCTCCTTGCGGCGCATACATATTACGTTTCGCTGCGCAGCGCCCGTCGGCAAGCTTTGACCGCGGTTATGGGAAATGGCCGTCCTGAGGTCGAAGGAAGTGATGAGGTAGTCGGTCTATTCCTCAACGCCCTGCCCTTCCGGCTTGATGTTGGCCACGGTTCCTGGCTGGACCTTATTCGGCGCGTTTTTCAGGAAGAGCAGGTGATCCTGGAACATCGTGTATATCCGTTTTCAAAAATCCAGGAGGACTGCGGCAATTTGCGCATTGATTCGCTTTTCAATTTTACTGACTTTCATCCTTACCGATCCCTGCCTCGCGATGAGCACTTTGAACTGCTGGAAGTCACCGGGTCCGACCATACTTACTTCCCTATGACGGCACAGTTTTCGCTGACCATGAAGAACCGAGAGCTGCGGCTCAGTCTTGATTTTTGTTACTGCCGTCCTCCATTTGCATTTTTGGAGTCTGTCGCAGAACTCTATCGGCGCATTCTTTGCGCGATAGCTTTCACGCCGGAACAGCCACACGCTAGATTGGGGCATCTCACGCAGGCAGAAAGCCGCTTGTTGGTTGATAGGAATAAAACGGAGCAGCCGCGTAATGAAAGCACAATTCATAGTTTGTTTGCGCGCTGGGTAGCGAGTACTCCTGCAGCAACTGCGCTGCTTGGGCCAGATCGGAACATCACTTTTACAGAACTTAACAGCGCGGCCAATCGATTGGCCCATTTGCTCCGCCGTCGCGGAGTACGATCGGGTGCGCGGATCGTGGTGAGCACCGAACGTTCGCCCGAAGCGGTGCTTGGATTCCTTGCTGTCCTAAAGGCGGGTGCGTTGTATATTCCTCTGCAGCCGAATGTGCCCAGGGAGCGGGCGAATACCATTTTTCATGCCGCCGGTGCGCAGTTTCATCTTGTAATCTCGGGGGCCGGTGTATCCATTTCCGGCGTGGAAGAGATTTATCTAAAAGGCGTACAAGACGAATTGGGTCGCTTGCCCGACAGCGATCCGCCTATCCATGTCTTGCCCGAAGCTCCGGCCTATGTCCTATTCACCTCAGGCTCCAGTGGAACTCCAAAAGGTGTTTGCATGTCGCACGGGGCGATATTAAACCGCTTGCATTGGATGTGGCGCTCCTTTCCCTTCGCGGCTAATGACGTTATCGGATTTCGCACGCCACTTATATTTGTGGATTCGGTCTGGGAGGTTTTTGGGGGACTGCTCGCGGGAATTCCTACAGCGGTTCTGCCCCAAGAAGTGTCCGTGGACGCAGATGCTCTTGAAGAGGCCATTGCGAAATATTCGGTCACGCGTCTGACGCTTGTTCCCACATTGCTCAAACGTCTTCTGGATGATGGCCTGGCTGTGCACTCTCCCGCGCGGTTGAGCACACTACGGCTGCTTTCGGTGAGTGGGGAGCCCTTTCCACGTGCTTACGCTGATGAACTTCTGCGACGCCTGCCAAAGATTCGCCTGCTGAATCTCTATGGTTCAACTGAAGTTTCAGGAGATGTAACTTATTACGAGGTCGCAGCGGAAGAGCACACGTCCGAAGGGCCAGCGCCCATCATTCCTATCGGCAAGCCTATCGATAACACCACGCTCTATGTAGTCGGTTCTGAGTTGCAACCAGTGGGCGATGGAGTGCCCGGTGAACTCTTGGTGGGTGGAGCTAATCTCGCAAATGGATACCTGGATCGCGATGATCTGACTGCGGAGCGATTCATTGTTGGAAGTTTTGCTGAAGCGCAAGGTCAGCGTCTGTTCCGCACGGGCGACCTAGTTCGCTATGACAGTAATGGAGTCCTGCACTTGTTGGGACGATTAGATCGCCAGGTAAAGGTGCGTGGCATCCGGATAGAACCGGCGGAAATTGAAGCAACATTATTGCGTTATCCCGCAGTGCGGGGCGCAGCCGTCATCATGACACAGGAAGCGCCTGGCCGACTCATCTGTTATGTGGAATCCACGCTTGCTCCCGACCGGATCGGCAGCGAATTCCGGCGCTTCCTCCTCGATTATCTTCCCATGGCAATGATTCCTGATCAATTCGTCCAGGTAGACCGGCTGCCTCTGAATTCATCAGGGAAAGTGGATTACCGTTCCTTGATCAGCAGGTCCATTCCGGCTGCTCCCATCCATGCACAGGGTGTCATAGAAGGGCCGGTAGAGCGAGAGCTCGCCACGCTCTGGCAGCAAGTGCTGAACCGACAGCACGTCACCGCTTATGATGATTTCTTCGATCTTGGTGGCAATTCACTGAACGTCATCCAGTTACTAGGTAGGACACGCGCCATTTTCGGGATTGAGATAACTCTGCGCGATGTTTTTGACGCTCCTGTGCTTCGCAATTTAGCCGCAAGAATAGAGTCCGTTTTCATGGACAGCTTTTCGGAGACGCAGGTAAAAGAACTGTCCGACGATTTGGCCAAAGGCTGATCCAAAAGGAAGAGCTTGGAATATCGCAGGTTAGGGAACTCGGGACTGCAAATGGGGATTATATCCCTGGGGGCTTGGGCCACTTTCGGAGAGACCTTAAATGAAGAGGAAGCCGCTGCTCTGATGGCAGCGGCTTACGATAGTGGCATCAACTTCTTCGATAACGCGGATGTCTACGGCAATGGTCAGGCCGAGCAGATCATGGGATGCGCCTTGCGTCGGCTAGGCTGGCCCAGAGAATCCTATCTTGTATCCAGCAAGGTGTTTTGGGGGGCAGGACTGGCCGCGCCGACCGCAAAAGGGCTGAGCCGCAAACATGTGTTCGATGCCTGCCATGCAGCGCTGAAGCGGCTCCGGGTGGATTACCTGGATCTGTATTTCTGCCATCGTTTCGATCCTGAAACGCCTTTGGAAGAAACCGTTCGTGCAATGAGTGATCTTGTGAGTCAGGGCAAGGTCCTCTATTGGGGCACTTCAGAATGGTCGGCTCAGCAGATTCTGGAGGCGCGTGCGATTGCCCAGCAGCAACTTCTGGTTGGGCCCATCACAGAGCAGCCAAAATATAATCTTCTACACCGCCAGCGCGTGGAACTCGAATATCTGCGGCTACTTCAGCTCGGAATGGGCATGACCATCTGGTCGCCCCTTGCGTCAGGCTTTCTCACCGGCAAATACAATCATGGATTCCCTGAAGACGCGCGCCTGTCTAAATCGAGCTACCAATGGGTCCTCGAACGCACGGTTTCCGGAGATCTGAACAAAACTCTTGAGTTGGTTCGACGCCTGACAGCTTTTGCGGCGGAATTAAATACGAACCTAGCTCGCCTTGCGGTTGCATGGTGCTTGAAAAACCCATATGTCAGTACAGCCATTACAGGAGCCTCCAGTCCGAGGCAGCTCCGTGACACCCTTGGAGCTTTAGAAGTAATTCCACTTCTTACTCCTCAAGTGATCGAGCATTTAGAAGCAATTTTGGGAAACAAGCCCTTCCCACCAGAACCCGCATAGGCGCGAGCGCGATAGGGCAGGTATTGATGTTACATTCACAACGGCTTTCCGACTGGCTTGCGAAGGCCGGGATGTCATCTATGAATGAAGCAGAGAGTTCCGGAAGGCGCTCTGCTGCTGCATTCGGTTCGGCGCAGGCGATCATCCGACTGGCGATGGCGGACATCAGCCAACTTTCCATAGAGGATAAAATGACCGCTACGCTGGCCCGTGTTTTTTTAGAGACTCTGAATCGCCAATGTTTGTCTCTCGGGCTGTCCGCTCTGGATCAAGAGGCTCCAGCACAGGAACTGCAGCGCTGGTGCCGCGACGGCGAGGCCTTTTTCAGGCCGCAATTTACGTGGCTGCCACTTCTGAACCCCTATCCACATGTGCGTGATTGGACGCTGTTGCACGCTTTCGCTGATCTTGGTCGTCTCTGGATTCTGATTGCTCCAGGCCTCGAGGATAGTGGAGCCGATCGCAATATTACAGCCGCCCAGGTTCGACACCGGACTTTCCTCGCATTGGAAGAAGAAATCAGGCGGATGGCTGCCGAGCCGGATGTTCGATCGGCGCTGGCATGGCATTCGGCTGGCAAAGATCCGTGGCGGCTTCTAGCGGCGGAGGCTGCGACACTCGGCGATTGTCGCCTACCTGAAGGGGTGCCACAGAGCGCCATCTATGTGGAGCCAACCCTGCAGATCTTCGATGCGGATGGCACGAAGCGCATCGACTGGAACACTGTTCCAGCCATCCTCGGAACAGAACTTCTGTGCCGGGTGATTCAAGGCGAGCCGCGCCTCATCGTGGTGATGGCGGAAGCCGCCGCAGGCAAGTCATGTCTGCTGCGCGAGCTTGCCGCGCGCTGCGCTGTTGATTCGGCCCTCCACCCGGTTTTTTCGAGATGGAGCGATGCCATCCGCGGTCCTGAAGTCTTGCGAACAGCAGTCGCTGCTTTCGAGAACCGATACGGTTTGACCTTTGCTGACCTGTTCACGCGAAGGGATTTGAGCTTTTTCTTTGACGGCCTGGATGAATCAGTTGATCAGAGCGAAGCTGAGTTGACGGCCTGCGTCGTGCGCCTGGCGGACATCCCGATCTCTCGACAATGTCCGGTAATTGCTTCGGTGCGCGCTGAGATTGTCAGCGAAGTTACGATGCGCGCCCTGGTGCAGCGTAAAGCGCTGGTATGCCGCATTCCTGGCCTTACCACGGCTGAAAAGGAAGTGATAGAACGCAAACGTCGTCAATATTTAAGCGCAGAGCTTACGGATGATTCTGCTGGCAGTTCGAGCGCCGGGTTGTCTTCCGGCGTCTCTGCTCATATACGAACTGCACTGAGCATGAACTGGACCAGCGACAGCCGGGTGCGAAAGTTGCGTGCCTTTGTAAGCGAAGCTGTAGCGGCTGTCGGCCCACACTCTACTGAAACCGTAGTTGCGGTTCGTCATCTGATTCAGGAGATCGCGCGCGAAGCTTCCCGCCCGGATTGTTTTCCGCGTGCGCGTGTGACAGATCTTCGCAAGATTTCAAACTGGGACAGATTCGCCTTCAACCAGCTGCCGGCGTTTATTCGACCATCGGCGTTTGAAGGAGAAGTTGAGTTTCAATCCTCCCTGTTGCGGCAATACTTGCTAGCCGAGTTGTGCATGAGAAAGCAGCTGGAATCGGCTCAGTCAGCAGATCAGGACGCAGTGAACACGCTTGCTCAATGTGCTGTCCGCGAACTGGAACGACGGTTGCTCGATGATCTATATCAGGAACTGGCAAGCCTTGCAAAAAATAATGATCCCCAACTAGCGGTTTTTCTGAACGAACTGGGACTCTCTCAGGGGGCCGATTATTGGGCAGCCAAAATCAGGCATGTTTACGAGGTTATTCGCTTGCAGGCCGAATGGCCGCAAGCAGTTCCATCCGTGAGTTCTCCTCCAACGACAGGGTTGCCGCCGGGGCTGCAGCCGCTCCGGCAACTCGTCAATGTATGGGACCATGCCTTGCTGGCAACCTTCGGCCTCTATCGCGGACTTGGAAACGATCCGCAGACGGTCCACATTTTCCAGGCCAACCCGGTGGCTTTAGCTGGTTATTTTCGGGTCCGGGATGCTGTTAGCGGCCATAGCTGGTCGTCTCAGTTCAACTTGTCAAGGTTGGGACTGGCCGGGTTACAAGCGCGGCGAGCATCGTTTTATGGGGACGATATATCGCATACGAATTTGCGCGGTGCGGACCTGACGGCAGCCATCTTCAACTCCGCCAATCTCAGCCATGCGGACTTTCGAGATGCCGAAATCAGCCGGGTGGATTTCACCCATGCAAACCTCGGCCAATGCAAGATGACTGGAACTCGGATGTACAAGACAGTATTGCTCGATGCGCGCCTTACAGGCGCTGATCTGACTGGAGTGAATCTCAGTCGTGCTCTTTTTCGCCGCGAGGATCTGTCACCCGAGCAACTGGCATCTTGTCGGCTCGAACCTGCCTGAGCGGTCCAAACTTGCGCACCCGGTGAGGGGTTCCAGTCCGGCTCCAACCGGCATCATGCGCTTTGAGCGGGTTGCCCAGCAGGCACCGCACTCCTAGGATGAGAGAAACCGAGAGAGAAGAAAAAACAATCTGCTTGGCGACATTCAATAGTTTGTATTTTGCTTTTTGCAGAGTGCGACACAGCGGATTCGGGTTCTTCACAGAAAGATCAGGCCAGAATGGTGTCGACCCGCTCCACAAACGACTCCTACTTCGCTTTTGAATGCCAGGCGGTGCATAAAGGCCGGCTTTCGGATGCAGTCGATCAGCGAATCGCGGCGCTAGGGTTTACGTCCGGTGTAATGAATGATTCGAATTGACTCAGGATCACGAAGCCGCCGGCGCTCCTCTTCGCTGTTCACGCGGAAATTGTCTGACGATGGAAGGATGTACCATGGCAGCGGCGGCTCGATCTCGCTTGTCAAGGCCATCAGACCTTGATGGCCTACCCGAACATTCGCGGGTGAACGCGCAACAAACCTTATAAGAGGTAATTGCCCTTTCCAGCGGGCCTGACTCTACCATCTTTCCGTTGTTCCAGATCAATACCCCAGTGTTGGGATAGTCGCTTTCCATGACCTTTGAAGTGAGATGAAGATGCCGCTGCACTTATACTGGATAACGAAAACTCCAATGCCGCGCTGACTCATGCCGGCGGATTACGGCATAACCTTGGATGAGAGGCAGCAGCTCCACAAAACTGAAAGGGACGGACGCCTAGTGTATGTATCGCCATCGATGAACATGCCAAAACGGAAGCCCCTAGGAAAAAACCAGGACCGAGAAACTTCCAATAACATTCCTGCGTGAGATGCGCGACTCCGGCGAAGAGGTGATTTTGGTCGAAGTGAATCGGTCCGACCCCCTGATCCGAGATGTTGTTCTTATCCGGACCGAAGGCGGGCGCGATCGGCAATGATGAAATAGCTATGCTCCGGATGGAAACGGCGCATGGAAGCCAGAGCAATGAGAGATGGAAATACATAGCCCGCATCAGCGGTGCAGTAGACGGCAACTCTTTCGGATGAGGCCAACATAAACAGCTCTCCCTATAAGGGGTAAAGGTGAATCATGCATAAAAGAAGACATTCCTAAATATGGTACACTCAATGCCAGAATTTCATCTTGAGCGGCACGCAGGGAGCTCCAAGTTTGAGCGATACTATCGAACGGCGGCGACTGCATGTCGAGTTGGATCGATTTGCCATTGAAAACTTGGTGAGGCCGGTTGACAGTAGGTCTCAGGTCACTTCAGCTACCCTGCTGAGCACAGGAAAGCTCAATACAAACTATAAAGTAGAGCTTGCGGATCGAAAGGAACCGCTGGTCTTGCGGATTTACACGCACGACTCTCTTGCTTGTGAACGCGATGCTGCACTTTACCAGCGATTGGGGAATAAAGTGCCGATGGCGCCGGTGCTCTACCATGCTGCTTCTGGTCCGGGCTTGGAGCATCCCTATGCTGTTTTCGCATGGGTCGATGGTGTTTTGCTTAGCGAAGTACTGGAACGAGGATGTAGCAGCGATATCGCAAGCGTTGCCCAGGCTGCCGGGGTGGCGCTGGCAGCAATCAATCAATTTCGTTTTGATAGTGCGGGCTTTCTTGGAGCCAAACTGGAATATACTCAGACCAGCCAAAACGCTACCGCTTTATTCCGGGATTACTTGAGAGATGTCGAGCACAAGGGACTTGCCGTGAAGCGGCTCGGGCCCGGTGAGTTCCATAGGATATTGCGGTTTATCGATGATCACCTTGGCTGCCTGGCGGTCACAGAGAGCTGGTATTCATTTGTTCATGGCGACTACACCGGAACAAACGTAATTGTATGGAAAGAAGAGATGGGATGGAGAGTGAGCGCTATCCTCGATTGGGAGTTTGTAACGGTTGGTACATCGATTTTTGATGTAGGTGTGTTCTTGCGGAACGAGGATAAGCTGCCTCCTGACTTTCGCGGCTGTTTTACACGAGCTTTTGCGGATGCCGGAGGTTATCTTCCCCCAGGATGGCGCCGCGCCTCCAAACTTCTCGACCTGGTGAATCAGTTTGCTTTCCTGGATGCTGACGGGGAGTACCCAAATACATTTGCTGACGCGAGCGCCCGCATCTACTCGACAATCGCACATTGGAGTGAGTTTAACGATTGATGCTGGATTCGATTAGCCGCTTATTCATGGAATATTCTCATGTGTGGCATAGCTGGAATCTTCGATTTCTCTGGCGATAGCCGTATCCTTGTGAATGATCTGGAGCAGATGATTGGATCGCTGAGACATCGCGGTCCGGACCAGGTTGCAGCCGTTGCTAAGGGAAATGCAGGAATTGCCTTTGCCCGGCTGAGCATCAAGGACTTTGACCATGGCATGCAGCCGGTCACCGCCTGCAATGGCTTGGTGACATCGATCTGCAATGGCGCTATTGTTAACTGGCGGGAACTACGCGCGGAATTGGAAGCTCGGGGCCACGCGTTCCAGTCGCAGTGTGATACTGAGGTCGTTGCCGGCGCTTTTGCCGTCCATGGAAGAGATTTTGCCACTAAGCTGCAAGGGCAGTTCGCAGCGGCCGTCCATGACCGTCGCGACGACAGTCTTACTCTAGCCCGCGATCCATTCGGAATTTGTCCGCTCTTCTATACCGTTGTTGGGCGTACCCTCCTGTTTGCATCGGAGATCAAAGCCTTGCTGGCACATCCGGCAGTGCCTCGTGAAGTGGATTTGACAGGCGTGGATCAGGTACTTACCTTTCCTGGACCTGTAAGCCCAAGAACATTATTCGAAGGCATACACAGTCTGGCGCCCGGCCATTGCCTCCGGGTTTCTATGGACGGAACTGTCAATCAGTGGCCGTATTGGGATCTGAGCTTCCGTACAGAAACCGCCGCTGATCAACGAAGCGAAGAAGATTGGCTGGAAGAACTAGATACCCTGCTAACCCGCTCCATTGCGCGACGCATGGAAGCCGATGTGCCAGTCGGCCTGTATCTGAGCGGCGGCTTGGACTCCTCGTTGGTGGGAGCCAAAGCGCGAGCGCTGGCCAACGGTGGCTTTCCCTTGCATTCTTACTCCATTGATGTCCGCGCGGGGGCGCTTTCGGAGGTCAAATATCAACGCCTTGTTTCAAAGTTCTTGCAAACGAACCATAAAGAGATTTCGCTAAGCGCCGCCGACATATTGCAGAGACTTCGTGCTGTTGTCTATCACACTGAGACGCCCATTCGCGAATCATTCAATGCCGCGACCTTTGCCCTGTCTGAAGAGGTGACTGCCAGTGGACAACGCCTTGTGCTGGCAGGTGAGGGAGCTGACGAACTGTTTGCCGGTTATGTTGGCTATCGCTTTGACCAGTCTGGGATGAGGCGTGACCTGCCTCCTCACGAGGCGGCTTTGAGCGAGCGGCTGTGGGGCGACGCACAGTTTGTTTATGAAGGGCCGTTGATGCGCGTGAGTGCGATCAACAAATCGCTATTTGCGCCCGAATTACGACAAGCTTACGATAACTGGTCTTGCCTGAATTATCCGCCCGTCAATGTAGACCGGCTGAAAGGATTGGACCGGCTGCAGCGCCGCTCCTATCTCGATACAAAACTAAGGCTCGGTGATCACTTGCTGTCGGGCCATGGCGACCGTATGGCCCTGGCGCACAGCGTCGAGGTGAGATATCCATTTCTGGATGCTGACGTTGCGGAATTCGCTTCCAGACTGCCCTCGCATCTGAAATTGCATCATCTGAACGAGAAGTACCTTTTGAAACAGCTTGCCGCCCGTCACTTGCTGCCCGCGTTGGCGAAGAGGGAAAAGTTTGCCTTTACCGCGCCTGGAAGTCCCACGCTTTTGGCCCAGGGCAGTGACTTGGTAGATCACCTGCTCGATTCTGCAACGATTCGCCGCCAGGGTTACTTCGATGTGGATGAAGTACAGAGATTGAGGGTCGAGTACTCGCAGCCAGGGTTTCGGTTAAATGCCCCCTTTGAGCGGGATGTTCTGTTGGTGGTGCTTACTTTTGGTTTATTTCTGGAAGCATTTGACATGCCAAATGTCAATTGACGCTAAAGTCAAGTTACGAGATCCACTTCAAGTTATATAAGGTGAGAAGACGGGAAAACGAATTCTAAATGGCAGACGAAGTTGGCAGTGGCTTACTTTCCGATCAGCAGAAGCGGCAGATCCTGTTAGAGCGCTTATTAGCGCAGCGCAAAGCCACATTAGGGAATAACAGCGAGACCGCCCGCAGGCAGGCAACTCCGGCCGACGGAAGACATTCTCTGTCATCCGCACAGGAACGGATGTGGTTCCTGCATGAGATGAATCCAACCAGCTCTGCTTATACCATCACTACTGCCTATGACTTGCGGGGACGATGGGATCCGTGTTGCCTTCGCAGCGCGTTATGCGCCTTGGCGGCCCGACATGAGATGCTTCGGTCTTCATTTCATGCTGAAGGCGCGCAACCATACCGGCGAATTCACGAATCGGTGTTGCCTGAATTGCGCGTGCTTGAACTCACTCCGACACAGTGTGAGCCGATGGAGCAGCTGCTGGCGACAAAAATACAGGAAGAAACCCACCGCCTTTGGGACATAACAATCGCACCATTGTTCCGAGCAACGCTCCTGGTACCATGGGCCGAGAAAGCGGTCCTGGTTTTCACGTTCCACCACATCATCGCCGATGGCTGGTCTTTAGGAGTATTCAACCGCGACCTGGGACTCGCTTATTCCGCCGCCCTGGCGGGACGCGAAGCTTACCTGCGTTCCACTCTACTCTCCTATGACGAAGTGGTGCAACGCCAGGCTATGAGACTGCAGACTGCAGTGGGCCAAGCGCAGCTGAAGTATTGGGTGAATCGTCTGCGTGATTTGCCGGCTCTGGAATTGCCCATGGCCAGGCCTCGTCCGCCTGTTGCACAATTTACAGGCAGGCGCCACGAAGAATACCTGGATGAAGCTCTGGTGCAACGACTCGAAGCAATCGCAAAAGAAACTGCCTCCAGCCTGTATATGGTGATCGCGGCGGCATTCGCAGCGCTGTTATACCGCTATTCCGGCCAAGCGGAGATCGTTTTTGGATCGCCCGTGGCCGGACGCACAGAGCCTGATACCGAAGACCTTATAGGATTGTTTGTCAACACCGTTGTCCTGCGCATCGATCTTGCGGGCGGGCCTTCCTTCAAAGAGACCGTGGCCCGGGTTCGGGATATATCGCTCAAGGCGCTGGAGCACCAGAACATTCCTTTTGAACAGGTGGTGGAGCGGTTGGCTCCTCAACGAGCCCTGAGCCACAACCCACTGTTTCAGGTGATGTTTGCCTTGCAGAATTTCAAAGTAGAGGAACCGGACTTAGCGGGCCTTGTTGTCAATTCGCTGGCTCCGCCGGAAACCAATGTTCGTTTTGACCTGGAGTGCACGGTCTGGCGGCGGAAAACAGGCGCACTGGTTCGATTCGTCTACAACACTGACATCATCGACGAGACCACTGCGGTGCGCATGTCCGCTCATTTCATTGGACTACTTAGGGTATTCGGAGGCGATCCCTGCATTTCGATAAACGATGCGCCTTTGTTAACAGCGGAAGAGCGGCAGGTGATTGAGAATCTGGAGCGAGGCGCCGAACTTCACGGACAGGCGTTTTGCCTGCATGGTGCGTTGGAAAAGATTGCACGGGAGCGGCCCGCGTCGCCGGCGGTTGAAGATGGCTCTATAACGTGGACTTTCGATCAACTGAATCTCAAAGCGAACCAGATCGCACATGCTCTTCAAAAAGAGAAAGCAGGCGTGGGCGAAATTGTTGCTGTATGCCTGCCCAGAACAGTAGATTTTGTTGCAGCGATTCTGGGCGTCGTGAAGGCCGGATGCGCCTTTCTGCCGCTCAATCCTGCTGATCCGAAAGAGCGTCTGCGGTTTATCCTGCGGGATGCTCATGTGCGGCTTGCGGTGTCTTCGCAGGAGTCGCTGCCGCAGATCGAAGATGCGGAATGGGTAGATATTAACGAAGTTTATGCACAGCTCCCCTCGATTTCGCCACAAGTTACGGTCCAGTCTTCTGACCTCGCATATGTCATCTATACCTCAGGCACCACCGGCAGACCGAAGGGAGTCCTGGTTGAGCATCGCAATCTGATGTCAACTTTGCATGCGTGCCAGCACAACTATCAATTTAGCAGCGACGATCGCGGGCTGGTTCTGGCATCCAATACTTTCGACGTATTCTATTACGAATTGTTCGCGCCGATACTGGCCGGAGGATGCAGCCGCCTGGTTAGCAAAACGGAATTGTTCGATCCGGTGTCGCTCGCATCATTAGTGTACGAAGCCACCTGCTTTCAAGCTGTGCCCGGGTTAATGGAGCAGGTGCTTGCGGCGCTGAGTGACCAGCATATCGATTGCTGTCCGCGGATGCGAGTCGCTATGACCGGGGGTGATCTGGTTCCGCCGGCGTTGCTGAATACTTTGCGTCGAGTTTTTCCCCGAGCAGTCGTGTCAGTTACGTATGGTCCGACGGAAACAACCATCTTCTGCACAGGGTACTGTGTTGCGAATGAAGACGTTGTAAGAGGGCATCCAATTGGAACGCCGCTGCCTGGAACGGTGGTCCGCATTGGAGACGATCGAGGCATGCCGCTGCCGTTGGGGGTTGATGGCGAGATATGGATCAGTGGCCAGGGGGTGAGCCGTGGATACTTTCATCGCCCTGAGGAGAACTCTCAGAAGTTTATTACGATTGACGGCCGCCGTTTCTATCGCAGTGGCGACAGGGCGCGCCGCACTCTGGAAGGCATCGAGTTTCTGGGCCGCGCAGATAGCCAAGTGAAGGTACGCGGGTTTCGGATCGAACTGGGGGAAGTAGAGGCTGTTTTGAGCGAAGCTCCGGGAGTCGCGCGCGCTGTGGCTGTTGCCGCCGGAGAGAATCCCAGTGGCCGTCTGCTGGCAGCCTATATTGTGCTGGATGATGCCGCCCTGCCGCAATCGGTAGATGACGCTCCATTAAACATAGAGCGGTGGCAGACGCTCTTTGACAATGTTTACGACAGCAGCGTCCGGCATGTGTCCGGCGAGAATGATTTTATCGGGTGGAACAGCAGCTATACGGGATGTCCTATTCCCATTGAACAAATGGAGGACTGGCTAGCGGGAACACTGGCGCAACTCCGTTCAAGAGTGCCGCCATCGCTGTTGGAGAAACAGCGCCTCAGGGTGCTGGAAATAGGCTGCGGAACCGGGCTCGTTCTTCTGCATATTGCTCCGCAATGTGCGCACTACACTGCGAGTGATCTATCCGCGCGTGCCATCGCCGATTTGTACGACAAAGTGGAGAGGAAGAATCTTTCCCATGTTGATCTTTACCACACTACGGGGGAGTCTCTGGGCGATGTTGGGAGTGATTTTGACGTGGTTGTGATCAACTCCGTTGTGCAATATTTTCCCGATGAACGATATTTGCGCAGGGTTCTGCAAGAGGCGCTGACGCGCACTCGCCAGGGTGGGTTTGTCTTTGTGGGCGATGTCCGGAGCTTACCTCTGCTACCTACCTTTCGTGTAGCGGTGGATGCCGCGAACTCGCCCTCGCGACCTGCCGCCGAAGTGTTGGCACGAGCGGGCCAGCGGGCCTCAGATGAAGAGGAGCTTACGGTTCATCCCATGTTCTTTAGGCGGCTGGCAGAGGAAACGGATTTAATTTCGCGCGTAGAAGCGGAGCCGCGCCGAGGTCGCTACAGCAATGAGATGACTCGATATCGCTATGATGTGTTCCTTCATCGCGGGCTCCGCGAGGCTCCGACACAGATCGACTGGCATCCTTGGGCCCAAGAGGCTTGGAACCTGGAGAAGCTTCAGCATCGCCTTACGCAGGGAAAGCCCGAGACGCTTGCTCTTCAGGAAATCCCAAATGCACTCATTGACACCGACATTAAGCTCCACACCGAGCTTGCACGCGTTGCCAATCGCCCTGGACCGACGATTCCTGATGGCGCTCCCGTCTCGCCGGATGAACTGCGCGCCCTGGCCGAAAGCACTGGGTATCAAATAAATCTGAGTTGTCTACGAGGAGCAGCGAACGGCACATACGATGCGTATTTTCAGCGGGAATCCGTTTCCCGGAATGCACCGCCGGCATGGCCCATGATGGAGGAAAATTCCGAAACTTCTCTCGTTGGGAGTCCACTCCGGCGTACCGCAAATCAACGAGTGCTTAAAGCGATACGGGACTTCCTGGCCTGCCGGCTGCCCGAATACATGATGCCATCTGCATTGATGATAGTGGACTCCTTACCCCTGACATCCAACGGAAAAGTGGACCGCACAGCATTGCCATCCATTTCACATGTGTACAGTGAAGCATCACGGCCGCCTGGCACGCAGGGCGAACGCCTTATTGCCCAAGTGTGGACCTCCGTTCTGGGCTCAGAACCTTCAACTTCCGATGATTTCTTCGAGTGTGGTGGAACCTCGTTGCTCGCGCTCCAGGTTGCGGTCGGTTTGCGTGCGCAGGGCGTCCGCTTCGCTCCCCAGCAGGTTTTTGAACTGCGCACGGTGGAGAAGATAGGTGAGTTGCTGGATAAGCAGTTTCAAGGAAGAGCATTGATGCAGAACTTTGCCGCTGCAGCGAAGCCTGCAGCGCCCGGCCGTCCATCGACATCTCCACGACCGCCGGTGCCAGCGCTTCAGGGCGCGATTGATTGCTGGCAGCAGGCTGAGGGTATTCTGCTCTCCGGAGCGACAGGAATGCTCGGCGCCCATCTTCTACAGGAGATCCTTCTGAGATATCGGTGCCACGTATTTTGTTTAGTACGGGGAGAAGATGATGCCATCGCCACGGCGCGGCTTCGGGAGCAGTTCTGCTGGTATTTCCCCAACACTGATTTACATGCGTTTGATAAACGGGTCACTGCCGTAGCTGCCGATCTGCGGCGTGCTAGTGCAGGTCTGAGTGCGGCCCACTGGAACTCGCTGGCTGGACAAATTCAGCATGTGATCCATGCGGCGGCGGACGTACGCCATGTAGCCGAAACCGATGAGCTTTTGGCGACCAATCTAAACGGAACACGCCATTTGCTTCATCTGGCAGGGATCCGGCGGGATATTCATTTCTGTTATATCTCGACAATCGGTATTAAGGGAATAGTCTCAGAAGAAAAAAAAGATGCGGTCCTAACGGAACACGACTTTGATATTGGACAACGCACCACCGAAGCCTATTCGGAAAGCAAAATGCAAGCAGAAAGAGCGGTCCGGGCATTTTTGCAGCAAGGCGGTCAAGGAGCGATCTTCCGTGTTGGAACCGTGGCAGCTCACTCTCATACGGGGCGTTTTCAACGCAATATCGATGCTCATTTTTTCAGTCGGTATTTGCGGTCAATTCTGGAGATCGGGGCTATAGGGAATTGGCCGGACCGGCAGTTTGCGCTGCTCTCCGCCGATGTGCTAGCGCAAGCGATCCTCGCGCTTTCAGGACGGACGGAATCATTGGGCCAAACCTTTCATCTGGAGAACCCGCATCGGATTTCTCCGCCGGAACTGGCGGCAATCCTGTGCACCATCGGGTATCCGATTCGGTTAATGTCGCCAGAAGCATTTGCGCAGGTTGTGATGGAGCTTGGACACGACCCGAGACATGCACTGACAGTGAGCCGGTTGATGCCTCTTCTAGAACGTAAACCGGGTCGTGATGTCCGTCTGGATGCCTCCTGGACTTTAGAATGGCTGGAGCAGCTCGGAATACGATTTGCGCCCTGCCAGGAAAGCTGGTTTGCCAGATTTATCAAACATGGCATCGGAAGAAGATACTTTCCACCGCCGCCAACCGCGGAGAAAGATTATCAGGCTAAAAGCAAGGGTTAGATTCACAACAGATCAGTAAACATCTTCACGATCCATGGCGTCATAAAGCTGTTTCACGTTATTTTCATCGAATTCATTTGACTTGCCGCGTTCAATGAATTCGAACTGCATTCCCGAGTTTTTGTCGCGCCGGGTGAAAACTTGCTGTAATCCGGGCGCACGAATGATATCTGTCAGGAGATCTGCCTTGCATGTGGTGAGGTTGTCCACTACCTCCTTGAGGCCATGCACCTGAACAGCCACGTGTTGCACGCCGGGTCCATAGTGATCGATATATCGGGAAACATTGGATTTGCTGTCGAGACCCATCACGAGTACAAAAGTCACGTCGCCAGCTTGCATCACGGCAGAATCCATTGAACTGTCAGTGCCATGGATGGTGCGCCGATCAGTCTGGCGGAAGCCGTAACGTTCGGTATAGAACTTGATGGCGGCATCCAGGTCACGCACTGCGATGGCAACATGGTCGATGCGGATCGCCCGTTGCTGCATACTAAGGCCTTTTTCATTCAGGGACGAACTACCGATATTGTCTACAATTGTCCGTAAGAGGCGTTCGGCCAGTGCCGATGTGTCCGGTTCAGCCGCTATTTCGCTATTGATCCGGACAATGGATTGCCTTAGTTCGTGTTGCAATGCAGCCCGATCTTCTTTGGAGGCCGCGTCCTGCTGCAGCTTTTCAAAATCGGCCACTACTTTCAATAAGGACCGGCTCACTTCATCGGCCTGTAATTGCCAGGAATTCTTAGTTTGCATTCATCATCCTTTCGTACACGGCTACCGCAATTATGAGATCGTCCCCAGGGTTTCAGACTGTTGGAGCGACCCTTCGCCTGTCGAGACAATACCCGTATAATATCAAAAATATAAGACCATACCCTATCACTTTGGCCGGTCAGAAATTGCTCGGCGTGCGGTAGGGAAATTTTTCGTGGCGGTATTCTGAGTTGCACATTTGAACTGGCAGGAGCTAAGAAGGAGCAGTTCCTCAATGCGGGTCATCATTGTCGACAACTATGACTCTTTTACATTCAATCTTTATCAGATGATATCGGAGATCACGTCTTCAAGTGCAGTGGTTGTTCACAATGACGAGGTCGATTGGCAGCAGTTCAAATCACAGGAGATGAATTGCGTCATCATCTCGCCGGGGCCAGGAAGGCCTGATCGAAGTTCTGATTTCGGGATCTCCTCTCGCGTTATCGTTGAGTTAGAGGTTCCGATTCTGGGTGTTTGCCTTGGCCACCAGGGAATCTGCCATCTCTTTGGCGGTGCAGTCAAACACGCTCCTGAGCCGATGCATGGACGCGTAAGCCCCGTCTACCATGATGAGTCAGGGCTTTTTGCTGGAATACCGGTCCCCTTTATGGCGGTGCGGTATCATTCCTTAATTTGTACAAATCCGCTGCCGGCTGAGATCCGGAAAACTGCGTGGACTGAAGACGGCCTTATTATGGCGGTTGCCCATCGCACCAAGCCGATGTGGGGGGTCCAGTTCCATCCGGAATCTGTTTGTACAGAATATGGACGCGTGGTCTTGAAGAATTTCCTGAATATGGCTGATAACTATCGAGCCATTTCCCGCGCGAGTATACTCCAAAAACCACATATGATCCTTTCACGCGCAACAGCGACACCTGCGCCAGATAAAGCTGCGGCGGACAAAAAGCTCTTTTCTCGCCGCCTAAAGAACGTATGGGAGGTAGCAGATGTGTTTGAAACCCTGTTTGGATCGGAGGATGTCGCAATCTGGTTAGATAGCGCCATGCCGGATCCCGGGGTGGCGCGATTTTCCATTATGGCAGGGGGGGCGGCGGACTCCATTGAGCTGATTACATTCGATGTGGCTAAAAACCTGATATCGATTCGGCGCAACGGAAATACCGAGATCAAGAGCGGAGATATTTTTTCTTATCTCAAGACCCGGATTGCCGAACATCGGGTTGCGGATGCAGCATTGCCGTTCGATTTCAATTGCGGGTTCATAGGCTTTCTCGGATATGAACTGAAGGCCTCCTGTGGTTATAAGCTTGTCCATCATTCAACACTCCCTGATTGCTCATTCATGTATGTTGAAAAATGCATCGTTGTAGATCATTTGACAAATGAATTATATTTCCTGTGTTTAGGAGGCACTGGAGAAGAAGCAGATGCTTGGTTTGGCGCTACGGAACAGGCCCTTTCTGACCTGGAACGGGTGGACATGGATCATTGCTGGCAGCCCTTGTCATTTGTGGCAAGCCAGGATCGGGAACAATATCTAAGGAGCATTGCTTCCTGTCTTGAGTATATCCGTGATGGTGAAAGTTACGAAATATGTTTGACAAACCGCCTTACCGCCAAAACCGAAGCCGATCCTCTTGCGTATTACTACAACCTCCGCAGCCTGAATCCTGCTCCCTATGCGGCTTTTATCAGATTTCCCGGACTAGCGGTGGCCTGTTCATCTCCGGAAAGATTTTTACGAGTTACTCCTTGCGGCGCAGTGGAAACCAAGCCGATCAAAGGAACCTGCCGTCGTGGCAGAACGATAGACGAGGACCGCGCACTCCTAGAGGGATTGGCGAGTGACGTCAAGAGCCGCGCCGAGAACCTGATGATTGTTGATTTATTGCGGAACGATCTTGGGCGCGTTTGCGAGGTCGGCTCCGTCACAGTACCGAGTTTGATGCGTGTCGAAAGCTATACTACGGTTCATCAGCTCGTAAGCACAATTCGAGGACAACTTCGAAAAGACAGAACTGCAATCGATTGCTTCCAAGCGGCTTTCCCGGGCGGTTCGATGACGGGCGCTCCGAAGCTGAGGACCATGGATATTATCGACCAACTGGAACGCCAGAACCGCGGTGTATATTCAGGATCGATTGGCTACTTTTCGTTCAATGGCGCCGCGGATTTCAACATCGTGATTCGCACTGCGGTTTTTGCCGACCAAGAAGTCACTATCGGCGTGGGCGGTGCGATTGTCGCAATGTCAGATCCGGCGGAGGAATGGGAAGAAATCATGTTGAAGGCGGAAGCGCTTCTTCGATCGTTTGGAGATTACTCGCTGGCTGAACGCTCGGCCTGAGGCGGAATTTATTTTACATGGACATGGGCATGGATCCGTTACAACACTTACGAGAAGAGCTCGATTCAATCGATGTTCACTTGATTGAAACCTTGGGCCGGAGATTCACACTGTGCCGGCAGATTGCAGAGCGCAAAGCCGCGCTTGACATTCCGATGATGCAGCCGGCCAGGATCGAAAAAGCGCAAGCACGTGCCGCAGCCGGCGCGCTCAAGTACGGACTTAGCGAATCGTTCATGCAGGAGCTGTATCAATTGATCATTGCGGAGGCATGCCGGATAGAAACTGATCTGATGGAAAAGACCGGAGAACAGTAAGAGGGAAAAGTCCTGGCCCGGAGCCTAAGGTGGTATTGGACGGCTCGCAAATTGATTTAAAGACTGCATCAGCCGTTCTGTGACTTTCAACAGGTCCGGATCCAAAGGAGCCAACATGGTCCTAAGGCTTTCGAGAACATGCTTGAAGTCGACATAGTCGTCGCGCTCAATTGTTTCATTGAGCGAAGCAGCCGCGGCCTGTAGTTTGGCTCGAACCAGCAGTGACTGACCATGATAGCGCTGGATGTCCCAATAAATCTCCGGGCTCCCACTGATGAGCCGATGCAACAAAGCCAGCAGAATTCGATGGGGCGGGGTAGCGAGCTTCCAAACTGTGTGGCTGTCATATCCTAGTTCGCGGATTGTGAGGCCGAATGCCAAGATAGCGGCGTGAGTCGCTACCTGTGTAGCTGAGGTAATCTTGTCGTGCATCTCTGCGCTGATACACTCAACAGTCGCTCCAGCACGATTCAGTAACGACATTAGTTCTTTTGTCAGTGGTCCTGCCGTAATTTCCACAGCGGCTATGACCTGACCTTGCACTCCGAGAGAGGGAGCAAACATCGGGTTCAGCGAGAGGCGTTCACGAGGATTATTCAAGGGTGAGAGAAGCCCACAGATTTCGGTTTTTATAGAGAGCGTATCTATCAGCAAAGCATCGGCTTGCATTCCTTGGGATACCCATGGCGCGGCTTGCAGTGCTACCGCCTCGGGCAAGGCCATAATGACTACATCGGTCCCCACTAGCGCTTCCAGAACTTCACTTGAGGAGTGCGCAACGTCCGCACATACATCACATTTGAGAAGAGCGGCGTGACGCCGCTGATCTACTGTTTTTACCAATACGCCTGCATCTGCGAGTAAGTTTCTAAAAAGGCGGCCAACGGCGCCGAGACCGCCGAGCACAATGGCAGTGGTGATTGACACTGAGTTCTCCATCACAGGCTAAAGTTAGGACCAGAACGACACTAGAAACATATTTAGCGTATTAAAGGATTCAAAAGCTATCTTAGCAGTGACCATCGCTCACATTCATCTCTTCAAGGCTCAAGATGGCTGGACACAGGGGTCTGGCTAAGCTGCGTACCGGATAATCATTATCCAACATGTAGGTGAATCAAATCATCTGTTGGAAGGCCGACCACTGTAAACGCAGCTTAGGCAATTATCGTCCCTGGCTTATTCAACGCGGATTCCGAGTAATGTTGCAAAGATCATGGCTTGTGAAGGATCGACCACGGCGCCCCGAATGTCTTCAGCGTTTAATTGAAGGCCTTCGACTATCGATCCCCGAAGATCTGCATTCAGAAGCTTCACCTTGCTCATTTCGGCAGAACGAAGATTGCATTGTCTGAATATAGATCCGGACAAATCCGTGCCATGAAAATCCGCTTCAGCAAAATTGCACGAATCAAATTCGGCAGATTTAAATTGACCGAACCGGAACTGTGAGTATCGCTGGTCCCCTTCCCGGATGAGCACGTCCTGGCAATCCGCTTTGCCGGCGCGAAAGCCGGTCATCCGGCAATTGATAAATTCAACCCGTATCAGAGTAAGACCACGTGTCTCCAAGTTGGCAAAATCGCAACTTGCAAATCTGACATCTTTACACCTTATCGAATCAAAGCTGTTGTTGGCGAGAACCACTTTATTGAACACCGATGATTCAACGCGAAGAGTGCCGGTCTTCAGGTTTTCCACCCGGCCTTCTTCGAGCAAGTGATCGGTGATGGAGATATCATGGGGCTGAAACAGGGCGGCAGCGTCAACAGTGGGTGTCAGTTCGCTTGGAAGATCGGGCTCACGGCGGGCGAAGACAAATTTCTTCAATGTCCTGGACTGTTTCACTTTGCCTCCTGGGAAAATTTGGAGCCGCCAGAATGCAATAGTATAAAGCCATCTGACACTCGATCAATCCTGGTCGCTGACACTTTAGAAACCGGAAACCGAAGAAAGTGTAAGTCATGCGAGCATTTTGAATGTTGCAGGTCAGGAGTTCCAGTAATCCGTGAGCGATATCTGAATGCCGTGTTAGGACCCGGAACAGGTGAAACCTTGGCGGTCTAGGCAAAGGCTGTGTGGTTGTGTTTACATTAGAGTCGGCAACCATGAAAAAAGCCCTGGCTCATCTCAAAAAGTCCGACGTCATCCTGGCATCCATCATTGAGCGTGTCGGTCCCTGCCGCATCACTTATCGTGAACCCACTTTTGAGGCGCTGGCCCGTTCCATTGTATTTCAGCAACTGAGCACCAAAGCAGCGCGCACGATCTACACGAGGTTTGAAGAGGCCGCGGGCGGCGCGCTTACACCTGAGGCGATCCGCAACCTGACTGTGGGCGAGATGCGCCGCGCAGGTCTATCCAAGCAGAAAATTGGCTATATCCGTGATCTCGCGGAACATGCTCTTTCCGGCACAGTGGATTTCGAGTGCCTTCCCCAGATGGCGGACGAGGAAATCATCGTCTCTCTCACGAGCATCAAAGGCGTTGGAGTGTGGACGGCGCACATGTTTCTGATATTTGCGCTACGCCGGCCCAATGTGTTGCCCGTGGGCGATTTCGGAGTCCGCTCCGCAATCCAACGCGCCTATAAGAAGCGCAAATTGCCCACCCCCAAGGAGATCGAAAAGCTCGCGAAAAACTGGCATCCTTATTGCAGTTTTGCGTCATGGTACCTGTGGCGCAGCCTGGAACTGCCGGTGGAGAAAACGGCTGCCAAGAATGGCAATCTTGCCAAACCCGCAAAAGGAGCGAAATAGAAGTAGGCTTTCCTCCCTCTGATAAAATCTTCAGTCCCATGTCGCAAGACCGCAAAATTCGCGTACTCGTCGCAAAACCTGGCCTGGATGGTCATGACCGCGGCGCCAAGGTGATTGCCCGCGCATTGCGCGATGCCGGCATGGAGGTCATTTATACCGGACTGCGGCAAACGCCCGAGATGATTGTGAGTTCTGCCTTGCAGGAAGATGTGGATGTTATCGGCCTCTCCATTCTGTCCGGCGCTCATAATGCGATTGTTCCACGCATTTCGGAAATGCTGCGGCAGCATAAAATGGATGATGTCCTGCTACTGGTAGGCGGCATCATCCCGGAGCAGGATTTCGATACCATGAAAAAGAGCGGAGTGGCAGGCATTTTCAACCCCGGCACTCCCATGGATGAGATCGTGACCTTTATCCGCAAAAACGTAAAGCCCCGAAGTGTTCCCACAGCCTGATCAAGGGCATCGAACAGGCAACCGCATTCAATATCTGAAACCAAACGATATCAGGAATATCGCCTGTCTCAGGTTGCTCCATGCTCAATTTGACCTAACCGCCACGCTACCCTGCCGTCTAATCAGCCATTGAGAGGTGCTTCTATGAAAAGAGTCTTATTGGGACTTTTGGTGGCCGCTTTGGGAGTGATGCTGATGTACGGCCGGGAATACCGGACCGGCAACATCTCGTTCACGAGCTTCGCAAACGCCACCAGCGAAGATTGCAGCGACCACTTTCGGCTTCATAACGACAGGTTTGCCGCTGTGGTAAGCGGCGAAGAAACCCGTACGATTGCGAACCAGCCTCTGAGCATTCGCGCGGAAAAAAATGGAGGAATACGGGTAACCACCTGGGATGGGCCGGAGTTCTCCGTAAAGCTCTGCAAGCAGGTTGCAGCCGATGACGAATCCGCAGCCCGCAAGATTCTGGACGAAACCAAGCTGGCAGTGGAAGGATCTACGGTTTCTGTGACTGCCCCAGACGGATCCGACCACTCGAATGTAGCCACCCTGCTTCTGGTAAGAGCGCCCCAAAATGCCAACGTAAATCTGAAGGTAAAAAACGGAGGAGCCTCCCTTTATAAGTTCTCCGGCACAGCCGAAGCCGAAACGACCAACGGCGGCATTTCATTGAAGGACAGTACGGGGAAATTGACGGTACGGGCAAAGAATGGGGGCATTTCTATTCGGGATTGCGGCGGCGAGGTTAACGCCAACGTAGCCAATGGCGGATTGTCCATTGCTCTTCCGGAGCGGTGGGAAGGCAAAGGGCTCGAAGCTCATACTCAAAATGGAGGCTTGGCGATTTCAGTTCCCAAGAACTTCAGTTCCGGGCTGGAGGTTGTCGCTTCTGAATATGTCGGCGTAGTCTGCCGGGGAACAGCCTGCCAAAATGCGCAAAAAACCAAAGAGAATGGGCGACAGACCCTCCGGCTGGGAACAGGCGAACCTCAAATCCGCGCCAGCACGCAAAACGGCGGTGTTGTGATCAAAGACATGGAGCGGGAAAACGCCAAGCAGTAGAAACCCATTGAGGTACAACCATGGAGACATAACGTAGAAGATCAAACCAATCCACCGCAGAGTACGCCGAAGCGGCCGAGAGGAATTTGGTTAGTTGGATCCGATTGGCGTAAATTAACACTTGGCTGAAGCCCAACGTTAACCTAAGTTAGAGAATCGCCCGGTTTTTGCGACGTCGTTATCCCCTGTCATCCCGTCTATGACTACGACGGCTCCTGTCAAGCTAAAAAAAGACAGACGGGGGTATCGCGTTGAAAATGGTGTCAAGGGCGGCGCGTTCTTGGCGCCGTTCATCTCGACCCTTGACGCCATTTTCAAC
>DASZFU010000088.1:0-8555 GCA_035939495.1 Candidatus Angelobacter sp. | reverse complement strand
TGGGCCGGAAATTGTTTGTGTGCAAAAAAATACCGGTTACAGCGGTTACACCAGTTACAACCCGCATGAATACCGGCGATTTCTGTTACCGGTTGTTACCGCTGTTACCTTTCGTCCCACCCTTTGCCCACCCTTCCCGTTTCCCACGGTTCGCCAAGAGCGCGAAGAAATGGGTCACCCCATTCATAAATTTTCGCCCCAATGGCGTTGCCAGAGGGTTTGAAGTCGCCAGCGAGGGAACCCTAATCAACCAAGCCCAGCTTCAACCGGATGGCTTCCGGGCCGATCCCATAAGGTCGCAGGTTCCGACTCATAGGATGATCCCAAAAAAGCTTACCTGGGTAGGTTTTAAGGGTTGCGGGAGTGAATCGTCAAGAAGAAAATGAATTCAGGGCGAAAATGCTGCAAAATAATACGCAAGTTGTTGATATAAAAGGAAATATAGTTCTAAATTAGAGATATTACTATGGCAGGGATCGAAGATTTAATAGTAGCTCTATGGCCAGGGGCACTCCTGGACAGCAGAACTCACTACAGCCGTAGCCGAGCCACCAACAAAAAGCACCACGGAGGCACAACGTAGCGGAGCCACAACCAAAAACCGGTTCACGACAAAGGACGCGAAGGCCGAAAAGGAAACCCAAAATCCTAACCGCAAAGGAACACGAAGGAGAAACCCAAGGACACGAAGGAACAAAGCAAAGAGATTCTTCGCGGGAAACAAGATCTTCAAGGTTAGCAATGCAGAGACCGTAGAGAAGAATGGGATTCCAGCCAATCTAGAAGCTGCGAGAAAAACACGATTTCAAAGCACATTGCAACGCAGATACACGCGGATAGAAAGAGCACGTTATAATCTCGTCCTCGTACAACCTTCAAAGGGAGCAGAGCTGCTGATGCCAAGCGAACGAACTCTCCGTGTGATTCGTTTTGTCGTAGGTGTTCTTATTTATCTTTCGGTTTCCTCCTCAATCTTCACAACATCCTGTTTCTCTCAAGCCCTGACTCCAACTCAGCAGTTGGCCCGCGACATTTTCAAAGAGCTCATTGAGATCAACACCACTGACACGCCGGCCGGGAATGTCACGACTGCGGCCGAGGCCATGGCAACGCGTTTCCGCGCCGCCGGCTTTGCTGAAGCTGATATCAAAGTGCTTGGCCCGGTACCCAACAAAGGGAACCTGGTGGTGCGCCTTCATGGGCGCGGGCAGGGCAAGCCCATCCTTTTCATCGGCCACCTGGATGTTGTCCAGGCGCTGCGCCAGGATTGGTCCATGGATCCCTTCAAGCTCAACGAAATCGACGGATATTTCTACGGACGCGGAACCATGGACATCAAAGATGGTGACGCCATCCTGGCCGCCAATTTCATCCGTCTGAAACGGGAAGGCTGGACACCCTCACGCGACCTCATCCTTGCGTTGACGGCCGATGAAGAAGGAGGACAGTACAATGGTGCAGATTGGCTGGCCAAGAACCATCGCGACCTGATCGATGCCGAGTACTGTCTTAACACCGATGCCGGTGGCTTCGAGAGCAAATCCGGCAAGCGCTTTCTGGTGGGAATTCAGACAAGCGAGAAGAACTATGTGGATTTTCGTCTCGAGGTGAAGAGCAATGGCGGGCACAGCTCCCGCCCCGTTCCGGACAATGCAATCTATCATCTCTCCGCGGGTCTTAATCGCCTGGCTGCCTTCGAGTTTCCGGTGGAGTTAAACGAGACAACACGAGGTTTCTTCGAGCGCTCCGCAGATTTACAAGACCCCCAAACTGCCGCCAATTTTCGCGCCATCGCAAAAAACCCACAGGATGCGAACGCCGCCCGCCAGCTTTCGCAACAATCTTATTACTTGAATG
This sequence comes from Candidatus Angelobacter sp., assembly GCA_035939495.1. Taxonomy (GTDB): domain Bacteria; phylum Acidobacteriota; class Terriglobia; order Terriglobales; family Acidobacteriaceae; genus Angelobacter. The sequence goes on along the minus strand of DASZFU010000088.1, from coordinate 6,698 downwards.
CCCTGCTCCGCACCACGTGCGTGGCCACGCGACTGGAGGCTGGTCATGCCAATAATGCCCTGCCGCAAACAGCCGCAGCCAACGTAAACTGCCGTATGCTCCCCAACGATTCCCTGCAACAGACGCAGGACATCTTGAAAAGAGTCCTGGCCGATGACCGTATCGCGGTCAACGTGGTTGGTGAAGCCATCCCCGCGCCTGCATCGCCGCTTAATCCAACCATCATGCAGAAACTGCAGGAACTCTCGATGCGGCTCTATGGTCCGCTGCCCGTCGTTCCGGTCATGGATGCTGGCGCCAGCGACAGCAAATACCTGCGCATCGCCGGTATTCCCACCTACGGTGTACCGGGAATGTTCACCGACGTCGACGACAATCGCGCCCACGGCAAAGATGAGCGCTTGCGAGTGAAGGACTTTTACGATGGCTTGGAGTTTTATTACCAGTTCATCAAGAGCTTGGCAGCATTGCCATGATTGATTGTTGGATGAGAGCCGTCTGCGATTGGGCAATGAGTTGCTGGATTAGGCGGTATCCCCAGACCTTGCGATCTTGATAATGAGCCCCTGACCAGTTGGCAGAGTAAGAATCTTGAAGCCGAGTTCGCCCGCCAGGGCATCGAAGGCGTTCTTTTGGCGCGAATAAGCAGGGCCTCCGCCGTAATCATCAAGCAGGATCACCGCTCCGGCGACAAGCCTGGGCCATAGGTGGTGGGCGGCTGCAATCTCTGGTTCGGCGCAGTTCATGTCGAGGGAGAGATAAGAGATTTGTTCCGCGTCAATCAATGAGAGCGTCTCTGGCACGACGCCGCGCACGATTCGGGCGCCAGGGTAAGGCGCGAATGTCTGTTTTACTTCTGCAAAACAATCCGCATACTGCCCACGATTGACTTCCGCTGCCTGCGAGCCTTCCGGAAAACCCGAAAAGGTATCGAGCAGGAAAAAGCGCTTGCCGAGAGCATTGAAATTCAGATACTCCATGATGGCCAGGGCCATGCCGCCCCGGTTCACGCCACACTCGACAAAATCGCCAGGTAGATTTGCCGCCTGGGAGGCGGCCCAACATGCGGTATAGACGCGCCAGCGAGGACTGGATTTGTTCCAGGATCCCGTTGCTTTACCTTTTGCATAAGCAGATGAGAAACGCTCGTCCTCGAGAAAATCGGCCGTATGGCGGGTGATCAGACCATCTTCCATGTAGGTACGAAAGCGCACGGTCGCTGCGAGCTCCGCAAACGACGGGAACATCTTTCTCAGGAAGCGGCCAAGGAACATCGACTTAAATCTTACTATCGGTTAGCCTAATGTCACTTACTTTTGAACAGAGTGCTGGATGTGAAGATCTCGCTTGGCTTTAGCTTGTGTTGTTTGCTTTTTAAAAAAAGAGCGGTGCAAACGGGAACGGATTGCTCAAGTGAATGTTTCTCGCGTTTCAACATCGGCAGCGGTTATCGATGCCTACGTTAATAATGTCCTTATACCGGCAGAGATTATGTCGCCCGCTTTGCGGGCTCTGGCATTCATCTCTCCTGTTCCCACAGCTTGCGCTGTGGGCTAGAAGAATATCGCCAGCTTCGCTGGCTTAAGCCTTTCTTGGTTCACCTATTCTTCCATCGGACTTTATTTATGCAGTATTCATCAATTATGCAGTATTCATGCAGTATTTTTTCAAGACGGTACAAATGAGGATCAGACGATGTTCTCTTCTCTCTTTTTGCGTGTGATTGTGTTGTGTGGTCTTGCGATTACGACATTCATGGGTGTTCATGCCCAAGCGCCCCAGCCGGATGGTGGTGGAGTACGGCCTGGAGGCCTGCCGGCAGCCTGGAAGACGAGTGGGCCTCAGTGTCCGCCGAAACCGGAATTTCAAGTGCATGAGTACAACGCGGATCTTTACATACTTCGCGAGTCTGGCTGCTCCAACTACGAGAAGCCTTTTCTCTTCCTTCTTTTTGGCAAAGACAAAGTGCTGATGCTGGATACAGGAGCAGGGAAGACCGATGTCGCCGATGTTGTGAAGAATGTGATCGACCGCTGGCTAGCCCGGAATAAGCGGCAGAGCATTCCTTTGATCGTCGCTCATACTCATGGTCATCGCGACCATGTTTCCGGCGACGAGGCGATGAAAGCCCTTTCCCAGACCACCGTTATCGCGCCAACGCCGGCTGCCGTGCAGGAGTTTTTCGGCTTCAAGAAATGGCCGGAAGACCTCGTAACATACGACCTGGGCGAACGGATTCTGGATGTAATTGCAATTCCAGGGCATGAGGCTTCGTCGATTGCCATTTACGACCGGCAAACCGGCATTCTTTTTACCGGAGATACGTTGTATCCCGGACGGCTCTATGTGGCCGATCAAATTCAATTTCTGCGTAGCGTTCAGCGTCTGGTGGATTTTACGCGAGGGAAAATTGTCGCCCACGTCCTGGGAACTCATATTGAGCAGACAAAGACTCCCTATCTGGATTACCCAATTGGCACGGTCTACCAACCGGAAGAGCATCCGCTGGAGTTAAGCCGAGGGCATCTGTTGGAGCTTAACGAGGCCGTGCAGGGAATGTATAAATTCCATCGCATGGCCATGAGGGACTTCACGATCTGGCCGGAATGAAGACAGATCAGTGCAGCACACCGTTGACGTCACGGGTGGGCGCAGCGAAGGTCGATCCTCGATATTTCGGTTTGCCAAGTTTCGCAATCCACAGACCGGAATTGATGTCGTTGAAATAGATCAGGCCGTTGAGCAGGTCGCTGGAGCACTTCAAAGAACAGGGCTGCCCTCCCCAGGTCATGGGCAGATTGGGACGATAGCCTTTTGGATCGCCGGTCCAGAGGCGCGCGATTTCGCGTCCCTGGCGATAGAGGTCCCCTCGAAGCTCCCCGGAGACATCCAGCACGCGGCCGCCTCCGTTGTAATAGCCTTCGTAGAGAATGTCGTCCGCCACCCAAAAGTTGTGGGAACCGCCTTCGGGTACCTGGTAGGTTGCAACCTGGACTGGATGCTCGATGTCGGTTACATCAAGGACGTGTAGGATCGCCTTGGTTGGAATTCTGTCATGGCTTAGGATGGCCATCCCAACGGGCAATACCTCGTCGCCCACAAATAAGTAATTCTTGTAGCGAAATGCGCTATGAGTGCCTGATTCCCATCCATCGCCGTAAAGTTCGTGATGGTTCCAGAAGAACCGGGAGACCACCTGGGGATGCTCAGGAGAGCCGCCCTTCATGCCATTGCCAACGTCGAGAATTACCAAGCCGTCTTTCCAGTAACACAGATAGGCGAGGCCATCTTTCACCTGGAGATCATGCAGGTATCGTCCTTGGGCTGCGTCTTCGCTGTCCGGCGCAGCGGCCGCACCTTCATTCTTGCGTGGAACCTCAAAGCGAGCCACTTCCCTGGGGTTTTTCACATCCTGGAAATCAATTACACGCAAGGAGCCGGTGGCATCGTCGGTCAGATAGACGCAGTGTCCATCGATAAAGGCGCTGTGTACACCACCCGTGACGGTAGTTGTATATTCCGAGATCACGTTGAGGTGGGCGGGATCGGAGGTATCGACAAACACAATGCCATTCTTGCGGCTGGAGGCTCCTTCGCGGGTGATCACGCCAATGCGCTCATCCGGCGTAGTGCTGACATCGTTGATCAGGCGGGCATCAACTTGAAGCGAATCCAGCAGCTTGGGATTCGCCGGGTCTGCAATGTCATAGACATTCAGGTGATCTGAAATCGTCGCCAGGTAGGCATGGTTTCCAATGATCCATTCTTCCGCTGCCTGCTCGCCTGTAACTGAGATGTGAGAGACAACCTCAATTTCCCGCTCCACATTGCGCGCTGTCACCACCACCGAAGCTGTTGCATGGTGCTGGCCGCTGCTGGCAGTGATCAGATAGGTTCCCGGTTCCTCGGCAACAAAGCCTCCGTCGGGGTAGATTGCGGCGCCAGCGCCACTCAGTGACCAGACAACCGATGGATTCTTGATGGACGTCCCTTTGGCATCGATCGCGGCCGCTGCGAAGTGAATCACATCGCCGGTCCTGGCTTTGGAGGACTTAGGCTCGATTTTAAGTTTTTGTACGGGATCAGCCGTGACTTTAACCACCGTTTTTCCCACAGCAGTTCCCGATTTTGCCTGGATCTCAGTTGAGCCAGGAGCAACACCGGTCACGACGCCAGCACTATCGACCGCGGCCAAAGAGGGATTCTGCGATGTCCATTCGACTGGCTGGTCGCGCTGCGGTTCACCCTTTTCCGTTCGCGGAGTGGCAACCAACTTCAGCACGCTACCGACCGGCACGGGACGGCCCGGAGGATCGATCTCGACACGAGCGGCAGCCGCCGGCAACACATTGATATGCAGATATGTAACCTTGCCGTTTACAACCGCGCCCACCGTTGCGCGCCCTGGACTGTAAAAATTGACGACCCCGGCCTGATCAACATAGACCGCGCCCATGGGAGACGCGAACCAAGTCACCGAATTAGCATTCACTTGCTTGCCCGACGCGTCTTTGGTCACCGCGCTAAGCTTCAGTTGGTCGCCATCATGGACTTCGACTACCTTGGGCAGAATCTCCACCGCTGCAGGCGTCTCCGATTTCGGCCCGCTCTTTGTTTCCTGGCACAACGTTTCCTGACACCACATGCAGCAACTCAATGCCAACAGCCAGAGTGCAGTGCTAAGTGAACGCACCTTATCCATTTGCTCTATTTCCTCTCAATTCTCAGTTTCGTCCCCACAGCGTTCTCCGGCGGCTTGCTGGATTCAATTTTCCAAACGTCAATGCCTGCCGCCTGCTCTCCTACGTCTGCGGTGGCGACGGTTTTCAGCGTCTCGAGATCGATAACTTCCACCGTTCCCGGTTCCGAGCCAATGCCTTCCGCCGAGATAAAGGCGTATCGGTCGTCGGGCGTGACCACAACTCCATGCACGACTTTGCGGCGTGTGGGTATTCTCGCCAATTCTTTGCCTGTTAAAGAATCAAATATTGAGACGGATTGACCACGCTTATTGGTAGCAATGACGCGGCCATTTTTGGTCACAGCAAGATTGTAGACTCCCGGCCCTGCCGGGAAGCGCCGGACCATTTTCCACGATTGGACATCGACTACGACAATGTCACTGGTCTGGTTGCAGGCCACATAAACCAGGGAACCGTCGTTGGACGGCTGCGCCCACGTGGGCGTACATGCCAGTTCGCGATGCGATGTTTCACTATGACTGGATTCGGTACGATGCGGGCCGGAAAGGCCGGATGCCGGCGCGCCTGCCAGTCCTTTTTCCTTGCCCCGGCTCAGAATAAAATGCCTGCTCACGGAAAAACTGGCGGTATCGATCTCGACCAGCAGATCGTCCATCATGCAGGCAGAATAATGTTTCGTTCCTTGAGGATTCAAGCGTGAGCCGTGCGGCATGGTACAGGTAGGAATTCTTTTGACCTCGATCATCTCGTCCGTAGCAATGGCAGAAACCGATGAGGGCTTCATATCGCCGTGAAAATTAGCGTTGGCCACAAAGAGGAAGCTGCCATCTTTTGAAATGTCGGAGGTCGCCGGAAATAATCCGAGATTGGTAAATTGCAGCGGCGCGAGAGTCGCGGCATCGAACTTCCAGGCTGAGCCAAACGGCCTTCCATGAGCGATGGCTATGTAGACATATTTCTTATCCGGCGATACAGCGATCCCATGGGGGCCATTGATGTCGGTAATTGATAACATACCGACCTTGGTTTGCTTTTCCACATACAGCCCGCCTGGGCCGAAGCGAAGCAAAGCCAATGTGTCGGCGGATTCGCAGACCACAAAAACCAGGTAGTCCTGAGTGGGTTTTTGAGCAGGCAATTGCTGACTGCCGGCTGCCATCAATGTGGAAATCAGTAACGAGAGGCCGATCGTGTGCCAGAGAAACATGATCTTCTGCTTCATCCCTAGGTAGAAACAGAACGCCCGAGATTCTGATATTGGATATTCGCTCCGGGCGAGAGCAGCACCCAGACAGTGTAGATGCCGAGCGCAGTGCCGAACGGCACATTCAGCATGGCAATAAACGCGAGAACCACGGTCGTGATCCACGCCCAGGGAGCTCGCTGAATAAGGCCATAACCGGCAGCCACACCCACAATCCCTTTGACGACCAAAAGCATGCCAATAAACGATAACAAGGGTTGAAGAAAAAGAGGTGCTCCAATTTCGAAGTGCCGCGCGGCACTGAAAAGTGTGTTGGCGAGAATCAAAAGGACTGCGCCGGCAATGCCATGAATAATCGAATAGACGATCCAGAAGATCCCCAACAAATGCAGGTGGTGTTCCATCCGGTTCGCCTGCTGAACATAACCGACAAGAGGCTTTGAGCACTTGCCACAAACCGTTTGGCCTGGCTGCACTTGTGCGCCACAACTCTCACAGAACATTTTGGAACCTCCCGGTATTGGGGAATCTCTTGCCCGATTATAGTCCAGGGGGCAAAGACGACGATTCCCGGTGAGGTTGCGGTGCGCAGGCAGGGTCTAAATGTCACTTACTTTTACCAGACATGTCTTATTCTATAAACCACTACACTCTGTCATCCCGTCTATGACTACGACGGCTCCTGTCAAGCTAAAAAAAGACAGACGGGGGTATCGCGTTGAAAATGGTGTCAAGGGCGGCGCGTTCTTGGCGCCGTTCATCTCGACCCTTGACGCCATTTTCAACGCCCC
>DASZFU010000087.1:0-30883 GCA_035939495.1 Candidatus Angelobacter sp. | reverse complement strand
GGGCGCGGGAATTCGTAGCCGCAGGGGTTCGGCTGCCCTATTCTAGGCAACCAATCGGGCCGAGATTTCCACAGCCGCGGCGGCGGCTACTGCCTGTGGATTCTTACTTTCTTCACATCCTCGGCTTGGGGTAACTATAAGGCACGGGGACACGGAGAAGATCAGAGGCAAGGCTTCATCCGCTGAATACGCAGAGACCGCAGAGAAGCATGGGTGACTTTTAAGCCAACTTAGGAATTTGCCGAAAACAACAACGATTTCAAAGTATCTTGTGGCACGAAGAAACGCGAAGGAAATCAAAGCCCCGTCCTCCTCTGCGGTCTCTGCGTACTCTGCGGTTGTTACTGCCCTGGTCCACTCGAAATTTTCTTTGGTTGAAACACGGGAAGGAGCTTCTTTGAGAACCAACATGAGAAAAAATATTGCGCTTGCTGCTTTGCTTTTAATGACTTCTATTTTGGCCCTTCCACAAGCTAAGTTGTCGCCCAAGTGGGAAGAGCTTACGTCCGCCGATTTTTTGCAGGGCATCAAGAACTCCCAAAGTACTTGTTTGTTGCCGTTTGGAATCCTCGAGAAACATGGGCCTCATCTTCCTCTGGGCACCGATCTTCTCAATGTGCGCTACCTCAGCCTGAACGCCGTGGAGCAGGAGTACGCTGTGGTCTTTCCCGAATACTACTTCGGACAGATTTTTGAGGCCAAGCACCAGCCCGGTACAGTCGCTTACAGTTTGCAGTTGCAGCTTCAACTTTTGCAGGAGACTACCGACGAGATGGCGCGCAATGGCTGCAAGAAGGTTTTGATTGTCAACGGCCACGGCGGAAATGAATACCTGCTGCCCTTGTTTGCCCAGGCGCAGTTGGAGCGCCAGCATGATTACGTTGTCTATGTTTATTGGCCGTCGGCCAGGGAGACAGGGCGTCCGGCTGCCAAAGATAAGGTGGACATGCATGCGGGCGAATCGGAGACATCGCACACCATGATGTCACGGCCCGATCTGGTCCACGTGGACCGCATTCCCAATGAATCCGGCAGAGATCAGGCCCGGCAGAAACTTCCTCCAGAGGTTTACACCGGCATCTGGTGGTATGCGCGCTTTCCCAACCACTACTCGGGCGATGCATCTACTGCTAACAAAGAATTGGGAGAATTCGACAAGAAAACCATGACACAGAAACTCGTGGCAGCGATCCGCGCCATTAAGCAAGACGATGTGAGCCTGCAACTGCAAAATGAGTTCTACCAGGAATCGAAACACCCGCAGGATACAAAGCAATAAGCAGCTACTGGCTGCTGGCTCCTGGCTTCTGGCCAAAAGCAGATTTTCATCCTTGACCCTTAGTATTTAGGCTTTAGTACTTACAATTATTGTGAGTCTTGTGCTGATCACGTGATCAGCGACCAATAGTGGGTTTTCTCTGTCTTATAATAGAAATAAATCCCCCTTGGCTGATTGAGAGGCTCGTTTCCCGTGCAGACATCCCAAGAGCAAACCTCGCGGCCACCGTTGGGCAATATCGTTTTGGGTTTCCTCCTGAACGCGATCATTCCTGTAATTCTTTATAAGATCTCAAAAAAATATCTATCCGCCTCAGAGCTTAAAGCTTTGATCATTGCCACTACGTTTCCGTTGGGCAAAAGCATCTTTGATTTGGTGCGGCGTGGGCAGGTTGACCCGATCGGGATCGTGGTTCTGTTAGGAATTGCCGCCGACGGCATTGCCTTGCTCTTGGGCGGCAATCCACGCCTGTTGCTGGTTCGTGAATCGATGTTCACCGGCGCTTTCGGGCTTGCTTGTTTCGCCTCGCTGTTGCTGCCGCGTCCCATGATGTTTTACTTCGCGCGCCATTTTATGGCCGGACCGGATTTACAGCGGCAGGAGCGATTCAATCAAGCCTGGCGGCTGCCTGAAGTACGGTTTTGTCATCGGCTGATTACCTGCGTGTGGGGAAGTGTATTCGTTGGAGAGTTGCTTCTTCGCATCGTCTTAATCTACAACGTGCCTGCGGCAACAGTTCTGGTAGTCTCGCCCGTTCTGGTTGGAACCCTTACGGTCGGTACGATGATCTGGGCGTTCAGCTATGGACATCGCGTACGGACACGCGCCCTCACACAACTCAATCCAGCATCGCAGCAGGGTGCTGAACTCGGCCACGCGTCTTACCGGTAAGTCTGCACAACTTCTGTCTGGTACCACTCGACGGTCCGCTGAAGCCCTTCCTCAAAACCTATGGCTGGTGAATAGCGCAAGTACTGGCGGGCGCGGGAGATGTCGGCCTGAGAATGTCTTACGTCGCCTACACGCGAAGGTCCATACTTAGCAGCCCCAGTGAAACCTGTGATCTCTCGCAAAGCCTCAAAAACAAAATTGAGAGATAGCTGGCGTCCCGTGCCGATGTTGAAGCACTCTCCCGACACGCCTTCGGTCGGAGCGACCGCCGCCGACAAGTTAGCTTGCACAGCATTATCGACATAGGTGAAATCACGTGTCTGCTCGCCGTCGCCAAAAATCGTGGGCGACTCCCCGGCCAGCATCTGCCGGATGAATTTCGCCAGCACCCCGGAATAGGGTGAGCTTGGATCCTGGCGCGGACCAAAAACGTTGAAATACCGGAGACAAACTGTCTCCAGCGAATAGACGTTGGCAAAGCAGCGCATGTAGTATTCCCCAGTCAATTTCTGCACGGCGTACGGCGAAACCGGGGAAGGCAGCATATCTTCGCGCTTCGGCAGCGTGAGTGTCTCTCCATACGCTGAACTGGAGCCCGCATAGACGACCCGTTTGACTCCTGCATCCCGCGCGGCCAGCAACACATTGAGAGTTCCATTGATGTTAATGGCGTGCGATCTGACTGGTTTGGCGACCGAGAGCGGCACGGAAGGCAGGGCTGCCTGATGAAGAACATAATCAACGCCCGCAAATGCCGGCGACAAACGCTGTTCGTCACGGATATCGATCTCGTGAAAATCCATCTGCTCGAGCATTGGGGCGAGGTTCTCACGCTTGCCGGTTTCAAAACTATCAAGCCCCCGCACCTGCTCCCCGCGGCGTATCAGTTCGCGCACGATGGAGGAGCCAATGAAACCCGCTGCTCCAGTTACCAGATAGAGAGCCATGTTGGCCTATTATTCTCCGTGTCCCCGCGCCACGGCGGTTGATTCTTTCTGCCTGCTGAACTGCTGGATGGCTTCGATGATCTCGCGGCCATACATCTCGGTCTTGCGCTCGCCGAAACCAGGGATGGCCCGGACGCCGGCCAATGAATGAGGGCGCTGGCGGCACAGCTCATCCAAAGACGTATCGTGCATTACGATAAAGGCGGGAATACCCTGTTTCTTAGCGGCGCTTCGGCGCCATTCACGAAGATGTTCCCGCAATTCGACGTCGATCGCCGCTGCTGATACTACTCTGGGGGATGCAGACTTGGATGGCTGCAAAGCCCCGTTTGCCGAGCGCGCAGAAACAGCTCGACTGGGCTGGTTCTCGGCACTCGCCGGAACCTCAGCAAGCCACTCTGGAGCGACGCCACATACATCACATGAATCGCATGAAGTCCACTTAGGAGTCTCGCCAAAGTGGAGGCATATCTGCCGATGACGGCAAAGCAGCGATTCTGCATAGCGGCGAACTTCATGGTAGCGCTGCCAGGAACGCTCTTTCTCCGCCGGATCACTGATTTGATCGATGAAATAAGCCAGCAATCCAACATCACGCTTCTGCCACAGCAGGATGCAATCGGCGTCCAATCCATCGCGTCCCGCGCGTCCTGCCTCCTGGTAGTACTGCTCAACTGATTTCGGCAATGCCAGGTGGATCACGGCGCGTACCGCAGCTTTGTTGATTCCCAATCCGAAAGCCAGCGTGCCCACCAGCACGGGTACTTCATCGGACATCCAGCGCTCCTGGTTACGCCGGCGAGTTTCACTCTCCATCTTCCCATGATAAGGAATTGCGGGAATCCCCTCTTGTTCCAAAAAAGCTACTGTTTCCTCGACCTTATTAATGGTGGGAGCATAAACAATCACGTTGCTGCCTGAATAGTGATGGAGCGCCGTCACCAAAAGTGCAGATTGCGTCCGGGCAGGGCACTCTTTCACCACGTAGCGCAGATTCGACCGATGAAAACTGGCAATATATTTGTGCGGATCACGCAGCCGTAATTGATCGATGATATCGTGACGCACGCGTCGCGTCGCGCTCGCCGTGAATGCGGCAATGGGCAGCTCAGGAAAATCGTTTCGCAGCGAACTCAGTTGCCGGTACTCGGGCCGGAACTCGTGGCCCCATTCGGAAATGCAGTGCGCCTCATCGATGGCAAAGAGCGCGACAGGGAGACGCTTCAACCACGAGATTGTATCCGCACGGGCCAGCCGCTCCGGTGAAAGATATAGAAGCCGGTAGTGGCCGTCGAGCGCTTTCCGGGTGATTCTGAATTGTTCATCGCCAGTAAGCGAGCTGTTGAGCATTCCCGCCGTGATTCCCATTTGGGTAAGCTGCGCAATCTGGTCCTGCATCAGGGCGATCAGAGGAGATATCACAATCACGGTTTGCTGGTTCAATAAGGCCGCCGGCAATTGATAGCACAGGGACTTTCCGCCTCCGGTGGGCATGACCACGCAAGTGTCGTGCCCCGCTGTCAAGCTGTTAATGATCCTCTCCTGCAGCGGACGAAAGGAATCGTATCCCCAATAACGGCGCAACGCAGCCAGCGATTCCCCCACCGAAGACATGGAGGGAGTCTATCAGATTGCCATAAATGCCAAAATTGCCATAATTAAAACATTGGGTAAATGGGTAAGTCGGTAAATTGGTAATTGAAGAACTGAGCCTTCGTGTTGCTCATGATTCTGGGTAGATCCGATCGGCGGCTGTTCTTTCAATTATGGCATTTATGGCAATTTTGGCAATCCAATTCATTCCATCACAACCGACTTGGAGAGATTCCTTGGCTGATCGACGTTGTGTCCACCCACGACGGCCATGTGGTATGCGAGGAACTGCAGAGGAATGACTTCCAGAATCGGTTGCAGCAAGACCGGTGCGGATGGAAGCTCGATACGGTGTGAAGCTATTTCGACCGCCTCCTGGTCTCCTTCCGTAACGATTGCGAGGACCGGCACTTCACGCTCGGCCAGTTCACGAATCATGGCCACACTTTTTCGATAGCGCAGAGATGATCCCTCATCGCGACAGTCATGCGTCGCCAGTACGACCATCGGTAGACGCTTGTCGACCAGGGCCGCCGGTCCGTGTTTCAACTCGCCGGTAGGATAAGCCTGGGCATGTATATAGCAGATTTCTTTGAGTTTCAGCGCACCTTCGAGCGCAATCGGGTAATCGATGTCGCGTCCGACAAAAATGAAGTCCTGGCATTGGGCAAATTCTTCTGCGTATTCGCGGCATTTTTCATCGAGCAGCAGGACGCTCTCGATGAGCTGTGGCAAGAACCGCAAAGCCCGTTTGGCTGCCGTCATCGCTGGATTACACTTGCCGCGGACTTGCGCCATGTAGAGCGAAAGCACGAGAAGGGCAACGAGCGTACTTGTGAAGCTCTTGGTCGCGGCAATTGCGATCTCCTTGCCGGCACAGGTCAAGAGCGTTGCATCGGCTTCCTGAGTAAGAGGACTGTCTTCCACATTGCAGATCGCCACGGCTTTGGAGCCTTTGATTTGCGCCTGTTGCAGCGCCGCCAAGGTGTCAACTGTCGTCCCCGATTGCGAGATAAAGATTCCCAGCTCATCGGGGCCAATCAGCGGATCACGATAGCAATATTGGCTGGCAAAATCGACTTCCACCGGCATTCGTGTCACCCGCTCCAGCATGAACTCGCCCACGATTCCCGCATGTCTGCTGGAGCCGCTTCCGGCGATGGTAATGCTGGAGAACCGGCATATCTCCGCCGGGGAAAGATTGAAACCAGGAAGGGTTATCTGGCCGGAACTGTCGATGCATTCCTCGATCATCCTGCGGGCTGCGTCAGGCTGGTCATAGATCTCTTTCAGCATGAAATGTGGAAAGCTTCTCCTGGGCTCTCTTTCCATCAACATCTCCTGCGGTTTGTTCATGGATATGCGGCTCTGGTACGTTCGAATCGCTAATTAAAACGTTTGAATAGGCACTATATCAGAAATATAGTTTTGGAACTAGAATTAATTTCTGGCCCTCCAATCGTTCTCCTTGCGAACGCGTTGGAAGGCACAATGGCGCTCAACATGCTGAAATGTGTTGGTTGATGATGCCGTTTTTCTGAAGGGAGCACTTGGTGTCCAGAGTGAGTTGTCCCACGTGGTTTGTTCTCGTGGCTGCTGCGGGCCTTACGGTTTGGTCCGGCCGGCCGGCTCACGCTGTATTTCAGGCATCCCGCAAGGCCAGCGTACCGCTTGCAACTGAAGACCGGGTAAAGAGCGCAGGCTGGTGGCCGACTCAAGGGCGTCCTTCAGCCGATGAATATGCAGGCTCGCAGGTTTGCGGGAGTTGCCATGGCTCCAAGCTGGAAACCCAGCAAAGCACGCCCATGGCCCGCGCCGCCGCCAAGGCAGGTAACGCTGAGGTCTTGAAGAACCATCAGCATCTATTTCGCTCGCCTGGTTACAGCTACGAAATTGCCAGCGCGGGCAACGGCAGCATTTATGCCGTCAGCGATGGTACGTCTTCCATCGTTCAATCGCTTAGTTGGGCGTTTGGCCTGGGTGTTGTCGGACAGACTTACATCTTTGAAAAAGAAGGCATCTTTTACGAGAGCCGCGTCAGCTATTACCCAGCCGTCGAGGGCCTCGATCTCACCTTGGGTCACCATCCTCCGCTCCCCAACCAACTTGGAAATGCGCCAGGACGGGCCATCAGTTCGACCGAGACCCGGCTGTGCTTTGGATGCCATACGACTGCGTCAACCACTAACAATCAATTCGACTTGACCCATGTTGTTCCGGGAGTCGGATGCGAGGCCTGCCACGGACCAGGGGCCAAGCATGTGGCCGCCATGCGTGAAGGCCACATCGCGCAGGGAGTGAAACTTACGTTGAACCCGGCCCGGCTCACTCCGGTTGATTCGGTCGACTTTTGCGGAGCTTGCCATCGGACAACCTGGGACGTTCGCCTGGGTGACATGGCCGGCATTGCGACGGTTCGCTTTCAACCGTATCGGCTGGAAAAAAGCAGGTGTTGGGGAAAAGGCGATGCTCGTCTTACCTGCATTTCATGTCATGACCCGCATCTGCCGCTTACGCAAGATGAGGCAGCTTACGATCAGCGTTGCCTTAGCTGCCACTTGGCCAAGCCTGGACTTAAGATCACTCGTGAACATCCGGGAGCAGCGTGCCCGGTGAGCACCAGCAAGTGTGTTAGCTGTCACATGCCTAAATATGAGCTTCCGGGCTTCCACGGTAAATTTACCGATCATTGGATTCGGATTGCAAAACCGGGAACAGCTTTCCCTGATTGAGTGAAGGATGTGCACATCAGACCGCGAGGATTCGCTACCTTGATATCATGACCATGAATGACCATGCCGAGACCCAACAGCCGTAGCGTGAACGTTGCCGAACTTAAGCGCAGCCTTCGTAAGTATTTAGCGTTCGTTAAAGACGGCGAAGAAATCATCATTCGCGACCGGAGTCTTCCGCTGGCGAAGCTGGTACCGTTTGTGACCGGAGATGCTACTGATGAAGAATTATTGCTGGTGGCAACCGGGAAGATGCGTTTACCGCGCAGGCAGGTCAAGCTAGAGGAGTTGTTGAAGATTCCCACAGGAACAGTTCCCGGTAGTGAGGCTACGCAGGCGCTGCTCGATGAGCGGGAAGAAAGGCTGTGAGCAAAGATTGGATAACTTAAACGCAAGGTCCCTCCAGTCTACCCACGCTCGCGCGCGGATGGAATCTCAGGATGACGATCTAGCTCTTCTCTTTATGCGCTTTGACCGTTTCAGTTTTGGTTCGGTTCTGGTTTTAGTTTTGCTAGGCGCGTCTTGCACGGCTCAGCCGGCTTCGTCCACCAAACATACAGCGACTTCTGCCGGCAATCTGCAGCAATTATTTCTGCAAGGTGAAACGGCGCTGCGCGCCGGTAACTTATATGAGGCAGAGAAGAGCTTCCGCCAAGTCGTAGCACACAACCCGCAAATGGCGGGCGCATACGCCAACCTGGGCGTGATTGCCATGCGCCGCCAGCGATGGGACCAGGCCTTGACCTTGTTGAAAAAGGCGCAGCGTTTGGCGCCAACGGTGGCCGGCATCCGGCTCAACATCGGTCTCGTCTATTTTCGCCAGAATAATTTCAAGGAAGCGATTGCGCCGTTTGATTCTGTGGTGAAAAGCCAGCCGGATGCTATTCAGCCTCGCTACCTGCTTGGACTCTGCTACTTCTTTATTGACGATCCCGCTAATACTGTCACAACCTTGGAACCGCTGTGGCCGCAGCAATCCAACAGCCTGAGCTACTTGTATGTTTTAGGGAATGCTGCCGGCCAGGCCGGCCGTAAGGATCTGGAGCAACGTGCCCTGGCGCAACTCGTGGAAATTGGCCAGAACTCGGCTGAATTCCACCTCTTTATGGGCAAAGCCCACCTGAACCGCCAAGAATATGAGCCGGCCGTCAACGAACTGAAAACGGCAGCGACGATGAATCCCAATCTGCCGTTTGTTCATTTCAACCTGGGACTGGCATATTTTCATACGGATGATTTTGATCATGCTAAAGAAGAGTTCATAAAGGACATCGCCATTGAACCTGAAGTAGCCTTCAACTACGACCAATTGGGCGCTACTAACTGGCGCTTGCAGCAGTACAAGGAGGCGGAAGAAAATTTCCGGGCAGCCTTATCGCGCGATCCGCGCCTGACCAGCTCGCGCTTTGGTTTGGCCCAGGTCTACAACCAAGCGGGAAAATATCAGGCGGCCCTGGCGGAGTTGGACACAGCCCTCAATCTCGATCCAAAAAACAACAACCTTCATTATCTTCGTGGACGCGTTTTGCTGCGCCTGAATCGTACTCAGGAGGCCCAAGCAGAGCTAACGATGGCTGAGCGCATCATTAAAGAGCAGCGCGACACCCGGCAAAAAGAGATGTACGGGAATTTGCCTCACCCTGAGTTGACCATTGTGCCCTAAACTGAAAACCAAATGTTGAAAAAATACGGCCTTTGTTTCTTCATTCTAATTTGTATTCATTCGTTTGAATTACAGCGCTCTTCCACGCCCTCACCTGCCAAACAGAAGACCGCGACCGGAAATCAATCCAAGCCACATGCAGAGTTTGCACCTGTCCCGATCTTTAAAGACATCGGTGCCTCGTCTGGATTGAGTGTGGCCCACATTGCATCGCCTGAAAAGCGATACGTGATCGAATCGATGAGCGGCGGTGTTGGCCTCTTCGATTGCGACAACGATGGCAAATTGGACATCGTCGTCGTGAACGGATCGACCGTCGATCGCTATCGCAAAGGTGGCGACCCCATGGTCACTCTTTACCATCAGGACGCAACTCTCAAGTTTTCAAATATCACCGAAAAAGCAGGCTTAACCCGCAAAGGATGGGGAATGGGCGTGGCGGTCGCAGATTTCGACAACGACGGGTTGCTCGATTTGTATGTGACCGGCTACGGCGGAAATGTTCTCTACCGCAACAAAGGGAACTGCACTTTTGAAGATGTCACCGACAAGGCCGGTGTGAAAGTCGGCGGGTTCAGCACGGGAGCGGCCTGGGCCGACTACGATCGTGATGGCAACGTGGATTTGTTTGTAACCCGCTACGTACACGTGGATATGGACCATCTGCCGGAATTTGGCAGCACCCAGTTCTGCCGGTTCAAAGGAATCCCCGTGCAATGCGGCCCTTGGGGAATGATCGGAGAAAGCCACTTTTTGTTTCGTAATCGCGGCGACGGTACTTTTGAAGATGTATCCAGCAAGGCAGGCGTCAGCAATACCAAGCTGTATTACGGCCTGGGCGCAATTTGGGGCGATTACGACAATGACGGATGGCCCGACCTCTACGTCGCAAACGACACAACGCCTAATTATCTCTATCACAATAATCATGATGGAACATTTACCGACGTTGGCCTGCTCAGCGGCACGGCACTCAGCGGTGACGGCCAGGCGGAAGGCTCCATGGGAGTGGACTTTGCCGATTATGACCACGACGGCCTGCTGGATATCTTTGTCACGAACTTCGCCGAACAAGGAAGCGCTGTTTACCACAACCTTGGCCACGGTCAATTTGACGATGTCCGCCAGAAAGCCCAAGTCGCCAAAGACAGCTATCCCCTGGTCGGCTGGGGTGCTTCATTCTTTGATATGGATAACGACGGATGGCCCGACTTGTTCACCGCCAACGGCCATGTGTATCCGCAAATGGATAGCGTCAAGAACAGCGCCCCCTACGCTCAACGCATGTTGCTCTACCGCAATAACCGGAATGGAACCTTCAGCGAGGTCTCAGGCATGGCGGGTCTTGCCGCGCTACCTTTGAAGTCAAGACGGGGCGCAGCTTTCGGAGATATTGGCAACAACGGAAACATCGATATTGTGGTTCTCAATGTAGGTGAGGCTCCTTCCCTGCTCCTCAATACCGCCAACAATTCAAACCATAGAGTGCTGTTCAAGCTGATCGGCACAAAAAGCAACCGTGCCGCCATTGGCGCCCGTGTGACAATACACGCCGCCGGCATGACCCAATTTAACGAAGTACGCGGAGGCGGCAGCTATCTCTCTCAGAATGACTTGCGGCTGCATTTTGGGCTTGGTCCGGCGACAAGAATCGATGCGGTCGAGGTGCGCTGGCCCAGCGGAAAGGTGGAAGAGATCAAGAACCTTGATGCCGACCGGATTTACACAGTGGTGGAGGGGCAAGGCGTAAAAACCTCCGACGCGTTGACTATATCGCAACGAAAATAGAACCGGTTGCCCCATCCCTCGCGTTCTTTGCGAAGGGCGGAGTAACTCCTCGCTGCGACCCATTCCCCCAATGTCATCCTGAACGCAGCGCCAGGAGAAAGTCCAGAACCACGAGGATGATAGGCGCGGAGTGAAGGACCCCGATAATGCGTCAGTCTAAATTGCTGATCCGAGGTATTTGACCGAAGTCGTTGAAGTATGTGGATCTTAAGTCTTGCATGTCTTGCGTGAATAATGTGGTAGCTAATCGGAATCTTCTTGGTACAAACGCGGGTAGAACACCTCGTATCTGCAAATCAGACCGAAACATTGTCGGGGTCCTTCACTCCGCGCCCATCAGAAACGTAGTTTGTGAGTTTTTTCACGCGCTACGTTCAGGATGACAGGAAATAAGGGCATCGCAAAAAACGAACCTTTCGGCTGGCGCTTGCTGACGCCAGCCGATCCCCGAAAGTTCTACAGGCTCATCCTTAGAAGATATACTTCAGCCCGAATTGCAGGATTCGCGGATTGTGGGCCGATCCAATCTGCAGGAACGAAGCAGTCGTCAAGCAGCTTGGATCACCCGCTGAGTTGTTTGGACCGGCGTAGCAGCCGGACGAGTTCGAGAAATTTTGCCCCGACGCATTGGCAGCAGCCGATCCTGCGCCACCACCAAAGTATCCGAATTGGGTGTGATTGAAAACGTTAAAGGCTTCAGCCCTGAACTCAAGCGACATGCTTTCCCGCAGTTTGAAATGCTTGAATAGAGCCATATCAAAGTTCGTGTGTTGCGGATTGCGCAGCAGGTTGCGGCCGGCATCGCCGAAGGTCAGGCCGCGAGGAGCGGCAAACGCACCTGGGTTGAACAGGAGCGGTCCAAAGCTCGGCTGCGGAGTCACCTTGGGCACATTTGAATTCGGATCCCCGATAAGATCGGGGAATGAGCCTGTGCCGATATTGTTTCCAACACCTGCATTATCGCTGAAAACGCCATTGGTGACAGTAAAGGGTGTCCCAGTCTGGAACGTAGTAATTCCCGACCATTGCCATCCACCCAGGAACGTGTTGGCCAGTCCTTGTCGCTGGAAGAATGGCAGGTCGTAGACGTAGCTCAAATTAAACACATGTCGCTGGTCGAAATTAGAGCTGGCCCGGTTGCCGCCAAGATTAAACGAATTCACAAAGCCGGCATCGAAGCGGTCAGAGGAATCGTCAATCGAATGGCTCCAAGTATAGGACGCGCTCAACTGAAGCCGGCCCACGGTGCGCCGTACCGATCCTTGCAGGGCATGATAGGAAGAAGAGGCCGTATCTTCCAAGCGAAGGATGTCACCAAATCCCTGAAATGGACGGAAGGGATTAGGACTATTGCCACAGGCAACACTTAGATTGGTTAGAGCTTGACCTGTGATGGGCACTCCGCTCGGAGTGGTCAAGTTCGTGCAGTCGTTGGGACCGATCGCTTCCCCGGGTTTGTAAGGATTTTGGCTTAAAGGCACAGGCGCAAGCTGGTTCATATCGAACAGGCGTGAGAGATGCGTTCCCTTACTGCCCACATAAGAAATCGTAGCTACAGTGTTCTTGACGATTTCCTGCTGAAAATCCAGATGCCACTGCTGCACATAGGGCCAGACCGCGTTTTTGGGTACGGAAATCACGTTGGTTGGCAGGAAGCTGCCAGCGGTCGCGCCCAGATTGTTGTATCCATTCACGTTGAACTGCACCGGCACTTGAACTCCCGGCGGAGAATTCTCCAACGATTCGGTGTTGGCTTCGTTGCCATTGGTATGTTCAAAGAAGACGCCGTAGCCGCCGCGGATCGCGGTCTTGCCCTGGCCAAACGGATCCCACGCAAATCCCAGCCGCGGCGCAGGATTCCACAGATGGCCTTGCAAACAACCGCTCGGCACACCGTTCCTTCCGCATTGCACCAGTCCATTGAAAGGATTACCAATGACCGTGCCATCGACAGGGTTGATAGAAGTCGCTCCCTGGACATATTTGCTGGGATCAAAGTTGAATGCCTGCCTGTTTAACTCGTTGTAGGTGCCAAAGAGGCTGAGCCGCAGCCCCATATTCAAGGTCAGGTTTTTTAGAATATGCCAATCGTCCTGGATATAGGGTTCCACGATCTTATAGCGGTTGTAGTATTTGATTTGCTGATTCTGCTGGCCAAACGAGGCGATATTTCCCATCAGCAAATCGGCGAAGGCATTGCCGGTTGTGCCGGGCGCGGTGCTGCTGAATACCAGAAAGCCATTGGTCGCGCCACCGGGACTTCCCAGCTCTCCGCCCAACTCGTTTTTCTGCGCCGCCACGAAGTAGAAGCCCGTCTGCAGCGTGTGCTTGCCCAGGACTTTGCTGATGTTGTCTCGGAAGGTATACGTAGGATTGGAATTAAACAGTCCCTCAGGATGAAAGCCAGGATCTTGCGAAATTCCACTATAGAGACCGCCTCCCGTTAGGCTGATGCCCGGCAGCTTGCCGTCGGTCCCGTTACCGAACAAGCCTTTAATGTTCATTGACGAAGGCCGCTTAAAAGCTCCAACGTCCGTTAGAAAAATGTGATCG
This sequence comes from Candidatus Angelobacter sp., assembly GCA_035939495.1. Classification (GTDB taxonomy): domain Bacteria; phylum Acidobacteriota; class Terriglobia; order Terriglobales; family Acidobacteriaceae; genus Angelobacter. The sequence goes on along the minus strand of DASZFU010000087.1, from coordinate 17,437 downwards.
GCCGTGTAGCTGAAGACGAATTCATTTAACAATGTGGGAGTGGCCGTGGTCGTGAGTTTAGCGACAAGACTTACACCCGGCCCCCGGAATGCAGTTTGGGTCGTAGGAAATGAGCCGCCATTGGTCCACAACGGCGTGGGAGTAATGGTGTCCCATGAATCATGAATAAAGCGGAATGTGACCAGGTTCTTGGAGGTCAGGTTGTGGTCGATCTTCACGAGCTCTTCGCGCCAGTTGGTTGGAGCAGTCGGAGAAGCTGAAAAGAAGGTTGCACCCGGTCCACCGCCTGTCGGTGTGGGGATCAAGGCCAAAAGCGCCTGTCCGTTGGGATCGACCGGCACCTGGTTTCCAGGAAATGGCAATCCGGTGTTTGGATCGGTCGGGCAATCTGCGTTGGAGCCGGTACTCGGATTGGGACATAGGTCGTTGAAATTCCCCTGACGTTCCGCCAGCGACGGCACGTGAATTCCAGAGAAGGTAGTCGGCAAGCGATCCTTGCGCCACTCTTCCGACCAGAAAAAGAATGTCTTTTCTTTGTTGGCGTTGTAATGCCCGGGGATATAGATTGGGCCACCGAGCGTATAGCCGAAATCATTTTTCTTGTACGCAGGCACATCCGATTGGAAAAAATTGCGCGCATTGAATATGTCATTGCGCACGAATTCGTAGGCGTTGCCGTGAAAGGCCTTGGTGCCTGACTTGGTTTGTACTTCAATGGTTCCGGATCCGTTGCGCCCGTACTGCGCGCCGTAATTGGAGGTAAGCACGCGGAATTCAGCGATGGCCTCGAGGCTGGGATAAACATTCAAGGTGCTGTTGCTGCCGTTATCCATATTGTCGCCGCCATCGATCTCCCAGTTGTTGTATTCAGTGCGGCCGCCATTCACGCTGAATTGCACGTTGCCAAAAACTCCAACCGTGCCTTCATCCTGCCCGGTCTGGTTGCTGACTCCAGGGGTGAGGGTGATCAGTTGAGTGAAATTGCGTCCATTCAGCTCCAACTGCGTGATCTGCTTTCCGGTGATCGTCCCGCCCATCTCGGAGGACTCGGTTTCCACGTTGGTCAATCCTTCGCCCTGGACGACGACCTCGGTCGTGACTGTCCCTATTTCCAGAATCACATCTACGCGTGACTTTTGCGCTACGCGGAGAACAACTCCTTTTGCTTCAAACTTCCTGAAGCCTGGCGCCGTCACCGTCACGTTGTAAGTTCCGGCGGTAAGAGCACCGGCCAGATACTCTCCTTCCCCGTTGCTGGCCACCACGCGGTTGCTGCCGGTCGCGGGATTCGATACCACGACCTCTGCCTTGGGAACGATGGCGCCGGATTTGTCCCGAACCGTGCCTGCAAGCGAGGCTGTATCTTGCGTAAATGCCAGAGATGAAAAAACGATCAACAAGCTGGCCAAAAAGAGATTCGATTTCATGCTTTTCCTCCTACATGGCTTGCCCGCTCGGGGCCTGGATAAAACGTCCGCAACAGCTTGCTCCTGTTTGCAAAATTTGACAAGCTGTATTAAAACGTTTCAATCTCATTCAAACGTATTAATACAGGGGTTTTTGAATGTCAAGTGGAAAAAGAGTCATAGCTGTTCTCGCCGCTTCTAACAGCTTTTACTGTCACAAAAATCCCATTTTTGGGAGATTTCTTCCAACTCTGGTGGATGCATCGGGTTTGGGTTTCATCAGTTGAATTTGGAAAGCATTTGTGCCATTTAGGAAATACTGTATGGGTTTGGCAGTTACTCGCCGGACGATGAACCCGAGCGCCGGAGGCGCGACAAGAAGTTAATGCAGGGTGTAGCGCAGCGGAACCCTGGGAATTCTGAAAAATTCAAGCGCAAGCCCCAGAGGGGCGGCATGAGCTTTTTATCTTCGTCATCGATCTGATTCGTACGATCAAGAGGCTCGGAAAAGAGAAATGAACAATATTGGGATCAAATTTATTTGCGGTATGGAGCCAAACACTGTGTCGCCCCTCCGGGGCTTATCTTACTTTTTTTGTTTCTCAGGGTTCCGCTGCGCTTCACCCTGACTAACTTGTCAACGCGCCTCCAGCGCTCGAGCTCGCGGCACGAGTAAACTCATGCCCTGACACAAAGCTGCTGGAAGCGAAGCATTTTTCAGCAGCTTGTTTAGCCCTGCGGCTGTTTTTGTGTGGAACGTATACCCATGTTTCCTGATTGGAAACTCTGAAGAGAATGCTTGCTCAGCCCGCCATGTACGGGGGCTGGTCGCAAACATAAGGACAAGGAATGGCTACCCAAAACGTGATGACTCCAGCAACACCCAGCCTGCGTCGAAGTTTGACACTCTGGCATTTGATCGTGATCGGCATCGTGATTATCCAGCCTATCGCTCCTATGGGCGTCTACGGAATTATCAGCAATAAGGCAGGCGGGCATGTGATCACGACCATCCTGATAGCTATGGTGGGCATGCTGTTTACCGCCATTAGCTATGGACGCATGGCGCGTGTTTATCCCAGTGCCGGGTCGGCCTATACGTACGTGGGACAGGAGATTCATCCGGCCCTTGGCTACGTGACTGGCTGGGCCATGGTGATGGATTACATATTGAACCCGCTGATCTGCACCATCATCTGCTCCAAGCTAACGATGAACATCGTGCCACTCCCTTATTGGCTCTTGGCCATTGGATTTGCAGGATTTTTTTCAGCAGTGAACCTGGTGGGCGTCAAGACCTCCGCGCGCCTGAACGAGGTGCTCACCTTCGGCATGATAGTTGTGGTCGTCATCTTTCTTGTATTTGTGGTGCGCACTCTTTGGGGAATAGGCCACTACGGCGCGGGGTTCTTTACTCAACCGTTTTATAACCCATCGACCTTCAACTTCGGCGGCGTCTTTCGCGGCACATCCATCGCCGTGCTTACCTACATCGGCTTTGATGGAATTTCCACTCTTTCCGAAGAAGTGGAAAATCCCCGCCGCAACATCCTCCTGGCGACCGTGCTGGTCTGCGTGGTCACCGGAATCCTGTCCTCCGTGGAAGTCTACGCGGCGCAACTAATCTGGGGATCCAAGCCCTTTCCCGATGACATGGTCGAATCCGCGTTTCCGCTGGTGGCCCGGCAGGCTGGCGGCTATTTTCTTTTTCATCTGTTGAACTTCACCATCCTGGTCGCCAATATCGGCTCCGGCATGGCGGCCCAGCTAGCCGCAGCGCGTCTGCTTTACGGCATGGGCAGAGGCAACGCATTACCCCGAGGATTCTTCGGATTTGTCGATCCCAAACATCGTGTCCCCCGTAACAATGTGCTGCTGATAGGAGCGATCGCCCTGATCGGCGCCTATGCCATTACCTATGAACGGGGAGCAGAATTGCTTAACTTTGGCGCGTTCATCGCTTTTATGGGAGTGAATGCAGCAGCCTTTGTCCGCTTTTTCCTGAGGGAAAATGAAAAGCGCATCAGTAACCTGCTGGTTCCAGTGCTCGGATTCTTCATCTGCGCGTTTATCTGGTGGAATTTGAGTCCGCCCGCAAAAATCTGGGGAACGGTGTGGGTGGCTGTCGGCATCATTTATGGAGCATGGCGCACGAATGGCTTCCGCCATGATGTAATGGAGTTCGATGTGCCGTCGGATGTGGACTGATCACAGCGCTGTCCAGTCCAGCAACTTTGTTGGTCCTCAGTGTAACCAATATTGTTTACCGCGGAAGCGTAGCGCTCAGACACCATCCGCAAAAAACTGTCGCATCTTCGTTCTTAATATGTTCCCATTATTTCAAGCATTAAGGTGGTCTATATGCTCCACTGTTTGGTTGCGGCGCTGTTCTTTTTAACCGTTGTTGAATGAAATCCGTAAACAGGAAAGGCCAGATACAACAGCATGACGCAATCCCCAACGTCCAAACCACGCCAGGTTGCCTCCTGGGGCCATTTCACAGGCTTTCTTCTCATCACAACCGGAATAGCACTGTGGGTTTCCATACCCAAAAAGCTGGACTGGGAACCGCGCCCACCGGTCAAATTGCCGATCACGCCCAGGCCATGAAGACTTATCTGATCGGGATTCTCTCCGATTGGGCACTGCTGGCGTACTGTTGGGCCGGAGCCGCCTTTTATGGTGGCGACCTGAAATCTCTCTCCGGCGGCCGGTGGAGATCATTGAAAGAAGTCTGGAGTTAGAGGACCGCATGAAAAGAGATGCGGATGCGCCAATTGACAATCGAACCGGCAATTTTCTTCGTTCAGGGTTGGCGGTCCTTCTTTTGCTGGCCGGATTGCGTTTGCTCCTCCACATCGCAACCAATGGTCAATACGGGTTTCACCGCGATGAATTGCAAACCCTCGACGATGCCCGCCATCTCGACTGCGGTTTTGTGGTGTATCCGCCGATCACGCCGCTCATCGGCCGCTTCGAGTTAATTCTTTTTGGGACATCGCTTATCGGCTTTCGGGTCTTCTCGGCAATGGCTGTGAGCATGGTCATGGTCTTGGCGGGATTGATTGCCAAAGAACTCGGCGGAAACCGCCACGCCCAGATTTTGGCGGCAGTGGCTGCCGGAATCTCTCCCGTTTCGCTCGTTCAGGGCGCTGTGTTTCAGTATGTCTCGTTCGACTATCTCTGGGGCGTAACCGTAACTTATCTTCTTGTTCGGCTGTTGAAATCAGAGGACCCTCGTTGGTGGCTCTCAATCGGCGCGGTCATCGGCCTGGGAATGGAGACGCGGTACACCATGGGCGTGCTGGCTCTTGGGGTCGCCCTTGCGGTGTTTCTCACTCCTGCCCGCCGTTTTCTGCGCAGCGGATGGCTTTGGGCTGGTGTCGCAATCTCTCTTCTTGTCGTTCTGCCAAATCTCATCTGGCAGGCAAAACATCATTTCATCTCCTTGGATTTCTTGTCGTACCTCCGGGCCCGCGACCTCGCCCAGGGACGGTATAACGGGTTTTTCCGAGAGCAACTTTTTACCTGCGTGAATCTGGCTACGGCTCCTCTAGTCTTCCGCGGCCTGTGGTTTTATTTCCTGCGGGAAGAAGGCCGGCGCTACCGTCTGCTTGGATGGACGTTCATCATCACTTTTCTGCTCTTCGCATTCGTCCGTTCGCGCTCTTACTACACTGCGCCGCTCTATCCGGTGTTGATTGCCGGAGGCAGCGTCATGCTTGCAAATCTGCCTGGCCGCTTGCCTCTCGCTCGTCGTCGGCTGGTCTACGGTGTGCAGTGGACCGCCATTGTCGCTGGCGGTATTGTTTTTGCGCTGTTGGTGCTGCCTGTCGCTCCGATCGGCTCGCGTATCTGGAACATTACCAGCAAACTCCATGACCAATTTCGTGAAGAGATCGGCTGGCAGGACCTGGCACATAACGTCGCCAATGTTTATCGCTCGTTGTCGCCGCAGGAGCAACAGCGTACCGGAATCCTTACTGGAAACTATGGCGAAGCGGGCGCTCTCAATCTTTACGGTCCCGATTTGGGCCTGCCTCACGCAATGGGTTTGACTAATTCCTTCTGGTATCGCGGATATGATTCTCGGCTGCCGGAAATCGTGATCATCGCCGGCTTCAGGCTCGAGGAAGGCAGAAGATTGTTCGACAACTGCATTGTCGCTGCCAAGAATACGAATCCCTGGAGTATTGAAAACGAGGAGTCGCGCGATCATCCTGACATTCTGGTTTGCCGGAACTTACGTGTATCGTGGCCGGAATATTGGGAGCACCATCGGCGGTTTGGATAATTTTGTGGCCCGGCTCGTACTCTCGCTCTACATCACGCAAGTCCAAAGCAGGATCGGCCAGCCATCACCACTGCCCTGCGGCTGCTATGAATTATGGCGCATGGCCGCGTTATCATGGATCAACAGCAAAAGCATCTGGAGCGCTTGTGAAGGTGGCGCCATTGGGTAGTGTGACTTTGATCTGCACCTTGCCCTGAGCTCCGGACGGAACTTTGACCTTTACTAGCGCGTCGTCCCAAGACACGTCTGTTGCTTGCACTTGTACTCCACCAAAGAAGATATTTCCCCGATCAGTTCCAAATTTAGCCCCTGTAAGCGTAACTGGATCAGAAGCTCTCCCATGATTTGGAGTAGCCACTATGACGGGGCTGGTTACCGCCGCCGATGATGACGGCTTCGCTCCCGCTGAGGAGGGGCTGGTTTGCGCTGCCTTGGAGCCAAAGTAGAAGCCAATGATTGAAGTGAGCGCAGTACCGAGAATTGTTAATAGCTTGTCTACACCTGAGGGCAGGTCATTTTTAGAAATGACCGACGCGTGAAAGATGAATATCCCTATAACCAGGAGCAGCGTAAATGCTAATGTGGCGCGAGCAAGACCAGGTATTCCTGGAGGCGATTGCTCCAGATCGGCAACCAATATTTTGATCTCGTCCAGATTCAGCTTATCTTTAGAAAAGTTCCCAATGATCAGTTGGCGTGCTGTGCTGGCATGTTTATACGCTTTTAAGATATCGGTCCACATGAGAGTGAACGGAAACAACACTATAAGCAGCACGTAAAACACCAAAAGCGCAGGATGAGCATCGTCATTCGTGTTCGTGACATTGGGCTTGGGGCTCGCTTCAGCGGCCCCAAGATACCGTATGGCGCCGGTAGCTATCGACTTTTCCGTATTGTCGGTTTTATCCAATACGCGAACATCCGCAGTACCGGTGACTTCCAGAACGGGAAGCGTTATCGTGATTGGTTGCTGGGTGGGTTGTCCAACTATCGTAGCTTCTTTTCCGCCGACATAAATCTTGACGGATTTGGGCAATCCAGCATCCGGAGATCCTGAAGGTGCTTGCCATTCGAGTCGAACAGGTTGTGTTGAGCCTTTTGTTACCGTATCCGGTATTGATTTTAGAGAAGGAACATCGGCAGCCAGAACGTTACAGGATCCGCCGACCGCGGCTACAAGTACAAGCAGGGGTATCAGCCTTCGCAAGAAAGTCATACGTCCCCTTGTACCCCTAGAGAAACTCGATTCTCAAAACCGGATGCAACTCGATGCCGTTAAACGATGAAACTCCCATTTGTCCGTGAACCTTATCGAAGAAGCCGACTCCTGTGACCCTGACCTTCGTTGGTGGAATCTTGGTCTTGAATGGCGCTCTACCTGGCTTATGGGCAGCAGCGTGTGGTTTCGCGTGGCCAGCCCCCTTCAGCCGATGGGCCATTACCGAACCTTGCGGCACGAGCATTCTATTTACGGGTTCGGTTGCCTTGGGCGCATGGGGCTGTATGAGGTTGGCATCGGCTGCATTCCGCGCTTCCTGGATATCAGCAAAAAAGGGGCTGTTGGGCTTCACAAACTTGGGGTCAGGATCAGGAATCTCGCCGATCATTTGTTCTCCGCTGTCCGCTTGAAGAACAAGATGAAAATCGCCGTCTGCTTCCAGTTTCAGCGCGATCACATGCGCTTCCAGCCGCCACACTGTAGTTTCCACTGGAGCCGCCCTCTGGGTCTCATATTTTTTAACCCCCGAGGTTACAGGCACGAAATCTTTGGGGCGGGGTATCTTGACCATTTCATCAACGGTGGTATCGACCACGCCATCTTTGCCCACCTTGCTTACACCCGCATCGGTTCCTGTTTTGATCGTCCATCGCTCGACCCCAGGTTTGAGCGACTTTGTTGAAGCTCCAGCGGGCTTCACAAATTCTGAGGGAAGCTTCGCGCGTTTTTTTACCTGGATTTCTGTGGAATCCTCGGCGTCTCCGATCCTGACAAGAAAACTATTTGGTCCGTTGGCCATTTTGTCTTTATCCTCTCCCGTGTGCGTTAGGTATTATTAATCACAAATTGAGGCTAGGTCCGTACTGCGGTTTGACTACTTGGCCCAAAAAGAAACTATTCTATAACAGAATACTATACTCCACCTGCAGGGCATTCACCCTCTGAATAAGAAAATATTTCCGCAAGAAAGCGCCCTAACGGACGATACGGGTTTCAGTCACCCAATCCGTTTCACCCAATCCCAGTAGCGCTCTCCGCAGCCTGGGCAGCTAGATTCGCAAACCAGCCATGGGCGGCAATAAGCTGGTCCGGTGTTCCTTGTTCCCGGATGCGGCCTTCATCCAGAACGATCACATAGTCGGCATCCTTCACCATCGAATAGCGATGAGCAATCAGCAATGTTGTTGGGCGTGGACGCAATTGGCTAAGCGCCTGCTTCACCTCAGCCTCGGTTTCATAATCGAGATTGGCTGTGGCTTCATCCAGAACGAGAATGCGCGGCTTGTCTGCCAGGATGCGGGCGATCTGCAGGCGTTGGCGCTCTCCTACGGAAAGTCCGAGTCCGCGCTCTCCGATTTCGCTCTGGAGACCTTCGGGCAATCGATTCAGAGTGTTTTGCAGACCGGCAGCCAAGGCGGCGCTCTCCACCTCTTCGTCGCTGGCGTCGGGCCGCTTGTAGCGAATGTTGTCGGCGAGCGTGCCTCGGAAGATGGCGCCATCCGCAGACACCATGCCAATGGCGCGCCGGACCGAAGAGGGATCGATCTGGTCGAGCGATTGGCCATCGATAAGGATCTCGCCCGATGTTGGCTCCCAAAGCTTGAGCAACAGATCGGCGGTGGTGGTCTTCCCCGCCCCGGAGGGTCCCACAATGGCGGTTACCTTGCCCGGCTCAATCGTGAACGTCAAGCCTCGCAAGACCTCGCGTGCCGGCACGTATTGGAACCGGACCTCCTGAAACTCCACCTTGCCCGCACCGGGCATCAGGGCTGTGCCGCTGGACTCCTCAGGCCCGGTTTGCAGTAACCGAATCCCACGGCCCAAGGAAGCCATATTTTGCTGGATGCTGACGGCAATGCTGCTCAGCGAGTCAATGGGATCGTAGAGCCGGTCGAGGTATGCGACAAACATGACTACATCGCCGGGAGTAAGTTGACGGTCCAGGACCATGTAGCCGCCATATCCCAGCACCAGGGCCTTGCTGAAATGATTGAGCGTTCTTTGCAGAAATAGATACCGGTTGCCGAGCCGCGAGCGCTCCAGGTAGTCGGCATACGCCACCTGTGAAATATCTTGCAGCTTATCGACCTCCCGGGGCTCGGCCCCGGAGAGCTTTACCGTTTTTATGGCGGCTAGAGCATCTTGAATTCGAACCGACACTTTCTCCCACATGCTGTAATATTCGTCCATGCCCGATTCCAGCCGCCGCGTCGCTTGCCGGGTGATCACGTAATAGAACGGTAGGATGACGAGAGCCGCCAGAGCCAGTCGCCAGCTTTGGAACAACATGATCGCGCAGATGCCCACGATTCGGACTGCTTCGGGAGCGATCTGCTGGGAGAACGCAGAAATGACCGGTGCAACCTGGTCCGATTGATCGATGCGCTTGGCCAGGCCACCGCTGGCCTTCCTGTTAAAGAACGAGATGGGCAAGCGCAAGACGTGGCCAAACGTGGATTGAATGAGCTTGGCTTCAATGTCGCTGGCCACTACCGTGCTTTGATACTCGGACAATAGAGACAAGTAGTAGCCGATGACGCTGATTACAAAAAGTCCCGCAGCCGCCCACAGCAGCGTAACTAGAGTTTGCGAGGCAGTGCGCGGAGCCACAATTCCCGGAGGAACGGAAAAACCAGTATGGTGCTTCTCGTGGGTCTGTTGAGCTCTGCGCTCCTGTTGGCGCCGCCTTCTCTCGGAAGGTGCAGGTCTGCTGGGATGCTCGGGCTGTGGCTTCGCCGGTGGTCGAACTTGAGTACCACTCTCCTGCTCCTGCTCAGCTTTGTTTACGTCAACGGGCCGGTCAACAAAAAGTCCCGCAACGTCATTGATGGCGATGCGATAGATGAGAGGTTGAATGAGTTCGGCCGCGGTGCCAAGCAAGGCCAGCAACGCGATCAAGATGAAACGCTTTTTGTAGGGCAACGCCAGCCGCACCAGCGGCCGAAGCGTACTCGACCTGTCACGAGGATCGGTTGAAGCCATACGGACCCAGTTGAATGGTAACAGCTAGAGCGTTCGCAGTTGTGGTTGGTTCTCTTACCGCAATGAGTCCACCTTGGCTTTGGTCTTCTGGAGCAACTGGTCTGGTAATTCGGAGTAGCCTTCCTGGACTCCCAGTTGCTGCCCCTTATCGAAAACCCAATTCAAGAAATCATTCAAAGCAGCCTTACGCGCCGGATCGGGCGTAGTGCGCACGTAGACCCAGGAAAAACTGGTAATCGGAAATGCATTAGCCCCGGGTGCGTTGGTCAATGAAGCTGAGAGTTTGTCCCATTTTGGCGCTTCCACTCCTCGGCAAGCCTCGGCGACGGTCTCCGAAGAACCTTTAACGAACTTTCCTGCAGAATTCAGAACAAGACCATAGGCAAGTCTTTGCTGCACGGCATATTGAAGCTCAACATAACCAATCGCTCCCTGAGTACTGGCAACTTTTTCCGCCATATCGGAGCTGCGCTCCGCAGCCATGCCAACGGGCCATTTGGGCGAGGGCGTCACGCCAATTTCCTCGCGAAATTTGGGGCTGGTTTTAGAGAGAAAATCGGTAAAGACGTAGTTTGTCCCCTTCCCCGCAGGCCGGTAAATAACGCTGATCGGGTAATTGGGCAGGGGCACATTGGGATTCAACTTTGCAATCTGCGGCGAATTCCAGATCTTCACTTGTCCCATGTAAATCTCGGCCAGCAGCTCGCCGGAAAAGCGAAGCTCCTGGGTCACGCCTGGCACGTGATAGATGGGCACGATCGCGATCAACACCACCGGCAACTCCATCAGGTTGCCTTCGGCGCGTTCTTTGGCTGTGAGCGGCATCTCGCCCGCGCCAAAATCGCCGGAGCCGTGTGAGATCTGCTTGATGCCTTCCACCGTTCCCAAAGGCAAATACTGGAACTGGATCGCCGGACTGCGCTTGTTGTAGGACTCGGCCCACTTTCGAAAGAGAGGAACTGGAACACTCGATCCTGAACCGACGATCACCACCGAGTCCATCGCGATGAGCAATTGTGATCCCAGAAGACCAGTAAGAGCCAGCGTGACACCAGCCAATGAAAATAGAAACACACGTCGAGACACGAAGGGTCTGATGTTGGGCACGGCCAATCTCCTTAAATAAAACTAACGCAAACAACCTGTGGGCTTGAGATATAACTATATACTGCTCATGTTTTAGGATTTTCAAATTTGCCGCAAGAGTACCGATGTAACCCGTTTTTCTCAAAACATAGGCTGAATCGCTTAGCCGTTCTCAAAAATGCTGCTTTTTCTTTCGTGCAAATCCTGAGGTTGGCTTAAAATCCCCATTCTTCTCTGGGGTTTCTGCGTACTCTGCGGTTGCTGTGTTCCTACGCGCACATTCCCATCGAAACCATCTGCTCATTAGTCTTCAATAAGACGACGATGACCTTCAGGACAATAACCGTGTGAATGGTCAAAAAATTCCTGATCGTATTCAGGAAGCACGGTCCAGTGCTTCACGCAATACACGCGGGCACAAGCAGGGCAATAGAAAGGAGCCCAAAGTTGTTCGAGAGAGTAGAGCGCGGCCGAGTCAGCTGTCGCGAGGCAGGCTCGAAGAGCAGCTTCGGCGCTCTCCGTAAGCACCACACGCTCCTCGCCGATGAAACCAGTGATGCAAATTGTGCTGTGATCTTTGGAAAGGCCCTGCGGATCGTCCGGTAACAAGATCTCCACTACGGCGGCGGTGTTGGCGCACAATGAACACGGGAACACCGCTTTGGAACCGGACGCAGGCGACAGTGGGCCGCGTGACATAAGAAAAATTCGGCAGACGCGGTTATCATACTCTGCCTGGATCATTTGATACGGAAGGATTGGGTAAATGGGTAATTTGATAATTGAGTAATTGCAAACTACAGACGAGTTCTTTCCCCATGCCCGCAGATTTACGGAAAACATTCCCACAAGGAACGGCATGAAAAACCTATTGACCAAACAAGAAGGCGGAATTTACGAAATCACGCTGAACCGTCCTGAGAGCCGAAATGCGCTCAATGCCGAGATGAGGAACGATCTCGTCGCTGCGCTCGATGAAATAGCCGGCAGCGCCACCATACGCTGTCTTGTGCTGAAAGCAGCAGGTCCCGGATTTATGGCAGGGGGAGACGTCAAATTCTTTCACCAGACGATCTCGCACAGCGCCGATGAGCGCCGGAAATTTTTCAAGGAGTTTGTAGAGGGCATTCACCCCTTTGTGACGAAGATGACCAATTTACCTGTGCCCATCGTGGCCTCCGTGCACGGAGCCGTAGCAGGATTCGGCGTGAGCTTGACCATGCTGTGCGACTTCGTTGTGGCCGCCGACGACAGCTTTTTCACCTTGGCTTACATCCATCTGGGCACCACACCCGACGGTTCGTCTACGTATTTTCTGCCTCGTTTGGTCGGCCTACGCCGCGCGAAAGAGATTGCTTTTTTGGGTGACCGCATCCCTGCCCAAGAGGCGGCAGCCCTTGGATTAGTGAACAAAGTAGTGCCGCTGGCCGAATTGGAAACAGCCACCGCTGCCCTTGCCGTGCGTCTGGCGAATGGTCCGACCAAGGCCTATGCCCGGACCAGAGCTTTGTTAAACTCCGCCTTCGATCGCAGCTTCGACGAACAATTGGAACAAGAAGCTGTCAACTTCAGCGAATGTGCTGCGACCGAAGATTTCGCCGATGGCGTGAACGCCTTCGTCGAACGGAGAAAGCCGGTGTTCAAGGGCAGATGAGCTTGTCTAAAGTGCGAAACTTGAAGTGGCCTTGGGGCGTTGCAGAGATAAAGCGAACCCCTGCAAGGTCTTGACGTAATTTGCGCCGGCGACCGATTCCAAATCGTTATGATCTGCGCCGCTAACCCAGAAGGAACTCTTAGGTTCATTGGCCAGATCGTATAGCTTCTGGCCATGCCACACTCCGATGATGCCGTCGACAGTGCCGTGGATGATCAACACTGGGCTATGGACATGGGCGATCTTCCTGTAATTGGGAAACTTATCAAAAGGCAGCAGTGGAACTTTTGTAAGGACGCGAAATGCCGAGACAAAAGGGCTTTGCAGGATAAGGGCGGCCGCCGGACGAACGGTCGCGATGTGGACCGCCGGCCCACTACCCACCGATTTGCCAAAGATGATGATATGTTCCGGCAAAACTCCGAGCGTTCCGACCAGGTATTCATAAGCTGCCTCTTCGTTCTCATATAAATGCTTCTCGCTTGGCGTGCCCTGGCTTGTGCCGTAGCCTTCATAATCAAAAGCAAAAACTGCAAATCCGGCCCGGCGGAGACCTTCCAACCAGTATCGGGCATCGCCAAGGTCCTCAGCATTTCCGTGACTCACCAGCAGGGTAAATCTTGCAGAAGAATTCGGCAGGTAGAAAGCAGAAATCCGGCTCCCGCTGGCGGTGGTTATCTTCAGCACTTCTGGGGTGTCCTGATAGGAGGACGGATGTGGCTGAAAGAGAATTCTGTCGGAGAAGAACACAGCAAAGATCACCAAGGCCGCGTACATCAAAACCAATACAAATGCCATCTTGTTCAGAAACTTCTTCATACTGCAAGGTCTATGTGAATCCTAATGTTAAAACTTGGTGAATGTCTATGGATTTGCGCTCCGGATGCGATAATGTTCCCCGGAGTTTCCACAAAATATCCATGACGAAATTGAGCCGCGCGTTCTGTTCAATTGTTTTGCTGCTGTCACTGATTGCAACCGCCGTCTCTGCAGACAAACCCAAGCCCAAACTGCTTCTGGCCGTGGTTGTTGATCAGTTTCGCTACGATTACCTTACACGTTTTCGCGCCGACTATCATGGAGGAATTGCCCGCATGCTGGAACGTGGCGCAGTCTACACAGACGCCCACTATCTTCACTTCCCCACCGTAACAGCCATCGGCCACTCAACTTTCATGAGCGGGGCGCTGCCCTCTGTGAGCGGGATCGTGGGGAACGATTGGTATGAACGTGACAACAAGCAACACAAGCCCGGGCAGGTAACCAGTGTTTCCGATCCCGATACCAAGCTCGTGGGAGGCGGCCCCGACTTACCGGGATCATCACCTCGCCGCCTGCTCGTCAGCACTCTTCCCGATGAATTGAAGATGGCAAAACGCTCGGGCAAAGCAATCGGGATTTCCATGAAGGACCGCAGTGCCATTCTGCCGGTCGGGCACATGGCCGATGCGGCTTACTGGTTCGACGCCGATTCCAGCAACTTTGTCACCAGCACGTATTACATGGACAAGCTGCCGTCTTGGGTGAAGCAATTCAACGATACTCGCCCGGCCTTTAAGTATGCCGGAAAGCCGTGGACAGCCGTGGACGCGAAACCTGGCGACAAGCCTTTCTGCTCCATGACCGCTGGAGCCGAGCTACGTTTTTGCGGCGCCATTGAATTCACACCTTTCAGCAATGAGATGCTGGAGGAGATGGCGGAAAAAGCCATTGAAAACGAACAACTAGGCACGCATGACGGAACTGATGTTCTGGCGATAAGTTTTTCTGCGAACGACTACGTAGGCCACCAACTTGGTCCCGATGCGCCCGAAGTGCGCGACATCTCCATCCGCACCGATCAGACCTTAAAAAAGCTACTGGACTTTCTCGATGCCCGGCTTGGAGAAGGCAACACTCTGGTCGTATTCACCGCCGATCACGGCGTAGCCCCGGTTCCAGAAGTGAATGCCGCTCGCAAGATGCCCGGAGGACGTTTGAATTCTTCTAGTCTGAGTAGGATCATCTCCGACGGGCTTTCTACCAAGTTCGGGAAAGGCAATTGGTTTGTTTATGACAGCGGCGGATTCCTCTATCTGAACTACAAGACGGTAGCGGACAACAATGCCGATCCTGTCGAGGTACGACGCTACGCCGCAGAGTTCGCGCGCAACTTACCGCACATCGGCCGGGTCTTCAACCGCGACGACATGCTGCGAGGCGGCGACGCTGCCGACCCGGTTGGGCGCGCCGGGCTTTATGGTTTTTATGGATCACGTTCCGGCGACCTGGTGCTGCTGCCGGAACCTTATTATATGTTTTCCGATTCTGGAACCACTCATTTTGCGCCTTATAACTACGATACCCATGTGCCCTTGATCTTCTACGGCGCCGGAATCCGCCCCGGTGTGCATCACCAACCGGCGGCTGTTAACGACGTCGCCGCCACATTAGCAGCATTTCTGCAAGTTGAAACTCCGAGCGGTTGTTCGGGCAAGATTCTGGCTGATGCACTGGAAGGATTGCCATAAGTGCCAAAATTGCCATAACTGCCATAATTTCAAAAGCAACAGTCGCGTGACGAAGCTGAAAATCAAATTATGGCAATTTTGGCACTTATGGCACTTATGGCAATTCCACTCAGTTTGCTCCTGGCCGCGCAGGCTGCTGAGCCGCAGGCGTGCCCGGGGTTGGAGTCGGCGCGGGCTTCGGCGGCATGTCGCTCTTGCTGAACCGTGGTAGAGGATCGTCGCGCATGGCGAGCTGATAGATGGCCGCTGCGATCACGATCGCTGATTTCTTGGCATCCTCTTCGACGATTCTTTCGTAGGTATCAAGGTTGGTATGCCAGGTATGGCTGAAGTATTCGATCGGGTCCTGTTGCAGTCCAACGCCGGGAAGTCCGGCCTGAGAGAACGAGGTGCTGTCTGTTCCACCCAGCCTGCGGCTTTTGTTGGAAACAGCGCCGGCAACGCCCAGGTCGGTAAAGGGCACGAGAATCTCACGCAGAATATCGGCGTCCTCCGATGGACCAAAGACACCGGCTCCGCGCACGCGGCCTGTCCCTGAATCAATGTTGAGATAGGCATCGAGTTTGAAAAACTCCGGCTTGGGCTCTTCGGCTGTCCCAAAATGTTGCTTGACGTAGGCTTGTGATCCGAGCAGACCTTCTTCTTCCCCGCTCCACAGGGCAACTCGAATGGTGCGACGTGGTTGAACCCCAAGCGCCTTCAGGATTCGGGTGGCTTCCATCATCATGGCGCAGCCGATGGCATTGTCTGTCGCTCCGGTGGCGGAGTGCCAGGAATCAAGATGGCCGCCGAGCATGATGATCTCGTCTTTTTTGTCGCTGCCGGGAATCTCGGCCACTGTGTTGTAGGAAGTTTTTCCCTCAGGATAGAGACGATTGACGATCTTGAATTCCAACTCCACCGGACTTCCATCGGCCACAATGCGTGCGATGCGTCCGTAGTCTTCGTTGCGGAGAACGATGGTAGGCAACACCTTGGATACGTCGTAGGTACGATTCTGAAATGCCCTGATCTGCCCATGCTCGCGGTGAGCGTCATTGATGCGAATAAGCGCATGATGGGCAACCAGGAATTGATCGATCTGTTCGTTGATCTGCGCGGCTGTCAGTCCTTGCGGCGGTTGATCGGCGCCTGCCTGTTGCCGGTTGCCGAAGGTTCCGGCATTGGGGTTCTTGGGATCGTATCGTTGAGCTATTGTCTTGTCGTCGATTCGCTTCGATACCGGATCAAAAGCCACTGGCACCGGCTCTGACTTCCCCACCAGCACGATCCGCTTTTCGACTTTGTCTTTGACCGAATCAAGATGTGCAGCCAACTGCTCTTTGGTCGGCTTCTCGGGAGGAACCAAGTGGAAAACCTGCGCCTTGACCGTGCCCTTGGTGCTGGGCGTCCAGGCAAGAACTTTGAATGTCAACTGATCATGGATGGGCGAGACAATGTATCCGCTCGATTGTTCGTTGACCCATCCCGGATGACCAAAATCCCACGGTTCGAGATGCGCGTTCTCCAGTCCCCATGATTGCATCTGCTTGATGGCCCATTCCGCAGCCGCCTTATGATTGGGAGAGCCCGTCAGGCGCGGTCCATATACGTCGGTAAGAAAATGCATGGTGTGCATGATCTGCGAATGATCGGTTTCTTCTTTGCGAATCTTGCTGTTGATGTCAGGATCGGCGGTTGACTGCGGCCAAGCGGGAATCGCTAGGAAGAAAAATAGCCACGAAATAAGAGCAAGCATTGGTCTGCATTTAGACATCGGAATCTCCATCAGGACGGCTTATAACATACTCGAATGCAATTGCGGATTGTACCGAATTCAGCACGGTCTTGCGAAGAAGATTTAACGCCTGAACTGGGGTCGGGAGTAGGAGCCGAACCGATTCAAGAAGCATAATCCCCCGCCGAAAACCGCGCCAAAATGGGTGGCATCAACGTTCCTGCAAGGGGAGGCTCTCCATGTGGCGATTGTTGATGTTACTGGTCTTTTCGGTGGGGGTGGCTTTGCAAGCTAATGCCTGGACGCCAGCTCGCCCTCGTGCCGCATCAGTGTGCGATCTGGAGCATGATCCGAAGCAATACGACGGACAGGCCATCGAGGTGCGCGGGCCGGTCGTCTTGGAATTCCCGAGGCTAATTCCGACCAAGTAAGGATTTGCGCATAAATAAATTGAACAATTAAAACAATTCCAGTATTCTGTCTCTATGGGACAGGAAGCCGTAGGTAGCATTCGCAAAAAATACCAAGCTCTGCGCGGGCGGTTGGATGAGCGCGGGCGCCGAGCTTGG
>DASZFU010000086.1:0-33255 GCA_035939495.1 Candidatus Angelobacter sp. | reverse complement strand
GCTCGCATTCCTGATTTATGTGTTGCTTCTTCAACGGACGCGCTCCATCTTTTGGGGAAGCCTGGCGCTCTTCGTGGTTTCAGCAGTGCTCATGATTTCAGGATTGAAGCGTGCCTTTAGCCAGCCCAATGTCTATCGAGGCAAAATTGCAGGAATTGTGCTTTCCGTGCTGGGCGTTCTGGTCCTGGGAATTTTTGGCTGGGGCGCCTACATGGCATCGAGACTCTTTGCGTCGGCGCTTCATGCTCCTCAGGTGGGTCAAAGAGCGCCGGGGTTTACGACTGTTGATGCTCACGGCAATTCGGTTACGTTGGCACAGTTGCTGTCAACTTCATTGACCAGTTCCACGGGCACCCCACAGGCACCCAAAGGAGTCCTGCTGATCTTCTATCGAGGCTATTGGTGAGGGTCTTGTACCTCCGAGTTGCGGGGGATACAGCGAACCTTAAGTTCTCTCGAAGGTTTGGGAATTTTGCCGGTGGCGATCAGCGCCGATACTCCTGAAGAATCGCAGGAAAACCTGATCCAGAAGGCTGGTCTTAATTTTCCTGTTCTCTCCGATGGCAAGGCGGAAGCTATCCGTAGCTACGATCTGCTCCTACCGGGCGCCGGCGAAAATGGACGCGACATTGGAGGTACGGCCGCGTTCCTGGTCGATCCCTCGGGTACTGTACGGTGGAGGACCCTCAACGAAGAAGGGCCCCAGAAGTTTCTCGAGGCGGCGAAGAGTTTGCAGTAGACCATGGCCGACAGACAAACGATTGACATCAAGGAGAGGCATCTGCGCGCAAAAGCCGTACAGTACAGTTTTGCCCGGCGTGCGGATGGAAGGACTCGAGCCTGGTCCTGAGGCTGAAGCTATAGCCAATCGGTTCATCAGTGGTGAATTGACGCATGAGGAATATCACGCCGAAATGAGAAGGCTCGCCCGCGACATCGCCCGTGATCGCCGTTGATCCTAAAGACACTGGGTAGAACACCTCGTGTCTGCAATTAAGCCCGAAACATTATCGGGGTCCCTCACTCCGCGCCGATCATATCCGCAATTGTGAAGGTCTTTGCTGCGCTGCGTTCGGGATGACAGGGTGTGGTTGGTTTGTAGGCGACGACATTTCTACGGCCCACCTCAGAACAGGCCGTGCCCTGTTAAACACATCTTCATCAATGGACACTGGCAATCAATACTTCGCCAGCTTTTCCATTGCCCGCAGCAGATCGTCGGCTTGCGGCAGGATCACGTCTTCCAGTGCCGGTTGGTAGGCCACAAAAGTATCCGTTGCAGCCACGCGGCGTACCGGCGCGTCGAGATCGTCAAACAATTCATCGCCGATACGGGCGGCGATTTCTGCGCCATAGCCCCAGCTCAGGACATCTTCGTGCGCTACGATCACTTTGTTGGTCTTGCGCACTGATGTTGCAATGGCCTCCCAGTCATAAGGGCTGAGGGTGCGAAGATCGATCAACTCCACGCTCACGCCTTGTTCACGCTCGATCTTCTGGGCGGCCTGCAAAGCGCGCGGGACGACCGCGCCATAGGTGACAACCGTAAGATCATGGCCTTCTTTCACAATTTTGGCTTTGCCAAATGGGATCATGTAGTCAGGACCCGGATAGGGATAGCGTCCATAGAGTTCGCGGTAGAGGCGCTTGTGCTCCAGGAACATCACCGGATCGTCGCAACGAATGGCGGTGCGTAGCAATCCATTGGCGTCCAGCGCATTCGAAGGAAAGCAGACGCGCAGGCCGGGAGTGTGGGTGAAAATGCTTTCTCCGCATTGCGAGTGATAAATGGCGCCGCCGGTGAGATATCCTCCAATGGCTACACGCACGACTGCAGGAGACGAAAAGTTACCGTTGGAGCGCCAGCGAACCAGCGGCAGTTCATTGCGAAGCTGCTGCATGGCAGGCCAGATGTAATCAAAGAACTGTATCTCGACCACGGGCTTGAGCCCTCTCTCCGCCATGCCTACTGCCCGCCCCACGATGTTGGCTTCGGCCAGGGGCGAGTTGAATACGCGGTCGCTGCCGTACTCGATCTGTAAGCCGGAGGTCAGCTTAAATACTCCGCCTTTGCCCTTAATCTCTTTTTGCTTCAAATACTCTTCGCGGCTGCAATCGGCAACGTCTTGGCCGAAGATCACAATACGGTCGTCCCGCTTCATCTCGTCTTTCAGACAGGCGTTGATCAATTCCGCCATGGTTTTTTCGTTGCCCTCCAATTGAGGCTCCGACGCCATTTTCTTCGGATCAAGGTCCTCAGAATAGACGTGCGTGTAAATCGAATCAGTCCGCGGCAAAGCAGCAGCCAAGGCGCGTTGGGTAGCATCTTCGATTTCTTCATCGACGGATTTTTCCAGCTTGGTGATGGCGTCCTCGTCGAGGATGTTCTCGCGGATCAGGAATAGCTGCATGCGAGTAATAGGATCGCGCTGCGCATCCTTCTGGCGCTCGGAATCCGGGCGATAAAGCTTCTCGTTGTCGGAGAGCGAATGCGAATAAGGACGAATGACATGGCCATGCACCAGAGCCGGCCCTTTTCCAGAGCGGCAATGCTCGGCCGCACGTTTCAACGTGACGTAACTGGCGACCGGATCCGTGCCATCGCATTCTTCGACCAGCAAGTTGGGAAAATTCCTGACCAGCTTGGAAACGCTGCCGCCGGCAGTCTGCACTTCCACAGGAACCGAGATGGCATATTCGTTATCTTCGATCATGAATAACACAGACAGCTTCTCATTGCAGGCTGTATTCATGGCTTCCCAGAACTCGCCCTCGCTGGTGGTGCCGTCTCCAGACGAGCAGTAGACAATTTCGTCGCCCTGGAAGGTTACGTCTTTATAAGCACGATAGTCTCCCTCATGCTTGGCTGCGGCTTCAGGATGGCGGCTGAAATACCGTCCGGCCTCGGCGCAGCCTACTGCCTGGAGGAACTGCGTCCCGGTCGGCGAAGACCTCGTAACCATATTGAGTTTTTTGAATCCCCAGTGAGAGGGCATCTGCCGGCCACCGGAACTCGGATCATCTGCCGCTCCCACAGCCTGCAATAGCTGCTCATAGGGCGTGGCGCCCAGGGCCAGGCAGAGGGCGCGATCGCGATAATAAGCATGAAACCAGTCATAGCCGGGCTTTAGCACCCAGGCGGCAGCCACGCACAGTGCCTCATGACCAGCGCCTGATATCTGAAAGTAAATCTTCTGATCAAACTTGAGGTTGATTTCCTTGTCGTCCAGACGCCGGGAAAGATACATGATGCGGTATGCATCGATGAGTTGCCGGCGAGTCAGCCCCTCGTATGTCTTCCCGGTTTCCACGGGAGCATCGGCAACCGCCGTCGCGTTTTTCTTGGACTCAGCCTTGTGAGCGGCCATCGGGTACCCTCTTGTTGGTTTTTCTAGAATGACTGGGACGTTATCGGAAGTACTTTTCATTTTAAATCCTAATCTGTCTCTCGGGATATACTGAAAACGGATGATCCAAAACAACCGTTCCATTCCAACCGGGCATTTGAAATTGCTTATTTTCGACCTTGACGGCACACTGATCGACTCGCGCATCGACCTGGCGAATTCCGTCAATGCCATGCTCCGCCACTTTGGCAAATCAGAACTGCCCAATGAAGTGATTGCCAGCTACATCGGCGATGGAGCTCCTATGTTGGTCCGCCGCGCTCTGGGTGATCCTGACGACGAGTCTTACGTGAATAGCGCGCTGGAGTTTTTCCTCATCTACTACCGCGCGCACAAACTCGATTACACCTACGTCTACGATGGCATCAAAGAATCGTTGGATGCTATCCGCAACAGCCGCAACGGCAATCCTCTGAAAATGGCGGTCCTGAGCAACAAGCCGGTTTTTCCCTCCCGCGCGATTGTCGAGGCACTAGGACTGGGCGCTTACTTTTTTCAGGTCTATGGCGGAAACAGCTTCCACACGAAAAAACCCGATCCCGCCGGTGTGCAGGCCTTGCTGCAGGAAGCTGGAGCACAAGCGGATGAAACAGTCATCGTCGGCGACTCCGAAATCGATGTTCTAACGGCCCGCAACGCCGGTATTTACAGTGTCGGCGTGAAATACGGCTTCGCTCCACATACGTTGGAGAGTGCCCCGCCCGATGTCCTGATTGATGAGCCGCACGAACTAGCCCAGGTGCTGGCGTAGAACGAAGAATTTTCGTGGACGATGTGGACGGTCTACAGTAAGCCTGAAACGATTTAGGTTTAGTCTTCCAGATAATCCAAGAATGAATCCACCACTTCCGCGCCCGTGTTGTTGGCCAGGCGGACGGCTGCGCGCTCTACATTGCGCATCAGGCCTTCAAGATAGTCGCGGGAGTGGGATACGCTCACAACGCCCAACGTGGCCCGTTGCCACAAGTCAGTCGGATCAATTTCTGCGACTGCGATGTTGAAAGAGTTTCGAAGCCGGTCTTTCACGCTACGCAAGACTTGGCGCTTGTCCTTAAGGGAATGTGCAGCTTCAATGCGCAGTTCCAGAGTGAGGTAAGCTATCGGCATGGTTTTCGTGGCCGGCGCCTGTAAGGGATAGAACGTTTACCGAAACCAGGACGATTTGGTAATTGGGTAAGTTGGTAATTGGGTAATTTTTCTGTGAGCTAAAACGCTCTGTTGTTTCCAAAGTATTGTTTCAAGCAGTCACGGGGGCTGAATCCCAGCTGAATCTAAATGTCTTGCGGCACGAGTGAACTCACGCGCTGACACAAATCAATTACCCAATTACCAATTTACCCAATTACCAAATTCTCAAGCGACTCCAATTTCCGCAGCGATTCGCTCGGAGACGAAGGCTTCGATTACATCGCCTTTCTTGATGTCGTTGAAGTTGCTGATGCCGATGCCGCACTCCATGCCATTGCGCACTTCGCTGGCATCGTCCTTGAAGCGCTTGAGCGAGGCTACCTTTCCTTTGTAAACCTGGACGCCATCGCGCAGCAGGCGGACGTCGGTATCGCGTTTGATCAACCCATCCATTACATAGCAACCGGCGATCATTCCCACCTTTGGCACTTTGAAGGTATCACGCACCTCCGCCCGGCCCATATAAGTTTCCTTGATGATCGGCTCAAGCAGGCCAGCCATAGCTTTCTTGATCTCGTCCTGCAGTTCGTAAATGATCGAATGCAAGCGGATATCGACCTTTTCCTGCTCCGCAAGTTCTTGCGCTTTGCGTTCCGGGCGGACATTGAATCCGATAATCACGGCATTGGAAGCCGAGGCCAACAGAACGTCATTTTCATTGATGGCGCCAACCCCTGTGTGCAGGATTTTGATCTTTACCTTGTCATTCGAGAACCGGGTCAAGGTGTCGGCCAGCACCTCGGCTGAGCCCTGCACGTCGGTCTTGAGAATGATCGGCAACTCCTTGGTGCCTGCCGATTTGATCTGCTCGGAGAGGCCTTCGAGCGACATCTTGTAGCTCTTGGCCAGGGAAGCTTCACGGGCTTTTTGCTCGCGGAACTCTGAGACCTGGCGGGCCTTTTCACGTTCGGCAACGACCAGCAATTGATCTCCAGCCTGCGGCAAGCCTTCTAGACCCAGTACCTCGACCGGAGTTGAGGGGGGAGCCTCCTCTACGACGCTGCCACGGTCGTCGAACATGGCGCGCACTTTGCCGAACGTATTTCCCAATATGAAGTTGTCGCCAATATGGAGCGTGCCGTTCTGCACAAGTACCGTAGCGACCGAACCACGGCCACGATCGACCTTGGCTTCAATCACTGTGCCTGAGGCAGACCGCGCAGGATTCGCCTTGAGTTCCTGAAGATCCGCTACCAGGCAGATCATCTCCATGAGCAGGTTGAGATTGGTATGCTGCTTGGCAGAGACGTCCACAAACACCGTGGTGCCGCCCCAGCCTTCCGGCATCAGGCCACGGTCAGCAAGTTGCTTCTTGACGCGTTCCGGCAATGCATCTGGCTTATCAATCTTGTTGACAGCCACGATCATGGGAACCTTGGCAGCCTTGGCGTGGTCCATGGCCTCTAACGTCTGCGGCATCACGCCATCGTCTGCGGCTACAACCAAAACGACGATATCGGTTACCTTCGCTCCGCGCGCTCTCATGCGGGTAAAGGCTTCATGACCGGGCGTATCCAGAAAGACGATCTCTCGTCCAAACGCCGGAGAATCTTTTTTGGTGATCTTAACCTTGTAGGCGCCAATATGCTGGGTAATGCCACCAGCTTCGCCGCCGGCTACGTTCGTCTCGCGAATAGCATCGAGCAAAGATGTTTTGCCGTGATCCACATGCCCCATGATGGTGACAACCGGTGGACGCGGTAGAGCAGCGGCAGCCACTGACTCTTCCGTCGTGCCCGTGAGTTGAGACATCTCCGCTGCAGCCTGGTCTTCAAAACTGATGACCTGGACATCGGCCCCAAAGTGACGCGCCATATCCTTGGCCAACTCGAAATCCAAGGTCTGATTCACGGTTGCCATTGCGCCCTTCATCAGCAGGCGAGCAATGAGATCCTTGGCGCGGATTCCCAGTTTTTCCGCCAGATCTTTTACGCTGATGCCCTCAGGGATCGTCAGCGTACGGGTAATCGGCAACGGTTCGTTAGATACCGCAAGGCGCGGCGGGGGCGTGAACCCCTTCATCGGCCCTTCTTTGGGGCCTTGATTGTAAGTGCGTTGGCCGGGACGACGCGAAGGCGCTGGCCGGCCTGCGGGCTTAGTCCCAGGAGCACCTGGAGGCGCCAGCCCCGGCCCCGCTCCCATACCAGGACGCGGCGCAAAGCCGGAGCGGTTGGTGCTGGTCGGATGTGGCCCACGTCGCGCATCTCCGGGCCGGCCAGCATAGGGTGGACGTCCAGCAGAAGCACCAGGAGGTCCGCCGGCTGGACGAGGGCGTTGGAAAATTGGTTGTCCGCGAACGACGCCGCCCTGAGGACGACCACCCGGAGCACCTGCGGCGACCGGCCCACGCCCCTGCATAGGTGGACGCGAACTCGGAGGTGGTGCTGATGGAACTGGCGGACGCTGCACGATCGGAGCCTGATAGACAGGACGTGGTCCCGTCTGCGGAGTAATCATTCTGCGCTGCGGAACAATCGGCTGCTGAGACGCAGGTTTGGCTGCCGGGGGTACGGCGGCTGGAGTCGCAGCTACTGGAGCAGCAGGAACCGGAGGAGCCACCGTTGGTGGGGCCTGAACCGTTGGCGTTTGCGCAACTGGCGGTACAGGTTGCGGCGCAGGCGGCGTGACAATCACGGCCGGTGGAGTTGTTTTTTCAATTGGCGGTGCGGGCTTCTCCACAGGAGCTATCGGGGACTTGCTGACCGGAGGCATGACCGCTGGAGGAGCTTCCGGCGCAACTGGAGACGCGACAGCCGGAGGCTTGGGAGCCACTGCGGCAGGCCTTTCCTGGACTGCCGGTGGAGCGGTTGCAACCGCTGGAGGACGAACCGGAGGAGCCACTGCAGGACGCGATGGAACGGGCGGATGGTGCTGCATTTCTTTTTCTTTGAGCAACTTGAACACATCACCGGGCTTGGAGATTTTGGATAGATCGAGCTTCGGCTTGATCTCTCCGGGAGCGGTTCTCTCCCTGGGAGCGGCAGAGCTGTACTTGGACGTAAAGAACTTCCTTATCCTTTCAGCTTCATCAACTTCTACGGAGCTGGAATGCGTCTTTTTTTCTGTCACGCCAACTTCCAACAAGATATCCAGGATGGCTTTGCTTTTTACTTCAAGCTCCCGGGCCAGATCATTGATTCGAATCTTCGTCATCCGCTCTGCTTTTCCTCCAATTTTGTTCCGTTTAAGCGATCATAAAAGACCTCACGGTTCCCTCATTTTTGTCTTGCAAACTACATTTCCCTGCCAGGTTCATGGCCAGGGGTTGCTGTGTCTGATTCCACGTCTTCCTGCGGCGCAACTCTTTCATTGTCGCCGTGAGTGTGAACCTCAGCCACGCCGGCAGGAGGGGCATTCTCCACTCCGGCAATCGCCTCGGCTTCGTGGGCTTGGCCAGTCTCTTCGGCTTCGGCGTGCTCTGATTTTTCTTCCTGGGCTGCTGCGTTTGAGACTTCTGTTTCTGCCAACGACCCAGATTCCAGCACATCCAACTCCGCCGGGGCTTCGCCTTCCATTGAGGCTGTAGCTTCGAGACTTGAGAAGTAATTATTCACCGCAACACTGATTTTTTCCACAGTTTTCGGGCCCACACCGGGTAATTCTTCGAGCTGCTCGGGGGTCATATCGGCCAACGCTTCCACCGTTGTGATGCCGGCTTCGTTCAGCTTCAGGATCAATTGCTCTCCCAGATCAGGAACGCGATCCAACGGAGTGGCGGACTGACTTACCAGGGAAGCCATCTGCTGCTCTACTTCCTGGCGCTTCTCTTCCTCGCTCTTAATGTCAATCTTCCAGCCCAAAAGCTTGGCCGCAAGCCGAACGTTTTGACCTTTCTTACCGATGGCAAGCGAGAGCTGGCTGTCGTCCACAACAACTTCCAGGTGCTTCTCACCGGTCTCCAGGACGGTAACCCGGCTCACCTTGGCCGGTTGCAAAGCCTTTTCGGCGAACGTCACCGAGTCTTCGTGGTACTCAATGATGTCAATCTTCTCGCCGCGCAGTTCGCGGATGATGGACTGCACTCTCATGCCTTTCATGCCCACACATGCGCCCACCGCATCCACATCTTTGTCCTTGGACATTACAGCGATCTTGGTCCGCTCGCCGGCTTCGCGCGCGATGGCCCGGATGGCGACCGTACCGTCGTAAATTTCCGGAACCTCAGTCTGGAAGAGGTTCTGCACCAACTCCGGCGCGGCGCGAGAGACAATGACCGCCGGCCCTTTAGAGTTTTTATCTACACGCGTCAGCACGACCCTGATCCTCTCGCCGATGGCAAAGGATTCGAGCCGCGACTGCTCTTTCTTGGGCATACGCGCTTCCGCCTTGCCGATATCGAAAATTACTTCAGGACCTTCAATGCGCTTGACGGTAGCGTTGATGATCTCACCGACACGCCCGATGTACTCGTTGTAAATGGTGTCGCGCTCGGCCTCGCGGACCTTTTGAAAGATAATCTGCTTGGCGATTTGCGCCGAGATGCGCCCCAATCCTTCGGTGGACTTCAGGAATCGAACCTCACCGCCAATTTCGGCATTGGCATCGATCTTGCGCGCATCTTCCAGCGAGATTTCAAGTTGAGGATCTTCGATATCGTCATCGGACGGAAGAATACTCTTTACCGCATAGACACGGATATTGCCGCTGTCTTTGTCGAACTGGCCTCGCAAATTCTCCTGGCTCTTTTCCTTTTTGCGAGTCGCGGCAACAATGGCATCTTCTACCGCGGTCACTACGATCTGCGGATCGATTCCCTTTTCGCGGCTTAAAGCGTCAATGACGTTGTAAATCTCGCTTGCCATACATTTTCCTTAGACTACGAGTCCCTAAATTTCCGGTACGACATTGGCCTTTTCAACGTTGGCCAGATCGATTTCGACAATTTTCGAGGGCTGACTGTGACCTGGCTTGGGCTTCTTGCCTGAAGTCAATTCCAGCACCAGCTTGTCATCTTGAAAACCATGCAACCTGCCTTCAAAATGCCGATTCCCCTGGACAGGCTGCCGGGTCATGATCTTGATTCTGCTTCCTATAACCCGAAGATAATCCTGAGGCATTAGCAGCTTGCGATCCAGGCCCGGCGACGAAACTTCCAGGACGTAGGAACTGCCAGGCACGGCATCTTCCACATCGAGAACCGTCGAAACTTCACGGCTGACGTTGGCACAATCCTCGTGGGTAACGCCCTCCGGTTTATCGATTGTGATCTTGAGAGTGCGGGCTTTGCCCCCGCCACGCATCTCCACATCAACAACTTCAACTCCGTGAGTGGCGGCCACCCGCCCGGCAATGTCGCGAATTTTGTCGAGTTCCGCTACCATCCACCTAGAACCGCTCAGCAGAGTTCTAAATCTGCCGGCGAGGCTCCGGTTTTCCCGCGCCGACGCACCAACGAGAGAAGTCCGGCAAACCGAGTCGCACCCAAAAATAAAGTGGGCCTCTCGCCCACTGGTACGTCCGCCACGGATTTGGAACTTACAAACCCACTTAGAACTGCAATCAGCCTAAGTCGAAACCAGTCACACGATTTATGATACGCGCGTTTGCTTTAAAATACAATGCGATGCAGAGCCAAAATATGGCAAAAACCGCAGAATTCCTGCTTTTTTAATATGCTGTTTGTCGCAGTAGAATGATTTCCGGGCTGCAAATATTCACCAAGATTTAAAGGGCGAGAGAACCTGTTAGCGTCTATTTTGTGGAAGGCGAAGAAAAAGTTGCTGAGGGTGATCATCCACGGTGAGTTTCTGAAAACCGGAATGAGTCTTTAGGGTTGCCGGTTTTAGCCGTCGAACCGGAGGTCAAAACCCCGCGCAAAGCCGGATTTTTTCTAAAAATAGAACATTAGTAATTTCTATGACGGGTTGAACGGCTTTCATTCTAAAGTCTTGGAATCAGATTATGTCGCTTCCTGTTAAAGGAAGGCGGCCCAAGCAGCGGTTCTGTGGAAAAGCTACAAGGAATGAGAACAGCCTTTCGAGCGGTTTCATAGATTCGTTGCAAGGAGTAAGTATGCCGACAGTCGTGCCAATTCAGCGGGCGCAGCAGTATGTAGTGATCTCTCCTGAGGGAAATCAGATCGAAATTCCTAAAGAATTATTTGGCGCCCTCTCCGATTTCCTCCAAGGAAATGCCAAACCGACTGGCTCTGTAACCATTCAATTTCGTAATGGCGGAGTGGCTGGGTTGGAGGCGATGATTAAGAAGATTTACAAATAGCAAAATGGATCGTACAATGCTTTAATAATTTGGATTCTAGGGCGTCTTTGCAATGGGTCGTTAAGAGATTAAAAAATCCCAATAAATCCAATGGGGTCTCTAAGGTTCGCAGCAGCTTCCGGTGATGGGTAAATTTTCGAAGAGAATTGCAGGAGTTTATGGCTGACACCAGAGTTCATCTCGCTGACTTGCCCGCGCGAAACAACAGCGACGTAGCGGTTGAACATACAACGCACGACAAACCAAAAGCGTCTTTTTCAGCAGCGATGGAGTTCCAGGGAAGATGCATGGCTGTTGCACCCGATGGCTCTCACATCCCTCTTCCCAAAGAGTTGTTCACTGCACTTATGGATTTTATGCAATCGCGCAAGTGTCCCGGCTCGATCACCATACAATTCCGCAATGGCGAGATTACCTGCGTGGAGGCAGTAGCGAAAAAAACATTTCGCAATCCTTAAACTGGGCTGCGAAAGAATTGGCCTGAACATGATAGGGCCCTGATTTTTTAGTTCCCGGAAGCTTTCCGGTCTCAACAAGAAATTCGGCCCAGGGAGGTAGTGCCTCCCTGGGCCTTTTGTTTTGCGGCAAGGGAGTCAGAAAAACGGCGGCAGCCAACGCCGAACCCATCGCAAATCGGCGCCCTAAGGGCGAAAGAAAGGAACGATATGTCTTCACCTGCTCTCGATATATTCCGGAAAAAAGTGCCTGAGGAAATCGGCGGCAACACCTTCTTGAAGCCGGTTCCTGAAGAACGGACCCGTAGCGTTAAAGTGCTACTCGTAGCTTCCGTTTCGGCGGGAGTCCATGTTGTCTTGGGTGTGCTTCTGACGCCATTGTTCGCCGTTGCATTTCTCGCCGCCAATACGCCCGCCCATCCGATCATCTTCGGAGGAATGAACGGCGCCACTCTGGCTGTTCTCTTTCCAGTTCTTTATGGAATCATCGGATTTGCGGTGGGCGCGGCAGCGTCCGGACTTTATAATTCTCTGGCCAGGCACATGTTCCCGCCCGAGACCCCAGCCCCTGAAATCAGCGACGAATCCAGCGGACTGGAGATCGTCTACAGCAGTCCGGCCTAGGACCGTTCTCAGAGCTGGTTCAGGCTGGCCTTAGGTATTTTCGTGGAACAATATGGACACGGTGGACGATGTGGACGGTCTACAGTAGCCCTGACAACGCTTTAGTTCTTAGTACAAGACGCCTGGCCGAGAGAAGCGCAGATGAGTTCGCCGCTTATCTCGGCTGGTGTTCGTATTGGGTCGCTTCAATCTTTGCTTGGCAGTAAGCCGACGCGGTCTATGCCCGCAACATGTGTCATATCGACGACGTCTGCCACGAACTGAAATTCCACGTCCGGATCACCTCTTAGGAACGCAATCTTTTCTGCCCGGGATTTGTAGATTTCCCGGAGCCGTCCCGTTAGGTCATTCCAGGCAACTTCCTCTTGGTCAACTTTGATCAGTGGCATCTTGCCTCCGTCTCCTCGATAAAGCCCGATAACGACACCTGGCGGATGCACAGCTTGAGTTTCCGGATTAGCTTTCGCTGGATGTGGAGTTTCGGCCGCCTCGCCCAGCTTTATCTCCGGTTGAATCACCATAAAGATAATCAACAGGACGAGCAGCACGTCGATCATGGGAGTTACATTGATTTCAGACGCGACTTTTTCCTGGCTGCCGGACGTCATGGCCATGGCCTGCTCCTTAACCGCTTATTCGCCTCTCGAACTTTGTTGGCTGCGCTAACACTATTGACACTTCGCAGGTGGCAGAGGTTCCCGTGCAGCTCCTGGAATCTCGATTGATGGCTGAAATCCACCGCCCAAGAAGAAGAATTAGAAATTACTGTGTCGGCGGCCTGGGCGGCAAAGGAACCGGCCCTATCTTAAGTCTTTGCGGGTGCGACCCCCGGCGACGATGCTGTCCTGGGCCTCGCAACGGAGAAATGACAAGACGGCAAACAGAAGACAACAGCAGAATTTCATAGGTGGTCTCCGGAGCGAACATATAGGACGGTCGCGAGAAATACAAACGGAATTCAGAGCATTTGGATGGGTTGCTCTATGGCAGCTTACCTGGCAGGAATTCAGCAACGCATTTTTTACGTCGTCGCTCCTCGCCTGCGCAAAAGCGTCACAGCTTTGCTCTCATCTGGACTCTCTGGAAACAGCAACGCGTACCCCAAAGGCGTGCACTCCACCACTTCGCCCGGGCGCTCATAGTGGCCGGGTAGCCTGACACGAAGCCCGAGATCTGCGCCGCGATCGATGAGCAGTTCGGCCACCTGTAACCCCCAATCGTCGAACTGGGTTACTGCGTGGAAGATCGGCGTCTGTCCTCCTACGCCGGATGGATCGATCACGGCGCGGGCATTGACATCTGCCCCGCGATCTAACAGCAACTTCGCCGCCTCAACATTGCCATATTCTGCGGCCATGTGAAGCAGCGTTGCTCCGCGCAGCTTGAGCGAACGTTCGCCCGTGCTTCCGAAATCGAGTTCAGGAAATCTTCGATGGAGAAGAGCGGGATCGGCATCGATCTGTTCGGCCAATCGATCGAGCTGGCCGCGCAGCAGGCTCAGCAGCGGAGGCAGGTTGTAACGTGTCACACCACCTGCTTCGAGAAGAATATCGATGCACTCGGCGAGTTGCCGGGAGCGTCCATAGGTGCCGATGACGAAGTCCAAGGCTGTGCCTGGATACTTGCGGGCCGGATCATCACAATTCGGATTGGCGCCATGTTCCAGAAGCCACTTCAGAGCGAGCGGCTGAACGCTCTCGCATGGAGCAAAGATGATTGGATAGTATCCATTCCACCACGCGTTCACATCAGCGCCCCGCGCAACGAGAAGTTCCATCATGGGGATGCGATCGCCGCGCAACGCGGCCCGCATCAAGGGTCCATCGCCGCCCTGGTGCACATCGGAGCCGTGGTCGATCATCCATTCCGCCATGGCCAATCGAGTGGCGGTGGGCGGCTCCCAGGGCA
The DNA here is from genome assembly GCA_035939495.1 of Candidatus Angelobacter sp. Lineage (GTDB taxonomy): Bacteria > Acidobacteriota > Terriglobia > Terriglobales > Acidobacteriaceae > Angelobacter. The sequence continues at coordinate 19,454 of DASZFU010000086.1, read as the reverse complement.
CGCGGCATTCAGCCATCCAGGTGAGAGGTCCATTCTTGTTATAGCCGAGCGGAGCACGATGGAGCGCCGGATTGCGCGTCATCATGGCTTTCACGCGTTCTAGATTGTTGGTATCGATGGCCTGCTTGAGCTGGCCGATCTCTTCAAGCGAATCGACATGGCCTTTGAGTTTTGGCCAGCTTGCGAATCCGTAAAAGCGGGCAATCTTGAATTGCGCTTCTGCAACGGACGCAGCTTCGCCGGCTCGAAGCAGGTCCTTGGCTTGATCTCTCAAATGTCTGAGGTTGGGGCGGTCAGGCAGCGAGCGGGGTGCGTCTGAAGAATCGGTCGGCATAGCGACCTCCTTTCATGGAAAGCGCCCGCTGTCCGCACCTCGGGCTGAAAGAAGGTTCGCAAAAAAATCTTGATCAATAAGGTGGGCTTCTACCCTTTCCGCGGACCGGATGCGTCCTTAACGCCTGAGAAGATGTTAGCAGATTGGCATGATTTTCGGCACAGCCGGGCAAACGGCAATAAAAGCAAAACCATTTCACCTCGCCAATTTCCATTGCAAAACGCGGTGAAACTATTTAGAGTGCTCCCGCGAACCAGTGATTACTAAAGTAACCATTTCTATTTCCTGGACTGTTATTAGGCAGAATGGGTGTGTCTCTTTACAAAACTTTCAAAGTCTGAGCGGCAGGAACCTGTTTGAACCACTTTTGACTCAAGAAATCCCTTGTGGCGGACAAAGGTACCATTGTTTTTAATTAAGAAAATTTTAACAATAGCCTTGACAGTGGTACGGTCGGGGATGTAAAAGTTAGTTCCTCCCTGCAAACATTAGAAATACCTTAGATTACTGGCGTTTGCAATTTCTTACCGCTTAGGTCGAGGGCAAGCTGAGATGCAGTCGAAAACCTTGAGCCATCTCCGGCAATTAGAAGCAGAGAGCGTTTTTATTTTGCGCGAGGCGGCGGCGGAATTCTGCAAGCCGGTGATGCTGTACTCGATCGGAAAAGATTCGGCGGTGATGCTGCGCCTGGCGCAGAAGGCTTTTTATCCGGGAAAGATTCCCTTCCCCCTGTTGCACATCGATACCCATTACAAGTTTCCCGAGATGATCCAGTTTCGCGACTGGTATGCGAAACAGGCAGGGGCAGAATTGATCGTGCACACCAATGAGAGGGCCCTGAGCGAAGGAGCTAATCCGTACGCGCTGGGGACACAGAAATGTTGCAGCTTGTTGAAGACCCGAGCTTTGCTCGATGCCCTGGCCGAAGGCGGATTCGATGTTGCATTTGGCGGAGCCAGGCGAGACGAAGAGAACTCGCGCGCCAAGGAGCGTGTCTACTCGTTTCGCGACGGACAAGGACAATGGGATCCGAGAAATCAGCGCCCGGAACTGTGGAATCTATTCAATGGACGCCACAATCCCGGCGAGAACATCCGCGTTTTTCCCCTTTCTAATTGGACTGAACTGGATATCTGGCTTTATATCTGTGCTGAAAACATTCCTCTGGTTCCACTCTATTTCGCGCGTGAGCGGGAGGCCGTAGAGCGAGCCGGCTCGGTGGTGCTCATGCAACGTGGCATGCGCCTGCTGCCGGGTGAGCGGCCAGAGATGATCAAGTGCAGAATGCGGTCCCTGGGCTGCGTGCCGTGCAGTGCCGCCATTCGCTCCGATGCCGATACGGTGCCGAAGATCATTGCTGAGATGCTGTCATTCCGCAAATCGGAGCACGGCAACATAATGGACCACGATGATGAGGGCGCGCTCGAGATGAAGAGACGCGAGGGATACTTCTAGATGCTTGATAACTCCCTGGACCCGTTTGTGCAAAGTCTTATGGGAGATTCCTCCGGCGAGCCGGACTTGCTCAGGTTTATCACAGCGGGCAGCGTAAATGATGGCAAGTCAACCCTGATTGGCAGGCTGCTTTACGAGACCAGGGCGGTTTACGAAGACCAGCTTGTCTCCATCCAGCGAAGCGGGATGAACCGCTCCACCGGCCCCGTCGATCTTTCCTTGCTTACCGACAGCTTGACGGCGGAGCGCGAGCAAGGAATCACGATTGACGTGGCCTATCGATATTTCGCCACACCCCGCCGGAAGTTCATCATTGCCGATACTCCCGGCCACGAGCAATACACGCGAAATATGGCCACCGGGGCCTCTACGGCGCAGGCGGCGGTAATCCTGATCGATGCAACGAAAGGATTCTTGCCGCAATGTAGAAAACATATCTATATCGCGTCGCTTCTGGGAATCCAGGACTTTGTGGCCGCCGTGAACAAGATGGACCTGGTTGGCTACAGCGAGCAGGTTTTCAACGATATCGCGAGAGACTTCAAGAGCTTCTGTGATCTGCTGGGAATTCGTAATGCCTGTGCCATACCGGTGAGCGCGCTTAGGGGCGACAACATTATTCAGGCCAGCTCCCGGACAAAGTGGTTCGATGGCGCTACGCTGCTGGAGTACCTGGAAGATCTTCCGGTGCTTAATTCCGATTATTCCAAGCCGCTGCGGTTCCCGGTTCAGTATGTAAATCGCCATGATTCGGGATGCCGCGTATTCTCCGGGCAGATTGCCGCCGGTCTTATGCAGCGAGGAGAAGCAGTCACCGCGTTTCCCTCGGAGAAACGCGCGCGTATCAAGTCGATCAGTACCTTCGACGGCGAAACAGAATATGCTTTGCCCGGAAGCTCAATCACGATCATGCTCGATGAAGATATCGACCTCGATCGAGGCGGCCTGCTGGCAGGTGAAGGCTATTTGCCGCAATGCGCGGCCCACGTTTCAGCCAAGCTGATCTGGCTCGATCCACAATCTTGCCACCCCGCCAGGCCTTATGTGTTGAAACACACCACCAGGACAGTTCAAGCACGGGTTTCGAACACTTTGCAGCGCATCGACATGGATACAGCAAGAAATGTGCCGGCCTTGTCGTTGCAGATGAACGATGTGGCCTCGGTCCAGATTGAAACCAGCGCGCCGCTGGTCTTCGATCCTTATAGGCAGAACCGCACCATGGGTGGTTTTATCCTGATTGATCCGATTGCCAACACAACGGTAGCTGCAGGCATGATCGAGGGCGGCGTGAAGGACCGAAACGTCTGGCATAGCACGGCAAGCCGCAAAAAAACAACCGCAGATGGACCTAAATACACGCGGATTCAAATTCACTGAAGCCCGAAGAACCTATATTGAGGCAGCGTATTGTACTTTAGAGACAGGCCGATTCTGCCCTGTCTGATGCTACTCTCAGCCCTGAAATCCAAGACAGGCAACGCCCATGTTTGAAGCATGGACGCGCCCTGACCCTGGCCTTTGTACGATGTCCATCAGAATTCCAGCTCTTCTGGCGAAGCACTGCTCCAAGACAGTGAAAAATAAAAAGCTCATCCCTGGGAACTAATTAGCCGCTGGCGACATTACAGGTATGTACAGAGTTCACAGAGCACTTGCAACAGACCGGAAGGAGAAACACCGGCAACCATGGTCAGTGATGAAGCGTTGATGCTGGAGTTCCAGCGGGGATCGCGCGAGGCATTCGAGGAGTTGTTTGCACGTTATCGTGGGCCGCTCTACGGCTTTTTCCGAAGGCGGCTGGAAAACCATGCACGCGCCGAAGACCTGGCCCAGGAGACATTTCTTGCGGTTATTCGCGCGACAACGCGCTACGAGCCTCGCTCACTTGTTCGGACTTATCTCTACGGAATTGCGTTGAAATTGCTGGCTACAGAGCGGCGAAAGCAGCCCATGAACGAAATGCCGGCGGAGTCTGCGAAAGAGCCAGCGATCGATGAGACACCCGATTCTGCTTTGTGGGTCCGGCAGGCGCTCAAGAAACTCGATGCGCCCGAGCGCGAGATTTTAATGCTGCGCGAATATGAGCAACTTAGTTACTCGGAAATCAGTGAGCTGTTGCGGCTTCCAGTGAATACGGTCCGTTCCCGGCTTTTCCGGTCGCGGATGGCGCTGAAAGATCTCCTTGAGCCGTCGGAAAAACACCGAAACGCGATGGCGGGATTGGGAATAGCAGAGACCACCGAAGCAAGGCTGACAGATGAGGAATGAAATGAGCAAAAGCATCCACGCAATCGAACCTGAAGAACTGATGGCCTACCTCGATGGAGAACTTCAAGCTGACAGGGCCAGCGTCGCCGCTGCTCACCTGGAGCACTGCAAAGATTGCCAGAAGCTTGCTGCCGACCTTCGTGGTGTCTCTCAAAAGCTGATGGTATGGCAAATGCCGCCATCAGATTCTCAAGTCCCACCCGAATTGATCTCTGCTCTTGCCGGAGATGGACCCAAGGAGAATGCAGAAAAAGAGAAATCCGTTACGCGTCGGCCTCGTAAGACCTGGCGCGAAATCCTCAGGAAGCCTCGTTATTGGGCCTTTGGCGTCGCGAGCGCTGCAATTATTCTTGTGGTGATCGCTTTTTGGGTGCCGAATTTGCCTACGCACAAGATGGCTAGATTCACAGATTCTGCGAGCGAGCAAGAGGTGGCGCAGACAACGGCAGTCACTAGCACATTGGCGATACCCTCTACGGCTTCCCCTGCCGCGGCTGCTCCTAAAGTGCCCCGTCGGCTTGCGGCGCAGCCTGGCCATGAACGATCGCAAACGGCAACCCCGAATGGGCCGATGGCGTTGACTGGGCCGATGATTGTACGCACGGCCGAACTTGCCCTGATCGCAACAGATTTCGACCAGGGCAGGAAGAATCTGGAAGACATGCTGAAACGCCATCATGGGTACTTTGGGAATATGAACACAGGTGGCGCTACCGATGCTGGACGCTCGCTCGATGCCTTAGTGCGAGTGCCCGCCGACCAGTTAGATTCGACCTTGACCGAATTGAAGAAGCTCGGCCGCGTGGAATCGGAATCGCAAAAGGGAGATGATGTTACGCAGCAATATGTGGACCTGCAAGCCCGGCTTACAAATGCGCGCAACAGCGAGCAGCGGCTGACCGAGCTCCTTCGGCAGCGCACGGGAAGCCTTTCCGATGTTCTGGAGGTCGAAGAACAAATCGACGCTGTTCGGGAACGCATCGAGCAAATGGACGCCGAGAAGAAAAACCTTGCCAACCAGGTGGCCTTTGCCACTGTAAGCTTGAAAATGAGGGAAGACTACAAGGCGCATGTACAGATGGTGCCGCCCTCGACTTCCAGCCGCATTCGCAATGCCGCGGTCGAAGGATACGAAACCATGGTGGCCGGATTGATCGCGATCGCTTTGTTCCTGGCCTCCTGGGGGCCGAGCCTGTTGCTGTGGTCGATCATTCTATTCTTTCCTGTGCGGGGCCTATGGAGACGAGTACGGCGGGCGATGACCACGGTGTAGCGCGCTAACGTTAAGGGGACTCGTAGTGGCCTGCTAGTAAGAAACACCTGGCGTCTTACCCAGGAAGGCATCGGAGGTCAATTGCTTCAGCATGAAGTCGGCCACATCCGCCCTGGAAATTTGTCCTTCGATGGACATGTCGCCAGGATCGAAGCCGCTGCGGTACACACCGATGCGCGGGCCATTGGTGAGTCTTGCCGGACGAACGATCACCCAGTCTAGTCTGCTGTCTTGAATAAGTTTTTCCTGTATCTTCTTGTCTGCAAAGATGCCTCTCAGCAAGAGAGGGATCCAGATGTAGTTCAATGCGAATCCGGCTTGCCTCTTGCTTTCATTCACGCCCAGGGAGGATTCGCAGATGAAGCGCCTGACGCCCTGCTTCTCCATAGCAGCTATGACATTTTTTGTGCCGTGGGAGAGGATAACTGTCGGTCGGAAGAGAATGAGATTTGTAAGCAGCGGGATGCCAAGCCGGACGAACCACTCGAACGCTCCAGTCAGGGCAGCGAATCTGGCAATTACTTGGCAAATGAAAATAATCAAAACAAACAGTCCCACTTGCAATCGCGCCCCAAGAGCTGAGAGCACTGCATCTTGCCCCTGGACGGCCGTTTCCACCGATGCGTAGTCCAAAACGTCGCCCTCTACAACGCGCAAGTTAGGATGAGTCGTATTGACCCTGGTAGGATCGCGTGCAAAGGCAGTCACAATGTGTCCTTGTTCAAGCGCCTGCCGAATCAGGGCCTGCCCGGTTCCACCGGTCGCTCCAAGTATCAGCAGTTTCATGAAAGCACTCCTGTTTGAATTTCTTGGATTATATCATCATGATATATCACCATGATATATCATCATGATATATCATGATGATATATAGCCCTTAGATTTTCTACAGGAACAGTGCCAGAACTGCGGCCGCAAGCAGTGCGATGGCCCAAAGCAGATCAAAATTGAGCCAGGTGCGTTGCAGCAAAGACAGCCCGGATTTCTCGTAGGACAAAAAAAACAGCAGTGCCAACGCTCCAGCCACAATCAAGAGGCAAAGAGTATGAAGCACAACGGCCATTGCTAATACGGCTGGTGTAGCTGCCACGGGAACCGCTTGCGCCTGGTGCATTGAATGGTCCATTCCAAGCATGGGTTGAGCCAGCACCACGGGCGCGAGCATCAAGCCCGCGCCATGCGCTGAAGCCATAAGGAACGACCAAAGGAACAAATCCTTGGCTCCGGCCCTCATGCGTGCACCTCGCGGATGGCTGGAGCGGAATATGCGGTAGACGCCGAGGCTGGACAAAATGACTGCCACCAGGATCCTGACGGCGCGATGAGAAAATGTATCCTGCACGAAATGCAGCACGATCAAGACCAGGGAGATTGCTACGGCGTGGCCCAAGGCAATCGGCACCAACGCCCTTACGATGGCCACGCGGCTCTTTTCCTGCAACCCTAGCGTGAGCGCGAAGAGCCAACCCATCCCGGGATTCAGGCCGTGGTAAGCCCCAAGCAGGCAAAGCGTGATCCACGGCCAGACTGGCATCACGGATAGCAGTAGAAGTCCGAAGATGCATCACCGCCTTCCAGCCTCACCTGATGACTGCGGAGATCACCGAAGTCTACGAAGAAGTTTGGATCGAGCTTCATGACTCCATTGGAATCAAGGTCCAGCTTTACCATCCAACCATCGATGCCGCCGGGATAAAACTGCTTGTCCCAGGAGGCGTAGAGGGAATTGGTGAAGTATATACGGTGTCCATCACGGCTGACCTCCACCATTTGCGGACCACCATTTAATGCCTTCTTGGGTTGCGATGGATGAGCAGCGCGACGCACGATGCCGCCCGTATGAACGGAGGTTACCAGTTTGGGATGGAATGGGTCGGAGACATCGTATTGAAGGAATTCCCCGGTTCCCCAGCACGACGCATAGAGATACCGGTCATCGACGGAGAGGTTGATGTCTGTCAATAACGGAGCAACGGCCTTGAAACCTTTCAGGATGTCCGGGAGCTGTGCAGGATCGGCAGGCTCTGCTGGAATTTCGATGACTTTTTGAATGGCCCACGCGCCGTTGGAGTGGTGCCATAGCCAAATTGAACTGGAGAGATCTTTGAGAGAGACAACCACGCCCACAAATCCATAAGCCTTGGTGGGATCGTGGGCGGGCCTGAGTTCGAGCACCATCTGTTGTTCCGCTCCCAGGTCCAGCACCTGGGAGTGTTTCCGCTTCGGACGATCCCATACATGGATGCAGTGACCGTATTTTCCCTGAAGCAGGGCTTCAGGATTGACGCCGTCTTCAATCATGCCGGGGGTGCCCCACTCGCTGGTAATGGCGGTGTCATGGCCGAGGTGCCAGGCAAAGTCATAAGCAAAGTGCTGTGGACCACGATGTACCTCCCATTGCCCCAGGGGTTCGAAGGTGTAATGGTCGAGAGCAAAAATGCCTCCTGGTCCTTCACCCGAGGTAGAACCTAAGGCGCTCACATAAATTCCATCTGGCCCGCAATGGACGGTATGAGGGCGGCTGTATCCGGTCCTGGAGGCAAGATCCTGTGGCTCGATCGTCTTGATGATCTTCGGGTTGCGCGGGTCGGGCTTGGTGTCGACGATATAAATCCGCGAGGAGCGCAGACCGGGCACCACCAGGTAGCGTCTCTCGATGTGCGGGTGCGCGGAATGGGGGCAGAGCGCTGAACTGCAGGCATTCCATCCAAAATGATGGAGTTCGTCACCGTGGTTAGGCATGTCAAGACGGTTGACAATCTGGCCATAGCTCTTGGATTGCGGATCGATATCCACAACGGCGATTGCGTCGGGTTGGCTCGATCCGTTGGCATTCAAAGCTGCGACATAGGCAAGAGTTTCGCGTGGACCTCGCGCAGCCAGCTTCGGGGAGGGATAGAAAGTAGGATCAGCTTTCCACAACATGTCGGGCAATGCCTCCTGTCAACAAATTTTAGATCACTTGGATTCGTGGTAGGTGAACAACCGCGTCCACGCTGTAGATTGTTTTCCGTCGATCTCTACATAGATCTTCGACAAGCCGGAAAGAATTATACGCAGATCGCGGAAGAACGACCGAATTTCATTCAGGCAGGGAAGATTGAATGGACTTCTCAGGCCGAGTTTTGGCTTTATTGGTAGCTGTTGGCAGGGAATTCCGGTGGCTTGGTGACAGGATTCGGGAGGCCCAATGGACACCAGGTCTTTTCTGCCAGAGCAGCCGCCACATCAAGCTGCACGACTTCATCTGCATTGCGTGGCTTGAAATGATTGTGAAATTCGGCTGTGGTTGCTTGCACGAGGTCGGGATCGGATTTCTCCGGATGTTCTTTTTTCTCCCAGCAATAGAGCCAGCCAACATCCTGGAGCGCTCGCATGAACCCCGGACTGATCTGGCGGCCGCTGAGAGAATCGTTGAGCGCAGCCCTGAATGCAACCGCGGACGGTGCTCCGAGATCCGAACCTTTCACGATGATGTGTCCGTTCACGAGATATTGATTTCTATGATCAGTATCCCTTCGGCACCCACTGAAGCTGTTCAGAGCCAAGAGAAGGAGGGGCACAGCCAATGCGAGCTCATTTCTTCGCATTCCCACACTCTATTTGTGAATACATAGCCCGGCAACGTGACCCACGTAATTAAAGAAGGTTAATCAGGTTAAAGAAACTACTGGTCAACACTGAGTTACCACAGTCATCTTATACCTGCCTGCGCAGCCGGACTAGGATGCCCGGCATGGCTGACAACAGTTCCTTCCATCGGATCCGTTTCCTGCTTGCCATTACTCTTCTTGCAACGTTTGGCCTCGCAAGCACTCCGGCATTTGCAATAGAGAATAGCCAAGACGTTTTTAGCGCAGGTGAGGCGCGGCCTGCGGGGAGCGGCCCACTAGGTCGCGGCTATTGGATCAAGTTAGGTCCTCAGCATGTGCATGGCTCGAACGGGCCTTACATGTGGATACCTAATTGTGATGAGCCGCGCGACCATTGGCTCTATGGAGTGGTGGTTTACGGAGATCCGCAGCCACCGGACCGCGGTACAGTTCACCGGCTTCACGGCAGCGGTTCTGGAACGGGCACAATTTCTCCAGCCAGTCCCTCCTCGATTCGTGATCCCGAGATGCAGAGGAGTTTCCAACTTTATGCTCAGCAGCAGAGCTCGATATTGGGCCGTCCTTGCCCAGCTGCGACGAGTGTTCCTGCGCCACCTCGGCGGCCTTCGTCGAATGCTCCTGGCGCGACCATACCCCCTTATCCTCCCTCTCCGTATGCAAATCGCACTCCGCGTGTGCCTACTCCTTCACAAAACATGTGTACGACCTGCGATTGTGGTGCTGATGGGGGTGGCCCCGAATCCGCGAATGCCTATGTAGGCGGATTTCTGCAAGGCTTCGGATCGTGTCTGGGAGGCGTTTTCATGGGACCGATCCAGGATCTCATGGCCGATGGGCACGACTTTACGCTGGTCGGACAGGCGCTGCTCCAAGGCGACTCAGCGACTGCAGCCCAGCTGTTGGCAATCAAAGGAGACCGTAATCGCGCGCAATTTGACCAGTTCGTACGATCAATCGGACCTAGTCTTAACCCAAAGATTTTTGGAGCGACACCCCGGCAGGCAGGATTGCGGGATGGCGCTCGTTTGTGTTCCTTCGGCGTCGTTCCGGGAATTATCAAGTCTTTGGGAGGAAAGCCGCTTCCTTCCCGCGGCCGGTTCCTTCCCTTATCTGGAATTGCTTTGCGCCGGCGGAGCTTGACGGGAGCCTCTGCGCTCGTGCCCATCAGCAGCAAGACTGGTGGTGTTGCATATGTATTTGAAGCCGCAGAAGGCGGCAATCTTCCCCCAGGGTTCGAAGGCATTGATGCCGTGCCCCCAGGGGAGATGGCCCAGGCCCTGCTCCGGGATGGCCTGATTGAGAACCCTAGTGAAATAGTGAGTGTCAAGACTCTCAGCGCGACACCTGCGCAATATGTGCGCCCCGGTTCGGTCTTGTCCGCCCTCAAAAAATACATGCGAGATCTGAACTCCTATCAGGACCGTTGCCGAAATGGCATCCGCGTAATAGCCGGACCAAATACTCAACGCATATTGAAACTTGGCATACCCGCGAGTGCGACTGCTCAACACCTTCAGGAGGTCGATCAGGCCGGATTGCTGGCTCGCCAACTCGGGATCGATTTCCAGGTAACTCAGTTGGAGGGAGTGACAGGATGGTAACTCAACTCCTTCTCACCTCCCGTAGACCGGCACCTTGAGCTTGCTTTTCAACAAGCTTCGCAGAATGCGCTCGCTGGCGTTACCGAAAGGCTGGTCGGTTGTCAGATAAGTCCAGGTGGCTCCGCGTTGCGAAGCATCGAATCCGTTGGTCCCGGCCTTTTCCAGCCTCTTAAGTGTTTCTTCCTCGATGTCGACTTCGAGTTGACGAAAAAGCTTGTCGACGCTCGTGAGGTATTCAAAGAGCGGATCACGATTACCCCATGTCACCCAATGGATGCCCGCGCGCAGCTCATTGATTTCGGCCAGGTAGTCGGCCCACAGGTCGTCAATGGTTGTTAACCGTACCAGGCGTTCTATTTCGGAAGAGCAAGGCTGTGCGCCGGTTAGTAACTCCTGCCGCTTACGGTGGATTGCCTGGCGCTGGCCTTCGATCACCGACTCGTATTTGTGGAGGAAGAGACGGAGGCTGAGATTCTGTCCTTCGACTGCCCGCTGAATCTCTTCGGGACTTTGATGAATGCGCGGATCTTCCGCCCGATTGCGCACGAGCAGATCATCCTCCAGAGAGATAAGAAAGCAAGAGCGCCCGGGATCTCCTTGCCTTCCGGCCCGGCCTCGCAACTGATTGTCGATCCGGCGAGCCTCATGCCGGTTGGTGCCGATAACATAGAGTCCGCCTAATTCCGCGACACCTTCTCCCAATTTGATGTCGGTACCGCGCCCAGCCATGTTGGTCGAGATCGTCACGGCTCCAGGCTGGCCAGCTTTAGCAACGATGCTTGCTTCACGCTCCTCATTTCGCGCATTCAACACCTGATGCGGGATTCCACAAGCTTGAAGTTGAACACTGAGCCGCTCCGACTCTTCCACACTACAAGTTCCCACCAGCACCGGACGGCCAGTGGTGTGCGTCTCTCGTATCTCCTGGATTACAGCCTCTTCTTTTTCGCGGCGTGCTTGAAAGATTTTGTCCGGATCATCGACCCGAATGACGGGCCGGTTCGTCGGAATCACTTCGACATCCATGCCATAGATGGAGCTGAAGTCACTGGCTTGAGTGGCAGCAGTACCAGTCATTCCGCATACCCGGGGATACATGGCAATCAGGTTTTCCAGGGTGATGGAACCGAGGATGCGGCCTTCTTTCTTGAGAGCAAGTCCCTCTTTGGCCTCCACCGCCGTATGCAGGCCAGCGGGCCAGCGGCGGTCTTCGATAATGCGGCCTTTGAATTCATCCACCGAGGCGATTACGCCATCTTTGACAAGGTAATCCACATCCCGGCGAAGCAGAGCATGAGCATGAATGGAATCCTGCGCGGCGGTATGCAATGTGAGATTCTCGGGTGCGAACAGGTTCCCACATTTGAATTCGCGCTCTACCGCCGCAATACCGGCGTCGGTAAGCGAGACGTTTCGCCCGAATTCGTCGATGGAATAGTGGGTCCCACGGACGAAATGGCGCGTCAATTTGTCCACGCGATACGGTAGCGTTTGGGCCTGTGAATCGCCTCCGGCAATCACCAGGGGAATTCGTGCTTCGTCGATCAGAATGGAATCGACCTCATCGATCACTGCGACTGCGAAAGGCCGGTGCACCTGCTCCGATGGATGGAGCGCCAACTGGTCGCGGAGGTAGTCAAATCCAACCTCATTTGCTGTGGCATAAGTGATGTCGCACGCATAAGCAGCTTTGCGCGAATCGGCGTTCATATCGCGTTGGATATATCCCACCGTCAGCCCGAACCAGTCGTAGATGCCGCCCATCCATTGGGCATCGCGGCGTGCCAAATAGTCATTAACCGTTAGCACATGGACACCCTTGTCCTGCTTCGCGTACCAGACCGCGGCAGGGACGGCAGCCAGCGTTTTACCCTCGCCGGTCTGCATCTCCGCGATGCGTCCTTCGGTCAGGGCCAGTGTGCCTTGAATCTGGACATCGAACATCCTGAGTCCCAGGACGCGAAACGCAACCTCGACCGCCACCGCGATCGTCTCCAGGCGATCCGTAGAAGATTGGATATCTTGAGATCGAGAGCGCAATTCCTTATCGGTGAGCTTCTCTAACTCCCGGCGGCTGGAGTTGATCTGCTCGATCATCGGCTGAATGGATTTTGCGCTGCCAAAAAGAGCGCGCAGAAGCTTGCCCATCATAGAGACCTCCTTAATAAAGCTGTCTAAACATCAACTTGCAACAGCAATACGGGAGGTGGAGCGCGGCCATCCGGCACATTTGACAAGGGCTGAGAAACGAATGTGCCAAGAGCGGAAGCATATGATCCTGGAATACGGCAACATCCGGCTGGTGTCGAGGCTTCAACCTCAACGTGCTTGCGGCTGGACGCGGAAGAGTCCCGCAACCATACAATCGCCGAGCCTTCCGAAGTCCTCTGTGCCTGAGCGGGAACCGGCTGCAAAGCAAAGAAGGAAACAGTGGCTGCAAGAACCAGGGTTGTCACGCGCCTGATCACGGCCTAAGTATGACACGAGCGTCAATGAATTCACATCGGAATTTGCGTTGGAGCGCAGATTACGGCAAAAGTAAACAGATCCCTCATTTGTTCTGTTTTCTCGGGCAGACTGGCTTGATAATATTTTCCTATCACCATGGCAGCTAACAATCCCATCATCGAATATTTGACTACGACCAAGATTGGCGAAAAAGGACAATTAACAGTTCCCAAGCAATTCCGCGAAGACTTAGGGCTGACCGATGGCGCGGCTTTCGCCGTGCTACGTTTAGGGGATGGCCTGCTATTACTGCCTGAACAGCGGCGATTTGAGCAGCTTTGTCAAAGGGTGAGTTCGAACCTCACCACAGCCGGCCTGATGCAGGGAGACCTTCTTGCTACACTTCCTGAGGCCCGCGCTCGCGTCTATGCGCGCTATTACCGGAAAAACCACACTTCCCGTACATCGCGGATTCGTGCCCGCCGCCCGCGCGGGAAGTGATCAGCCAAAGCAAACTCCGGCCCAGGTAGTAGGCCGGAGTTTTTGCTCCACTCGTTGCACTGGGATGCTATCGCACGATCAGGATGGCAGTCTCGGAATGGGAAATAGTACCACTGGTCCCGGTAACGCCTATGTGAAAAGTACCTGTGGGCGCCGTGGCCACAGGTTTTGGCACATCGAGGCTGAAGCTTGTAAATGTAATTCCCGTGCCTGATACCTGCGCGTCAAATGGACCACACGCGCAGACGATGCCTTTGGGAAGATTTTGCGTAAGCGTGAAATGGACGGTCCCTGTGAAGCCGTTGATCGGTTGAATCTCAATTTGGAAGAGAGTACCGCTTCCTCTCTTGACAGTTTGCGGGTTGAAGGCAAACGACAGCGAGAAATCTGGTGAAGACTGTGGGGGCATGGGGGCTGCGTAGCCCAAGGAAGCAGGTAAACTTAGTGTCAACACAAAAACGAACAGCATCAACGTTGTTATGGATTTTCTTGTGATCATCGTGTTTTTCTCCTTGCTGAATTCGAACCGCCTGACAGAGGAGTGGCTTTCGCTCCAATATCGGGCATACAAGCTACCACAATTTACAAGTGCTGCCCGCCCCGGCAGAGTCGATTTTTAAAAACGGAAAAGACAACCGCAGCTAAGTTTAGAATTTCGATCAAGCTTTTGGAGCCATCATGAAATTCCATACTGAATATCTGACTTTCAACACCAAAAAGCATCGCGAATATGTGCACATTACACAACAAGTGGAGAAGATCGTACGCGAGAGTGGAGTACACAACGGAATGGTGCTGGTTTCCGCCATGCATATTACTGCGGGAGTTTATGTCAACGATAACGAGGAGGGTCTCATCCAGGACATCGACAAGTGGCTGGAAACACTGGCGCCCTTCAATGAAGGCTACCTGCATCACCAGACTGGAGAAGATAATGGCGACTCGCACCTCAAGGCGCTGCTCATCCATCATCAGGTCATCCTGCCGGTTACCAACGGCAAACTGTTGCTGGGCACATGGCAGAGAGTGTTCTATGCTGAATTCGATGGACAGCGAAACAAACGGGTCGTGGTGGCGGTGATGGGCGAGTGAAAGAATCAGGTGATCGGGACATCGAGTGATCGGGGGATCGAACAGAGTCCGAACGTCCCTCCAGAAAAAACTTGAGGCACAGCGAACTGTGCCTCTGAGTTGAATTTTTTGATTTTGGCTCCGCTTTTATCAGCATTTATCTGCGTAGATCTGCGGCAAATGTTTTTATTGCACCAGGTCCTGCTTACCGGCCGGCAATTTCAGATGCAAAACTGAATCCGATTCGAGAATCAATTCGCCACCGATGGAATAGACCATCTCTTGGATATAGGGAAGCTCCTTACCCAGGATGATCTTTATATCCTGAAGCTGGCTTTGGGAAGAGGCATCCGTGATCCTCCATCGTACCTCCAGGTTGCACTTGCTTCCTTTCAGGATGGTACCGACAGTCATGGTCAACGGCCGGGTGTTTCTGCCAATCAGCTTTCCTATCAACAACACCAGAAGCTGCCGTAGGACCGGGCTGCTCGTCACCTGGATGGTCGAGTCCCACTGACGCTCCAAGGTCAACATGCCTGAGTGCAACAGGACAATGAAGTCATTGAAGACCTCTTGCAGCAGGGTATCCAGCAAAACCCACGGACCGCTGGGTGCAGGAACGTCCCGAGCCAGGGAAGAAAGTGTCTTGGCCAGGGCAATGGCGCGATCGGCCTGTTGTTCAATGCTCTTCAGGTCACTCCCCTGGTTAGCCGCATTGGCTCCATTCCGCATTCCCGCCACTTCCAGAAAACAGCGCACACTGGTCAGGGGCTGCGCCAGATCGTGGGCCACGGAATTTACCAGCGCCCGCAGCGTGCTTTGCTGCAACGTAACGGTTTCAACAGGGATGCTGGAACCCTGTTGCGACTGGCTGTGACTTTTATTGGCGCGCGGAATGTCAGTGCCTGCCTTCCCTGACGAAGAACTACCATTGGTGGCGGAAGCAATTGGACCCAGGCGATAGCCCGAACCGCGTACCGTGAAAATGAGCTTCTCTTCATTGGCCAAATCGATCTTCTTGCGCAGGTAGTTCACATAGACATCCACCAGGTTGCTATCGGTCTCCGGCTGCAGATTCCACGCTTTGTCCAGCAACTCCTGGCGGCTCACCGTTGTGCCGGCACGGTGCATCAGCAGATTCAACAGCTCAAATTCCTTAGGACTCAGCTTGATCTCGCGGTCCCCGCGGGTAACCTTGCGGTCGCGGGGATTCAGTTCCAGGTCCTCTACCCGTAATATCTCCAGTTCAGGATCGACTTTGCGCCTGAGAATAGCGTTTGCTCGCGCCGCCAACTCCTGGAAGGAAAACGGCTTGACCACATAATCGTCCGCGCCGAGGTTCAGGGACTTAATGCGGTCTGAAACGCCGGTGCGGGCGCTCAAGACCAGGACAGGCGTAGCCAATCCCTCAGCTCTCAATTGCTCCAGCAGATTAAGCCCATCGGTTGGGCCAAAATTCAGATCAAGGATAATGAGCTTATAGTTTTGGCGCTGCAATTCGGCCCGAACGCTTTGTTCATCAGGCGCTGTATGCACTGCATAGCCTTCTGATTCCAGTGACTTGGCTAGGAACGTGGCAAGATCCACATCATCGTCTGCGAGTAATATCGACATATTTTCCGACCTTTCCCGATCGGGTAGAATGGCCCGAAGTTTTTTGCACCGGTTAGAATGCAATAATGCCGGAGCTTTTCCTAACAAAAAACTATCTTTCTGATCTTTTATTTCCCATTTTGGAACTTCCTAATAGTACCCTAAAAAGTCAAGCGCAAATCCGAATATTTTAGGCAGGCATGAATCTGTATGAATTCTAACCTTCTGCTTTCAAAAAATCGATGAAAAGATAACTTACCTTTACGATTCCCAAACGTTTTGGATTTTCTCACCTGTATTCTTTCCCGCTGCCTCGTTCATCCTGTAGGATAAACTGAATCTCGTTGAAAGGCGCTTGATCAAAAATGGCGGCAAAAGGTTACAAAAACTTCATCGGCGGCGAATGGGTCGCCTCTCATAGCGGCCAAACATTTGAAAATCTTAATCCTGCCGATACCCGGGATGTCATTGGCATCTTTCCAGCTTCCGGGAAGCGTGACATCGATGACGCCGTCAGCGCTGCCAAACAGGCATTTGAGACATGGCGTTTGGTGCCTGCCCCGAAGCGCGCTGAAATCATCTATCGAACCGGCGAGGTCCTTACGTCCAGAAAAGAGGAATACGCCCGCCAAATGACGCGGGAAATGGGTAAGGTACTAAAGGAGACCCGGGGGGATGTCCAAGAGGCCATCGATACCGCCTACTATATGGCGGGAGAAGGACGCCGCCAATTCGGCGTCACGGTGCCTTCCGAACTTCCCAACAAGTTCGCCATGGCTGTCCGGATGCCGATTGGGGTCTGCGGGATGATCTGTCCATGGAACTTCCCTATGGCAATTCCTTCCTGGAAGCTTTTGCCAGCCCTGGTTTGCGGCAATACCTGTGTAATCAAGCCGGCCGAGG
This sequence comes from Candidatus Angelobacter sp., assembly GCA_035939495.1. GTDB lineage: Bacteria > Acidobacteriota > Terriglobia > Terriglobales > Acidobacteriaceae > Angelobacter. The sequence continues at coordinate 2,390 of DASZFU010000086.1, read as the reverse complement.
ATACACCGCTTTCCACTTTCAACCTGGTCCAGGCGCTTACCGATGCCGGACTACCCAAAGGTGTTGTGAACATTGTTACCGGGTTTGGCCCGGAAACGGGCGCGCCACTGGTCGAGCATCCCGATGTTCGCGCAATCTCCTTCACCGGATCGAGCGAGGTAGGCCGGATCGTGGGCCAGGCGGCCGCGCGCAACTTTAAGCCTTGCTCATTGGAAATGGGCGGGAAAAACGCCATCATTGTCCTTGACGATGCCAATCTCGACCTAGCGCTCGAAGGGGTGTTGTGGGGCGCGTTCGGCACCACCGGACAGCGCTGCACGGCTACCAGCCGGGTCGTTGTTCAAAAGGGCATTTACCAGGAGTTTGCCACGAAACTTGCTTTGCGCGCTAAGCATTTGAAAGTCGGAAATGGACTCGATGAGAGCATGGAAATGGGTCCACAGATCAACCGGCAGCAGATTGAAACTACAGAACAATATGTAGAAGTGGGTAAGACCCAGGGAGCAAAGCTGGCGCTGGGAGGAAAACGTCCGTCCGGCCCCGCGCATGAGCATGGATGGTTCTTTGAACCGACGATTTTCAGCGATGTTGACTCGAAAATGCGTATTGCCCAGGAAGAAATTTTTGGTCCAGTGGTAAGCCTGATTCCCTGTGACAGTTTTGATCAGGCAATCGACATCGCGAATGGCGTGCCTTATGGCCTCTCGTCCTCGATCTACACACGCGACGTCAACAAGGCTTTTCGGGCCATGCGCGACATCTATGCAGGCATAACGTATGTGAACGCGCCGACCATCGGCGCTGAGGTACACCTTCCCTTTGGCGGCACCAAGGCTACGGGTAATGGACACCGCGAGGGTGGCTTGGGAGCGATTGATTTCTATACACAATGGAAGTCCATCTACGTCGATTATTCCGACCGGCTCCAGCGAGCGCAGATCGATAATGCGGAGTGATCATTTTTGGGGAGGAACCGGGCTGCGGCGCAAATCTTCAATCTCCCTGAGAACTCCCTGAACCAGGGCCTCGGTCAGCTTTGCGCCTTTTTCTACGGTGGCCAGGGTTGGGTCTCCAAAAATCCCAGTCGGTGAATACACGCCATTTGCGGTTTTGGGATCGCGGGTCAGGCGGCCTTTGCCCGGATGATAATCCTTCACGGCTTTCTTCATGTCGACCGTCTCCGGAGCGATGTACAACATGATGGAGGTCTCAACTTCGTCGGCGTGTGTGCCTCCCTCTTGTTTTGATATTTTTTTCTCGACCGGCGCCGTTGCTTCCAGGATGTTGGTATATCTCATGACAATTCCTTCGCTGGCCAGCAACTCTGCGGCTGGTTTGAGAGCAGCCAGCGTGGAAACTCCGGTATTGATTACGTAGAATCGATGAGGACCGAAGCGGGCCAGGCTGCGGCAGATGTCGACGACCACGTCGCGAGCTGTCTCCAGCCGGAGAGAGGTTGAGCCTGGATACTCAAGAAACGCGGGATAGTAGCTGTAGTTCAACGTGGGCGCGACCACGACTTCAGCCTGCTCCAATACCCGGTCTCGCAAGTACTGTGCAATGAGCCAATCGTTCTTGAGCTTGAGATGGGGGCCATGTTCTTTGGACTCGGCTCCAAGTGGGATGACAACCACCTTATCGGGAGTGAGGACTTTTTCCGCCTCAACCCACGTAAGATCCTCAAGCAAGATGCCTCGTGCCGAAGGGCCGTTCTTCGTCTGACTGTGCAGACCAATCGCAGACATCACGCAGATAAGAATAATGCTGACCGGTTTCATCGTTCTCCTCATCGCATTGATCGCTGACGAATGATAATGCACAGGAAAAGATTACTACCTTTGGTCTAAGGTCACTTACTTTGGAACGGCTGCCCGGTTTCGCGACGCCTTACCCCCCTGTCATTCTGAACGAAGCGCGGCAAGAAAGCTCAGAACTACTAAAGATGATCGGCGCGCAGTGAAAGCCTGTCCTGAGGCGAGCCGAAGGAAACCCCGATAATGTTTTCGGTCTGATTTTGCAGATACAAGGTATTCTACCGATGTTTGGGATCTAACTGCTCTGAATGGATTGCCACGTTTACCGACAACGTTCTGGTCAATCTAGCTTTAAATCTCGGTCAAATACCTCGTGTCTGCAATTTAGCTTCAGATGTTATCGGGGTTCTTCACTCCGCGCCCGTCCTTATTCCAGGCTCAACTTTTCACGGCGCTCCGTTCAGAATGACATGAGGTATTGGATATCTCTCCGGCTAAGGATTTGCGCATAAATAAATTGAACAATTAAAACAATTCCAGTATTCTGTCTCTATGGGACAGGAAGCCGTAGGTAGCATTCGCAAAAAATACCAAGCTCTGCGCGGGCGGTTGGATGAGCGCGGGCGCCGAGCTTGG
>DASZFU010000085.1:0-80107 GCA_035939495.1 Candidatus Angelobacter sp. | reverse complement strand
AGTCGCAAGCGATTGGGCCAGTTCGAAGATTTCCTGTCCAAAGAACGGCATCTCCGTGGCTGCATTTGCGTTGTTGAAGGCAATGGCATCGGCCAGCGTTTTGCCCGCCATAGGAACGCCGGTGCGAGTTGCAAAGTAGTTCCGCAGGTCCGTGACAAAGTCGAACAGCAACACTAGAAATTCGCCATCACCCGGAGGAAAGCTGAAGCCTTGCGCCTCCAGATCAACGAGGGTTGCCCCGGCGCCTTGAATCGCGGTGACCGCAGTCTCAAACAACGTGAGGATGCTTTGGGGAGTCGGCGCATTAGGGCTGCCGGTGATTTGTGCGCGTGTTACTCCAATGCGCGTGCCATTCAGTCCGTTGGGGTTGAGAAACTGGGTGTAATCCGTAGGAAGGTTTGTGGGCCGAGTAAACCTGCCGCGCCATCCTAGAGGAACGCTGCCGGTGGCGGGATCGCGTCCGTCGAAGCTACGACTGGCGATCACGCTGAGAACGGCGGCAGCATCGGCAACCGTACGCGCGTGAGGTCCAACCGTATCCTGGGTGTGCGAGATAGGCACAACGCCGGCCCTGCTGGTCAGGCCAATGGTCGGCTTGATACCCACTACTCCGCTCACTCCGGCGGGCGAGACGATGCTGCCATCTGTCTCCGTGCCCAGCGAGACAGCAGTAAGGTTGCCTGATGCCGCTGCGGCTGATCCGGAACTAGAGCCACTGGGGTTGCGCGCAATCGCATACGGATTATTGGTTTGCCCACCGCGTCCGCTCCATCCGCTGGTCGAGTTGAAGGAGCGGAAGTTTGCCCACTCGCTGAGATTGGTTTTTCCCAAAATGACAGCGCCGCCCGCCCGGAGTTTAGCTGCAATAGTCGAATCCCTTGCAGCCGGTGCTCCCGCCAGGGCGAGCGAGCCAGCCGTGGTCTGCATCCGGTCGCCAGTATCGATGTTGTCTTTGAGCAGAACAGGGATGCCGTGCATTGGTCCCAAGACTTTTCCCTGGCGGCGCAGTTCGTCGGCCTCTCGCGCCAGCGCCAATGCATCGGGGTTGACTTCGAGGATCGCGTTTACTCCCGGGCCATCCTGATCATCTTTATCCACTGCCTGAATGCGCGCCAGGTAAAAACGCGTGAGTTCTACTGCGCTGAGTTCGCCTGAGGCCATGGCCGCTTGCAACTGTGCAACGGTCGCTTCATTGAATCGGGTAGGAACATCGCCCGATTCCTTGCGATCTTGTGCGCGCAGAATCGCCGGTGCAGACAACGCGCCGGCAAGGGACGCGCCGGTACCGGCGAGTGCACTCCATTTCAAAAAATCTCTGCGGGCAACACCTTTTTTTTCTTTAGGCTGAGTTGAACTGCTCCACAATGTTTCCAGAATTCTACGGCGAAGACGTTTGCTTTTTGCTTTCATTAGCAACTCCTTAATTTGCTGGATTGGGGGTTGTGGGTCGAACAGCAGCCGAGAGCAATACGCGTGTGACTCCCGAACTGGCCGTCAAAAATGGGCTTTGGGCAGGAACCATCGGCCAATGATTCCTGCGTGGTAGAGGACTGCTTTTTAAGGACTGGATTCGGCAGGTGGAATCCAGAACAGGAGGGGAATTATACTCCGGTTGAGAAAAGGTTGTTCGATATGATAGTTTGACGCGTTCCCCACCTTTGCTTTCGTGGAGTTAGTTTGGCCGCAGAAATCGTAAGAATTAATCCTGAAACCCCTGATACCCGGCTGGTTGCCTATGTAGCGGACCGCATCAAAGCCGGACAAGTCGTCGGTATGCCCACCGACACGTTTTATGGCCTGGCTGCCGATCCATTGAACCTGCGGGCGGTTGACCTCATTTATGACGTGAAGTCGCGCAGCCGTCACAAGCCTTTGTCGTTGCTGATCGAGAGCGTGGAGCAGGCCGAATACCTGGCTCGTCCATTACCCGACATCTTTTATGAGATCACAGAGAAATGGTGGCCAGGACCGCTGACGATCATCGTAAAGGCCTCATCGCGATTGCCATTGAAGGTAACAGCCAACACCGGCAACGTAGCCTTACGGCTGCCCGCCGCGAAAATCCCGGTAGAGATCATTCGCGCCGCAGGTGTGCCCATAACGGCCACCTCAGCCAACATCAGCGGAGCCAGCGAATGCACCACCGCCGATGGAGTCCGGGGACAGCTCGGCAGTCGCATCAGCCTGATCGTGGATGGCGGCGAGAGTCCACGCAGTATAGCCTCCACCATCATCGATATGAGCGATTGGGGCAAGGTCACCATGCTGCGCCAAGGCGCCATTGCGGAAGGTGAATTGGCCGAATACCTGAATTGATGGCGGTCGTCAAAAAAAAACGGCTCCTCTGGTCTCTCCTACTCCTGCTGTCTGGCTACATGGTGATTGTGTACCTGCTGATCGTGCGGCAATCGGGAAAGGATGAATCCCGGCAAGCCGATGCCATCGTAGTCTTCGGCGCTGCGGAATACGGAGGAAAACCGTCGCCAGTCTATAAGGCCCGCCTAGACCATGCCGTGGGACTGTATCACCGGGGCTTAGCTCCGATGGTGATCACGACTGGAGGCGCAGGCTCCGATCCTCAATTCACCGAAGGCGAGGTCGGCAGGGAATACCTGAAAGTGCACGGCATTCCTGATGCCTCCCTGATCGCAGAAACCCAAAGCCCGGATACAGCCGAATCCGCCCGCCGTGTAGGCACCATCATGCGCACCAACCACATGAATACCTGCCTGGCCGTAAGCGACGGATACCATATCTTCCGCATCAAGCACATGCTCGGACGCCAAGGCATTACTGTTTACGGCGCACCGCGACCCAACTCCAAACCACAATCATTGTGGAAACGGAATGAAGCCGTGTTCCACGAGATTGTGAGTTACACAGTATGGTTGATGCACTTGACGTAGCCTTCTGGCTCCTAGAAGCCACCAGCGATCAGCCAGGCCATCAACACTGCCGAACCCGTTCCCGCCAGATTCACCAAATCATTATTCAACACGCCTCGCTTTTCCAGGGTCGCTCCCAAAAGACTATCCATGAGCATTCCCATCGTTCCGGCGCTCGCTATTGCAATGGCTTGAGTCGCCGGTACCAAGCCGAGGACCGCGCCAAGACCGCCTATGACCGCGGCTGCCAAAAGCCCAGCAATGGTGCCGATCGTGCTGATTCCTCCGTCGATGCCGGGTGAAACAGTTCTCCAGGTTGAGATCAAAACGGTGCGTCCGGGAAAAGCGGTTCCGATTTCACTGGAGGTGGTGTCGGCGGCGGCCTCTGCGAGTGCAGCCAAAGCCAGGATTCTCCATGCGGCAAATGAAGGAACTGCCATAATTACACCTGCGATCCCAAGATTGGCGATGACTTGAGACGCAGACCGTCCGCGGTCGGATTCGGCAACGCGAAGATGTTTTTTTCGTGATTTGCCCAGTCGGGTGGCCGCCAGGGTCAGAGAGAAAACGACCAGAAGAATCCAAAATATCCGCAGGTCACGGCTGGCCATTAAGAACGCAACCACGGCGCCGGAGAACGCGCCGGAGCGGCTTACCCCATGGGATAAACGTCCTACCAGGGCGAAGGCCAGCGTGATCGCCAGGGCGATTCCCAAGTGAAGATGATCGCGGCGAAGATCCTCTCTACGAAGCAGCCAGAACGCCATGATCAACAGGCCGCTGGCAATCAGGGCTAGCCAATCAGCAACTCTGGCCAGAGCAGGTTTTCGAGGGTGGCTCATTATTGAACGGCGTGTCTATTGTGCAACGCATCCTAACAAAAGAAACCCAATGGCGGGTAGATTATGGCTGCTTCAGTTTGGACTGAAGAACCAGCCAGCCGGAAAAAAACCACAAAAAAATCTGCATGAAGTCGTGGAACCTGCGTTCCATAGGGTGGGAGAAGTGTGGGCAGGGCGCCAGAATCTGTAATTTTCGAATTTCGAATTTATTTTAAAGAACAGCTATGAGCTACTGGCTTCTAGCTGCTAGCCAAAACCCTTTGATTACGCAGCCTCACGGGACCGAACAGCGTAGCGGAGTCCCTGATAGGATTGGGTTGTGCTCCCCAGGATCATCACGACCATGAAGGGTCAAAATTTGAAGTTTTGAGTTTCAAGTTATACATTATAAGTTTTCCAGGAGACGCATGAATTCGAACCCCCGGACCCTTCCAGCGGTCCTTCTGCTCATTACCGGCCTTATTCTTGTTGCGGGGTGTGGAGACACCTTTCGCCCTACCATCACGCCCGTGGTCAAGCCGGGTGGTGATCCCAGCAATCTAGGCCAAGCCGTGGTTCTTTCGACGAACCCTTCCGGCAACGGCAGCAACATGCATATCGATACCTCCGGCGATACGAATGTAGGTGTTGTTTCAGTAGGCCCGAATCCTACGTTCCTGGCCAAGGGGGGCAGCCGGCTCCTGGTGGTCAATGGAGATAATACTGTCACTCTCTATATTGCGCTGCTTCCGACGTCTTCGACGATCACGACATCTGTTCTTCCTGCCACGACCACCGGGCAGGTGGCCGCTGGAGTAGGCGTCAACGGCAACTTGTATATCGCCAACAGTACTTCCAATGATGTAAGCGTGATTCCAATCGTTGGAACGGTAGCCAATGCCGCCGTGCCGGTAGGAACGCAGCCGGTTTCGATTGCTGGCTCGATAGGAACTACAGGGGTTGGCGCCACTAAGATGTACGCGGTGAACGGCGGCAGCAATAACGTGACCGTGTTTTCGGCCGTTGACAATTCATTTATCAAAAATATTGCAGTCGGGTCGCAGCCCATCTGGGCCGTGATGAGCACCGATACGGGCGCGGTTTACGTGGTCAACCAAGGCGACGGTACCGTGAGCGTAATCGATACCGGAATCGACAGCGTGATTACTACGATTCCGGTCGGCGCTTCGCCCAACTTTGCATATTTTGATTCCAATTTGAAACGGGTTTATGTGACCAACACCGGAAGCAGCACCTTGAGTGTGATCAAAGGCGACACGATCAACCTGGGAGCGGGAATCGTACCGACGAAGATCGCTGATGTCGCTCTTTCCGGGCCAGCGGTATCGGTGGTTGCACTCTCAGATGGCACACGCGCCTACGCCGCGCTGGGCGGATGTCCATCGGGAACCAATCACACCAACATTGTTGGTAGTCTGGCGTCATGCACAGGAAATCGAGTGAGCGTAATCGATGCAGTTGCCTTGCGCGAAACTCAGACGATTGCCGTGGGATCAGGGGCCGTTTCCGTTGACGCTGCCAATGATGCCTCGCGCGTCTATTCGGTCAACGCAAACGACCGCAGTGTGTCGATCATTCGAACCTCCACCAACTCTGAGCTTATGCGGACGCCGGCTCCTCAGCGGGACTTCACATGCACAGGGTCATGCCCACTACAGACGCCGTTTATGGTAAGGGTGTTTCCGTAAACTGCGTTATTGGTCCAGCGCATCCCTCATGGCTTTGGCCACGAGTTCCAGACGAAATGGTTTTTGGAAGAAGATGCTGTCTGCCGGGAGTTTTGGTCTCACATCCTCATCGCCATAGGCGGAAACAAAGATGACAGGCAGCGCAGGACGTTTTTTCCAGATTTCCTGGGCCATCTCCACTCCATTCAGGTGAGGCATGATGAGATCGCTGATGACGATCTTGATTTCCGACCAGCGCTCGGTGTAAATGGCCAGCGCGTCGTGTCCGTTGGCTGCCTGCAAGACTTCGTAGCCCAGGTTTTCAAGGAATTCAGACATGGCGCTTCGCGCCGTGTTTTCATCCTCCACAAGCAAGATGGTTTCAGTTCCCGCGGGCAGATTGTGGCGTTTCTCTTTAGCTTCGGTGGGTGCGGCAACTGGTTGCAAGGGAAGGGATATCTGGAAGCTGCTTCCTTGCCCCACGTTACTCCAGACTTCTATGTTGCCTTTGTTTTGCATCACGATGCCATAGACAGTTGATAACCCCAGGCCCGTTCCTTTGCCAATATCTTTGGTGGTGAAAAACGGCTCGAAGATACGCGCCTTGATCTCCGGCGTCATTCCCATTCCGGTATCCAGAACTTCGATGACCGCGTAATCTCCCGGCGGCAACTCTGCTTCGCGCGATTTGTTGGGAGGTATCTTGCGCACCGATGTTCGCAAAAAAATCGTTCCACGATTCTGAATAGCGTCCCGCGCGTTGACCACGAGGTTCACCAGCACCTGGGCCAGATGACTGGGATCGATCTGCACATGGAGTTCGCGGGGATGGCTGACAAAATTCAAGTCCAGTTCTTCCCGAATCAAAGGCCGCAACATGCCCATCAAATCGGCAATGGTAGCGTTCAAAGCAATTACCCTGGGAAACGCAGCCTGCTTGCGGCTGAATGCCAATAACTGCTGCACCGTGCTCGAAGACCGTTCGGTGGCCAGACAGATTTGACTGGTGTGCTGCTGCAACTCGGGCGAGAGTTTGGAATGCAGAAGTTGAGCATGAATGGTGATGGCAGTAAGCATGTTGTTGAGATCGTGGGCCACGCCTCCCGCCAGCCTGCCTATGGCCTCCATCTTCTGTGATTCGAGCAACTGCTGTTGCAAGGAGACACGCTCGCTGATGTCCTGGTAAAGGCCAAAACTTCCCATCATTTTGCCGTCTATCGTCAAAGGCACAGCCATGACTTCTACGTCCACCAGCGTCCCATCCTTCCTTTTTCTCCTGGTCGTAGTGCGGACGGTCTGCTGATCTTCGGTCACAGTTCGGCTAATATTTTGGGCCTCCGATAGCAACCCTTCGGGAGCGATTGCCTCATCGAAAGCGCTGAGCGCAAGTTCCGCTTCCTCCCACTGAAAGATCTGCGTAAATGCACGATTGCAGGTAATTACCTTCGGTTGACGATCGAGCACAACAATACCCAGCGGATTGGCATCGATCAGCGCCGACAAATGGGTGGTGCGCTGACGTAGCTCTGCCTCGACCTGTTTGATGTCCGTCACGTCGCGGAGCACGCTCAAGATTGCCGGTCCACCCTCAAAATGGATTACGGATGCGTTGCATTGAAGCGACAGGACTGCGCCCTGACGGTTGTGGTGTTGCGTGTCGAAATTCTCATATCGTCCGCTCCGCATCAGCTTCTCAATCTCGGCTTCGCCCCGGGTAACGTTGATCGTGAGAGTCTTGAGGCTCATGCCGACTAATTCTTCGCGGGAGTATCCATACAGCTCTTCGGCACGAGGATTGGCTTCCAGAATGAGCTCATCCTGCGGGCGAAAAATCAAAATCGCATCGTTGGCTCTCTTAAATATCTCCTGATAGATTTCAGCCGAGAGCAGGGCTGATGGAGCCGCAGTGTGAGAGGGAGAAACCATCGCTTTCGAAATAGAGATTTTCCGGTAGATTATGCCACAGATATGGAAGATTTAACGTTGAAATAACTACGAATCTCGATAGTCGCAACCTATAGTTTAGGGTGAAAGACCCATTACCGAGCGCATTAAATGGAGTCTTGACCAAAAATAGAAATTCCAGGGCACGAATTTGTTCGTGCCGCAAAGCGAAAATCAGATCGGGCGTTATCCCCGTTGATCCGCCGCGAGCGTCTCATCCAAGGTCAAATCTTCCATCATCTTGTCGAGCTGCTCGCGGCTCTTATCGCGTTGCTGCTCGCGAGATGCTATTTCCCCGCGGACGGCTTGCAGCTTGTCCTCCTGGTCATTGAGTTCTTTGGTATAGCGCTGCAACAGCGCCTTTTCTTCCGCGCTGCCCTTGAGAGCTTTCATGTTCTCGCGCAGGCGTTGCTGGTCTTGATCGATCGAGCTGATTTGCGCCTTGCGCGCGGCAATCTCGCGTTCCAGGCCGGCAATCTCGTTCTTTTGCTGGATGATCTTTTTGAGGGCCTGCAAGGTCTCCGGCTTGATAAGGTTTTCATTGGTCCACAGCGCAACCTGAGCGTCGGTAATGTTGGAGAGGGCATACCTTGTTTCAATAGGTTTAATCTCATCGATCTTCAACGTAGTCGTTTCGTTGGGCTTGGCCGTCAGGCGAAAACGGTAAAAAGATGCCGAAGTCTCTTCCGGCTTCAGATCGGCCGGGAGCTTCCAGCCTTGCCGCACCGGATGTTCGATCACCACTTGCCGTGCGTCACTATCGGTGTTGCGGATTGTATAGAGTTGATGATCGCGCTGCTCCTGCTTCTGGATCATCACGCCATGAATGATCTGGACGCGCGTTACCGGGCGGTTCTCCAGGCGATTGGTGTGATCGACTCGCACGCCTTGGTCTATCGCGTATGACAGCAACCGTCTTTCTTCAGGTTTGAGCGGATCAATCAGGCCTTCACCGGCAAACGTGTCGTTGTCGATGATGTTGAAGGTTCCGCTATCGAGCGTGAGCCCGCTGCTGTTCTTGATCCAAAGAGCGCGCAACGCGCGTGGAGAAGTGGCGCTCCAAAGCGTGACTTTCTCGGCATCGACATGTGAATTGATAATAGGAACCAACGCGGAATGGTTCTTGAGGATAGTGACCTTTTCTTTGATGTTGTACTCAAACAGATCGCCCAGTTCCTGCGCATTGGCAGATATGCCTTGCTCTTCGGCCGCTTCTGCCAGAACCCCAGTCGATCTCAATTCGCGATCGACAGCAGAGGTTCCATTCCTTGAATAGGAATTCGTCCCAGACTTGGTGGCAAGCCGGCCAAGACTGTCATAGGTATAAAGATGGTCAATCGCGCCCGACGGTGCCGGCTTTGCTGGTGGGGGCGACGGTGGTGGCGGCGGTACTGCCGCCAACTTTTCCTCGACCGCCATCGTTCCTTCGTGGGTCTGTGGCGTCAGCAATGCGGTCTCCGGCAGCTCGACCACTGGGCGCCGCGCATAAAAAGGTTGAGAAAGATTTTGAACGAAGGACTGCGGCGCGCCCGCCACCAGAGACAACTCCACATCCTTCCAGTCTTCGCCGACAGTGTTATCCACGATGGCCCATCCTTGCAGCAAGGGCTTGGCGCTTGTCTTGGCCGGCAGCAGAATGCGGTACGTACTCTTCCATATCGGGACCTCGCTGATATAGCTGACAAAGACTTTGCGGTCGCCGGCGCCCGAGGTAGAGACCGTCATGCGCCGCAGATCCTGATCGCGCGCGGAATTCAGCAAGCCCAGGTATCGATTGATTTCTTCGTTCAGATCGCGGTCTTCAACTCGCACGCTAAGCGCGGGCGTGAGCATGAAAGTGCGTACTTCGCCACTATCGGATACAACTGAGAGTTCGAGAGACTTGATCATTTCCTGCTCGTCCTTGCCTTTTTTGATGGTCTTTTCTTCTACGTTGAGCAGGCGGCCGGAGACCAGCGCCGCGCCATTTCGTACCTGTATCCTGGCCCCACGAAGCGCCGAGAAGAAATCCGCCAGCGTGGTGGCTTCTTCAAGCGGAAGGCGCAACGATTTCAACTGCTGGGCAATCGGAGCCAGTGAGTTGTAGCTGACGCCGGTGATCTTGCCTCCCTGCAAGTCGAGCACGGTAAGCGACTTCAATACGTCATTGAGCTGCGAAGTGGTGAAATCGATCTTTAGGTCCTGGTTTCCGCGCACCTGTCCGGTGTGTTCAAAATAGCCAACTCCGTTCTTGTAAAGCACCACACGACGGACGGGCAACTTTTCCAGCGGAGCCTGGGCAGCCATCGAAACCGCCGCCCAACAGGCAATCAGCATAGCGAGCCATCTTTTCTTCATTGTTAGTTCCTCTCCCTTAACGCCAAAGTAAATCCGTCATCCCGAGGGCTTGCCCGTGCGCGAGCGCGGCAAGCCGGAGGGACCTTGCGTTTTTGCTTAATTACAAAGCCGGCCTTTCGCCTGGAAAACGACGAACCCAATTTCGAGCCCACATTGTTCGGTATGTCGAATCAACCTTTACCATTTCCTGATTCGTTATGCACCAATAAAAGCAGCCGTCCGCAAAGGGAACGCCTAAAACCGTCGTTCTTGCGGATTTCTTACCTGTAACTGGCCGATTGCCTGGGTGTTTTGGGGGATGGCGGTAAGCGATGACAAAAACTGTTACTAAAGGCCAAAGTTTGGGGTTGCCCATAGGATTTCACATTTTGGTTCTATTAAGTACATCTCTCTGTACCAATTGCGGCAGCTCTGGTTTAAAATGCGCCATCTAATCATTCGCTGTATTTGAACATCTTTAATTAAGGATTAACTTTGTGCATGCCACAAAAAAGCTTTTCATATTAAGCGTCATCACCCTGATGGCCCTTTTCACCGCTACGGCTGCCTCGGCTGCCACACGTTCCTACACCCGCCATCGCGGTCATACGCGCCGTATCAAGTGGAACCCCGTATTGCGTGGTTCCCATGAATCCATGCTCCGGCAGAACGAGGAAATTGATCGTCTCCAGCTACCGCGCATCAACGATCAGGCACAATTGGAAGAACTGGTGCGCAACCAGGAGTTGATCCCGATCCACGAAACTGCGGCCCTGCGCGTGAGCCCTGCGATTGAGCCAGACAAGCGCTATTGCCGTCCCTGGACAAACTATTTCCTTCAGGACATGAGCGACGCTTATTACCATGAATTCCATGTGCCGCTGCAGGTTAATTCGGCGGTGCGGACCCTGGATCAGCAGCAGAAATTGCGCCGGCACAATCGCAACGCTGCTCCTGAAGTTGGTGATATCGCTTCATCTCACTTGGCCGGCATCACCGTTGATCTGGCTAAGCGTGGTATAAGCCGCGCCCAGCACAAGTGGATCGAAGATTACCTGAAAGATCTGAGAGACCAGGGGCTGGTTGAAGCCGCCGAAGAGAGACGGCAGGCTTGTTTCCATGTAATGGTCTCCGACCGCTATACCGAGTTCCGTGAAAAGAGGCAGATCGCTGATAAACTTGAAGGCGAATGAAGCCCCTTCAACGTTTTTTCTTTGCTTTGACGCTCACGGCAGTCTTGACCTTTGCCCAAGCTCCAAAAGCTCCTAAAGCGGCCGGCTCACCCAATTCCATTCACGAGTCGGCCATTATTATTGATACCCATGCCGACACTCCACAGCGGTTTCTGGATGGAAACTTCGACCTCGGACAGGACACGCCGGTAGCCGACGGACACGTCGACCTGGGCAAAATCAAAAAGGGCAATCTGGCAGCAGAATTCTTTTCCATCTGGGTAGAGCCCGATTTCAAAGGCCGCTATGCGCACCGCGCCATGGACCTGATTGACACTGTCTATCAGCAAGCGGCGCGCCATCCTGACCAGATGATGATGGCTTTCGCTTCTGACGACATCGTTCGCGCTCATCAGCAGCACAAGTTTGCGGCGCTTATGGGAATCGAAGGCGGACACGCCATCGAAAATGATATTCGCCTGCTGCGCGAGTTCTACCGTCTGGGCGTGCGGTATATGACTTTGACGTGGTCCAACACCAACGAATGGGCCGATTCTTCCGGAGACATCAACAATCCCAAAGTGCAGCACCACAAAGGGATGACCGACTTTGGGAAAAACATTGTCCGGGAGATGAACCGTTTGGGCATGATCGTGGATATATCCCATGTCTCTGATGACACGTTTTACCAGGCGGTGCAGGTCAGCCGCGCTCCCGTGATTGCCTCCCATTCCTCATCGCGGGCATTGACCCCAGCGCCGCGCAACATGACCGACGACATGCTGCGGGCTGTGACCCGCAATGGCGGCGTGGTCATGGTCAACTTCTATTCGGCTTTCATCGATGCGAACTATCTGAAAGCGTCATCAGACCCGGAAAAAATGAAACAACGCGATGCCGAAGTGGAGGCTTTCAAAAAAGCTCATCCTCACTCCGACGGTACGCCTCTCACCTACGACGAATATGCCCCGATTGAAAAGAAGTGGGCTGCACAGTTTCCCCGACCCCCACTTAAGTCATTGATCGAGCATATCGACCACATTGCCAAGGTTGCCGGCGTTGACCACGTAGGCTTAGGTTCTGATTTTGATGGCGTGACTTCTCTGCCGGAAGGAATTGATTCGATCGCTGATCTACCCAAGATCACTGAGGCCCTGGTCGCACGCGGTTATACCAGCGAGCAGATTCATAAGATATTAGGGGGGAATTTTCTGCGGGTCATGCGTGACGTGGAGAAGGTTTCAAGGGAGATTCAGGCGGAGCACAATTTGCCGCAATAACAACGAAAGTAGAAGAGTTATGCCCCTCACACGTAATTTCAAAGAAACCATTCGTGCCCGTGCCGTACGTGATCCCAAGTTCCGTAGAGAGCTTTTGCGCGAAGCGATCGAATGCATGTTCGGAGGCGATACTGCAACCGCAAAGGTTATCCTGCGGGACTACATCAATGCCACTGTTGGATTTGCAGAAGTCGCTGAGGCCACCAAAATTCCCTCGAAAAGCCTGATGAGGATGCTCGGGCCAACAGGCAATCCGCGTGCCAACAACCTCTTCGAGATTGTTAGCTTCTTGCAAGATCGGGAAGGGGTGCGGTTTCACGTTAAGGCTGAACTTGTATGACCCAGCAGGATGGGTGACCAGTTGCCATAGGTTCATCCGCTCTATGCGCCGATTTACACGAGCCAATAATGATGCGAACATATTTAATTCACTGTTTATTGGGAGAGGTGAATGCTTCGACACTCTGCTGTTCTTTTTCTAACACTCGGTCTGGCCGTGGCCGCTTCGGGTCAAACTGCCAGCAAAGCTACAGGTACGCAGAAGACAGCTGCCGGTACGAAACGCCCGACCGCTGCGACCGCGTCTAAGAATCCTGTGGCTGTCATACATACCACGATTGGTGACTTGAGATGTGAACTCTTTCCGGACAAGACGCCCCAAGCGGTAGCCAACTTCATTGGATTGGCTCAAGGCACCAAAGATTGGACGAATCCCACAACGCAGAAAGTTGAACACAATAAACCGCTCTATGACGGCACCATTTTCCAACGGGTGATTCCCGACTTCATGATTCAGGGTGGCGATCCTACCGGAACGGGGACGGGAGGTTCCGGCGGTAAATTGCAAGATGAATTATTTCCCGATCTCCTCTTCGATAAGCCCGGACGGCTTGCCTATGCCAATTCCGGCCCCAACAGCAGCAGCTCGCAGTTCTTTATCACTGAAAAGGAACGCTACAGCCTGAACCCCTGCTTCAGCGATCAACCGTGTCCAGGGCTGGTCGCCGGGCCGCACGCTGGATATACGATATTCGGCCAGTGCGACGCGCCGACGGTGACGCTGGTCAAGAAAATTGCGCGCATGAGCCGCGATGAACATGACCGTCCGTATGCGCCGGTGAAAATAAAGCATATTGACATCCTGAATCTTAAGGGCGCGGGGACCAAAGCTCCGGCGGGTAAAACTCCGGGCGCGAAAACCACAACCGGACCGGGCAAGACCGCACCCAAACAGTAGTTGCGAAAGACAGTGTTCCGCTGAGCAGGGCCATAACTAAAACGAGGACTTCATGACTCGCCAACCCGGTACTTGTGCGCGCTTCAAAACGAACTAATAACGATGGAAACATACCAAATTGATGGTTTGTCTGGAGATGGGAATGCTTAGACGCTGTGCATTTCTTTTTTTGTCGCTTGGCCTGCTGGCTGGGTGCCGTCACCGGGAACCGTCACCAACTGCTTCCCACCAGGAATTGCCGCCAACCGTTTCTAAGAACCCGGTAGCTGTCATTCATACTACTGCTGGTGACATGACGTGTGAACTCTTCCCGAAGGAAGCACCCAAGACCGTCGCCAACTTCATCGGATTGGCCGAGGGCACCAAAGATTGGAAGGACGCCCGTGGAACGGTCCAGCACAATAAGCCGCTCTATGATGGCGTTATCTTTCATCGAGTCATTCCCGGCTTCATGATCCAGGGGGGCGACCCGACCGGAACCGGCGCAGGAGATCCTGGCTTTACCTTCGAGGACGAACTTCATGCCGATTTGGTCTTTGACAGGCCGGGGCGGCTGGCCATGGCGAACCGTGGTCCCAATACTAATACTTCACAATTTTTTATTACGGAAAGAGAACAACCAGCTCTGAATCCCTGTCTAAGAGATGAGGGGTGCCCTGAAGTCAGGAGAGGCAAGAACACGGGCTATACAATATTTGGCCAGTGCGACGCCTCGAGCGTTGAGCTAGAAAAGCAAATTGCGCGGATGGACCGTAATGAGAACGACCGGCCGTATGATCCGGTCAAGATTCGGCACATCGACATTTTGAACCTAAAAACCACCACGCAACCGAGCCCAAGCACACCCAAAAAATAATTACGAGAGAGGATTTCCAATGAATCGCGAACCTGGTACCTACGCACTCTTCAAAACTTCTGAAGGCACCATCGTCTGCCGCTTGCACGAAAAAGATGCACCCATTACCGTCAAAAACTTTACTGACCTTGCTGAGGGCAAGCGTGAATGGAAGGATTCCGTGAGCGGCAAGAGCGGTCCCGGCGCGCTTTATTCAGGAACAATCTTTCACCGGGTGATTCCGAATTTCATGATCCAGGGCGGCGATCCCAGCGGAACGGGCATGGGCGGCCCCGGCTACAAGTTCCAGGATGAAACCAAAGGTTCCCCTCATAAATTCGACAAGCCGGGCAAACTCGCCATGGCCAACGCCGGCCCTAATTCCAATGGCTCCCAGTTTTTTATTACAGTCGCTCCAACTCCTCATCTCACGGGCAACCACACGATCTTTGGAGAAGTGGTGGAAGGGCAGGACATTGCAGTGAAGATCGCCGGCTTACAGCGGAACCGCCAGGACCGGCCTCTGAAAGATGTAGTGGTGGAATCGGTGACCATCGAGCGAAGCTAGCGAGGACCAGGGGGCACAGTGGCAGAAGCCAAGATATTGATCTTCGTGGCTGTTTTTGTCCTGTTCCTGATTGTTGTCAAGAATCTCTTTTCGGGCAAAACCACGTACGACCCCGCCGGCATGCCGTCTTCCGGGAACGCCGGCCAGTTCGATTCGGATTTCGACGGATCGCGCGTTACTACGGCTGATGCTGACCAGAAGGATGAAGGACGAGCGCCGCCCAGCCTGATAGGCTCTGATTTACCATTCCCGATCAGTCTGCCTCCGCGCCAGGCGGACCTCGATGGAAAATTTAATCGCCCTATGGTCCTGAACTACTACTTCAAAAAACTCGATCTGGTGCGCGGGCCGGACGACCCCAGCTCCTTCTGCGACGAGTTTTTCATTCAATTCGAAGAGCCGGAAACACAAGCCGTGTGGACGAACGAATACATTGTCGCTACCCCGGCAGGTTTGCAACACTTATTGGACTCTGAAGGACATGACAGCCTCCACTTCGATGGAATGCTCATCGTTGTTCCAAAATGGAACGTGCCCGATCTCTTGAAAGTCATCATGGACGAAGTGATGGAAACACACCCATCTGCGCAACCGCCCAAGGAAAACTCCAAAAAGAAAGATGCAGAGCGATATTGGACCTGATCACAAAAATCAGGGGAAAGCAAATATGCCGCCCGCTACGCGGGCTTGGGCTTTGCTTGACTCTGCACCCACAGCTTGCGCTGTGGGCTACGGATATCATCGCCAGCTTCGCTGGCTCGGCAGTCTGCAGAATTGCAGAAACTCGAGGCCCAGCGCGTAAACACTGGCTCGGGGCGGCCTAAAAGGCCGCCTTATGATTTTGGAGTTGTAAGAGAAAAATTGAGGGGTCTAAAGCATTCAAAATTAGAAAATTGGAGTTTTTTCTTCACCCTGGTCTACTATCGTGGCGCCGCCGGCGGTTATAGCGCATGGCGATGTTCATGAAGACATTGCCGTTGTCGGTATCGAAGCACATCACCAGCGCTTCCTGATCTTCGCTGCTTTTTTCGCCAAGCTCGTCGAGGTGCACGACGGGTGGATTGATTTTGAAGCGGAAGCCTTCATCGTTGAGCATGGTAATGGCGCTGCCAATGACCATGTTGGCGAGTTCGCAAACGGTTTCACGCGCCATTTCGTCGGACTCGGGCACAGGGCTGCCGGCAAGATAGCTGGCGACCTTTGCGGCCGTAGGTGTATCGATATCGAAGATGATCCGGCCTTCAATGTCGCCTTTGATGGTCACCATAGAGGCGACGCCCTTACGGTGATAAGCTTCCTCGTCCATGGTCACATCGCCGACGCGCGTGGGACACTGCAACGTCTCAGCCAGCACGGCATCGGCCGCGTTGATGAAGGGTTGAATCAGTTCCATCTTCATGACGTCAGTTCTCCTGTACGGTGGGAGTGGCGACTGCGGCGTCGTCCCCCATCACGTACTTAATCACTTCATAAAGGATTTCCGCCTTCACCGGCTTCTGGACAAAGTGACGGGCGCCTTTTTGCAGCGCAGCCACGATGTTTTCCTGGTATCCCACGGAAGACACCATCACGATGCGCGCCTCAGGATGGGCGCGGACGATGCGCTCGGCGGCTTCAATGCCTTCCATCTGGGGCATCGTAATATCCATGAGCACCATGTCAGGCGAAGTGCGGTCAAATTCGGTAATAGCAGTGCAGCCATCTCCAGCTTCGCCGACAATCTCGCCGCCGAACGCCTCGACCATCTTCGCGACATTCTTGCGGGCGAAGACCGAGTCATCCACCACAAGATAGCGGATTGGTCTGCGGTCTTTCCGAAGCAGTACAGGAAATTGATCCATAATTTTTCTCCTCACAACTCCAAGCTAAATCCCCGGCTCGTAAAACTCACCTCAGGACAAGCCGTGCCTTATTAAAAGTGTCTTCGAACAGCTTAAACTTTTACTTCCCGGGCCGCCCGTTCCGGGCTGGTTTGTATATTGAGCGTATTTGCCAGCAGGTCAAGGGAGATGACCCGCATGGCGTATCCGCGTTCAATGGCCGCTTTTGGCATTCCAAAAACGACGCATGATTCTTCACTTTGGGCGATGGTCAGGCCGCCGGCACTCTTGATCAATCCCATGCCTAAAGCGCCATCATCACCCATTCCAGTCATTAATACTCCGATCGAGCGTCCCCCAAACTCCGCGGCCACCGAGCGAAAGAGCACATCGACCGAGGGCCGGTGCCCGTTGACCCGCGCCTCGTCTGAAAGCACCACGATATTTCCAAGCGGCATGCGGCGAACTTTGATGTGGCGATTGCCGGGACAAATGAGCGCCCGGCCGGCAATCAGCAAATCGCCGGACTGAGCTTCCTTTACATCAACAGCGCAACTCTCATTCAGGCGGCGGGCAAACATTTCCGTAAAGCCCTCCGGCATGTGCTGGACCACAACGATGCTTCCGGAAAAATCGCCCGGCAGCTGTGCCAGTAAATACTGGAGCGCGTTGGGACCGCCGGTGGAGATTCCGATTGCCACAATCTTCGTTGGCTCTTTTTTCGGACGATGAGCCAGTTTGGCCGCCGCCGGCGAAGGCTCTCCCAACGCTGGCGCTTCCCGAGGAAGCACCTGAGTCTTGGCCGCTACCTTGATCTTGCTGATCAGATCCTCGGCGATCTGGTCCATGTGCGACGAGGCAGCATCGCGAGGCTTGGCGACAAAATCGAAAGCGCCCAACGCCAACGCCTTGAACGTCGCGGCCGCTCCATCGGTCGTGTGAGCGCTGACGACGATCACCGGAATGCGGAAACGCCGGGTGATCTGCCGCAGGGTCTCCATACCATCCATGCGCGGCATTTCCAGGTCGAGGGTCACAACCTGGGGCTTGAGTTCTTCAATTTTTCTCAGGCCAAATGCGCCATCCATGGCCGTACCGACAACCTCGATATCGCTGTCGCGCGCCAGGATCTGAGGGATCAGCTTGCGCATGAGAGCGGAATCATCGACCACGAGGACGCGCAGCTTTTCGCTCATGCAGTGGCCCCCAAGCTCCTGGGCTTGCGGCCTAAACGTGAAACGACGGTTGCGATATTCAGGATCAGGACCACCGTGCCGTCTCCCAGGATCGATGCTCCACTGACCAGGTCTGTAGCGACCAGGTGATCATCAAGGGCTTTGATCACCAACTCTTCTTCTCCTACCAGTTTTTCCACTACCAGGCCGAACTTGCGGTCGTTCATGGAGATCACAATCACAAAGATGCGTTTCGCATGGTTGCTGGATTCCTTCGCAAGCCGGCTCAGGTGCACCAGGGTAAGCACTTCATCACGCATTTTGATTACATCGTGATGGTCTACCTTGTGAATTTCGCTTTGTGCAGCGCGCGCGATCTCGACGACCGAAGCCAACGGCACAGCATAGATTCTTGGACCAACCCGGAAGAGCAGCGCCTTGATGATGGCCAGGGTAAGCGGAACCTTCAGGTGAAACGTGGTGCCGCGGCCGCGTGTGCTCTTGATGGTCGTGGTGCCTTTCAGCCGCTCCAGCACAGTTTTGACAACGTCCATGCCTACACCGCGCCCGGAGATGGAGGTGACCTGTTCCGCAGTACTCAAGCCGGGGTGGAATACGAGATTGAGTACATCGACTTCGGCGAGGGTTGCGACATCGGCGGCATTGACAATACCCGCCGCGACAGCTCTGCGGAGCAGCTTTTCCTGGTCGATGCCGCGCCCGTCGTCGCTGACCTCGATTACGATCTGGTTTCCCTGGTGATACGCGTCGAGTTTCACCGTCCCCTGGGTTGGCTTGCCGGCATTGGCGCGTTCTTCCGGCGATTCAATGCCATGATCGACCGCGTTGCGCACAAGATGGGCCAGAGGCTCAGCCAGCATGTCGAGGATGCTTTTATCGAGGTCCGTGTCCTGCCCGCTCAGGACCAGCGATACATCTTTGCCACATGACTTCGATATATCCCGCACTACGCGCGGAAAA
This sequence comes from Candidatus Angelobacter sp., assembly GCA_035939495.1. Lineage (GTDB taxonomy): Bacteria > Acidobacteriota > Terriglobia > Terriglobales > Acidobacteriaceae > Angelobacter. Next base: position 61,385 of record DASZFU010000085.1, on the reverse strand, counting down.
CGGCGAAAGAGTTGTTCTACCGGCACCATGCGGATCTTCATCACGGATTTCTGTAAGTCGTTGATGATCCGGGATTGAAAGGCCATAGCATCGGCAAAGCGCGAGCGCAGAGGGTCTTTGGCAAAACGCTTGTCGAATTCGTTCATGGTTTGGTGAAGCATGCTCTTGCCGATAATCAGTTCGCCGACCAGGTTGAGCACGGCATCGATGCGGTCTGCATCCACTCGCAATACGGTTTCGGGAAGGCTTGAAAAACTTGTGCCCTGTGTTTCTGCAGTTTGTGCGGTTGCTGCAGGCTCCGCGGCCGGAAGATTAGGAGTAGGCGCGGCAACTTCTTCCGCCTGAATCCCAACTTCTATCTCATCATCCACGTCAGTAGTGACGTGCTTCACGATATCCAGGACATCCTCAGATTCGGCCGCCACAGGTTTGGATACAGCCTCAGTGATGACTTGAGAGATGACCGCCGGGATGAGGCATTTCTTCTGGATCCAATCCTGATCGTGTTCGCTGGCGATAGCAGCTTCCACAACATCGAGGTCAGCGGAAAGAGTGCTTTGATCGGGGACGATGGCCAGCAGCCGTCCGCATTCATGGAGCACGTTGCGGATAAGCTGCATGGCGGCGCCCCGCATGGGGCAATGTTGGTCGATACCAAACGCCACGTTGTAGACCGCCTCTCCGTTCGTCAGGGCGTCGTCAATGACCATCTGCTCATATTCGCTCCAGAAGAAGCGGGCCTGCAATTTGCCTGGCGCGTGATTGGCGGGTTTTTGAGTCAGCGCCAGGATGTGCTGACGTAGTTCTTCTCCGGCGGGGGCCTGCATGTTGCCCCTGTAAGCCGAGAGCATCGAGCTGAATGTGTCGGCGGCAATCAGAACGATCTCGGCGAGCGCTCCATTGCCGCTTTCCGCCAGTTCCGGCGTGAGCACATCTTCCAACTGATGAGCAAGATCGCTCAACTCCTGGTAGCCGCATGCGGCCGAATCGCCTTTGAGGGTATGCACAGTGCGGCGCACCTGCCGGATGACCTCAGTGTCGTTTGGACGCTTCTCCAGCTCTAGGCCTTCTTCATTGAGGTTCTGCAACAATTCTGTTGCGCTCTCAAAGAAGAGCTCGCGAAGCTCGGATGCACGCTCGTCGGAGAAGAAGGTCAAGCGTTCACCTCGGTGCGCTGGTAGGCTGTGCCGTTGTTTTGGTGGATCATCTTGTATTTGTCGGAAAGTCCAAAGAGGCTTTCCGCGTGTCCTACAAACAGATATCCTTCGGGATTCAGGCAGCGGTAGAACTTGTCAATCAGGCGCTTCTGCTCGGCCTCATCGAAATAGATCATGACGTTGCGGCAGAAGATCACGTCATTGCGCTGGGGCAGGAATTCCGTCTTCAGGTTGTGAAAGTCGAAGTGCACCAGCTCTTTCAATGATTTTTTGACCGCATATTTGTCTTTCACTTTGTCAAAGTAACGCAGGCGGTAAGCGTATTCGACTGCTTCCATGCCGGTTTCCGAGTAGACGCCCTCCTGGCCCGCCCGCAGAACGGAATAGTTAATGTCGGACGCCAGAATTTCCACTTTCCACGGCGGTGGAATCAGCGGCTTGGGGCTGGGCATTTCAAAGGGCAGGGGATTGCGCAAATAGTAATAGGCCAGCGCATCGCAGACCTGCATGGCGATGGTATAAGGCTCCTGCCCGGTGGAGCAGCCTGCGCTCCAGAAGCGCAGAGTCCAGTCGCGCCGCTCCTGCTTGCGATGCAGCAGGTCTTCCAGAATGACCTTGTGGAAGAGGTCCAACTGCGGCTTGTTGCGGAAGAAGCTGGTTTCGTTGACCGTAAGATTCTCAAGCAGGGCGGCAAGCTCGGACTTTCCTTCATGACTGGTCAACAGCCGGTAGTAGCCGTAGAACGTGTCTAATCCACAAAGCTTTAAACGGCGTTGCAGCCGGTCCTGGAGAAAATGGGAGCGGCGATCGTCGAAATACATGCCGCATTCCTGGTAGACAAGGGTCTGCAACAATTTGAGTTCAGCTTCGGTAATCTGGATCTGGATGCTAGGTGTGGCCATCGGTCCCCACTGGTATTTTCCGGGTTCTAGATCGATCAGGCTGAAGCAGCCGCTGACTGGTGTTCATGGAACTCTTCCAATCTTCGCAGTTCGCCTTTTTGTAAAATCTTGGTTAAGTCAATCAGGATGATCAGACGGCTTGGCAATTTTCCGACCCCTGTGACGTAGTTCAGCTCACCTTCTTCAAAAACGTTGGGTGGCAGGTCAACTTCGGACGGTGGGATTTTCAACACTTCGGAGGCAGCGTCCACCATGAGTCCGACCAGCTTGCCTGACACCTCGACAACCAGAATGCGGTTCTTCTTGTGAGCCTTGATATCTGTTTCGCCGAAGCGCTTGCGCAGGTCCACCACAGAGATGATCTTCCCGCGCAGATTGATGACTCCTTCGACGTAGTCCGGGGCCTCGGGTACGGATGTGATGTCCGGGACGCGCACAATCTCATGGACGAGCGAGATGGGCACGCCGAAAGTCTCCCGTCCGACCCGGAAGCCGACAATGTGAAGCTCTTTGGCCATCCGAAATCCCTCCCCGCCCTTAGTTGTAAGAGCTTGCAGTGGCGTAGCGTGTCGCTGCCGTGGTGCGTTGTTGATGTTCATCGCCACGCCGAGCCACACCGTTGCGTCCGTCGCCATTCGTGCTGCCCTCGATGACAAAGCGGTCCATGGCTTCCAGCATGGAACGGGCCATCTTCGACATTTGCTCCGACGAGGCTGCCAACTCCGTCGAGCCGGAGGACGAGCGCTGCACCAGCTCGCGCATCTTCTCCATGGCGCGAACCACTGCTTGCGCTCCCGAGGCCTGCTCTTCCACGGATGAGTTGATCTCGTGCGTGATCTCGTTCAGGCGCGTCGTTGCTTTGGCAATCTGCGATGAGCCATGAGACTGCTCGTTGGTCGCCGCTCCGATCTCCTGGGCAAACTTGTAGACCTCGGCAACTACGTTGGAGATTTTCTTGAGCGCGCCGCTCAGGTCGCCACCCAGGGTAAGGCCCTCATTCACGATGGAGGTGCTCTTCTCCATATTGTCGACTGCCTTGCGGGCTTCCTTCTGGATGCTCTGGATCAGCTCGGAAATCTCGCGAGTGGACTGAGCCGACTTTTCAGCCAGTTTTCTGACTTCATCGGCGACCACGGCAAACCCTAATCCATGCTCACCGGCGCGGGCGGCTTCAATAGCGGCATTAAGCGCCAGGAGGTTGGTTTGTTCGGCAAGGTCGTCGATCACCTCGATGATCTTGCCGATATCGTCAGCGCGCTGGCCAAGTACGCCGATAATGTCCGACGAAGAGCTGATCGCGGTGTTGATGCGATTCAATCCGTCGGTAGCTTTTTCCATGGTGCTGATGCCGGCGTGGACTTCATCGCGTGAGCGCTGAGAGATGTCGAGCAGCACTTTAGCAGTGTCTGCCACTCTCTGGATTGATGCCACCATCTCATCGATGGAGGCCGACGTTTCACTGACGTTGGAGGCTTGCATCTGCGTACTCTTCACCATGTTCTGGACGTTGATGCTCATCTCGTGCATGGTGCTGGTGACTTCGTCGATGGCGGAAGCAGCCTGCACGCTGATCTTGGCGGAATCGTCGGAAGCGCTGGCCACCTGGTTGGAGCCGCTGGCCACCTGGGCGGCGCTGTCGCGCGTGGTCTTCACCAGGTTGCGTAACCCGAGGGTCATCTCGCGGAAGGCTTTGCCCAGCGTGTCGCGGGCCGAGCGAGGATGAATCTCAACCGACAGATCGCCGCCGGCGATGGCTTCAGAAACGGTCGCCATCTCCCGGAGGTAATCCACCATGTTGTTAAATGTTTGACCCAACTCACCGATTTCGTCTTTCGACTTGACCTCGACCTTTTGGTCCAGGTCCCCCGAATTGCCAATTTCTCTGGCCACCGTGATGAGTTGAGAGAGAGGATCGGTAATCGATTTCGATGACCTCCAGGCGATAGCAATGCCCAGCCCCAGGACAAGAAGCATTCCAATGAACGTGGCCCAATTGGTTACCTTGGTGGCAGTATCGGCAGACGCGTTCGCCGCCGTGTTGTTTTCGTCCACAAGCTTGGTGAGTTCGCCGACCTGCGCATCTTCCTTGTTTTGCCAGACGGCAGGATTGGCCTGGAGATAGGCGATTTGCAACTCGGCAACTGTGGAACTGCCGGCATCGACCAGGCGCCGTTTTTCGATCAGCCCATCGGCGAACTCTTTTTTCCAATCAACGCTATTTTTGCGAATCTCCTCAAGCAGTTCCTTGACCCGCTGGCTCGCTGCTCCCATATCACCGGATTTTTCCTCAGCGATATTGACCAGAGAATCGATGTGGTTCTCGCCTGCATTGAGCGCATCGGCTTCCTTGGTGTCTCCGTTGAGCAGGAAATTGCGGAGCCGCAAGCGATTGGTCAATCGCTCCTGAAACAGGGTCGACATGGCTTTGCGCAGCTCATTGGATTTGAAGAATGCGTCTTTGGTGTTGTGCTCGTGCACCACCGCAAAGAAGTCTCCCAGAAACAACAGGAAGACGGTGCCCAGAATGAGCCCGAAGCCGACAAAAAGTTTCTTGCTGATACTCATCTCAAACCTCCACGCTCCGGCTTTTCAACTCTTTGTGTCGCCGGGGCGTGCTCATCTCCCAAACTTTGGTTGAAGCACGCAAGGACGAGTCTCTGGTAAAGCTTGTCTTTAAGACACACAACTATCCGGCTTTCCAGGAATCCCCTGCACAGATCAAATGCAATGCCAGTGCCACGCCGAAGAGGATGGTTACTTTAGGAACTTTGAAGGCTGTAAGTTACTGAAACATATAGTATTCAGATACCCACCAGAACCCATCCGTGAGGAGATTCTAAGCATCCTCCTAACAAGCCCGTCTCATTTAAAGAGGGCACATACAGGCTTGGTCTCAAGGTGAGACGAGATGGGGAAGGCATGAGCATCTCGGAATTCTTGTTCTTTTGCCAAGGTTAAGTATGTGATGCTATGATGTATCACATGAAGACAGCTTCGGTTCGAGATCTTCGCTATGGCTTCAAGAAGATAGAACGTCTCTTGCGTCAAGGTGAAGAGATCCAGATCACGAAACGCCGGCGGGTGATCGCCCGTTTAGTTCCTGAGAGTACGCCGGTGCCGACGGAAATGCCGGATTTCCTGGCACGATTGCGCTCTACTTATGGCGATAAAGTGCTGGCGGTCAGTGGCGCAGACCTAATAGCGGAGGATCGGAACCGTTATTGAAAATCTACTTCGACTCCAGCTTTGTTGTATCGCTCTATAGCCCGGACGCTAACTCGTCCGCTGCCGCTCGCACCATGCAGGCCTCGAGCGGGGGCCATTTCGTAACCAGTCTTGGTGAACTTGAAATTATGAATGCGCTGGGACTACGCATCTTTCGGAAAGAAGTTACACAAACTCAGGCACAATCTTCCTTGAACGACTTTGAAAAGGATTTGCTTGCCGGAATCTTCCAACTGCGCGATTTGACGGAATCAATGTTTGAACGAGCTCGCCAGCTAAGCCGTCAGAGAACCGCCAAACTTGGCACGAGGACAGCCGATTTATTGCATGTCGCAGCAGCAGTCGAACTGAATGCCGATCATCTATATAGCTTCGACCAGCATCAGCGAAAACTTGCCCAGACACTTGGCCTTAAGTTGAACTGATCCTATTCCTTCGGCCACTCATGCGGAAAAAACCCACCTGCCCTTTCCCCGTCCAACTTGACTCCCAGTAACTCCGCCGCCCCTTGCGATAACTGGGTCTTTTTTGTCGGCAGGCCTGCTTAGGTTGGAAGCACGATTTCGTCCGGAACCACTCCAGATCCTTCTAGGCTCTTGCCGTCTGACATCACAATATTGGCATCTGTGATCGATGCTCCATAGAATGCAACTCTATCCATGCCCAGCTAATTCAGTTGAGGAGTCACTCGTTTAATATTGATTTGATCGAAGGTATAGCATTGATTGAAGCCGTTGTGGTCGAGCGTGCACAATCCATCCCAAGTTGTTGAAGCGCTCAAAACATCGATAGAAACCAAGCCTATTCCCGGCGCCCATCCCCATTTTTCCCTGATGCATCCATTGCTGAGGCTGGTAGGAGTGTCGCAGTGCTCCATTTGCGAGCTGAACAGGACATTGCCGCAATACTTTTGGTAGGGCACACACTCAGCTCCTGTGGAGCTATCGGTCTCCCATGCGACATCGCCCGTGGTGGCATTGGGATCCTGGGTAATGTCGGCAAATGTAAGACTTTGGTTCAGGTTGTAGTTACGAAACTTACTGAACGTCCCTGGCTACTTCCCGAAGGTGGGATGATCTGGTACGCCTGAGGCACGGAGGGAACAAGCGTAACATTGGATGTCGACTTCCAAACAAGAGGGTGGCCTCTGGCATCGGTGTTGCCGCTCATTATGCTGCGTGAGGAGTACCATCCACCGTCGTTCGCCAGACAAATCTCAAACTGTACCTGGGCGCCACCTGATCCGGGCGACCAGTAAGCGCGGGATGTAGATTTGGTGATGAACAGCACGGCGCAGTTGGCGTAAGGCGACGGCTGTACATCAATCCTGGTTGTGTCTCCAAGAGAGTTCTGAAATACCCAAGTCTGGCCGACCATATTGAGGCCGAATACATCAGCCGCATTGATAATGGTGTAAGGTTGAGCGCAACAGAAACCACAGAATAGAACCAGGCACACTACGACCGGAGGAGTCTTCATTATTTTCCTTTTGGATGAATTGAGGACTTTAGCTTACGCCCACGTCAGTGGTTTGGCCATAACAGAAAATTAGAATTAGATAGGCACAGGAATAGCAGTGTGCAAAAAAATCTACGAAACTCTTCACAATCGATAACCAGGATGGTTTCTCATCCTCTCATCCAAGATCAGCTTCACTGGAGCACATGAAATTCATCGTTCTCGGTGAGTCCAGCAAAGCCTGCTCGTACGGTAGATAAATATTCACCCTCTGTCATACTGAGGCCGTTTCTGTGGCCGAAGAATCCCTGTCTCTGCCCATGCACCACGGGTGTTTCCCGGTCCGCGCTGAGGGCTTGCTATCTTCAGCTTTCACAGCCTCTTCTCCATTGCTGAACTGCATTATAATCCGCTCTTAGCTCATGACCGAACCCTCCACTCCGTTGATGCGCCAATATACGGCGATCAAGAAGCAGCATCCTACTGCGCTGTTGTTTTTCCGCCTGGGAGATTTCTACGAGCTGTTTTTTGAAGATGCGATCGTTGCGGCCCGCGAATTGCAAATTACGTTGACCTCGCGCAACAAAGAAAAAGATGTCGCCATTCCCATGTGCGGCGTGCCTTATCATGCGGCCGAAGGATACCTCTCCAAACTGCTGCGTAAAGGTTTCAAAGTGGCGATCTGCGAGCAGATGGAAGATCCTAGAGTCGCCAAAAAGCTGGTGCGGCGCGAGGTAACACGCGTCCTTACTCCCGGCACCGCCCTGGATGGAAGCATCGGCTCGGAGGAGAATAATTTCCTGGCTGCTCTGGCGCGTGTATCCGGCGCGGTTGGACTGGCTGCGCTCGATCTTTCCACGGGAGATTTTCGCGCCACCGAATTTCGCGGCGAAAATGCCGAGCGCCGCATCGTAGAAGAATTACAGCAGTTGAGGCCGCGCGAGGTCCTCTATCCTTCTTCGCTGCCGTTGTTTGATCGAGCGCCGCTTGATCAACCCAGGTTCTCCGGCGAATCAAATGCACAAGCCGGCCCGATTGGATTGCAACAGGCGGGTGACCGGGTGCGTTTCACGGAAACGCCTCTGGAAGACTGGGTCTTTGCCGCCGACTATGCGATTCCTCTGGTCGAAAACCAGTTTGGTGTGCTCTCGCTCGAAGGCTTTGGACTAGAAGGCCGTCCGGCGGCTGCGGCTGCCGCCGGGGCCATCCTTCATTATGCGCGCTCCACCCAGCGGGGATCGCTCGAGCATGTGGATCGCATTGGTTTCTATGATCGCCAGCAATACCTGGTGCTCGATGCAGTCACGGTGCGCAACCTGGAGTTGGTGGAACCGCTATTTGCCAATACCGGCGATGAGGTCACTCTTTTCCGCTCCTTGGATGCGACGCTTACCCCAATGGGCAAACGGTTGTTGCGATCCTGGCTCCTGCGGCCTTCTATCGATGCCGGTGAAATTGAAAAGCGGCTGGATGCGGTCGAAGCCGGCGTGAAAGAGTTCATAGCCCGCGAGGAACTGCGGCGCGCGCTCGAAGGAGTACAGGACGTCGAGCGGCTGTTGAGCCGGGTCACGCTGGAAACCGCCAATCCTCGTGACCTGCTGGCTTTGTGCGCCAGCCTGAATCGAACCCCATTGATCAAGGCCGCGCTGGGACGGCTCGCATCTTCCCGCTTGCAGGAACTCTTTCTTTTGCTGGATGAACTCGCGGATTTGCGCGGACGGATCGAGCGAACCATCGTCCCCGAGCCGCCCTTGACTCTTGCCGATGGCGGAGTGATCCAGCCCGGCGTCGATCCTGAACTTGACGATCTGCGCAACCTGAGCCGCAACAGCAAACAATACATCGCTCAGATCGAAGAGCGCGAGCGCCAACGAACGGGCGTCAATTCGCTTAAGGTAAAGTTCAATTCGGTTTTTGGTTACTACATCGAGATCAGCAAGGCCAACCTGCACCATGCGCCTGCCGACTACGAACGTAAGCAAACCTTAGTCAATGCCGAACGTTTCACAACTCCGGAACTGAAGGAATACGAAATCAAGGTGCTCGATGCGCAGGAAAAAATCGTGGAGATCGAGCGCCGGCTGTTTGCCGAACTGCGCGTGGCCATCGCTGCCGAGGCAAAACGGATACGCCAAACTTCATTGGCTTTGGCCGAGATCGATGTGCTGGCTGCTCTCGCCCTGATCGCCCAAAACCGGGGTTATTGCCGTCCACAACTTGTCGATGGTCCTATGGATTCCGGCGGTCGCGCTTCACCCGATCCCAACGAGTTGGAGATTGTGGGTGGACGTCACCCGGTGCTGGAGCAGCAGAGCTTGACCGGAAACGACGGCTTCGTTCCCAATGACCTGTATCTCAACTCAACCAGTCATGCCATCCTGCTGATCACCGGGCCTAACATGGGAGGCAAGTCCACTTATCTGCGCCAAATTGCCCTGATCATACTGATGGCCCAGATGGGATCGTTTGTCCCAGCTCGTACAGCCCGGCTGCCGATCGTAGATCGCATTTTTACCCGCATTGGCGCCAGCGACAACCTCGCCCGAGGACGTTCAACCTTTATGGTGGAGATGACTGAGACCGCCGCCATCTTGAACACCGCCACTCCCAGGTCGCTCATTCTGTTGGATGAGATTGGACGCGGCACCGCAACTTACGACGGATTAGCAATCGCATGGGCGGTAATTGAATACATCCACTCAACCAGCCGGGCCAGAACTTTGTTCGCTACTCATTACCACGAACTTACGGAATTGGAGAGCCTGGAAGGAGTCAAGAATTTTCACGTCTCGGTCAAAGAGAATGCCGGCGGTATCGTCTTTCTGCGCAAAGTCGAACCCGGCCCGGCAGACCGCAGCTACGGAATCGAAGTTGCCAAACTCGCAGGCCTGCCGCCCGAGGTTGTGGTGCGCGCCCGCGAAGTTCTCCACCAGCATGAAAACGCAGAACAGGAAGCCAGCAGCCACCTTTCCACCCATTCAGCAGTTGCAGAGCCGGCCATGCAACTTACTATGTTCACGCCACTCTCACAGAGAATCGTAGACCGCCTGCGCGATGCCGACTTGAACAACCTTACGCCGATCGAAGCCTTGAATTTGCTGAATGAGTTGAAGAAGCAGATCGTGTAGAAGCGAAACCTGTCAAGGACAAGAAAATGTGTGGCACAGCGCGGCAAGCCGCAAAACAAAACTTACTGCAGATTTGCTTGGATGCACGCGGATTGCGAAATTGAAGCGAAATGTTGAGGGCCGGCGCCTCGGTCGCGTGAGACAATAACCCCATGGCGTTAGTTGTAGTTGGGGGACACTCGCGCAGTGTGGGCAAGACCAGCGTGGTTGCCGGTTTGATTGCAGCGTTGTCCGGCTGCAATTGGACTGCCCTCAAAATTACGCAATATGGCCATGGGATTTGCTCTGCCAATGGAGAGCCCTGTGATTGCGTGACCGACGATCACACGCGGGCCATTACGGAGGAGCATGACCGCAGCGGTGAATCCGATACATCGCGTTTCCTGGTCGCCGGGGCGGCGCATTCGTTTTGGGTGAGGACACGGCAGGGCATGTTAGCTGAGGCCATGCCTGATATTCGACGAAGGATTGCCGCGGCTGAGAACGTGATCATCGAATCCAACAGTGTGATTCGCTTTATGCGCCCGGATCTTTATCTGAGCGTGCTCGACGCAGAGACTGCCGATTTTAAAGACTCAGCCCGGGAATTCCTGGATCGCGCTGATGCCCTAATTTTGCATAAGACGAATGGGAGCCCGCGCTGGAATTCGGTCTCGCTCAAGCCGGTTGCGGGCCGACCGTTCTTCCTGATCGAGCCGCCGCCCTACGTTACGCCTGAGATCGTCTCGTTCGTGCGTGAGCGGATGAGAATTGCCTCAGCTCCATCTTCGATGTCATGATTTGCGGGCCTCCGCGTAGATTTTCTGTGTTCTCTCCGGTTACGCATTTGCATCTTCAACGCAGATGACGGGCCTTTGGCGTTTGCTTCGAGTACAGCCTCCTGCGCCCATGTCCTCCTCAGGTGTTTTGCTGGTTAAAAAAGTTGTTGTAGCAGGCAGGATCAGATGTTATAACCAGCACAATCCCTGTACGTGTCCACTCCTACAATCTAGATCGAGAACCATGAGGCCGTAAACATGCGTGTGAGTTTTCATCGAAAGCTTCTGTTAAGTGTTGTTTTTTTCTTACCTTCATTGGGATTTGGGTTCGACGACTGGCAGCCGATTACTCCCGAGGACCTGAAATTGACCAGCGAGCAGGCTGGACATGCAGACGCCATTATCCTTTATCACCAGCAGATTTCAGACGATAACAAGGGCCATCTGCTCGAATACAAGCGCATCAAGATTCTCACGGAAAATGGCAAACGCTATGCCGACGTTGAGATCCCTTACTACGGAAGTGACTTTCAGATCGTCGATGTGAAGGCCCGCACCATCTCGCCCGATGGAACCATCACCCCATTTTCGCAGAAGGTCTATGACAAGGTGGCGGTCAAGGCGCATGGTTTAAAGGTCAAGGTGAAGAGTTTCACGTTGCCTGATGTTCATGCCGGCAGCATTATCGAGTGGCGTTATACGCGGATCTGGGAAAACAAGGCTCTTTATGCTGCCCGATGGATTCTGCAGGAAGACCTGCTTCAACGGCATGCGAAATTCGTCTTCCTGCCTTATCGCGGAAGCGCGGAGATCGAGACAAAAAGAGGCGATCTTGCCAATGGCGTTTATTGGACACCCATTGGACTTCCCAAAGGTGTAGAAGTTAAAGAAGCGCCTGACAGTAGCATTCAATTGGAGATGAGAGATATTCCCGCCTACGAGCAGGAAGAATTCTCTCCACCGCCGGACTCGATGAAGATGCGTGTGCAGTTTTATTACGGCGGCCGCAGCATGGGAAAACCAGTGGAATTCTGGAAGGAGGAGGGCAAGTACTGGAGCAAAGAAGTCGACAAATTCATCGGTCATTCATCGGCAATCGCCGAAGCTGCCGGAACGGCCACAACTCCTTCGGATAGTCCGGAGCAAAAGGTTCGCAAGATCTATGACTTCGTGCAGAAGCTGAAAAACTCTTCTTACCAGGAGCAAAGCGGATTGGAAGGTTTGACTGAAACCTCTACCTCGGCCAGTTCGGCTGAACAGGTTTTGAAGCAAAAGGCAGGCTCGCGCGACGAGATCGCCAGGTTATTCGTAGCTATGGTTCGGGCGGTAAATATCCCGGTTTATATGATGCGGGTGGGAACTCGCGACGAGACCTTTTTTCAGCCTAACATTCCCGACTGGCGGCAACTGAATTCCGAGATTGTGATTGTTCATATCGCAGATGGAAAAGACGTCTTTCTCGATCCCGGTACACGATATTGTCCTTTTGGCATGCTGGAATGGACCCGGACAGCAGTACAAGGAGTGAGGCAGACCCAGGGCGGTGGCACCGAGTTGGCCAAGACGCCGGAACCGGATTACAGCCAGACGGTGACACAGCGAATCGCACAGCTCAAGCTTCAGGAAGACGGCAGCTTGACAGGCCAGATATTGTTTTCCTGGAAAGGCCAAGAGGCGCTCAGCCGCAGGATCGACGCTTCCAGAACCGATGAAGCGGGACGCACTAAGGCTCTGGAAGATGATTTAAAAGCTCTGCTGCCGTCCGCGACCGTTAAGCTGGCGTCTTCGAAAGGTTGGGACAATGCCGAAGATCGCCTGCAAGCCGTCTTCAACGTGGATATCCCATCGTTTGCAACCGTTACGGGCAAACGCATGCTCCTTCCCTGCGCGCTTTTCGGACAAAGAGAGAAACAGCTTTTTATCCACGAGCAGCGCAAAAATCCCGTCTACTTCCCCTACCCCTATCGAACTTTCGATAGTGTCCAGGTCACTCTACCGGCAAGTCTCCAGGTTGAAAGCCTGCCCAAGGCCCAGTCTGTTAACGTGGATTTCGGCGTCTATACCGCGGAGCGAACGGTAAAAGGAAAGGCATTGGACCTTCATCGAGACTTTGCCATTGGTGGGTTTGCCTTTTTAGTAAACCACTATCCTGGCCTCAAGTCGTTTTACGAAAAAATTAAATCCGGTGATGAAGAGCAGATTGTTTTGCAGGCTGCCGTGGCGTCCGACAAAAACAAGTAAGCGAAGCTGCAAAAAGCGGAGTTGCAAAAACTGGAAGCGGAGCAAAATTACGGGTTGGGAGCGGGCTTCCACCAGCGCGGCATAAAAATTAAGGTAAAATGTGAATGTGCAGCAGGTTTGTTTTGTGGCTAAAAGCTAATGGCTAAAGGCTAATAGCTAAAATCCAAAAACCAAAACCACTTGCATTTACGTATCAATTAAAGGTATAGTGCTGCGCTCTGGATGCGACGTCTAATCTCCATCTCGACGGTAGTGGCGTTGATCTGCTCGATGGTATCGCCTTTGCTGGCTGAAGCCTGCATGAAACACGGCGAGCGGGCAACATGCCATCGTGTAAACCAGGCGGCTTCGCATCATCATTGTGATGGAATGCCGGGACACCATCACGAAGATGACATGGTGGCTTCTGATTCCGGTGATTCGGTCAGGGGTGTTCCTTCAAAATGCCCAATGAACTGCTGCCTCGCGGCACAGGCGGGTAAACAAGTGGCAATCGCAAACCACGTTGTTATCGCACCACAATTTACGGTCGCGGCAAAATGGCCGCTGGCAACGGTTGTCTTTATCGCCACTGGCTTTTCTTCCCATACCGATCGCGGTCCTCCCTCCCTCAGCTAATAGCAACTCGGAATTCCAAGACAAATAACTGTTGCAGATTGAGTCTGTGCCTTTATGCGCTAGGGGTTTTGTCTTGTTGAATTTCCTGAGTTTCGGCTTGTGCCGTTATGCCCACCAAAAACAAGGGCCGGCAGCAAGCCGACCCTGAATCTACGCTGAAGTTCTCGGACGAACTTTTGGACAGCGTGGCTGGTGCTCATCAAGGGTACTCCGTCCCATACACCCTCTTCACCGCCAGCAAACTCTCTGCCAGGGATGAGCAGCAGAGATTTTAAATGATTTTGACCGCATGAAACGGAAGAATTTTATTGCGATGAATTTCAGGGTCTTGGTTTTCGCTGGATGCACGAAGCGACTGGTCCCATCAAGGGCCATCGACCCCTGTCACCGCCGGGTCCGTTTTGCTGGGGTGGGAGCAAACGGAAGATTTTGCGAGTGTTGTAAAGGTTGTACCAAGCGCAGGAACCAAACGGTGGAATTGCTCTGCGAATCCGCTAAAACATCAACCTATTCAAACAAGGAGAATTTTGCAAAATGACTAAATCAATCAGGGCCCTTATGATGGGCGCCGCATTAGCGGGTTTTGTTGCTGGCCAGACTGTAATCGCGCAGGATACAGGCAAGGACACGAAACCAGCAAAGGAAGGCAAGAAGTCTACCAAGAGCAAGAAAGAAAAGCATGCTTGTAAAGGTCAGAACTCTTGCAAAGGCAAGGGTGGCTGCAAGACCGGCGACAACGGCTGCAAAGGAAAGAATAGCTGTCAAGGCAAAGGCGGTTGCGCCACTGATGGCAGCAAACCGCCAAAGTCCTAACTGGCGCCAGGATGTGCATTGGGGCCAGCGACCAGCGAAGTCCTGGCCCCTATTGAATATTTCGACCGGAAGAACAATTGAGGAAATAAAAGGGGGCTCCACATGCGTACCGTAAAGAATGGAATGGTAATTCTGCTGATTTGTTGTCTGTCCTCTCTATATGCTAATGGCTCGGTGTTTGGTACGGTGAAGGCAATCGTTCATGATCCGCAGCATCGTCCGGTGCAGAATGCGAAAATCGTGGTCAAGAGCGCTACATCGTCGTTCCAGGTTGATGGAACAACAAATGGCGATGGTATTGCCACGATCTTGAACGTCCCTGTTGGGGAATACCAAGTTACCGTAGAGTCTAAGGGTTTCAGCAAACTGCAACAGGCGATTACCGTAAGTTCCGGGAACGTCGAGGAACTACACTTTGCGCTGGCGGTTGGACCAATCGAACAGACGGTTGAAGTGTCTGGAGCAGCCGAGACTGTACATCCAACTTCTTCTACGCCCCAGGTTCTGGTGAGCCGTGAGCAGATTGCCAATACTCCAGGTACGGACCGCAGCGGGAGTCTTTCTTTTATCACCGACTATGTGCCGGGTGCTTATGTGGTGCATGACCAGTTGCACGTTCGTGGCGGACACCAGGTGACCTGGGAGATCGATGGCGTCAATGTGCCCAATACGAATATCGGCAATACGGTTGGGCCGCAGTTTTCCCCTAAAGATATGGACTATGTCGAGGTGCAGCGCGGCAGCTACAGCGCCGAATTTGGCGACCGCACCTACGGCGTCTTCAACGTGGTGCCCCGGTCCGGTTTCGAGCGCAGCCGCCAGGCAGAGTTGGTGGCCAACTATGGAACCTATAACACGACCGACGATCAGTTAAGTTTTGGCGACCACAACGACCGGGCTGCCTATTATTTCAGCATCAACGGGAACCGCAGCGACTACGGTCTTGCGCCTCCTACCAGTAAGGTCCTGCATGACCAGGTTGCCGGAGGGGGAGCGTTTACCTCGTTGACGTTCAACCTCACTCCCGAAAACCAATTGCGCTTTGTGGGTGCGGCTCGCCAGGATTATTTCCAGGTGCCGAACGGTCCCGATGACCAAGCCAACGGGATTCGCGACCGGGAGCGCGAACAGGACTTCTTCGCGAACTTTTCCTGGGTCCGCACCTTCGGTCCGGGGATGGTGCTTACCGCATCGCCTTTCCTCCACTTCAATCGTGCCGCTTTCGAAGGCGGTCCCAACGATATGCCTATAACCACCGACAACAGGGGTTCTCTTTATGCTGGTGGTGAGGCTTCCTTGAGCGTGATCAAGGGCCAGCACAATTTCAAAGCCGGAATTTCAGGATGGGGACAACATGACAATACGCTGTTTGGGTTGGTGGCGAACGATGGCAGTGGGGATTCGCTGAGCCAGAGAGTGCGCGCCGATGCCAGCCAGATCGCTGTTTACATCGAAGATCAGTACAAAGTCACGACTTGGCTCACTATCAACGGCGGGGTTCGGTTTACCCATTATTCCGGGTTGCTGCAGGAAGATGTGGGCAGCCCTCGTGTTGGAGTCGCCATTCAAATTCCCCGCGTCAAATGGGTGCTTCGCGGCGCCTACAGCCGTTTCTACCAGCCTCCGCCTGTCGACACGGTTTCTGGCCCGCTTCTTGACTTGGCGGTCAGCCAGGGGTTCGCCTTCCTGCCTTTGCGTGGCGAGCGCGACGAGCAGCACAACGTAGGTCTTACCATCCCTTTACGTGGATGGGCCTTTGACTTCGACTATTTTCGCAACGGCGCGCACAACTTCTTCGATCACAACCCCATTGGTAATTCGAGTATTTTCTTTCCCGTTACCATTCAGGGTGTCCGAATCGTGGGATACGAGGCGGCCGTCCGCTCACCCAAACTCTTTCATCGCGGAGATGTTCATCTGGCGTACTCGCACCAATCTGCTGAAGGCATGGGCGGAGTTACCGGAGGACTTACGGACTTCAGCCCTCCCCCAGACGGCTTCTTCTTCCTCGACCATGATGAGCGCCATACCCTCAGTACGGGATTCCAGGTGGTCGCTCCCTGGAAAGCCTGGATTTCGGGCAATTTCGTTTATGGATCGGGCTTCCTGAGCCAGAATGGTCCGGCACATCTCCCTAGTTTTCGCACGTTTGACATTTCGGTAGGGAAGTCGTTTGGAGAGAACTGGTCGGCGAAAATTACTGCCCTTAACTTTACCAACAAGCAATACTTCGTTGACGTTAGCAATACTTTTGGGGGCTCACATTTTGGCGATCCCCGAATGATCTCGTTGCAGGTGCGCTACAGATTTCACTACTAGGAGTTGGGTAAGTGGGTAATTTGGTAATTGGGTAATTTTTCGTTAGGTTTTCTGGGTGGGTTTTCCTTGAAAGCTACTGCTCTCATTAAAGAAAGAATAAGGGCCGGCAGGATCAGATGCCGGCCCAAACCTACGCTCAAACCCGAATGAAAAAGGCGTAGCTGGTGTTCATCAAGGGACAGTCGAGTCGACCCCTTTCACCGCCAGATAAGCTCTCTGCCAGGGATGAACAGCAGAGAGAGTATAAACCGAATTGGGTAAGTGGAAAATTGGGTAAGTGGGTAATTTGGTAACTTAGTAATTGGATAAATTGACGCTTTAGGAGCTTTCAATTACCCAATTACCAATTTACCCAATTACCCAATGAAAAAGCTCGCAATCGCCCTGCTGGTCCTGTTGGTGCTCGGTGGCATTGGATTGTGGTGGGTCAGTTCGGCGCGGGGATTCAGCGCGCGCCAGCAGCCCACACGTCTGGAAGTGACATTGGCGCGGGCTGCGCGCGGAATGGCTATTCCCACTGACGCCAAAGAGATGAAGAATCCCGTATCGCTGACTCCGGAGCTGATGCAGGAAGCGCGGCGTCATTTTGCTGACCATTGCGCGGTTTGCCATGCCAATGATGGCAGCGGCAATACCGAGATGGGACGCAACCTGTATCCCAAGGCGCCGGACATGCGCCAACAGCGCACGCAATCGCTTTCCGATGGAGAGATCTACTTCATCATTCATAACGGCATACGGCTGACCGGCATGCCGGCCTGGGGACCGCCATCGGGTCCCGACAACGATAGCTGGGCTTTGGTCCATTTCATCCGCAGGTTGCCCAATCTCTCCGCGGATGAATTGAATGACATGGAGCAATTCAATCCGCAAAGCCCGATGGAATTAAAAGAGCAAAAAGAAGAGGAGGATTTTCTCAATGGCAAATCACAAAAGAAATAACGCAATGTACAGCAAGATTGTCTTCATATTGTTAGTTGCCTCGGTTTTTACCGGCTTGGTCTGGGCTCATGGCAATGAAAAACACGTGATGGGTGTCGTCAAATCCGTTGGGACCGATTCGGTGACCGTGGAAACCACCTCACACCAGAGCCAGACAGTGCAGATCACGGCCCAGACAAAATTCGTCAAGAGCGGAGCGGTTTCCAGCTTGAGCGACCTGAAAGCAGGAGACAAGGTTGTGATTCATGCCAAGCTTTCGGGCAACAAACTGGAAGCAACCGAGGTCAAGTTCGGCGCGACCCCGAAGAAGAGTGCTGCGGCAAAGTGAGGAAAATTTACAATTTATAATGATCGAGCCGTGATTCCCTTCGACACTAAACCGGAAATCGCCGCCATGCAGGCCCGTATCTTCGACGCGATGTCCGGAGAGCAGCGTGTGCTCATGGCGTTCCAGGCAAGCCATCACATTCATGAGCTCGCTAAGCAGCGCATTCGCGATGAACACCCAGACTGGCCGGAAGACAAAGTCATAAGAGAGTTTTTGCGTTCGTTGTTCCCACCCGGCAAGGCGCCGCAAGGCTTCTGATGAGCTACGCTGAAGTGCTCCACTCGATTGTTCCCAGGCTGGAGCAGAGCGATATCCAATACATGATTACAGGCTCGATTGCTGCCGCTTATTATGGATTGGGCAGAGCGACTTACGATCTCGACATCGTCATTTCAGCAACAGCCGATAAGCTGAAGAAACTCATTGAGTTGCTCCCGAAAGAGCAATACTACGCAGTGCTGCAGGACGCCCTTGATGCGCACCGACATCACTCCATGTTCAATGTTCTTGATACGACCAGCGGTTGGAAAATCGACTTTATTTTGAAAAAGCCTGCTCCTTTTCATGAACAAGCGTTTCAACGCCGCTTGACCGTTACTTTCGAGGGCGTGCCCACCTGTGTGATCAGTGCAGAAGATTTGATCTTATCCAAGCTCGAATGGGCCAGGATGGGCGAGTCCGAGCGTCAGGTTCGGGATGCCGCAGTCGTTCTGGAAAGATGCCAACACAAGCTTGACCGCGACTATATCGAAAAATGGATCAATGAACTCGACCTCACGTCCCAATGGTCCCAGGCGCGCCGCCTTGCCGCCCTCGAATAACCCTCCTGCACGCTGTACTCACATCCGCACACTTCAACGTAGCCGGGGGCTGCCTGCGCTCCACGTTTCTTATTGCGGTTTGGTGCGTGCCGCCGTAATTGCCCGGCGGATGTTGGCTTCGGGAGCCTTATCGTTGAAGGTGACTTTGCCGTTTTGCAACTCTATACCTAGCTTTTTCCAGAGGGCGTCGAGGTCCACCTGCACGGCTTTGTTGCTCATTTTTCGATAGAGGTCGCGTAGGACAGACGTTCCCGTTGCCTTATCGCCAATGGTCAAGGCTTGCTCGATCTCCCAATCCTCGTCAATGACTCCGCCGCTGTTTCTTATTGCACGCAAGGCATCTTGAAGGCCTTTTCGGTTGCGGGTTTTTTCCCGAATTTGCACGTCGGCAGCCAGGCAGAACAAAGCGCCTCCCCAATAGGTTCGTCCCCAGGTGTGGGTGTTATCGAGGCCCTCATCTCCTGCGCCGGGCTGGCCTTGAGGCATATCGCGAACGAACTCATGCCACACGGCAGCGGCCGGCTTTTGTCCGGCTTGAGCCCGCGCAATACCTTCGACGTAAGTAGAGATGCCTTCTTCGATCCAGTGTTGGTCTCGGGGCATGCTGGGAAATGCAAGATGGATCATCTCGTGAGTCAGCATCCAATCGTCATCGAGATCATCGACTCCGGTTGTTTTCCCCACGGAGATCACAATGAGGCCTCCATCTCTGGGATAGGTGACGCCATGGTGGACGCCGGAACGGTCGTCAGAGCGAATTCGAAGGGTTAGATGGGGCACGGGAAAGCGCCCATAGTATTGCGAAACGCTGTTCGCGGAGTTCTTCACCCAATGCAGCAGGTCGTCGCGGGTAGGCTGGGTGAGATCATCGGGCAAAGTAATGTCGATCTTGCCATTGGCCACTTCCATGCTGGCTTCAAAGGACATTCGAGCGGATGAAGGCAATTTGATCAAAGTTACGACCAAGATGAAGATGAGTGCAAGGCCTAGATATCGAAGCATTTGCCGTGACACTGGTTAACCTCATGCGGCTCCTCAAGCCCTGTCGAGGAGCCTATTTGAGTTTACTCCGCTTTAGCTTGCGGGAGGAACGGGAGCCGTTTTTTGCCGTTTCGCGCGATACCACACAATCAAGGCATCAAGAGAAATCTTTCCCGGGCCAAAAATCAGGATGAGCAAGGATGCGAAGAGGAACGTGTACGGAGCGGCAGAGTAGAACTTGCTTGGATCGTCGGAAAAGATGGTTTTCAAGGCATCGCGGTCGGAGATGACAAAGGCCGTAATCATATTGATCGTCAGCGGAACGGCGATCAATCGCGAGGCCAAGCCGAGTATCAGTAGAATGCCTCCAGCCGCTTCAACGCATCCGACGAAAGGCGCAGTGAACCCGGGGTGTGAAACGTGCATGTTCGTGAAATTCTCCACAGCCTGAGAGAGGTTCGACAGTTTCCCCCATCCTGCCTGCCAGAACTGCCATCCCCAATAGAGCCGGATGAACAGAAGAAAAGGAGACTGCAACCAATCGGCAATCTTGACGAACCAGGAATGGAGGAGGTCAATGGTCTTAATCATAAAGAGGATGGATCCTCAAAAAGGCCTTATTCTGCTGGAGGTTTACAAAACCAGCCCAGAGATGACCAGTTGGCAAACCACTCGTGCAATTGCCCGGTGATGTCTTCGATTTTTCCCTGGGTCCAGTTAACGGACTCTTCAATCGCCTGCGAAAGAGGCTTGCCCCGCAGGAGGGCGCGGAGCAAAGCAAAAGCTTCAGGTTCCAGTCTCTTGAAAAAAATGTCTTCACCATTCTGCCGATGGACGGCCAGCAAAACTTTTTCCCGCTTAGGAACAGACCAACGCTTACCTTGGGGCTCGTGAGTGCGCTCCACCACTACGTTGCTGGCGATGTCGTTTTCTTGAGCCTCTTCGTGCCGCCGGATTTCCAGAAGCAGGTCGTCAACCGGGTAGGCCAAATCGAGCAGCCGGATATATGGCTGGAAATGGAAGACCGGATCTTCACCCAGAGTGCTCAAATCGCCGGGGCCGAGTTTTGGCAGTTCGCCCTGATCGAAGACATCGATATCGGCCCATTCAAGCCGCGCCATATCCAGGGCCAACCGCGGCGTTTTGGGCGTGTATTTGGGATTTTTTCGGAGCCAGGCTTCGAGCCGGGAGCCAAGGTTGCGCAAGGTGAACGATTCCGAAGGAAGCTCGTAGAGATAGGCAGTAGCAAGTTTCTCAAACGCCCGATGGCCGAGAATCGCGCGCAGTCCGGAAAAATCTTCCATGAACGAGGAAAGAAGGCGGAACCAGTAAACGCGGTTGTAGATTTCCAGGCGCTCAAACGAGGTTAGCCTGTCATTCGGTTTAATTACCTGGTCTACGATCTTTTTGACTGGACGACCATCCAGTGTGCGCTTGCGCATCCCCTCCGAAGGCGTGAGGGGTTGCTGTATTACGCCCAGCATCACTTTCTGGATTTCTGCTAAATCCATCAGACTCGTGCTTTCTCCGCAGCATACGGCGGGTCCGGGTGGGCATAAGGTCTACCCAATCCGTTCCCATTGACCGGTTTCTCTTCCGCTTTGTTCTTGATGAACTTCTTGGCCTTGAGCGCCTCCTGGTGGACCTCGTCAAAGGATGGAATGTGGTCATCCCACTCCAGCAAGGTGGCCGTTGGACCAGCCCGCTCGATGGCGCGCGCATACAAGTTCCAAACCGGATCGAGTACCGGATGGTCGTGGGTATCGAGAATGTATTTCTCGAATTTCGAATGCCCGGCAATATGGATCTGTGCTACACGCTCCGGGTCGACGCTGTTGACGTAATCAAAGGGATCGAAGTTGTGGTTTTGGGATGATACGTAGATATTGTTTACGTCCAGCAGCATCCCGCAATCGGCCCGCTCAACCACTTCATTCAGGAATTCCCATTCCGTCATCTCGGAGACATGAAATTCGGCATAGCTGCTGACGTTTTCGACGGCGATCGGAATTTCCAGAAAATCCCGGACTTCGCGGATGTTTTGCGCCGTTTTTCGAGCAGCTTCAAAGGTATAGGGCATGGGAAGCAGATCGTGGGAATATTTGCCGTCCACGCTGCCCCAGCACAGATGATCAGTGAGCCAGGGAGTCTTGGTGCGCTTGGTCAAGGTCTTCAGCCGCCGCAAGTGTTCGCGGTTCAAGGGCTGCGCTGAGCCAAAGTACATGGAAACACCGTGCTGCACCACGCGATATTGGTCGAGAATCTGGTCGAGCACCCTGAGCGGACGCCCGCCATCGATCATGAAGTTTTCAGAGATGATTTCGAACCAGTCGACAACGGGTTTCTTTTCCAGAATATGGTTGTAATGGGGGATGCGGAGCCCGATTCCAACGCCATAGTCCGTGTATCCATTGAACCGGTTTGCAGGCATAGAGAATATTCTAGAGGATGAGGACGACTAAGTAAAAAAAATGGAGGACCAGAAACGCTTAGGCTGCCAGTCCTCCAACGATCAAAGAGGACATTAGCCTTTTTTGTCTTCTTTTGGCATCGGGTGAGCTTTATCAGTGGAGCATCCACCCTTGCCTTGGCAGCTATTCTTGCCTTTGCAGCCGTTGTCGCCAGACTTGCATCCACCCTTGCCTTTACAAGAGTTCTGGCCCTTACAGGCATGCTTTTCTTTTTTGCTCTTGGTGGCGCTTTTCCCGGTTGCGGGCTTCTTGTCGCCGGTGTCCTGTGCCATCACGGTTTGACCAGCAACGAAACCAGCCAGGGCTGCGCCCATCATTAATGCTCGAATCGACTTTGTCATTTGCGAAAATCTCCTTGTCTTCAATACGTAAACGCTAGAGCTTTGGATTGTGCAACCTACAGCGGAATTGCCATCCCCCCAACTGATCATTTTTCAGGACTTTGGCAGCATCAGGTACTCGCCTTGTTGTCCCAATCAGTTCCTGAAGGGAAGATTTATTTAGACAGCAACACCTGAGCGCAGCTAGCACGCCCAAGTTGTTAGGCAGTCCAAAATGCGTACGATCATAGCACAAGCACTTTTATTCGGGCAGTTAGCAGGAGAGATGCTGATCGTGGGTGTGCAAAATGCAACAAGCGCTTTCAGTTCTAGAAAGGTCTATTAAAGCCTAAATCAAATTAGAGTTTTCTAATTACATTGCAGGACGCAAGAGTAGATTTTTTCGGGTTTGGCTGTCGCTGGCCGGAATGCGCAGCTAAGCTCGTTTTGAGGAGAAACGCATCAGCCGACCAGCGAATGATGAACGGAGCAGCCTACGATTTAAATAGACTTATGCCGAAGCTAAACGTTTTCTCTTTTTTTCTAAATCCCAATCTTTAGTCCCTTATGCTCGTCGAAACATGAATTTTGTTCTCGTTAGCGACGGCCGTTACGTCTCCTGACTTCTGTCTCCTGACTCCCTGGGGTATCAGGGGCGAAGCCCCTGGCTAGTTTGTGCTGCAAAGATTCTGAGCCTGAGGCGGCCGCGAAGGTCAGATCAGTGATACCCGTGGAGATCAGTGGTATTAACGGCCATTGATCCTCGTTTCTCCGCGTTAATCCGCAGTAAAAAAGTTTTAACATTTTATTTCTGCCGTTGTACCAGGTAACGCGCCAGGTCTTTGAGAGTTTGAGCGCGGAGGCCAAACGAATCAAGAGAGTTACAGCCAGTGCTCACGAGGGCGTCAGCTCTGCGTAGCGATTCATCGACTCCAAAGAGCGCTGGGTACGTTGCTTTCTCTGAGGCGGTATCTTTGCCTGCGGTCTTGCCGAGCTGCTCAGAAGATTGAGTAACGTCGAGAACGTCATCCACGATTTGAAACGCCAAGCCAATCGAGCGGCCAAAGTCGCGAAGCCGTTGAATCTCAGTGGGCGATCCGCCGGCATAGAAGCCGCCACTCACGAGACTGGCGGTAATCAGGGCGCCGGTCTTCGAGCGATGGATGTATTCCAGAGTTGCCGCGTCGGGTTTCTGGCGTTCGGCTTCAAGGTCTTTGACCTGCCCACCAATCATTCCATCCACGGTGCCGGTGCCGTGTGCAATCTCCTCGATAATCTTCACGCGAGCTTCTGCTGGACATTTGATGCGGGAGAGCACCTCATAAGCTTGGGTCTGGAGCGCATCCCCTGCCAGGATGGCAAGGGCTTCACCGAAAACCACATGGCAAGTGGGTTTGCCGCGCCGCATGTCGTCATCGTCGAGCGCCGGCAGGTCATCGTGAATGAGCGAATAGGTATGCAGCATCTCCAAAGCGCTGCCTAACTCCTCGATGCCTTCTGGAAGTTTGCCGCTAATCATGCGCGCCGCTTCCATGCACAAGATTGGCCGCAGCCGCTTCCCGCCGGCAAACACGCTATGCCGCATCGCCTGGTGAATGGACTCCGGCCGTTGTGTGGCTAGCGGCAACAATCTTTCCAGGGTATGGTCGATTACTTTTTGGCCTTGCAACAGTGTGTCTTTGAGCATGAACAAACGAGTATAACAATTGGGTAAATAGAAAAAGGGAGCGCGAATCCTGCGCTCCCTTTACGGCTTTAGGACGGGAAGAGCTGACGTCAGAGCTTTTACGCTGCGTGGGCGTGGGACAAAGGTTTTATGTTTGTAGCGGCCATGACGATCGCCCGCACATCCGACGCATTGCAGCAATCGGCTGCGCCCATGGCCAGGGCTTCGGTCCACATCTTTTCGTCCGCTAGACGATGGGTGCAGACGATTGTAGTGGCGCTAAATTCTTTGCTCAGCTCTTGGATTTCAGCGAAAGCTGCCAGTTCGAGGTCAACAACCGCGACGTCGGCGCGATGCCGCGGAATGGAATTTCGCAATTCGTTAACACTACGGGCCAAATTTACAACACGAAAATGATGATGCAGGGACCGGGCCAAGGATTCGGCGGCCTTGGCATTACTTTGGGCTACAACGATGCTGAGTGGCTTCATCAAGGACCCTCCTTCCGGGCTACGGCAGAAGCTAAAGATGCTTCTTGCCAGAAGTTGGTTACTCCAGAGTGCGGAGATTTTTGGGGGAACTATTTCCTGGATACCTGTGCCTTATCAGCAGGGGACTCATAAGGTTCAGGTTGCAATTTTCCGTTTTGCTTGAGAAGGATCTCAACTTTGCCTTCCGCCTCCTCCAACTCCTTTCGGCAGGATGCGGAAAGTTGAATGCCCTCTTCAAATAACTTCAACGCCTGCTCAAGCGGCACGTTGCCTTTCTCAAGCTCATCGACAATTTGTTCCAGGCGCTGAAGACAGTCTTCAAATCGGGCCAAAGCCAGACTCCAAAATTGATTTTACTCCCGGCATCGCCGGGTATTCTGGAATTATTTTTGATGGAGCAAAAATTAGCAAACTTGCAGTATGGAGCGCCAAACATATTTGAAATCTCTCACCTGAGCTGCTGGTTGGTTGTTAGCTGCTAGCCTGGCTCCTGGCTATGGCTGTCGGACTTTACAAAGAGAAGGTTTTCGGATCGGTTTGCTTATGCATGGTCAAAAGATGGGTGTCCCGATCCGCGTGCATCCGCGTAAATCCGCGGTAGGAGCTTGGGTTCGCTAAGCGTCCGCTGATTTTGCCTCGATGGGTCAGGGTGATTTACCCTGTCCCTATTCTGATGGGAGCTTGCGGAAGGCAGTCAAATGCGCGTGCTGGTTGTCGAAGACGAATTAAAGATGGCCAATCTCCTGAAGTCAGGCTTGGGCGAAGAGGGTCATTCGGTATTGGTCGCGCATACGGCTCCCGATGGACTGGAATTAGCAGGAGCTTGCGATTGTGATGTGGCCGTGCTGGATGTAATGCTGCCGGGGTTTGATGGTTTTGAACTGGTCCGGCGAATGCGCAAAGCCGGCTTTCGTACACCTGTGCTGATGTTGACCGCGCGCGATGCTACCAGCGATGTGGTCAAAGGGTTGAGCGCTGGCGCCGACGATTATTTGAAGAAGCCGTTCTCGTTTGACGAGTTGCTGGCCCGGCTACTTGCTCTTTCGCGGCGCGGCCCTGTTACCCAGGGTGTCCGGCTGCGGGTGGAAGATCTTGAGTTGGATACCAGTACGCACCAGGTCTTTCGCAGGCACAAGCCCGTCAACTTAACAAAAAAGGAATACACGCTGCTGGAATTCCTCATGCGGAATCGAGGACGCGTTCTCTCTCGAAATGCCATGATTGAAGCCGTCTGGGGGTATGACGGCACGGTGGAAAACAACACGCTGGAAGCCTTTATCAAGCTGCTGCGCAAGAAAATTGACGAGGGACACCCCAAGAAATTGATTCACACTGTGCGAGGATTCGGCTACAGGCTGGGAGCATGATGAGGCTTCCCATTCGCGTCCGACTGACAGCCTGGTATCTGGCAGTCCTGTGCGTCTGTTTAGCCATACTGGGCGGCGTCATTCTGGTTGCCGCACGCGCCAGTGTCGCCCGGATCATTGACTCCGACCTGAGTGCCCGCCTTACCGCCACACGCATCTTCATGGAGCAGCACATATCGAGCGAGCCTCCCGCTGAACTTCAGGATGAATTCCAGGAATATTCCGCCAGCCAGCCCGGCGGAGCGCTTTTGCAGATTAAGGAGGAATCAGGTGAGTGGATCTTCCAGTCTTTATCGATGCAGAAATGCGCCATTGAGCTTGCTCCATCCAGTGCCGCCGAAAGCAGCCGATTCTCAAGCACAGTACGGGGGGAGCGGTCGTTTCGGATCATCACCGGTAAGGTTGCGGTGCGTGCACGGAATTACGCTGTCCAAATAGCGACGGATACCACGAATTTCACTTTGGTGCTGCAGAGGCTGAAGTGGCTCCTGCTGATTTCAACACCTCTGGCAATCGGCCTCGCACTTGCCGGAGGATATTGGCTGAGCAGCCGCGCTCTGGTCCCCGTAAGACGAGTCACCGAAACTGCGCGCTCCATCGGTGGCGACGAACTCTCCCGCCGGCTCGACATTCCGCAAACAGGAGACGAGCTGCAGTTTCTTGCCCAGACCTTGAATGACATGCTGGCGCGGATTGAAAACAGCTTCAAGAGAATGACCCAATTTACCGCCGACGCTTCGCACGAGCTAAGGACGCCGGTTGCAATCATGCGTACCACGGCTGAAATTGCGCTCCGGCAAAAGAGGGATGAGGAGACCTACCGAAAAGCTCTTCAAGAAGTCCTTGAAGAAGCTGAGCGAACCAGCTCGTTAATTGATGATTTATTGACATTGGCCCGCGCCGATTCCGCCGCGCAGCAGCTTGAGCTATCTCCAACCAACATTGCCGAAGGCATCGAGATGGCTTTCTCGAGAATCAAGTTCCTGGCTGCGGAAAAGACAGTTGCGGTCTCACTCCAGGTCATTCAGCGGGAGGTCTGGATTGAGGGCAATCATGAAGCTCTACTTCGCCTGTTCCTTGTGCTCTTCGACAATGCTGTGAAGTACACGCCAGCAGGAGGCAAGGTGTCGGCAGTATTTGACGTAGTGAAAGGCCGCTCCGTCTTTCGAATTCAGGATTCGGGGATCGGAATCGCGCCCGAAGACCTTCCTTGCATCTTCGAGAGGTTCTACCGGGCCGACAAGACACGCACTCGCAAGCAGGGTGGTTCTGGATTAGGACTGGCAATCGCAAAATGGATCGCAGATGCCCACAAAGCCGAAATCCGCGTGGAAAGCACACTGGGCAAAGGATCGGTCTTCACAGTTGAATTCTTGGAAAGTAGGATTGAGCTGGCACAGCAGGACGATGCACTTAGCGTGAGCTTGGAAAAATGAGGAGGCAACGAGGATGTTTCCAAAGCCCACAGATTCCACCAAAGGGCCTTTCAGCAGATTTTCAGGAACCACTCTTATCCTGTTGCTGCCAGGTTATGCGCGGTATACCCAACAATCCGGTGGTCTGTATTGTTTGCGGTGAACTCAAAGGTTCTCCGAAAGATCACCGATGCCACGCGTGCCGTATTCAGACCCGCCCTAATCCCAATAAACGGTTTCATTGGACTCCTGAATTGGATCAGGAACTACAGCTTGCATATCGAGACGCGCGCTCCCGCCATGAGTTGACCGACAACCTGGACCGCTTTCAGAAACGCACCGGATTTACTCGAATCGTAGTCTTGGCGCGGGCAACACAATTGGGCATGAGCGCGAAGCGCAGGCGCTGGAGTACGGAGGAAATCGAAGTTCTCAACCAGGCGGCTGGAACTCTGAGCAAAGCTGCCATAGCGCGCAAGCTCAAACGGTCATATTGGTCGGTCAAGGCCGAATGCACCCGGCAGCAGCTTTCGGCGCGCTTGACTGATGGCTATAGCCGCAGGGATGTCGAATGTCTTCTGGGAGTTGGGCACCGAAGCATCCGTAAATGGATTGCGATGGGTTGGCTGCGTGTACAGCAGGGAAGAGTCACGGAGGCGAGCATCATTCGGTTCCTGCGTGAGCATCCTGAAGAATACCGGCTGAGCCGGGTCGATGAGGCTTGGTTCAAGGGACTGCTCTTCCCGGCATTCGGACTGAAGCGGAGCGACGATTTGCCCCGCGTGGCCAGCAAACCCGTGGAACCGGCAGCAGAGGCTTGGCTTGGTGGATAAAATCTGGATTTGAAAAGAGGAGAAGCAGAATGCATAGAAAAATTATTTCTGTCATGGTACTGACGCTAAGTTTGGTTTTGCTTGCGAGTGCGGCAGGGCCTGTCCAATACGAACTCAAACAAAAATTTACCCTGGGCGGCGAAGGCGGTTGGGACTATCTGACCTATGATCCGTCCAGCAAACACCTGTTTATTTCGCGCGGCACCAGAGTTATGGTGGTCGATCCTGAGAACGGATCGGTTGTACGCGAAATCCCCAACACTACGGGCGTCCACGGAATCGCCATTGCCCACGACCTGGGAAAGGGCTTTACCAGCAATGGCCGCGACAATACGGTTACCGTCTTTGATCTGAAGGACTTCAAAGAAACGGCCAAGATCAAGCTGGAGGGAGCAGAGAATCCTGACGCGATCATCTACGATCCGGCATCTAAGAGAGTCTTCACCTTCAATGGCCGTTCCAAGAACGCCACTGTCATTGATGCCGCCAAGGGTACAGTCGTCAGCAATATCCCTCTCGATGGCAAGCCGGAATTTGCCGCCGCTGATGGCAAGGGCAATGTTTATGTGAACATTGAAGACAAGGGCGAAATTCAGGCCATCGATGCCAAAAAGGCCACGGTTTCGAATAGCTGGAAGATGGAGGGTTGCGAAGAACCCTCAGGTCTTGCTATGGACCAAAAGAACCGCAGGCTCTTTGCCGGATGCGGCAATAAGGTCATGACCATCGTAGACGCCGACAGCGGAAAGGTTGTTACCACTCTTCCGATCGGCGAAGGCGTAGATGCAACGGGATTCGATCCGGGTACCGGACTGGCCTTCAGTTCCAATGGCGATGGAACGCTGACCGTCATCCACGAAGACAGCAAAGACAAATTCTCGGTTGCCCAAAATGCAACCACACAGAAGAGAGCCCGGACCATGGCGCTTAATCCTGGCAACCACGAAGTGTACCTGGTCACTGCTGAATTCGAAGAGCAGCCTCCAGCCGCCAATGGCCAGAGGCAACGGCCTAACATGAAGCCGGGTACTTTCACGCTCCTGGTGATGGCTAAGAAATAACGATTGCACTACCAGCAAAAAGGAGATTCTGCGATGAAACATCCAATTAAATACATTGCGATCATGGCGCTGACGCTTTTGTTTGCCCTAGCCGCATCAGCCCAGGAAAAGAAGATCAAGAAAGCCGATATGCCGCCTGCGGTGCAGAAGGCTGCAGACGAGCAAAGCAAGGGAGCCACCGTAAAAGGCTACAGCACCGAAGTTGAGGACGGAAAAACCCTCTATGAAGTCGAGTTGGCCGTCAATGGCCATTCCAAAGATGTGAGCATGACTCCCGACGGCGCGGTTGTCGAAGTGGAGGAGGAAGTAGCGCTCAATTCGTTGCCCGCCGAGGTCCAGGAGGGGCTCAAGAAAAAGGCGGGTGCCGGAAAAATCACCAAGGTGGAATCGCTCACCAAGCAAGGTAAGCTCGTCGCATACGAAGCCCAGGTGCGCACCAACGGCAAGAAATCAGAGGTTCAGGTTGGACCGGATGGCAAACCGCTAGCCCATCCTGAATAGCTTCATCTTTGTTGCCCTCCCCAACGATGATGGTCACGCCCCAAGCCGATTAGCTTACAGCTTAGGGCGTGACTTTTTTCATCTCGCAAATACACACGGAAGTCCATGTCTAGATGAGATTATTCTCACGGAAGAGTGAAGATTGTGGTATCCTCCCCGTCGCATTATTTGGCAAGATCGAATCGTTGATTGAAGAAATGGGGAGACGGACCATGTCCTTCAAACGAGCATCCAGCATTTGCTTGCTGGCATTCTCAGTATTGTGTTTTTCTACTTTTGTTCTAGGCCAGGCGGCCCAACTTCCACCGAGCCATTCCGAGCATCCACATGCAACTAACATGAATTTGCCCAGCGGCGTCACCGATAAATGTGATCCTCAATTCACATACGACGACGGACCGCGTGGGCCCACCCACTGGCAGGGTGTTTGCACTACCGGCCAAATGCAAGCCCCCATTGATATCAAGGACCCGGAAGGGATTCCTATTCCACCACTGCCGCCACTGCAATTCAGCTATCAGCCGGCCGACCTGGATATGGTGAATGACTGTAACAACTACCTGGTCAAGCTCAGGTTTCCAACGAACCGATGGCTCAAATACAGGAGAAAGCCTTACCGTTTGAGCGAGATACGTTTTCGTGAGCCGGGCGAAACGGCCGTCGATGGCAAACGTCCGCCCATGGCCTTGCAGTTTGTCCATTTGTCGCCTGAGACCACTATTCTGATCATTGAGGTTCCGGTGGTTGCCGGCAAGGAAAATCCGGTAATCAAAAAGCTGTTTCAGCACATACCCAAGAGCGGCAAAGAGGACAAAGTCGCGAATGCAAAAATCAATCCCATAGATCTGATGCCGGTCGACCACAGCTACTATCGTTTTCCAGGATCATTGACGACTCCGATTTGCAATGAAGGTGTCCAATGGTTCCTGATGAAGCATCCGATCGAGATGTCGCAAGCGCAGATCAACCAATATCGAAAGTACTACCACGATACGGCCAGGCCACTTCAGCCTCTTAACAGCCGGCCGTTGGTTGAAAGCAAATGAATCGGGGGATAGGCAGATTGGGAGATCGGGCGATCGGCAGATCGGGTGATCGGGAAATCAAGAATCTGAAACGTCAAAGCTTTCTTGTTTTTCTTCTGCTAGCGAATCTTTGCGCTCTAGCCGCTACTCAGGCCAATGCCGGCGATTCTGACCAAGCCAAGCGGCAAAAGGCAGTGGCTCTATTCAACCAGGGCAAGCGGCTGGAGGCGTTGCCGTTGCTTGAAGAGCTGGTGCCTAAATACCAGGAAGATGCTGAACTGCTCGTGGACCTTGCGGCCTCGCTCATCGATCACGCGGCGACTCTCAGCGATCAGGAAGAAGCCGGCAAGGATCGCGTTCGCGCTCAAGAGTTAGTCAACAGGGCCTGGGCAATGGGCAATCCCAGTCCGTTGGCGGAGAACCTGCGCCAGTTGTTGTCTGAGATGCCTGCCAGCGGCGCGATCAAGTTCTCACAAAATCCCGCTGTAGAGCAGATCATGCTCGCCGGTGAGGCAGCTTTTTCCCGGCGTGATTTCGACGAAGCACTCAAAGATTATGGCAAGGCCCTGGAACTTGAGTCGGCGAATTATGCCGCTGTTCTTTTTACGGCCAACACCTACGACCGGGAAAACGACTTCTCCAAGGCTGCCGAGTGGTACCAGCGCGCCATGAAGCTGGATCCAAATGTTGAGACTGCCTACCGCTATTATGCCGATATGCTGGCCAAACAGGGCGATATGGCAAAGGCGCGCTCCATGCTGATCCAGGCTGCTATAGCCGAGCCTTACAACAAGATCGTATGGCGTGAGATTCGTGCCTGGGCGACTATCAACAATACCGCTTTCACCATCGTGTATGCCCCTATTCCTCTGCCGAAGAAGGATGACACGACTCCCATTTCATCTGCCTGGCGTGCCTACCATTCAACCCGATCCGAGTGGGAAAAGAGCATCAAGTTTCACGAGCAGTTTCCGCTGGAGGCTGGGTACAGGCACTCCCTCCCGGAAGAATCCGACGCCCTGAGCGCAACTCTCAATGTGTTGGAGAAACTGAAGCGAGATAAAAAGACAGCCGAGACGGTCGAGAAAGACCCCATCGCCGGACTGCTGTTAAAGCTCCAGCAAGCTGGCGCACTGGAACCCTACGTGCTCTTCAGCCTGGGCGATGATGGCATTGCCAAGGACTACAAGGCCTATAGGACCAAAAACCGCGCCAAGCTCGAAGACTATCTGGATAAGTTCGTCATGCCGGCGGCGCCTGGAAGATGAAGAAGGCTTTAGCCCAATGTCACTTACTTTAGGGGTGTCGAAGTAGGGGTGTCGAAGTAATTTGGAGCACGACGAACCAAAGCACCGGAGGTGCGCCGACATCTCAGCCCAGAGCCTGTCCTGAAGTGTGAGCTGAAGGAGTGGAGCGCAGCGGAACCCTGGGAAATGATTAAAAAATGTATCTGAGCCCCGGAGGGGCGGCACTCTCGTTCGGGTAACCACAGACTTATCATCACCTCATCCTCAAAACAATGTTCCTTGGAAATGCTATTTTGTTGTCGGAAGGACCATCAATTGGGGAGGCGCTGCTTGTCTCACAGCTATGCACGAAATTACATCCATCTGGTGTTTAGCACTAAGGAGCGCAACCAGACGATCAAAAAAGAAATTCAACCGCGGCTCTGGGCCTATATGGCGACCACCTACCGCAACCACGACATTTTGGTAAAAGCCGTAGGCGGGCTCGATGATCATGCGCATCTTCTTTACCAACTGCCTGCATCTCTGGCGCTCTCCAAATCCGTTTACCTGGTAAAGACGTCTTCCTCCCAATGGATGAAGCGGTTCGTGAAGGGTTTCGATTGGCAGGAAGGATACGCAGCTTTTAGCGTAAGCGCGTCGCAACTGCAATCCGTCATTAGATATATTGAGAACCAGGGAAGCTATCACAAGAAGGTGTCATTTCAGCAGGAATATATCGCGTTGCTGAAAAAGCATGGAGTGGAATATGACCCGCGTTATGTCTTTGGATAAAGCGAGTTTCACCCCTCCGGGGTTTGAGAGGTTAAATTAATCTCGGTCCCAGGGTTCCGCTGCGCTCCACCCTGGGCTGAGTTGTTGACGCGCCTCCAGCGCTTCATTGATCGGTCGGCAAGCAACCTTCCATTAAACGACATCAGGCTCGAGCCAGGCTTCCAGGCTCTGGAATTTGGGAAGTCATCAATTCGACGCTATTTTGAAACACGCTCTAATCAAGCAGGATCAGCTTCCCCTGCAACCGACGAAAAATCTCCGCGCTTTTCTCAAGCGACACCGCCTCGGCGCGAACATCCGCACGAATCCCAGCTATTTCGAGCGCCGTTCTGATCTCCTCTGGCAGATATCGAGCCTTCAGATTATTGACCAGTGTTTTGCGCTTCATGCCAAAGGCCAGCTTTAAGAAATCGACAAATTCCTTCGCCGGAACTCCCAACTCCTCGAAACGAGGCGCTACCCGGAGACGCAGCACGGTGGAATGCACCTTGGGAGGTGGAGAGAAAGCTCCCGGAGGCAAAGTAAACAGCTTCTCGACCTTGGTATAGAGCTGGCAAGTAGCCGAAAGCAGGCCGTAATCGCGAGAACCCGGTTTGGCGGCAATCCTGTCGGCAACCTCACGTTGAACCATGATCACCATTCGATCGAACTGATCGTGAAATTCAAACAGACGCAATAGGATGTCCGAAGTAATGTAGTAGGGCAGGTTTCCAATCAGGTGTGCTCGCTCCTGCTTGACTGACTGCCGATCGGTGAACGACCCGGGAGGGCGCAGCACAGCCCGAAAGTCCATCCTCAGCACATCTCCTTCCAGCACTTCCAGATTCTGTTGATCGGAATATGACAAGCGAAGCTCGGCAGCCAGCTTGCGGTCAAGTTCGATGGCGATTACCTGGCCGGCTTTTTTGACCAGTGCCTTGGTCAGAGCGCCGCGTCCGGGGCCGATCTCGAGCACCACCGAGTGTGAAGCATCGCCGAGCGCGGCCACGATGTCTTCGGCAGCGCTAGGGCTGGTGAGAAAATTTTGTCCTAGCCTGGCTTTTCCGGCGCTGAGCAAATTGACCCTGGTTCTTTGTGCCATTTAGACTTTTGTTACTTGGTTTCGGAGTTCTCGATTGTACCGGTTCTGGTGGAGGCCCAATGAACGTTGTCTTTGCCGCGTCTGAGTGCGTGCCTTATTCGAAGACCGGCGGCCTCGCCGATGTCGTAGGCGCGCTGCCCAAGGCGCTGGCGGAACTTGGCCATTCGGTTTCCGTCTACCTGCCGAGATATAAGCAGACAAAGCTTAGCGATGCTAAAGTGCTTCTCCCCAGCGTCACTGTCCCTTTCGATGACCGGTATCGCTTCTGCACCGTCTTGGATGGCGGCCAGCACTCCGGCGTGCGCTTCTACTTTATCGATTATCCGCCTTTCTTTGACCGGGCCGCACTCTATGGAAGCCCGGCCGGCGACTATCCAGACAATGCTGAGCGCTTCGCACTGTATTCACGGGCCGTGCTGGAAGCCTCGAAGATTCTTGGCGTGCCCCAAATCTTCCACTGCCACGACTGGCAGACAGCCCTGATACCGGTGTTGTTGCGAACCAGTTATGCGGACGATCCGGTGTTTCGCAATTCGGCGACCCTGTTCACGATTCACAACATGGGCTATCAGGGGCTGTTCCCACCGGACACATTGCCCCTGCTCATGCTGCCCTGGGACCTCTTCACCATCGACAAGATGGAATTCTTCGGCAAGGTGAATTTCCTGAAAGGAGCGTTGGTCTTTTCCGACTTCATTAACACCGTCAGCAGGAAATACAGTCAGGAGATACAGACTCCTGAGTACGGTTTCGGCCTCGAAGGCGTGCTTAAGGAGCGCGCTGCCACCGTGACGGGCATCCTCAACGGTGTGGATTACAGCGAGTGGAGTCCAGAACACGATACCTACAGTGCCCGCCAATATTCCATCACTGACCTCGATGGCAAACAAGAATGCCGGCGTGATCTGCTTGAACAGTTCGGTCTCGCCCATGCCAACCCCGAGTTCCCGGTAATAGGAATTGTCTCCCGCTTCGCCGCCCAAAAAGGATTCGACCTGATCGCGCAGGTCGCGAACGAACTGGTGCGCCTGCCGCTCACGATGACTGTGCTCGGCAGCGGCGACAAGGAATATGAAGAGATGTTTCGCCGTTTGCAGCACCTGTTCCCGCATAAGCTTGCCGTCAAGGTCGCCTTCGATAATGCCATTGCCCACAAGATCGAAGCCGGCGCAGACATGTTCCTGATGCCCTCACGCTATGAGCCTTGCGGCCTGAACCAGATTTACAGTTTGAAATATGGGACCGTACCCATTGTCCGCGCCACCGGTGGACTCGACGACACCATCGAACCCTGGAACCCGAGTACCGAAAAGGGAACAGGGTTCAAATTCACTTCTTATTCCAGTTCTGCACTCCTAGCGAGCGTTCAAGAAGCCTTGCAGGCATTTCAGAATAAAGCTGGTTGGATAAAACTCATGATCAACGGGATGAGCAAAGACTTTTCCTGGTCAGCATCGGCCAAGGAATATGCAAGGCTCTACGTTGTTGTAATGCCCCCGTCGGGGGCGCCAGAAAATAAAGGTTTTGCGGCCTCGTTGCGGCCTGCGCCGTGATGCCAAATTGATTTTGCTGGTGTACACTGCTAACCATATGCATGGAGGATCACTGGCTGGGATCTCGGTGTCGGACACCGGTTCGCTCCGAGACCTCCGGAGCATCATCGCGGAGAGGTGCGTTCTCTGTGACGAAGTCGCTCGAGAGCCGCTCGCGCTCTCCAGCCTGCTCGCGGTTCCAATCGAGGTGGTAGCCGAGTCGAGTAACTTCCTCCTCATACCTGACATCCGACCTATCGTGCCAGGCCACCTCTTGCTGATCAGCCGCCAGCACCATTCCTCGGTGGCGAGAGTGCAGGAGGAGCTGCGTCATGAGTTGAAACGGTTCAAAGAAGACGTCCAAGCTTTTCTCCAATCGAAGCACGAGGAGTTCTTCTGGTTTGAACACGGAAGTGGAACTAGCCCAGGCTCGAATTCTTGCTGTGTGCGCCATGCTCACCTGCACTTTATTCCTGTTAGGCCAAGAGCAGTGGACGAGTATCTCCGCCGAGTGTCGCTCTCCAACGCCCTTGAGAAGGGTGCCAGTGGAATCGAGGCGCTGTTTGCCGCCAAGGACGACTATATCTACTTTGAGAGGCGTGACGGCTCCTGCATTCTCGTCGAGAAGCCCTTTCGCCCTCTCCCGCGTCAGCTCGCTCGCATGGTGGTCGCCCGACAGGAAGGCATGGCGGACTGGGACTGGACTCGGATCCTTTTGCCTGCAGTTCGCTCGGGGGCAACATGAGCAGGATAGATTTCTGGAAGAACTGCAGCGCGGAGGTGGACTTAGCGAAGAGCCGAACCGCTTCTGTGACCGTGAAGGGGGAGTGTTTCCGAGACCCAGGCAGATGTCTTGAGCTGTTCGGCAATATGAGCCGCAGACCCGACCTGCTCCGCAGCGCTCTCAACCGGCCGCTCCCAGGATTCCACGAGGTCTGCGAGTTCTTTCTTCCTCGCGTTTGTGGCAAGCGCATTCCTTTCGGGCCGGGCATCGAGCAACCGCCGTTCACGTGGGGCGACTGCAACCCGCAGGCCCTGGTCGTGAACTTCACCTACAATACCAATGCAATCTATCGGATCTTGAACAACTTGAATAAGCAAGGCCTGATTGGCTCCTCCCATCTGGACGGCCTCATGGACAAAGCTTGTCTGCTCCTCTCCTACATCTATCAGCAAGGGGATGCGTATGTTCTCAAACACCTCAACAACAATATCAATATGTACTTGATCTCAAGAGTCGTCGAGGAGCTCGTGGGGAAGGCCGTCTACGACGTCGATCGACAGGAACCTCAACTCACGAGGGTGTCGCTGGGGCACACGCTGAAGAGCCTCGGAGCATACCTGTCGAACTCCGTGACTGAGTACATGGCCCTGGCCCTAGGCCGAGGAGTCGCATTCCAAGAGCAGGCCTTCTCCACAGGTCGCCTCGAGGGGAGTGAGCCCGCGACTGTAAAGGCGAGAACCTCTCACTACACGGAAGAAAAACTTGCTGTCGACGACAGGCAGCACCTCATAGATCGTGTTCTTGAGGCCAACGACGAGGGGCATGACATCAGGATGTGCGCGATTCTCGACGACACGTCCGAGACAGTGTTCGACCTCTTGTGGATTCAGGAGTTGATGAAGAGCTACAGACATTTTCATGTCGAGCTGCTACTCAACAGGCTTCAGGTTAGTATCAACTTCTCCTCGGACATGATGGCTACGATAATCGAGAACGAACACTTCTCGGAACTCCGGCGGCGACAGGGCTCCCAGCTACTCATTCGGCACATTTTCTGCCCGTTGATCTCTTTCCAAAGTAACCTCCTGACGAGAACGGCCCATAATGCGCTTCGCGCGGCCGACTTCGTTTACGTCAAGGGGCTCAATTTCTTCGAGACCTGCCAGATCGAAAGCAAGGACAGGTACCATGCTTTTGTCGTGCTAGGGCCGATCTCCCAGCTTTACACCGGGTTACAGGACTACGACGGAGTCTTCGTCCATATCCCGAGCGGCGTCATGGGATACACGCATCATCGAGATAGCACAAGGATCCGGCCCTTGGTCGGCGTCTGTACGTCAAGACCATCGCATCCTGCGCCGAGGGTTGGCCTGGGCGTAGGAACCTCGCAGGTCGAGGATCTCGGCATGCCCCGGAGGGTCCAATCATGATCGGGACGCGGGAGGGATTCCGAGACGCTCTCGTGACAGAGGGCGAGAGCACAAGGAAGATCACCTTTATCGACGGGGCGAAGCGCATGCACGACACGGTATTGTTCTACCATCCCGATGTGGACTCGGTGGTCGTATGCGTGTCGACTCAGGTCGGATGCACCGAGGACTGTTCCTTCTGTGCTACGGGCAGATTCGGGTTCCAGCGCAATCTGACGGCGGGGGAGATGGAGCGTCAATACCTGCTTGCACTGACTGACTATCCAGCCGGGCACCTATGCACTACCCTGTGCATCCTCACCGAAGGAATGGGCGAGGTCTCTCATAACATCGACAACGCGCTGAAAGCGCTTCAGGCGGCATATCCTCTGCTCGCCCGCAAGTTCCAGAGAATCGTGTTTCGCATATCCTCGGCCGGAAATACCCGCTTCATCGGGCGATATATGGAACACGTTGCACGAAACGGTCCTGCGCTGCCAAAAGTCGAGCATCATGTGCAGCTGTCCTTGCACACACCGTTCGAGGCTGAGCGTCGAGAGCTGATGTCCAGCATCTCTCGACGCGAAGCCCTGTCCAGCATCGTGAGCGAGTTCTCGCGACTAGGTGCCTTCCTTCGAAGGGTCGTCGTCTGCAACTACATGCTTCTCGATCTTCCGGAAGGAAGATGTAACTACACCCAACGACACTTGGACGAGTTGGTACGCCTCCTGGCCCCCGAGAGTTTCGAGATCAAGCTAACGAGGGTAGTTGATACCGGCAGCGGCCTGGGGTCTCCGGATGCCTCCGTATTCCAGACGGTCAGACAGTTTCTAGCGAGCCATGGGTTTAGGGTCAAGGTGAGGGATCTGATGGGATCCGAAATCCGCGCGGCTTGTGGCATGCTCCACTATGACAAGACGACTGATGGAACCTCGTGCACGCACGTAGTGTCGAGCCATTTGGGGAAGACGCGATGACCGGATTCCGAGCAATAGTCAAGGCACTCTCCAGGATTGACAACATAATGTCGGTCGTTACCATTGTGACGGCCGCAACACTCGTCTTGTTCCCTATGTTTGGTGGATCGGTCGGGCCCCAAGCGAGCGCTTCAATCATCACCGCACTGCTTGGCTTGGTCGCATTGACGAACATGATCGAGAGAGAGTCGCGGCTATCACAGGTTCAGGCGGCCGTCGCAGAGGTTCGGCAGCTCCTCAACGACAGACAGAGGACGACCTTATTCGACAATGACAGGTTGCCGCACCCAGACACGCTGCTGGAGGGAGCGTCCGAGGTCTTCGTGGCAGGGGCCCACAGTTTCAATCTGCTCACCCGCGATCCCGACCGCTGGAGGGAGTGGCTCAGGAATGGGAAAAGAATCAAGGTGATCCTCCAGAACCCCTACAACAAGGGATTGCGATACCTCACCATTCCGGCCCATGCCTACAACTACGAGACATACAACCGGAACACCAAGGGTGTGATCGCGGAGCTTGAGGGCTTGAGCGCGGCGGGCCCTGGCATGCAGATCAGATTGAGCGACACCTGCCCGACCCAGGGCATCGTCATCATCGGTGGCCAGAACGGCGCTAGGTGCATCATCGTCGCACTGTATATTCCTGGCTGCGGCTCCGCGAATCGGCCTACGATGATCCTTACTCGCGAGCGGGATCAACAGCTCTTTGAGTTGTTTTACGAGAAGTACTACGTACACTTGTGGAACGAGTCCAAGCCACTCGCTAGTGTTGTGTCCAACAAATAACTGGACAACAGAAACAAGAGTACGGTAGCTTTGCGAGCTGTTTTGCCCCGGGAAGAATGTAAGATATGCTTGGAAGGAAGCGCAAGGTGGATCCCAAGTAGGAGTTTGCTGAATCGCTCGTACGGTTTTTGGGATACTCTCACCCAAAATTCCATTCACCCAAAATTCCATTTGACAAAGCCGCCAATATTTTGTATACCGATGACCAGCAAGTTACGTGAGCCCTGATTTTCGTTTCCGGTCTTTTTTATAAATATCGGTTTTGACAGAAGATTTGGCTCAGAGAACAACAAGGGGTGTTCTCTGGGCCATTTTCATTTTTACGACCTTAAATTTACATAGGCAAGATCCAAATCCCCTCCAGTGCTCACATCCGGCAACGTCTAAAGTTGAAGGCGGACGCTTGTTGGCTAACCTGCTGATCCACTAAAGCCTGATTTCATCCCGTTTCTTGTCGGCGGAGACGTGCGTCTCGACGCTGCAAGAGCATTTGCATGGGTGGTGTCGTGATGAGGTGGAATTCCTTAGTTGTTGATTCTATTGGCTCTTATCGCATAACTAAAACCAGGCGAACAGCGCGCATTGGCGTCCGCGTCCTTATGTCGATGGTGGCGCTTACTCTGCTATTGTTTGCTGTGGCACCGGCCTTTGCCAGTGACTTTGCCGAGCCGGCGAATATCTTCAGGAAGCGCTGCTCGGCGTGCCACACCTTTGGCAAAGGTGTGAAGGTTGGCCCGGACCTCAAGGGAGTTACGGAACGACGAAACCATGATTGGCTGCTGAAGTTCGTCAAGTCGTCGCAGACCGTCATCCAGTCAGGTGATCCAATCGC
Organism: Candidatus Angelobacter sp.; assembly: GCA_035939495.1. GTDB lineage: Bacteria > Acidobacteriota > Terriglobia > Terriglobales > Acidobacteriaceae > Angelobacter. The sequence goes on along the minus strand of DASZFU010000085.1, from coordinate 21,183 downwards.
CAAAGCCCTCTTTGAGCAATTCAAGCCCCAGAAGATGCCGGATTGGGCCGACCTCTCCGACGCGCAAATCTCGGCGATCATGGATTACTTCGCCGCCAACGGTCCGGAAATCAAGCCCGCCGATGAGCGTCTTGCCAACACTGCTACTACCGCTGACATAGAGACAGGGCGCAAGCTCTTTCACGGCGAAACGCGGCTGGCTTTCGGCGGACAGGCATGCAGTAATTGTCACTCGGTCGGCGATTCGGGATTTCGAGGCGGCAACCTTGGCCCGAGCCTGACCACTACTTTCCTCAAGTACCAGGACAAGGCCATGACCGATTTCTTACGCCGACCTTGCTTCCAGCGTGTACCGGAAACTGACGAAAATTATCTCAAGCCTGAGGAGTCTTTCGCGATCAAGGCATTTCTGGCTAAATCGGCAGGCATCGAGGCGCATCCGGAACAGCCTGCTCCTAACAGCAAACCGCAAACGCCGGCGGCGGCTCCCCCAACGAGCGCAGCTCCTAAAGATCAAGGAAAGCGAGGAACGCGATGAAACCCAATACACTTTTTGCAGTCTGGCCCTATGTAGCTTTTGCCTTGGTGGCGGGAATCGTACTTCTTCGTTATTTGGCGGTGCGCAAGCGCATCGATGTAATGAAGTTCCGGCTCACCGAAACCAAAGAGGTTTTTCACGGTAGCGGCTCTTGGCGCTGGGGATTGTGGCTGTTGCTCGCTGGCCACCTGGTTGGATTCCTCTTCCCCAAACTGATTTTGCGCATGGATACCTCGGCAGCGGGCTTGATGCTGATCGAAGGGTCTTTCTTTGCGCTGGCCGTGATCACACTGATCGGCTGGGCCACGTTAATGTGGCGTCACCTGGGCCGCGCGGGTGGATCGTTCTTCAGTGAAACTGCGGACACCATATTTCTAGGGCTAACCGGTGTAGGGCTGCTCTCCGGTTTGCTGATGGCGATTCTGTACCGCTGGGGATCGGCGTGGGGTGCGAGCATCCTCTTCCCCTACGTGCTTACGGTGCTGAAAGGCCAGCCGACAGTAGCGCTGGCCTCTCAGATGCCGTTCGTGGTGCAACTCCATGTGTTTTCAGCATTCGCGGCTTTAGCAGTGCTGCCATTCACGCGCCTGTCTCCATTCCTGGTGCTGGCGCTTCATCGTGTGCTGGCCCTGGGTGGCCGCCCGGTGGCTGCGGTGTTCGACGCCATGGAGGCATGGTTGCGTAAACAAAACCTTGCGGCCCGCTTCTGGCCCGAGGAGGACTGAGGCTTCATCATGCGACTCCGATACATTGTTCTTGCTCTGATCGGCCTGACGGTCGTTGGCGGACTTGGCGCCTGGGAGCTTTCCCGCGTGGGCGTGCATCAGGGCTACTCGCCGGAGCAGCCCATCGCTTTTCCGCACAAGATTCACGCCGGCGATAACAAGATCCCTTGTCTCTATTGCCACTATGCGGCGCGCACCAGCCGTCATGCGGGTATTCCGCCGGCCAACGTCTGCATGAACTGCCACAGCATCGTGGAGAAGCAAACGGCGGAGATCGAAAAGTTAAAAGAAGCGGTGCAGACCCAACGTCCGATTCGCTGGGTGAAGATCCACAATCTGCCCGACTTTGTTTACTTCAATCACAGCCAGCACGTTCAGTCGGGTGTAGCTTGCCAGCGCTGCCACGGCCCCATCGAGCAGATGGATCGCGTAAAGCAGTTTGCGCCTTTAACCATGGGCTGGTGCCTGGAATGCCATCGTGAGCATGCCCAAATTGAAACCAACGATGTAAAGCGCGTAGCACTGAGCCTGGGAGGAAAGTTCCCCAAGCCAGTAGCGGGAACCGATTGCACGAGCTGCCACTACTAAGAATTCAGTAATTGGGTAAGTTGGTAATTGGGTAATTTTAGGATCGACAACGCAGGGCTGGAGAGCCGAGCGTTTTCATAGATGGCTCGGAGGAGTTGAATGAACCACAACGGTGAAGCGAACGGAGCGAAGAGCTGCAAGGACCACAAAGGCCTGGTCCAGATTGGCGCGCCTCCTGTCTATTGGAAAAGCCCCGATGAGTTGAACAATGGCGTGCGTCTTACCGGGGAGTTTCCCGGAGGACTGCCAGGACCGAATCCAGCTACCGGGAAGCAAAAGGGATTCGAGACCTCGCGCCGCGATTTTCTTTCTCTCATGGGCTTCAGTCTGGCGGTCGTAGGGGCTGCTGGTTGCCGCGCCCCTGTGCAGCAGGCCATTCCGCTGCTGGTCAGCAACGACCAGATCGTTCCCGGCGTCTCCAATTATTACGCCACCACCTGCGGCGGCTGCGCTTCCGCGTGCAGCCTGCTGGTCAAGCAACGTGATGGACGCCCGATTAAGATCGAGGGCAACGACCAATCCTCGTTGTTTGGTGGAGCAACGTGCGCCACCGGCCAAGCCACGGTCCTTTCTTTGTACGACGATGCCCGGCTGCGTGGACCGCAATGGCAAGGCAAGCCTGCAACCTGGGACGAAGTTGACCAGCACGTGATGGACGCTCTGCATGGCGCGGAGACCGACAAGCGCAAGATCGTGCTGCTCTCCGGAACCATCGTAAGCCCTTCGACCCTGGAGATCATCGGCGAATGGAGCAAGCGTTTCCCCAGCTTCCGCCATGTCGTATACGACGCAGTTTCCTATAGCGCCTTGCGCGCCGCTCAGCAGGAATCGTTTGGACGCACAATCATTCCGCACTACAACTTCGATAAGGCCCGCGTGATCGTTGGCATCGACGCCGACTTCCTGGGCACTTGGCTTTCGCCCGTAGAGTTTGCGCGGCAATACGGCACTACCCGCAAGACCGGGCCAGATCGCTCGTTGCATATCCAGTTCGAACCGGGTTTCTCCGTAACGGGAAGCAATGCCGATGTTCGCGTGGCCGTTGCGCCTTCTGATCTGGGTGCAGTTGCCGTTGCTCTCCTGCGGCGTATTTCGCAGAAGGCTGGTTCGCCTGGAGTTCCTGACGGCCCTGAGCCGCTGGCTGATCCGAAGAAGTTGGATGCCGTAGCGGACGAACTGTGGCAACATCGCGGCGAATCGATCATCGTGAGCGGTGTTCAGGATGTCTCCGTTCAGGTCGTTGTCAATGCCTTGAATGGGTTGCTTGGCAATATCGGCAAGACGGTGGATATCTCTCGTCCGTCGCTGCAGCGTGCGGGCGATGACAAGGCTCTCTCCGGCTTGGTGGAAGAGATGAACGGCGGCGTGATTCATGCTCTTATTCTCTACGGCGTGAATCCCGGCTATGACTATCCCGCCGCCGACCAATTCCTGAAAGCGATGGAAAAAGTTCCTCTGTCGGTTTCGTTTGCCGACCGCCGCGATGAAACCAGTTCCCATGCAACGGCCATCTGCCCCGACCATAACTTCCTGGAAGCCTGGGGCGATGCCGAGCCGGTTGATTCCTACTTCAGCCTCTCGCAACCTCTGATCGCGCCGCTGTTCGATACCCGGGCCGCTCAAGAGAGCCTGTTGAAGTGGAATGGGAAAGAGCCCAACTTCTACGCTTACGTGCGCGATCACTGGCAGCGCAACATGTTCCCGCGCCAGAAAGATGTGCAGAGCTTCGATACATTCTGGGATGCCTCGCTGCAATCGGGTGTCGTGACCTTCCCGCCTAAAGCCGCGCCGGCTGCTGCAAGCTTTCACGGCGATTGGAAAACAGCGGCCAGGAACATCGTGGACGAGAACAAGCAGGCAGTAGCAGCCCGCCACGATGATCGCTACGAAGTCCATTTCTACGAAAGCGTTCCCATGCGTGATGGACGCCATGCCAACAATCCGTGGCTGCAAGAGCTTCCTGAGCCAATCAGCAAAGTTACCTGGGGCAATTTCGCTGCGGTCGGGCCGAAGCTGGCGGATAAACTCGGTTTGCGCCAGGGCGACCTTGTTTCGGTCAAGACTGATGCGGGTCAGGTCGAGCTGCCGGTCTTCGTGCAACCAGGACAGGAATCACGCACCATCTCCGTGGCCCTGGGCTATGGACGCAAAGAAGTTGGCAAGTGCGGTAAAGACGTAGGCGCCAATGTCTTCCCGCTGACCTCGATTGTGCAGAACTCACGCCGGTACTGGGCCGCCAATGCCACGTTGGAGAAGACCGGCAAAAAAGGCGACTTGGCCACCACGCAGGAGCACTTCTCCATGGAGGGCCGCCCGATCGTTCAGGAAATCAGCCTCGCCGAATTGGGTCATCTTGAAAACGAGCACGAGGATCTGGCCGACCTTTGGGGCGAGCGGCCCGGAGGCGAGCACTCCTGGGGCATGGCCATCGACCTCAATGCCTGCACCGGCTGTTCAGCTTGCGTGGTCGCCTGCCAGGCGGAAAACAACGTTCCGGTGGTTGGCAAAGACCAGATCGAGCGTATCCGCATCATGCACTGGCTTCGCATCGACCGTTATTACAACGGGCCGGTGGAAGATCCCGTTGCAGTTCACCAGCCCATGATGTGCCAGCACTGCGCCAATGCTCCTTGCGAGACGGTGTGCCCGGTGTTGGCCACCACGACAAGTTCCGAAGGCATTAACCAGCAGGTTTACAACCGCTGCATCGGTACCCGTTATTGCGCCAACAACTGTCCCTACAAAGTGCGGCGCTTCAACTGGTACAACTACACCGAAAACGACGCCTTTGATTTCAACATGGCGAGCCCTCTGGGCCGGCTGGTGCTGAATCCCGATGTAGCTGTGCGCTCACGCGGCGTCATGGAAAAGTGCAGCCTGTGCGTGCAGAGAATCCAGTTGGCTAAGAACGTCGCGCTGCAAGGCAAGAGGGAACTGGCCGATGGCGATATCAAGACCGCTTGCCAGCAGGCTTGCCCCACGGAAGCCATCGTCTTTGGAGATTTGAAAGATCCCAACAGCAAGGCCTCGCAATTGCGCCGGGCCCAGCGGCATTACCAGGTGCTCGAAGACCTGGGAACACGCCCTAACGTCGGATATCTGAAGAAGGTCCGCAATACCAAGGAGGCATAAGGAGTCTCAAATGAGCACCATCACATTTACACCGAGACCAACAGCCATCGGCGGCGCCGAGGCGCAGGTGCTTCCTCCACCACGATGGGTTGATGGGCATCCTGCTCTCCACGACATCACCGACGATATTGCCCGCCCGCTCGAAGGGAAACCCGGCAAAGGCTGGTGGATCTGCTTTGGCATTGCCTTCGCTGCCTTGTTGAACCTGGGCGGAATGATCACCTGGCTCATCGCCAAAGGCATTGGCGTTTGGGGACTCAACAACAGCGTCGGCTGGGCCTTCGACATTACGAACTTCGTTTTCTGGGTTGGTATTGGCCACGCCGGGACGCTGATCTCGGCCATCTTGTTGCTCTTCCGCCAGCAGTGGCGTACCTCCATCAATCGCTCGGCGGAAGCCATGACCATCTTCGCCGTCCTGTGCGCCGCTATGTTTCCTGGCATCCACATGGGCCGCCCCTGGGACGCCTTCTTCATCTTTCCTTATCCCAACATGCGCGGACCGTTGTGGGTGAACTTCCGCTCGCCTCTGGTGTGGGACGTCTTCGCCATCAGCACCTATCTGACGATCTCGCTGGTCTTCTGGTACTTGGGCATGATTCCCGATCTGGCCACCTTGCGCGACCGCGCCAAGAGCGGAATCAAGAAGATTGCTTTCCGGTTGCTCAGCCTGGGATGGAATGGCTCGCATCGCACCTGGATGCGTTATGAAATCGTGAGCTTGGTGCTCGCGGGTCTGGCTACACCGCTGGTGCTCTCCGTCCACTCCATTGTGAGCATGGACTTTGCCACTTCACTGATTCCGGGTTGGCATACCACGATCTTCCCTCCATACTTCGTTGCGGGAGCCATCTACTCCGGTTTTGGCATGGTGCTGACGCTGCTGATCATCACTCGCCAGACCATGCACTTGCAGCGTTACATCACGTTACGCCATCTCGACATGATGGCCAAGGTCACCATGCTCACCGGAATGATCGTGAGCTATGCCTATCTCACGGAATTCTTTGTGGCCTGGTATGGCGGCAACATCTATGAGAAGTATCACTTCATTAATCGCGCCACTGGACCGTACGCGTGGTGTTTCTACCTCATGGTCCTGTGCAACGTGATCACGCCGCAATTGCTTTGGACTAAGAAAGCCCGGACCAGCGTCGCCTTTCTATTCATCGTCTCCATCATGGTGAATATCGGAATGTGGTTTGAGCGCTTTGTCATCATCGTTGTCTCGTTGCATCGCGCCTACTTGCCTTCCGGTTGGGGCATGTTCTACCCCACCAAGATCGACGTTGGAATCCTGATTGGAAGCTTCGGTCTTTTCTTCACTTGCTTCCTGCTCTTCATCCGCTTCTTGCCCATGATTGCCATGTGGGAAATCAAGGGAGTGGTTGGGCACGGAGCGCACAAGATTGCTCTCAGCGACGACGAAGCAGACAAGGAGACGGCCCATGCGTGAGCAGAGCTTTATAGTTGCTACTTACTCCGATGCCGACAGCCTGGTGCGCGCGGTCGACACCGTACGCGCCGAAAACTTCAATGTCTACGACGTGTACGCGCCTTATCCGATCCACGGCCTTGACCGTGCCATGGGCCTTAAGCGGAGCCGCTTGCCCTGGGTTACCTTCGCCGTGGCTATGTGCGGATTGGCCGGCGCGTTGGTCTTGCAGTTCTATACCGCAGTGCTCGATTGGCCTTTGAACGTCGGTGGCAAGCCCAACAACTCCACACTGGCATTTCTTCCGGTCACCTTTGAGTTGACGGTTCTTACCAGCGGACTTGCTACGGTTGCGGCCCTCTTCCTCCGCGGCCGATTGTATCCCGGCAAGAAGGAGCGGCTCATTGTCGAAGGCGTAACCAACAACAAATTCGCCCTGGTGCTGCGCAAGAAAGATGCTTCTTTCGACACCAGGCGCGCCCGCCAGTTGCTGGAAGAGAGCGGCGCTGATCGAGTTCAGGAGAAGGAGGCCGAATTATGAAAGGCCTTGTACGCTGCACGGCGGCCATCGCCCTGGCGATCTCGCTTGCCGGATGTGGCGCTACCAAACAAGATAGAGCCTTTGAATACATGCCCGATATGGCCAGAGGCCCGGCCTATAAGGCTTATGCGCCTAATTCTGTCACTCGCGATGGAAAGACGTTGCAGCTTCCTGTCGCCAACACCATTCCCCGGGGATACAAGCCCTTCCACTACGGAACGGGAGATGACGAAGCTGCGCGCGCCGGACGTGAACTGCAAAATCCTTATCATGCTACGCCGCAGGTACTCGATGAAGGCAAAGCCTTGTTCTTCACCTATTGCCAGGTTTGCCATGGCGAGCAGGGAAAGGGCGATGGCCCAATTTCCAGCAAGATACCCACTCCGCCTTCGTATACGGATAAGCGGTTGATGGAGTATCCGGCAGGACGGATCTTCCACGTCGTCACTCTGGGTACCGGCAAGATGCCCTCGTATGCTTCGCAACTCAGCGCCGATGAGCGCTGGAAGATCGTGACCTATGTGCGCACCTCTCTTCAAGGAATTAAGGAAGAGCATGGAGTGGCGCAGCACGGAGGACTTCAATGAGTCCAGACATTACATTTAAAGCCTCTTCTCGTAGCCAGACTTTGGCGTTTGCCCTGATCGGGCTGGGCGCCGCAGCCGCGATTTATGGTTTGATTGCCGATCCTAAGAGGGTTTGGCCCAACCTGTTGCTCGATGGTTTTTACTTTGCATCGCTGGCGCTCTCGGCCCTGTTTTTCATCAGCACGCAGCGGTTGACTGGCGCGCGATGGTCAGCCAGCCTGCGGCGAATTCCGGAAGCCTTTATGACGGCGCTTCCCTACGGAGCGGTGCTGCTCGCGCTGGTTTATTTCGGGCGTCATTACATTTTCCCGTGGACCGATCCCAATGCATTCGCGCATGAGCCGTTGCAGAATGGCAAGCCGGTTGCCGGTCATGTTGAGTACCTGCAGACCTCCGCAGTTTTTCTGCGTGTTGTGATCTCTGTTGTATTGTGGGTGCTGTTCGGATGGCTCTTCCGCAAAATGTCGCTGGACCAGGACCGGAATCCGCGCCGGAACATGGCCATTCACCGCCGGCTCAACTTCCTGGCGCCCATTTTTGTGATTGTCTTCGCCCTCTCATTCACGCTGGTCTCTTACGATCTAATTATCTCGCTGGAACCAAAGTGGACCAGCACCATGTTTGGTTTGTACACGTGGGCAGGTTTCTTTGTCTGCGGCATCGCTGCCGTAGCGCTGGCTACGCTCTTCCTGCGGGAAAACAGCCCGATGCGTGATTGGATCGGCGATCATCAGATCCACGATTTGGGCAAAATGCTCTTTGCTTTCTCTACTTTCTGGGCCTATATCTGGACTTGCCAATACCTGCTCATCTGGTACGGAAACATTCCTGAAGAAGTGCCGCACTTTGTGAAACGGACCAGCGGACCCTGGGCCTACTTTTTCGGGCTCAACCTCGTCATCAACTGGATTGTGCCCTTCCTTACGCTGCTTTCGGTGAAAGCGAAATGCACGCCCAAGGTCCTCAAATCGATTTGTGTGTTGGTCTTGTGCGGACATTGGCTCGATCTTTATATGCTCATCATGCCGGCGCAGTGGGATTCACCCAAGATTCTGCTGGAACTCCCGATCGCTGCAGGCTACGCCGCTCTCTTGTATGTGATCTTTACCCGCAGCCTGGCCCAAGCGCCGCTTGTTCCAGTGAACGACCCGATCCTGCTGGCTGAATTGCAGGCTCAACACGCTCATTAAAGAGGACCTATGAAAGCTTTTAAAGCAATTGTCCTGGTAGTTACGGTACTTGCGGTGACCGCGCTGGTCTATCAGCCCAACGTGAATCGCAACGACATACCGAATCGTCTGCCGGAGGCCGCCCCTTATAACTACACTGAGGCCAAAGCCATTGCTCCTCCCTATGAGGACCACTGGGCGCAAGAGGACAATCCCGGCCAGTGCTATACCTGCCACGCGACGATTTTCAGTGAGTGGAACGGCTCCATGATGTCCAACTCCTGGCGTGATCCCATCTGGCGCGCCGCCTTCTTCGCGCTCTCCAAAGCTGTCTCTGCCTCGGGTGAATGCGATACTCCGGAGCCTCCCGATGGCACGGAAAAAGCGAGTCACAACCCGTTTGCCAATAAGGGTGAATGTTCCTCGACTTTCGATATCGGCACCGAGAAGTACAAAGTCTCGCGCTCCGGCTCGCTGCTCGATGCGTTTTGCTCGCGCTGCCACATGCCCACGAACTACATCGACAATATCCCGCTACGTAACGTGAAGGTCGATGACAAGACCGGGCTGGAAAACGCCAAGGTCGATCCTAATTTCAATCCTACTTCCGACAACGGCACCGGCGTAGCTTTTGCCACTCTTGAGTCCCAATATCGGAATACCGACACCGGCAAGAGCGGAATCATCTGCGCGGTCTGCCATACCTATGCCGAGACTCGCGACACTCCTTGGCATAACTATGTGCACGTTGAATCCAAATACACGCCGGTTCCCAGCACCCAGGCGCGCAATGAAGTCCTGCCTGCCGAAAAGCAGGATATCTACGACGTGCCCGATAAGACCAAGCAAAACCTCGGCTACAGCATCGGCGCCGGCGCTTACCGGCTTTCACCCCATGCCATCACCTATCCCGAACGATTCGGCCCACTGGCTGCCAATACCCAGGGGCAAAAGGACGAATACACCAGCGGAATTTTTAAGAAAGAAATTCCTTACCAGCAGATTGATTCTTCCAAGCACAAAGGTTTCCATCAGGCGATGTTCATCCGCGCGGAAATGTGCGCCGCCTGCCACGACGTAACCAACGCTTTGCCCATCAAGAACAAGTTCGGGCACTGGGTGGGTGGCTTCCCCATCGAGCGCACCTACACCGAGTGGGCCAACAGCGCCTATGCGGAGCGTCCGGGAAACAGCAACTACAATCCGGCATTCAAACGCGATTGCCAGAGCTGCCACATGCAGCAGGATTACGGCCAACCCGGCACCGCCAACACTTTATATAAAGATGGCCAGCCGCTGCCTCCGCCCAACGAGGCTGTGGCCAACGACGGCAAGCCGCATCCGTTCTTTACTCATCACTTCGTCGGCGGCAATGCCTACATCACCCGCCTGATCGGCAAAGATGTGGACCAGTCGGGGAATGTATCGCCCTATCCTGAGTTGTCCTCCTTCAGCTTCTCTTCGAAAGACGAAAAGAGCCTCTACTCCAGAGGCTTCTGGACTCATCTGGAAAGAAAAGGCGCGTACTCGCAGCAGGTCCGCATGGCTTGGGACAGGCTCCGCCACGTCCTCGACATGGATATGCACGGACCGGCGACGGCCCAGCCCAATACGAATGTGCCTCTCCAGATCAGTATCCAGAACACCGGCAGCGGTCATAAGTTCCCCACCGGCTTCCCCGAGGGACGCACTGCCTGGCTTGCCCTGCACGCCTATGATCTGGCCACCGGAAAAGAGTTGCAGATTCAGGACAAAGCCTGGAACCGCATCTCGACTGGAATCGGTAATCTCACGACCGAGGAGATGGTCGATCCCAACTTCCCCGGATGCGATTGGAAGATTCCCGCCGGTTCGGCCGATCCGTACTCCATGCAATTCAAGGCCATCGCCACGCTGGGCATCGAGAAGAATGGCAAAGAGTGCCCAACCCTTGACCTGCCTTATGCCCAGCCTCGGAATATGAAAGTCAACAGCCAGGGAATACCCGTAGATGCCAACGGAAAGGTCATCGACAAGAACAACTCTCTGGCGCTACCCGTATTTGAAGACAAGAACGGCAACGGCGATCTCTTCGATGATGCCTATCTCCGTGACTGGCGTATTCCCCCGAGAGGCAATCCTGGAAACGTGGTCAACGTTGATCGCTACTCTGTAGTTCTGCCGCCGGGAACTAAGGGACCGATCGCCGTAAGCGCGGCAATTTACTACCAATCCGTTGAAGGCATTGTCGCCATGCACTTCCTCGGCAACATGGCCGACACCAACAACAACTTCATCCTTGAGCCGTGCGTGCTGGGTGGTCTCTGCGATGGACGCCATCCCAATACCGAGCCGGCAGTCGTGGAAGGAGCGCCCCCGGTGCCCATGGTCGTAAAGAACTGGGTGATCACGGTCGATAGCACCCCAGACAAGACGCCGCTGCGCGTAGGCACCTATCCAGTGCCCAACGCAACCCAGGTCTACCAGGATGCAGTTGCGAAAGTCACGTTCTCGAAACCAGTTCGCGGCGTCAACGCCCAGACCTTCACCCTGACCGATTCCAAAGGCAAGCAGGTTCCCGCCTGGGTCGATCAGATCGGCGATGGAACCTGGGGTCTGTTTCCCAACCCTGTGATACTGACAGGTGGCGAGACGTACACAGCGCGGTTGAAGTCCGGTATTTGCGACCAGTTCAACAATTGCACGCGACAAGACATGATCTGGAAATTCACCGTGAGCAAAGACCCGAATCTAGGCTATGGAGACAGCACCATACCCATGGGCTTCCCAGGGCAGTTCCCGGTGGCATCGCCAAACCCGCCACCGCAAGCGGTAGCGGCAAGCCACAAGCCGGCGGTGAATAAACCCGTAAGAATCGCCACCAAGTAAAAGCTCGTTTGCGCATAAAAGAAATGGCACAGCCAACCGAAATCGGCTGTGCCATTTTATTAATCCCAATTTTGCCTGAGCTCTTTCCTGTCGTTCATTAGCAACTTCTAACCAAATATAGTTCGGAAATAGTTGAATTGTTCAGACGTTACCAGCGTGATCTTGCTGGTGTGTTGATGAAAAAGATAGCTTGTCTGAAAGGATAAGAGCTTTCGTAATTGAGATTCGGCAAAGCGAATATCCAGCCAGACCGCCTAGACCCAAGAAGCTCGTGATCCAAATACGGATGAATGAGTGGTAAAACATGTCCGCCCAATTTTCAACCAGCGTCAACCCAGTTTCTGCATCTTCGGATGTAGACATGAAAATGATGTACGAACAACACGCAATGGAGCCGGAAGCCAATTCCCAGGAAAATCTACAGCCGAGAGAAGAAGCCGTAGCGCCGTCCATAGTAGTTAGCCCGAACGAGGGCATCAGCACTCCCGTGGTCCAGACCTCTGCTTTTTCTGAACTGTACCAGCAGGCTGGTATCCGGCCTCCGGCCCATGGATTTACCATTCTGAAGATCGCCGACATGGTATCCAGCAATCACCTTCGCGAACTTTCGCGCGAAGGAAAGCGCTCTGCCATTCTGATGGCGCTGGAAGCCAGCAACGTGCAGATTCAGGATGTGATCGAAGATGGGGCCCGTCGCGATCTCGCGCTGAATGAATATGAAGCCCATCAGCAGAAAGTATTTCAAGAGTTCAAAGCGCGGAAGCAGCAGCAGAACCAGGAAATCCAGGCCGAAATCGAGCGCCTGATTGCAACCTGCCGGGCGACCATTCAGGCCAATGACAAAGACATCAACGACGAAAAAAACCGTTTAGACGAATGGCGCGCGAAAAAACGCGAGGAGGAGCGCCGCATGCGTTCGGCTGCGTCCCATTTTGTTCCAAACGCCGGCGCCAATGCCGAGTCTGCGAGCCCGGAATCTGACCCTGCATCGTCTACTGCACAACGCCCACCATCGGAGGCGCAGCCGGGGGCGGCACAGGTAAACGGCAAGGTGACCGACGCACGACCTCCTGCTGCCAAGGCCGGTGACCGGAAACTGTCTCTTTGGAAACGATAGCCTTTAGTCCAAAGCATCCGAAGCTTGCGATCTAAAATTGTTAATGCTGTCTCACGATCAATAGCGCGCAATTCGACGCGCGTATCTGGAGACCAGATGATCGCAATTCTTTTGGGTGCGGCTTCCTCGGTCACTTTTCCAGCCCAAACTCGCGCCGGATGTCTTCATGTGGAATGCCTTTCCCCTGTGCCACTGCAACCCGAGATCGCTCTATTGCTGCTGCTGTTTCAGGGGAAATCTCTTCTTCATCAATGGTCGCCAGAGCCAACGACCGCGACAGGGGTTCCATCATCACTTCAAGCAGATTCCGTACAACGGTCAGTTTCTCGGCTGGAAGCATATCCAGTAGGGCATGTGCTTGCTTGCGCTCTTGTGCGACATTGGGTTCCATCAGGTTTCTCGCTCTGCGTAGTCTAAGGATAACGGCAAATTACCGCAATTCATTCTATGTAGATTCATTCTGTGTAGATAAACGTGTCTGAGGGTTAGAGAGATTCCGTGATCCCGGGTACCTGCCAGCCGTCATACACACCATGGTGCTGGTCGGCGAGAAGATCCAGCTCAGTTTGAAGGTCTTGAAGCTCTTGAGGGCCCTCTATGCGGCCCGACTGGCGGACCTGCAACAGCCATTTCTGTATAGTGGTATCCATGTTGAGTGACTGAGTAGCCCAGCCCCGCTGTTGGAGGTGCTGCGCAGCGGTTTCCGCATCGGCCTGTTCAGAAAAAAAGAAATAGTGGTCCAAAGCTTCCGCGTTTTCGAGCGCCTGGTCGAGTTTTATGTCGACTTCAGACCGCGCCGGCGGTCGACCCAGGAATGCTCGAATACGCTCAAACATTCACAAACTCGCGGAGGATGTCTTCGTGCGCAATGCCTTTTCCCTGTGCCAATGCAGCCCGAGACCGCTCTATTGCTACGACTCCGTAAAGCAGGCTACGCCACCTGTTTCTTTCCATTTCCCGCCAACCTTCTCGAGCAAATGGAAACTCCAGCGCCCGCACAGGCCGCCGCAGGAACTGCCCGTGTAAACGATTGCCTTGCTCTTATCTTTGTTGAACCCCACTGCGGATAGGATCACGAATCCACCTGATTTTGGGTATCGCTTGTAGAAGCCATCCCACCCGCCACCGTTTTTCCTGAAGAAGGTGAGAATTGTCTCTACACGCACCAACTCATAAGGAGCCGTTACTTGAAACTTCCGCTGCAAGAGCCAGGTCTCGCTGTTGACCCGCATGTAGTCAGCAATGGCGTCCTTATAGTTGTTTGCCGCTTCCGCAGTCAGGCACTCCTCGGACAGTCGTTCCGATACCGTATCCTGTTGAATAACCAGCGTGCCTTTTGCAAACCCCGAGGATTCCTCCAGGGGAAGCAGCACGCTGTAGACAGCGTAGGCTTCCTCAAGATCATAGGGTTTCACAGCGGATGACTCCTGCGCCGAAGCGTCAAAAGCCCACAGCATGGCCACAGCCAGCACGAAAAAATACCGTATTTTCATCGTTCCCACCTCAAAGCGCATGCTGCTTCGACTGGTCATTCCGTCGCCTGTCATCAAGCATAATAAATGACACCGCGAATTCAAGAATTGCTTACGGACCAGCCTGTTTCTGGAATCAACGGTTCGACAAAGTCGAGATATCGCCCAGCCCCAGCAAGTGTGTGTCGGAGGTCAGCAGGGTTAGCCCCAGCACTTTGGCAGTGGCAGCGAGAAATCGGTCCGCCGGATCGGCATGAGGCAATGATAGCAGCCGCGAGACAACGACGATCTCGTGAGTCAAGGGAGCTTCGCGAAAATCCTGAGTGGCTCTTGCGATCCATTCCAATGGCTCGATTTGGAACTGAAGCCTGCCTTTGGAGTGAAGCAAGAGAACTTCCCACGTGCTGATGGGCGAAAGCCACAACTCGTTGGCCTCATTCTGAAGCTCCTGTTGAACGCGGCGTTTGATATTGCTTGGTTCTTCTGCCATCCATATCCAAATGTGGGTGTCCAGCAGAAGCTTCATTCGCGGTAGGCCTCGAACTCATCCAGATCAATGATTGGCGAGACAATGTCTCCCAGAATCTTCACCGTCCCCTTCATGAAACCTAGCTTGCGGCCTTTACGTGTGGGCGAGGCAGGTACGACCTCGGCGATGGCTTTCCCATGACGCGTAATGCGAATTGGCTGCTTGGTCTTACTGACCTCTTCCAGCAGCGCCAGGCATTTAGCTTTGAATTCGGAAATTGCGATCTCTTGCATGGTTAATATTATATTCTATAGTCATTAAATATGGTCAAATCTTGAATGCGTCAGCAAATAGCTAACTTAAGAAAAACGGCAAAGAATTGCAGGCTGGTTCAGCCTGCTGGTAACAGGGTATTGTCCAAAATCTGGATAAATGTTGGTTTGATGTTGGTTTAATGTTAACAAAGGGGTGGGGGGTGCTCCTACGCTTTCGAAAGACTGCCCGCTACAGAACGAAATCGAAAGCTTAACGCAGATTTACACGGATACACGCGGATCATAATGTTCGTCCCCGGAATAACCCACCCCGAAGTCCAATGCAAGCCGGGTTTGCTGCGCCTACCGGCTTTTGGGTCTTCAAATACCCCGCCACACCGCCACGCTTCCACAAAATCTGTAGGTTTTTGGTCCGGAATCACTGATTTTAAATGGGTTTATCCATGAATAACTTCATTCATTTTTTTGTGCGGCCTGTAGCGGCTTTGGATCGGTATTTCTTTCTGGATGGATTTTGGACAGAGCTACGCCAATCGAGTATTAGCCACGGAAGTTAAAGTCCCCGCGAATGACTCGAATTGTTTAGACCCTTCGCTCGCGCTCAGGGTTTCGCATGCAGGCTCCTGCTCCGCTCACGCCCGCAGAACGGCTCAAGTTAACGTCCCCGCGAATGACTGCGGATTAGGTAGTCCCTTCGATCCTTCGCTGCGCTCAGGATTTCGCCTCGCGGCTCAGACGCCGCGAAAACGGCTCAAGTTAACGTCCCCGCGAATGACCTGCGGATTAGCGTAGCTGATGTTTTGCTACAAGACGAACAATATACGAATATACACGATCTGTCAAGAGCAATTCACAGCAATTTCACGGCGGATAATAGGGCGTCTCCGCCACCGGCTTTGCCGGATTCATTAGTCTGTGACGCGGCGGGGAATTGCCAATACGCACCTTGTCTCAATTCTCGCAGTTGTACGCAAAAGGAAAGTGGACAATGCGATTGGAGACACGATTGAAAATGCATAATCGAACTCGCCAAGCGAAGGTTCCCGAATTGGTTTATGTATATAATTCGCTTCAACAATGCCCGAGACCCCGGAAGATAGAGCGCGTCAGAAAATTGACAAGCTTCTTAAGGCTGCCGGCTGGAGAATCCAGGACCGCGGCGAAACGAATCTTGCAGCCCCTGGCGGCACCGCGATTCGAGAATTTCCCATGCCGGGATTCGGGGAGGCGGACTATCTTCTCTTTGTCGATGGCAAAGCTCTGGGGGTGATCGAAGCCAAACGCGAGGGCGAGACCCTGACCCACGTTGAGCAGCAGACGGAAAAATACAGCACGGGTCTTCCAGACTATATTGAAGCTCCCATTAAGCCTTTGCCGTTTCGTTACGAGAGCACCGGCACGGAGAATCGTTTCACCAACGGCCTTGAGCCGGATGCCGCCAGCCACAACGTTTTTGCCTTTCATAAACCCGACACGCTGGCCGAATGGTTAGGAAAAGAAGCGGTTAGAACCCGCCTGCGGAGTATGCCGGCTCTCGCGGAAGAAGGCTTGCGCCAGGCGCAGATCAAGGCCATTAAGAACCTTGAGGTTTCTCTTGCCCATGGAGACCGGCGCGCCCTGATCCAGATGGCTACGGGCGGCGGCAAGACCTTCACTGCCTGCAACTTCATCTATCGTCTTATCAAGTATGCCGGCGCGCGCCGCATTCTGTTTTTGGTTGACCGCAACAACCTGGGCCGCCAGGCGCACAAGGAATTCCAGGCATTCAAGGCCCCGGATGAGCAGCGGCCTTTTACCGAGCTATACAACGTCCAGCACATGCAATCCAACAAGCTGGATTCGGTCGCCAAGGTTTGCATTACAACCATCCAGCGTCTCTATGCCATGCTGCGCGGGGAAGAACTTGACCCGGAACTGGAAGAGCAGGCCGGCTATGCGCAGGAAAGCCTACGCCACGAGCCGCCGCCGGTGGAATACAACGCCAACATTTCGATTGAGACCTTCGACTTCGTCGTTACCGATGAATGCCATCGCTCAATCTACAACCTGTGGCGGCAGGTGCTCGAATACTTTGACGCCTCCATTATCGGTCTCACGGCAACGCCCTCGCTCCAGACCCTGGGCTTCTTCAACCGGAACCTGGTGATGGAATACAACTTCGAGCAGGCCGTGGCCGATGGCGTGAACGTCGATTTCGACCTCTACCAGATTCGCACTCATGTCAGCGAGCACGGCTCGAGTATTCAGTCCGGATTCTTTGTAGATTTCCGCAACAAGGAGACCCGTCGCGTCCGCTGGGCCAAAGCTGATGAAGATATCCAATACAACGCCGATGAGCTTGACCGCCGGGTTGTGTCCAAGGACCAGATCCGCACCATCCTGCAGACGTTTCACGACAAGTTGTTTGCGGAAATTTTTCCGAGCCGCACCGAAGTTCCCAAGACGCTGATCTTCGCCAAGGACGACAGCCATGCCGAAGATATCGTCACCACCGTGCGCGAGGTCTTCGGCAAGGGCAATGACTTTGCCCAGAAGATCACTTATAAAGCGGGAACGGTCCGCGTGGTGGAACGGGTGCGCGCCGAAGACGGCACGGAGCAGGAGCAGGTGCGTTGGGTCAACAGCGGGGCCAAGCCGGAAGAGCTGATCTCTTCTTTTCGCAACAGCTATAACCCTCGTATTGCCGTCACCGTGGACATGATTGCCACCGGCACCGATATCAAACCGCTGGAGATCGTCTTCTTTATGCGCGCCGTGCGCAGTCGCACGCTGTTTGAGCAGATGAAAGGCCGGGGTTCGCGCACCATCTCGCCCGACGAGCTGCGCGGCGTCACCGGCGACGCCACGAGCAAAGATCGCTTCGTGCTCATCGATGCCGTCGGCATCGATCCCAACGATCTGAACGAAACCAAGCCGCTGGAGCGCAAGAGGTCGGAGAGCCTGAAGGCGCTGCTGGAAGGGATCGCCTTTGGCAAGCGCGAGACGGATGTGATTAGCACAGTTGCTTCACGGCTCGCCCGCATCGCCCGCCAACTTGCTCCCGACGACCGTGCCGAAGTCGAGCAGCTTGCCGGCAAATCCATTGCTTCGCTGGTTGGCGATCTGGTGCGCAGCCTTGATCCTGATGTGCACCTCGAAGCCGCGAAAAAGGCCACCGGTAAACTCGAGCCTACAGAACAGGAAATTGACGCTGCGGCAAAAAAGGTCGTGGACGACGCGGTATACCCGATTGTCAGCGGTCCCAAGCTGCGCCTGCGCCTGGTCGAGATACGCCGCAGCCAGGAGCAGATCATCGATACCATCACCCAGGACAGAGTTACCCGTGCTGATTTTGACAGGACCGCCCGTGACCGCGCCCAAGCCCTGGTAAAATCTTTCGAGCAGTTCATCGAAACTCACAAAGACCAGATCACGGCACTGCAGGTGCTTTACAGCCGCCCGTACCAGCAGCGCCTGCGGTACAACCAGATCAAGGAGCTGGCGAACGCCATAAAAAGGCCAGGAGATGGTTTCCGCCGCATGGAGCCTGCGCAGGTCTGGGAAGCCTATGAAGCTCTCGACAAATCCAAAGTCCGGGGCAGCGGCGAGCGCGTATTGAGTGATATCGTTTCTTTGGTGCGCTACGCCATTCATCAGAAAAACGAGCTTTATCCTTACCGTGAAGACGTTACAGTCCGCTTTGCCGACTGGATCGAGCAGCAGAAGCAGCGGGGGGTGACGTTCACCCAGGAACAGATGGAATGGCTGCAAGCCATCCGCGACCATGTAGGCACCAACATCGAAATCGAGAAAGACGATTTTGACGATATGCCATTTGTGCAGATGGGTGGACTGGGGAAGGCTTACAAGCTCTTCGGGGAAAAACTCCAACCTATGCTCGCAGAGTTGAATGAGGTGCTGGTGGTATGAGTTTGCCTAGGGGCTGGGTTCAGACATCTGTAAAAGAAATCACATTTCGAGATCGGCCCCGCGAAATGCCGTCAGACTACCCACATCTACCATTTGTGGGCATGGAAAATGTCGAAGCTCATTCGATGAGGCTTCTCAGTACTGTTCCCGCAGCAACCATGAAAAGTTCCGGGGTACATTTCAAACCTGGTGATGTGCTATACGGACGGCTCCGGCCGTATCTCAACAAGGTGCTGAAAGCAGTGATCGAGGGTCTTTGTTCTGCCGAGTTTATTGTCTTTTCAGACTATGGTTATATCAATCCTTCATGGCTGGCGTATCGGCTTAACTCCTCTGACTTCGTGTCGTTTGCTGCACATCTTAATGAGGGCGACCGGCCCCGGGTCGACCACCAGCAAATCTCCCCATTTTTGATTGACCTGCCACCCCGCCCTGAGCAAGATCGCATAGTAGCCGAAATCGAAAAACAATTCACGCGACTTGATGACGCCGTTTCGGCGCTAAAGCGGGTGCAGGCCAACCTAAAGCGCTACCGCGCCGCTGTGCTCAAGACTGCCTACGAGGGGCGTCTCGTTCCAACTGAGGCGGAACTCGCCCGCAAAGAATGCCGCGTTTATGAACCTGCTTCTAAACTTCTCAAGCGCATCCTTGCCGAGCGTCGCGCCAAATGGGAAGCCGACCAGCTTCAGAAGATGATCGCTGCTAGGAAGCAGCCGAAGGCCAATGAGTGGAAGATAGGTTACGTGGAGAAAATGGGGCCTGACGCATCTATTTTGCCCAAACTGCCGACCGGGTGGGAATGGGTTAGTTTAGGACAACTCTTAAGGGAGCCATTGCGGAACGGTCATTCTGCAAAAGAATCGTTAACAGGCGATGGTGTGCGCACGTTGACACTAACTGCGATCACTACTGGAGACTTTTCGGAGCCAAATATAAAAATGACAAATGCTGCGCGGAATAAAGTCCGCGACCTTTGGCTGGAATCGGGAGATATTTTTGTTGAAAGATCAAACACTCCCGAACTCGTCGGAATCTCGCGGCTATTCACAGGGCCGTCAAGCTTTGCAATTTTTCCTGATCTACTGATCCGAGTCAGAGTATCGGTCTTGCTGGATACGAAGTTTGTTGCAACTGTGCTTCTTTCTGACCGCACTCGCAACTATTTCCGGCGTTCTGCCCAGGGCATTTCCGGCTCAATGCCCAAGATTGATCAAACGACTATCGAAAGGACAGCAATTCCCCTTCCCCCACGGGATGAACAAACCCGGATTACCGAAGCAGTTCAACGCCAAATTTCCCAGATAGATGCTGCACAAAAGACTGTCGAAATTCGATTAAGGACTGCACAACGGCTTCGTCAAGCCATTTTGCAGACTGCCTTCTCCGGCAAACTCGTCCCCCAATTTTCCCACGACGAACCTGCATGCGTGCTCTTGGAGCGCATTCGTGCTGAGCGAATCGGGCAAGGGACAAACGGGAAAGCTCCAAATGTGACCAACATTGCCTCTCCTGCTAACAACCAGCGCCGTAGGCGCGTCAAGAAGTTAGCCCAGCGCGTGAGCGCTGGGAAAGCATAAGGAACGAATGATGAGCGCCGGAGGAGCGGCACCCATATTTTTTCAGCCTCCGACAGATTTTTGCGTTGCGCCTCTTGCGCTCGGATTCGAATGATATTTTTCCAAATGAGATAATGTGGCGCGCCTCCGGCGCTCGAACTTTAACTAACATTTCCCAGCGCTCACGCGCTGGGCTAACTTCTGGTCGCGCCTCTGGCGCTTGGTTTTTCGTTCTCTAGGAAGCTCCATATCCCCCTAAAGCAATTGATATCAGGCTGGGGCCTGTTGACTTTAAGAGCTTTGTAAAACGGCCTAACTGATGAGCTCCAACGGAATCGTTCAAAACTTTGGTCTCTGCTACGGCGACCCAGTGTGACGAGCCGGCATCCCTGCTGTTAGAGCGAATCCGTGCTGAGCGAGTCGCGTAAGGGACAAAAGGGAAATTCAAAGGTGATCAACATGGCCGCACCTGCTAACAACCAGCGCCAGAGGCGCGGCACTCATATTTTTCAGCCTTCGACAGATTTTTGCGTTGCGCCTCTTGCGCTCGGATTGGAATGATATCTTCCCAATTGAGATAATGTGGCGCGCCTCTGGCGCTCGAACTTCTAACTAACATTTCCCAGCGCTCACGCGCTGGGCTAACTTCTGGTCGCGCCTCTGGCGCTTGGTTTTTCGTTCTCTAGGAAGCTCCATATCCCCTAAAAGCAATTGATATCAGGCTGGGGCCTAAGGAATGAATGACGAGCGCCAGAGGCGCGGCACTCATATTTTTCAGCCTTCGACAGATTTTTGCATTTGC
>DASZFU010000084.1:0-37049 GCA_035939495.1 Candidatus Angelobacter sp. | reverse complement strand
GAAAGGTAACAGCGGTAACAACCGGT
The DNA here is from genome assembly GCA_035939495.1 of Candidatus Angelobacter sp. Taxonomy (GTDB): domain Bacteria; phylum Acidobacteriota; class Terriglobia; order Terriglobales; family Acidobacteriaceae; genus Angelobacter. The sequence goes on along the minus strand of DASZFU010000084.1, from coordinate 37,023 downwards.
AACAGAAATCGCCAGTATTCATGCGGGTTGTAACCGGTGTAACCGCTGTAACCGGTATTTTTTTGCACACAAACAATTTCCGGCCCAGATAAGAGCAACCCCAGAGGACGCAACTACCCAAATCCCTCTCTGCGGTTTCTGCACTGCTAACAATCAAATTCGTGCCAAGGCGCGAAGAATTTCATCAAGCCGCCTTCAGATCAGTGGTAAGCAAGTATTTGATCCGCGTTCTTCCGCGTTAATCCGCGGTAAAAAACGGGTTCGGCTGTGGCTCCGCTACGTTGCGTAAATCGGCGGCAAGCTTCTGCTGTTATACCAGTTGCACTTTTTCCCGCAGGTCGATTCCAGCGCGGCGCAGGAGGCCGGCTATTTCGCCATCGTTGAGGCGGGTGGCATCGTATTCCACGCGGATGGTGTGTTCCTTTTCATCGAACTTAATTTTACGGACACCGTACACTTCGCGGGCATGATTCAGCGCCAGCATCTCTCTTTCTCCCGGCAGTGTGCCGTATTTAAAGACCACGTCCAACAGGGTCATTGGGCTTCCTCTCAAAGTATTGAATCGAGAAACACTCTAATATAGTCGAAGTCAGGTAAGAGCAGAAGACTCGAATGCCATCTCACGAACACATGTCAGGCACGACAGAACCTCGGCCCAATACTGTGGTCGATCCGGTCTGCGGCATGTATGTTGACACGGACAGGGCCAGAGGCTCAGCCGAATACCAGGGAGCCACCTACTATTTTTGCAGTCCGCGATGTGAGCAGCGCTTCAAGGAGGAACCAGAAAAATATCTCGCCTCAAAGCCAGCGCACGGATTGGTGACCCTCGGAGGAGTGGCGGCAGAAAAGTCTAAGCCGGCCGCGCCACAGCCTTCCGAACACCAACAGCAGCGAACCGTGACATATATCTGTCCCATGGATCCTGAAGTGCGGGAGAGCAAACCTGGACCATGTCCTGTGTGCGGCATGGCGCTGGAACCCGAGACCGTTGAATACACCTGTCCGATGCATCCGGAGATCAGCCGAGGCGGTCCTGGAGTTTGTCCAATATGCGGGATGACGTTAGAACCAAGGCGGATCGCAGGATTGCAGGAAGAGGATGATTCAGAGCTACGCTCCATGCAGCGGCGCTTCTGGGTGAGCGTTGCATTGAGTATTCCACTCCTGGTTGTCTCCATGGCTGTACCGTCCGGGAAGCTACCACTCGGCTGGCATGCGTGGCTGCAGTTTGCTCTGGCGACTCCTGTGGTGTTGTGGGGAGGATGGCCATTTCTTCAGCGTGGCTGGGCCTCGTTGGTGAACCGCAGTCTGAACATGTTTACGCTGATTGCGATGGGCACGGGCGCAGCCTATTTCTACAGCACGGTTGCGGCTTTGCTGCCAGGCATTCTTCCCGATTCAGTCCGTGATCCAATCAACGGCACCGCCCCGGTTTATTTCGAAGTGAGCGCCGCCATTGTGGCCCTTGTTCTGTTGGGCCAAGTGCTGGAACTGCGGGCGCGCAAGCAGACAAGAGGCTCCATGAGGGCCTTGCTCGATCTAGCCCCAAAGACGGCGAGAAGAGTGTGTGCGGATGGCGTTGACGAAGAAATTTCTCTGGAACAGGTCAGCAAAGGGGACCGGTTGCGCGTGCGCCCGGGTGAGCGTATGCCTGTGGATGGCGTTGTCGAGGAAGGGAGAAGTTCGGTTGATGAATCCATGATTACCGGAGAGCCGATTCCCGAGGAAAAACAACCGGGAAGCCAAGTGATTGGCGGCACCATCAACCAAACCGGCTCTTTCATCATGCGCGCCGAGAAGGTTGGCTCAGAAACCGTGCTTGCCCGGATTGTGCGGATGGTGGCCGAGGCACAACGCACGCGCGCCCCGATACAGTCATTGGCCGATAAAGTCGCAGCTCATTTTGTTCCAGCGGTGGTGCTGATTGCTGTGCTGGCTTTTCTCACATGGCTGCTGCTGGGTCCGGAACCTCAGTTTGCCCATGCCCTGGTGAACGCCGTTGCGGTTTTGATTATCGCTTGCCCGTGTGCGCTGGGATTGGCAACTCCGATGGCGATCATGGTGGGAACCGGACGCGGCGCTCAGGCTGGAATCCTGATCAAGAATGCCGAGGCGCTTGAAGCCCTGGAAAAAGTGGATACGCTGGTCTTTGACAAAACCGGAACGCTCACGGCAGGCAAGCCACGCGTCACAACTGTGATTTCAACAGGAGTAATCCCAGAACAAGAGTTGCTGCGTCTGGCTGCCACTCTGGAACGCTCCAGCGAACACCCCTTGGCGGCCGCCATCGTGAAAGGCGTAGAAGAGCGTGATTATTCCCTGGGGAACATGGGCGCAGCGAATTTCCAATCCATAACAGGCAAAGGCGTTGTCGGCCAGATCGAGGGACGTGAGATTGTGGTCGGCAATCAATCGTTGTTCGCAGACCTGAAGATCAATGCCGGCGCGCTGGGAACACAAGCCGATGATCTTCGCCGCAAGGGACATACCGCTGTCCTGGTTGCGGTCGATCGCAAAGCGGCAGGAATCATTGCTATCGCTGACCCGATCAAGGATTCAACCTTCGAGGCCATCCGTGAACTGCGCGAAGGCGGCCTGCTATTGGTAATGCTGACCGGGGATAGCCGCATCACGGCAGAAGCGATTGCCCGTGAGCTGGGCATCCAGGAGTTTGAGGCGAACGTCCAGCCGGAGAAAAAAGCCGAAATCATCAAGCGTCTGCAGTCTGAAGGACGCGTCGTCGCTATGGCAGGCGATGGAATCAACGACGCCCCCGCTCTCGCCCAGGCAGATGTGGGCATCGCCATGGGCACAGGCACCGATGTGGCTATCGAAAGCGCTTCGATCACGTTGGTAAAAGGCGACCTGCGGGCGATAGCCCGGGCAATCAATCTCAGCAACGCCACCATGCGCAACATTCGCCAGAACCTGTTTTTTGCTTTCATCTACAACATTTTGGGCGTCCCCATTGCGGCTGGAGTTTTATACCCATTTCTTGGCACGAGTGGCCTGCTGCAACCCATGTACGCAGCCGCCGCCATGAGCTTCAGCTCAGTTTCCGTAATTGGGAATTCGTTGAGATTGCGTAAGGCAAAGCTTTAGCGATGAATCCGTTTCCAGATGGATTCTCACTTTTCCTATAGCCAATATATACGCCCCCTTGTCATTCTGAGGCCGTTCTTTGGCCGAAGAATGACCGCTTCTGATTCGTGTTCATTCGTTTGAATTCGTGGCTAAACGAGTTTGGTGCTTTTCACTTTGACTTAACTCCCGTCCTATCGGAGAAAACGCCCCACTTACCGGCATCGTTTTTTTGCTCCAGCAGGAAGCGCCAGCTTTTCGAGTCAGGGTTCCAGATGAATGTATTGTGGAAAGGACCATCGGGATATTCGAAAACGAACTTGATGCTGTTTCCCGATCGCTGGCCATAGCCCATGGTTTCGGAGAAACGTCCACCGTAGATGTCGATCCAGTGGATCACGTAGCGTTCGCTGGCATTGTCGTAGCCGATGTAGACTTCGGCTTCATAGAGGGGACGTCCGGGAATCGCCGCTTTTCCCTTTTCATGGAGTTTCAGAAACTGGTGATTCAATACCCAGGTTGCATCCAGTTCAGCGTCTCCCGGATGTCCGGCGACGTGGCCCTTCAAAGTCCACTGGCCCTGAAGATTGTCCAGGAAGTCGTCGTGGAAAAGTCGGTTCGGACCATCCAGAGGCTGGGGCTTGTCTTGAGGAAATGCCAGTGAAGCCCAAAATAGGAACAGCAGCAACCAAAGAAGCTTCTTCATCGCTTGGTCATCCTTGGGAATGATTGTTAAGTGGAAGCGATTTTAATCTTGTGCTCGTAAAGTCATCAATTGCAGGTGACAGATTCATAAATCTTAACCCGAGTTAGTACCATAAATTTCTTGACTTCGCAAAAACGCTGGGATAGCATCCGCATCCGTTGAACGTGCTCGAAAACGGCTTCAATTGCTCCCAGACCACTTTTTAGAGCCGTTAGCCAAGTTGGAACCAGAGACGGTCACCCCCTCGGAGCAATTGCGGAGCACATCTATGCCATTGAGTGCTTCTCACTCCGTCCGCAGGTTTGAGGCTCCCGCCGAACGTGTATCCAAAGTCGCTAGGGGAGATCAATCCGCCTTTCCATTTGACAATGAAACCAACGGTAGCTGCGCTGAAAAAAACAAGGCAGCAACCCGATTTAAAAATTAGCGCGTCGGAAATCCAGGTACGCCCAAGTAGATAACTCGATAAGTCAGGAGAAACAAGTATGGGTCGTAAGAATAATGGACAAGAAGGTTTGTTTCTGTCTCCGGACGCTGACCCGCGGCGTCTGCGGGATGCAGAAAATGCACGCAGGAACCGCGCCGAGATTACAAAAGCGTTGTCCCACGGAAAAGTCTCGCGGCGCGACTTGATCAAATGGGGTCTATTCACTTCCGCCGGCATGATGGCCCCAATCGGCGGTCTGAATCCATTTGTGCGTCCGCTGAACGCACAAAGCGGCTTCAGCTTCAGTGGCGGCAGTTGCAGTTCAATTCCCACCGGCTTGCCGCCAAGCCCGACATTCGGCGTCCAGCCCTTTACTCAGCCCATGCCGCGCTTTGATGTATTGCCAAGGAATACCGTTTCCACCTTGACCCCCGCTCCGCAGGCGCAAGCCAACCAGACGCAACAGCCGGTTGATCCGAGGCTTGTCGGCGGACAAACTGGTTTGACAGGGCCGATCGAAGGGCGACCCCCGGGAGCGAATTGGGCACACCAGGGCTTTGCCCAGTTTCCGCCGCAAGTAGCAGTGGAGATCACCACCAAAGAGGTAACCACCAATACCAGCTACAATCCCGGCGTTACTTCGGACCTGAATTCAGGGATCAACCCCTCAACACCGATTCCTCCAAAGTTCCATCCCGGTTTTCCCGCGCAAAATGCGAACCGGGTATGGACCTTCAATGGCACCTTTCCTCCTAAGCTGATGCAGGTTCGCTACGGTGAGCCGGTGCTGTTCCGCCACCATAATGGCTTGACCACCGACATCACCAACAACGGCGGCTTTGGACGATTCACGCTTACCACGCACGAACACAACGCCCATCACGGCGCGGAAAACGATGGCTTTACCGGCGCGTATTTCTGGCCCAACCAGTTCTACGACTATCACTATCCGTGGGTGCTGGCGGGATTCAGAAGCATCAACACCGGAGCCACCGATCCGCGAGCGGGAGGTCCTACCGATAGCGGCGGCATCAACAAGATACCCGGCGACTGGCATGAGACGATGAGTACCCACTGGTTCCACGATCACATGTTTACCTTCACCGACCAGAACGTATACAAGGGCAACGCTGGGATGAACAATCTCTATAGCTCGCTCGACCGGGGCAATGAAAGCCTCAATGATGGCGTGAATCTTCGCCTGCCCAGCGGTACGGCAAAAAGCTGGGGTAACCTGGACTTTGACGTTAACCTCATGCTTGCCGACAAGGCCTGGGACGCAAACGGACAGCTCAACATGGACACCTTGGCCTTTGATGGTTTCCTGGGCGACCAGATGACGGTTAACTTCGCCTGGAAGCCGTTCTTCAACGTGTATGCTCGCCGCTATCGTCTCCGCATTTTGAACGCCAGTGTTTCGCGCTTCTTCGCTCTTGCCCTCAGCGATAGCTCCAACATGGTGCAGATTGCCAATGACGGCAACCTGCTGCCGCGCACGGTCAACCTCGCCCAGACCGCCCAACTGGGCATCGCCGAGCGGTACGACATTGTGATTGATTTTTCCCGCTACACTTCGGGTCAAACCGTTGACCTCGTCAACCTGCAACAGATGCAGGATGGCAAGCAGCCGGGCCCAGTACTAACGGTTTCCCAGGCGGTGAGTGGCACATCCTGCGATCCGTGTGTAGGAGCTTTTCTGCGATTCAAAATCTTAGGACCGCCGCCGCAAGCGGATCAGAGCGTCGATGTCTCTGGCAACGGCCAAGGGATTGTCTTAATTCCGAATCCGACTCTGCCTGCTGTCGTCCGGCAGCGCAGGTTTACCTTTGACGACAGAGCCGGCCAAACGACGAACGACCCAATTACGACCTATACAGGCAACGGTAATTGGGGTATTGCAACGGAGAATACCGGTGGCAGCAGCCGCCATCGCGGTGGATCGGCCCTCAAGGCAGACTATGGCCGCATCTCGTCGCAACCGGCCTATGGCACCTGTGAGGAATGGACACTGCAAGGTGGATTCGGCTGGGACCATCCCATTCACATCCACTTTGAAGAAGGCCAGATCATCTCCCGCAATGGCAGCGCGCCATCTCCGGCAGAGAGTGGACGCAAGGATGTCTACCGGCTCGGCCTAAATGGCACTGTCGTCATCAGGATGCAATTCCGCGACTGGGGCGGCATGTACATGGAGCACTGCCACAACACCATGCACGAAGATAACGCCATGTTGCTGCGTTGGGACATCGGCGCGGGCGGCCCGTTCCTGAACCCGCTGCCAACGCCGATTTCCAAGCCGACTGGCGTTACCTTCCAGGCGCCGGACGAAATCCTGCCAAACGCATAACCTAGATCCCGGCGGTCGTCGCAAGCGGCCGCCGGACTCAATCCCGATGAAAATGGGAATTCTCAGCAAACTTCAAGACCAGATGCTCTGTGCTCTTCATCGCAGTTCTGGCATCGCTATGGCTGGCACATCCTGTGGCCGGCGACGGCCCAGACAAGAGCCACTTCCCCAATGTCGAGCTCGTCGCGCAAGAGGGCAAGAAGGTTCATTTCTAAGATGATTTGATCAAGGGCAAGATCACGGCCATTGATCTGATCTACACCACCTGCCAATATGCCTGTCCCCTGGAGACAGCGCGGCTGGCGCAGGTGCAGAAGAAACTCGGTGACCGCGTAGGACAGGACATCTGTAAAAATCGGATACGTTATCTTGTTATATTGGCCGGAGTTTGAATTCGATTTCCGTCTCGATGTGCGGAGACTGTTCCCGCACATCCTGGCGATAGAGGCATTCAGCGGAGCTGCTTCCTGCCGTGTGCTTCCGCCACAGTGGCGCGCTCAACCTGCTTCGACCAGGGGCGGAAATGAAACTCCAGAATCAAGTCAAAGCCGGATTGATGGGCGCAAAGAAGAATTGGTGTCGAGAAATATCAATGCGCCCCAAGCCTGGGTAAAAGAACGTTTTCCGCCAGGAAGTGCTCCATTTTCTCTTGCCGACATTCTCAAGATGCACAAATTGGTCGCCAATGAGACCGGGGTTCACTACCAGGCCGAGAATTCTCTGAGAACCGCCGGAGTCCTGGTCGGCAGGCGTGAGGCAGGCGGAATCCACGCTGGCGCCCCACCGGAAAGATTGCTTCTGCTCATGAAGCAATATGTTGATTTCATCAACGCAGGCGGTCTCCGTAATTTGCCGCCGGGCATACATGCCCTGATTGCTCATTTTTTCTTCACGACGATTCATCCTTTTGACGATGGAAATGGAAGGGTGTCGAGGCTAGTCTCGGCTGCAATCCTTTTTCAACGCGGCTACAACGGACACGGGTTTTATGCGCTCTCCAATTACTTCTACCAAAACGACATCAAATACCACACCCTACTGCACGAGTGCTGGCAAAAGCCTCTTCCGTTTGATCTCACCGCGTTCATAGCCTTTGGGTTGGAAGGGTTGGCCTTGGAACTTCAGGGCATCGATAATTTCGTGCGAGTAAAGTTGCATCGTGCAGTCAAGTTGTCTTAAGACATCCTTTTAGATTCTTAAAAGCTACCCTGACTCTTGATGATCAAGTCTGAAGATAGAACACCCGGCTGTCCCTCTGGCGTTCGCATTCGCCAAAAGCTTCAGGAATAGCTGACAGCAAGTCAGACCCAAGCACGCTATTCTCATGGAGCAGGCCGCAAGCATGGTCGGCCGCCAGCCCACAAAGATGTACTGCAGCGGCTACCCGTATGTCTTGAAGGTAAGCGGAGATCAGGGCAGCATCACGATGCATTTTAGAGACCGCCTCAGAGGTCTCTTGTCCTTGAATGAGATTTGCTGCCGTTCTGACCAGCGCCGCCCCAATCATGCCTGCGAGGACATCACCACATCCGGCTTTGGCAACTGCTGACTTGCCGCTCAAATTAATCCAGGTTTCTCCAGACACACCTGCTACGACCGTTCGATATCCTTTAAGTACCACGCATGAACCGATTTTCCTGGCGATGCTACGAGCCACTTCCAAGCCGTCTATAACTTGGCCGGTAGCAATGTTCATCAACCGCCCTGCATCTTCTATAGTCGCGATAAGAACTCTAAGGGGAGCAGGACCAGAACGCACGAACACATCAAGGTGTCCGACCAGCGCGTCCACGCCATCATCATCAAGAACCAGCGGCACCGGGCAGCGTGTCAAGAGTTGCCGTATGAATTCTCCCGTTTCGGGATTGCGTGAAACTCCAGGTCCCACTACAACAACTTGCTTTCCCTCAAGGAGAGCATCGATCTGGTCTGCGGCTTTCAACGAGATAGTTCCTGTGGCGGTTTCGGGCAGTCCTTCGAGCGCAAACTCTGGAGCAAAGCCGGCTACTGTCGGCCAGATGGACTCAGGGCAAGCCACCGTTACCAATCCTGCTCCCGCACGCAGAACTGCCATCCCCGCCAGCGACACGGCTCCGGGCTTGGCCTTCGATCCACCGATGACCAGCACATGACCAAGATGTCTGGAGTGGACACCTGCAGTCCATGGTGGAAAGGCAATTCCTGCTTCCTGGCCAGTGATCGCTTCCAATCCAGTCTGGTTTGGAACGAGAGCAGGCTGGACTCCGATTTCGCTGACCGCAATCGGCCCGTCCGTGAGTTCACCAAAAACGTGGGCCGGTCTTGGTGCAATGAAAGTGATAATCCCGTGAGCAAAAACCAAATCGTCGCGGCGCTCATGCACAGGGCTTGCGCTATCGAGGTCGGCGCCCGATGGCGCGTCCACTGCTACAACGGTGCCAAGGGCGTCATTGAGGGCTTGCACTGCGCGCCCAGCAATCGCAGACAAGGGAGTGTTTGATCCTGCATCCGTAATGGCATCAAGGATCAAGTCGGCCTGAAGTGCTTCCTGAACGCTTGCCGAATCGAATGCATCATCGTCCCCTATCCAGATAGGCTCAATCGCCAACCGCGAGAACATCGCATCCGCATCAGGGCACAATTCGCCAGCTTCTTTAGCCAGGAGGATCACCGAGACTTGATTAGTGATGCCTTGCAGACATTCAGCCGCCGCCAGGCCTCTTGCCCCATTACCGCCTGGACCACACACAACACAGACGGATGTGAACTTGAAATGCGCCAAACAAAACTGGGCAACCGCATAGCCGGCACGCCGCGCCAGGACCAACGTTGACATTCCCGGCCGACCGGTTGCTTCCTGCTCGGCCTGGCACACTTCATCGCAAGTGAGGATTCTCATGGTATCAGTTGCATATTCACACGACTTTCTTCTTCCATCGTCCTAACCGAAAAACGTAGATGGAACTGGCCCCCAGCAAGATCTCTGCCGCAAGCACCGCCAGAAAGACTCCATTCGGCCCCAACTGGAAGCGCCGCGAAAGCAGAAAAGCCAGTGGAAGCTGCACGATCCAGAAGCAAACAAGATTGAGCATGGTGGGCGTGAACGTGTCTCCAGCGCCATTGAATGCATGGACGATCACCAGGCCATAAGCATACAAGACGTAGCACAGGCTTATGATCCGCAGGCAATTCGCCCCATATTGGATCACCACCGGATCGTTGCTGAATATGCCCACAAGATGCGGGGCAAACAGCAAAAAGATCAGCGATATGCCGCCCAGAAAAAACATGTTGAAGAACCCGGCTCGCCACACCGATTGCTCCGCCCGGTCAGGTTGTTTCGCTCCCAGGTTTTGTCCAACGAGCGTGGCGGCGGCCGATCCCAATCCCCACGACGGCAAGATGGAAAAGATCACGATCCGAATGGCAACCGTGTATCCTGCCGTAGCAGCGCTGCCAAAGGATTGAATCAGGCGCACCATTCCCACCCAGCTAGCAGTGGCCACCGCAAACTGCAGCGTTCCATTGCCGGCGATGCGCAGGATGTTGGCCATCACCTTGAAGTTGAACCGGCAGTGCTCACGTCGGACCACGATTCGTCCCCGGCGCCGCCAGAGGATATAGAAGGTAAAAAGCACTCCCACACTACGGCCAATGCTGGTCGAGACCGCAGCTCCGGTTACTCCCAATTTGGGAAATGGACCTAGTCCCCGAATCAGGCAAGGATCAAGACACAGGTTGATAAAGTTTGCCAGCCAAAGCACACGCATGGCTACCGACGCGTCGCCCGCGCCTCGGAAAATCGAGTTCATCAGGAACAACATGAGGATGATCCCCGAGCTGCTCATCATGATGCGCGTGTACGTGGAGCCAACACGTAGAATGCTGGGTCCAGCTCCCATCAAAGACAGCAATTTCGGCGCAAGCGGAAAACAGACCAAAAAGATCAGCGCCGAGATCACCACACCCAGGATGATCGACTGCACCGCAGCTTCTGCGGCCCCATTCTGGTCCTGCTCGCCGGTACGGCGAGCGACGACCGCGGTGGTTCCCATGCTCAGGCCCACGGCCACCGCGAAGATCATCATCAACATGCCTTCGGTGATTCCGACAGTAGCGGTGGCATCCGGGCCAAGGTGCGCAACAAAGTAGATATCGACGATGCCAAAGAGCGATTCCATCGCCATCTCCAGCACCATCGGTATCGCGAGCAATATGATCGCGCGATCCACGGAGATCGCCGTAAAGTTCTGTTTCGAGCCCAGGATGGCTTCCTTGATCAAACTGAACCAGCCCTGGGCAGGCTCTTGCGCTTGAGTAACGACAGTAGCGTTCAAAATAGTCTCCAAAAGACTGTTGAGTCCCAATGGGAAAAACAGTAGAAAAAGGGTTTGGAGGAAATCAGGCGACAGGGGAACGAGAGTCGCCAAAACAAAAAGTGCGCGGGATTTACAGTGTGATGCGCATGGGAGTAGATATTTTGTACCATGAGCAACGGGCGTTAGGCAAGCATAAAGAACCGATTCCCATAGACAGACACAAAAATCTTATATCTGAAAAGAATTTTAGTGATGCTGGTTCATCCTGTCGAATGCGGTATGTCGAATGCATATGTCAATGCATATTGACAAGCCATCAGTGTTCGTATATCATTCGCCTGGTAGCGTTAAGTCAGCTATCCAATTCGCGTCATTCGCGGGGACGATAACTTGAGCCGTATTGCAGGCGTGAGCGAAGCGGGAGCCTGCAGGCGAAATCCTGAGCGCAAGCGAAGGATCATGCTGGGAATCATTTGACAATTCGAGTCATTCGCGGGGACTGTAACTTCCGTGGCTCATCAGCAACAGGGTTGGCGTAGCCCATCCAAAAATCGCCCCCTTATTTCAAACTCATCTAACCTCTTCCAGACTTAAAAAACAAAATTAGAAATCAGAAAATTTCCCAAAAAAAGGGCGCAGGAAAAACCTCTTCCCGCGCCCCAAAGTTTCTGTTGCTATCAAGCTAATTTAGATCGCCCTGCTGGCTCCAACCGTAACGGTTGTTCCGTCGAACTTGGTCAGAGTCCAGCCTTTGAATTTCTCCGGATACGATGCGCCCAGTTCGTTGAGCAGACGAATCGCAACTTTTTCGCCCATGAACATGCCATGCATGTTGTCAGAGACGCGCCAGTGAATTCCAGACATGTTCCGCCCTTCACTGATGTTGGCTGCCAGCTTGTTGAGTTCACCCAACACGGTGAGGTTCGTGTCGGATGTGTTTACGAGAGTCAGCCCATCCTCCGAAGCCTGGACTGGCTGGGCGGGCCAGGGTTTGGGATTGGTCGGCGTGCCCACATCGAACATGGCTTTGATGATGGTAACCGCCGCGCCAGCCGTGAACGCATGGCCGGCAGGCGAGGAGGGATGCGACGGCGAGCCGCCATTCAGTTCTTGTGGGCACAAGAAGCTGCCGGTTGTGCCCAGTCCGCGTTTTACGTTCAGTTGCCGGTTTCGCTCAAAGATCAATGGCAGCACCGAGGAATTCAGCAAATCGGGATGCATCGATGGATCAAGAGTAAACCGCTTCGTCAGAATCCCATCGACGAGATTGGCATGGGCTTCTGGCCGGACCTTTCTGTGGACGTACCACTTCTCGTAGAAGGCCGCAGCTTCGGTTTGGCCTGCCTGTGCCAGCAACTGAAAGGCATAAGCGCTGCTGAACGTGTTGAACCCGCTGATTCTGGTATCTCCCGCATAGGGGTTATTCGGATCGATTCCGACACGCAAGCCACCCAATATGATGGCGGCGCGGAAATAGAGGGAAAAAATCGAGTCGGAGGCTGCCAGACTGCCCAGGGCACGAACGTCGTGAACAAAGCGCGGCGTGGGATCAATCACGTTCGGGCTGGGGGGAAGCGCTCCATTTCCATCTTCCACGAAAAGGTATTCGGGGAAATTGGTCATGAAATCCACACCGGTTCCCGGTCCGGTCAGCACCTGTCCCGTATTAGGATCGGCCACTTGGAGCCGTCCGTGGATTTTAGGGACATAGTCAGCGCCATCCAAGCGGTGGGACTGATACAGCAATTGCGAGACATACGGGCCATCGGTGCATCCAATGAACGGGAAACGGAAGAGGTTCTGCGGCGTCACGGGTTTGGGACCGCCGAAATCGGAAAGTTTGTTCATGTCGGCAACGGCCAGGGCGATGAGCGGATTTGAGCCATAGTCGATAAAGGGCACGTCGCGCAGATACGCTTCCCAATAAAGCTCCACCATTTCTGCAGCCCCACCAGCGCTGGCAACTGAAGGAGGAGTAAAGGGCGACTTGGCATCCGGTGAATCCGATCCCGCAATTTGAAATTGCAACGGGCTTAGCGGACCGGCCAGTGTTCCTTTACCAGGTGCTCCAGCAGGGACTGCATCAAATGCCTCCTGGGTTCCGTCCTCAAGCGCGTCGAGCAGGGATTTGTAAGCGCTGGGAATGACCAGGCCTGTTTTAGGATCGTGCGGTAAGGTCTTGGAGAAATTTCCGGCAAAAGCCTGATCGCGATAGCGTTCCTCATCGCCGTTGGTCGGATGTGGGAACGAGGTTTCCAAAAGCTCCCCTTCGCGTCTTGCTGCATCCGTGCGGAAATCGACCAGTTGGCGGACGCGGCTGTCTGGGTCTTTCACGTTAAAAGGAGCGATTTCCTTGGCTTCGGCCTCGCTTGTCAATATGGCTGGGAGAACGCCGCCAGCGGTCAACGCTGCGGCGCCAATGCCGGCGGTCTTCAGAAAACCTCGGCGGCTGGTTGCCAATGGGATGTTGTTTTCTTCCTGCGACGATGTGTTGGTTTGGCGTTCAACGGGTTTGGCGGGCGTAACTCGTTCATTGTGCATGGGACTGCCTCCAATTTTCCTGGTCTTTGCGACCAGAGCTGAATTAAACCACTTGAGCATTAAGCGTTGGTTAAAAATTGATGAACGCTTCTGCCGGCAGGCTCCGTCGAAGGAGTTGCTACCTTGCCATATTCAATTTGGAATTGCAAGGACCAATTGGGGAATTAGCACGAGGTGCAATTAGAAGCTCGAGCCGAGCATTACCATCGGGTAACGATTGCGCCCATCCTTATTTCGGCTTCCAGAGTCCAATCGTGTTTTGCTGCGTGTCCTGGATCCAGGCGAATGTCCCCGGAGGAATTGTTATCGGCCCCACGACCTTTTTGCCGCCCAACGACTCGGCCTTCGCGATGGCTTCCGCGACATTGTCAACCTGTACGGAGAACAGAGTGTAATGCTGCGGTTCGTGACCAAGGGAAACAAGATGTCCGGGTAAACCGGCTTCGGTGATCTGGAAATGCTCATCAATCGGCCAGTCGAACATCTTTTGATAGAACTCTTTTGTGGCTGCGAGATCGGTACAGCCAATCTCGAAGTGCACTACGGGGTGCTTGGCCCGCTCCGTGGCGCTCGATGGCGTTGCGGTTGATATTGTGGCGCTCGCAAACCCGGCGAGGCCGGCTGCTTTGACAAAATCCCGGCGGTTGAAGTTTCTGGAATTCATAGCGACATTCTATAATCCTCCTCTTCGAGGGAGAACCCATGAAATCGTTATTCACGCCATTTTTGCTTATTTCCCTGGCCTGTGCTCAGAACCAAAGCGAACAGGGAAAAGTTGTGCGCTATTCACCGAAGCCTGGCGATTGGAAATACACCTATTCGGCCTCTTATGCTCCGGTGGCGCGCCTGATGCCCGGTAACATCCTGGAAACCAACACTCCTGATTGCTTTGGCAACGCGATCAAAAAGCCGGGAGACACGCTCAGTATGTCGAAGGGCGATAACCCCCTTGCCGGCCCTTTTTATGTTGAAGGCGCCGAAGTGGGCGATTCTCTGGCTGTAAAGATTCTCGATCTTCAGGTGGATGGCGATCAGGGTTTGGGTGCGCTGGCGCCGGGCTTCGGAGCGATCAACAGCACTGGCTATACGCCTATGATCAATCCGCCGATTCCTGAAAAAATATGGTTCTATCCCATCGATCATGCCACCAACACCGCAACCTTTCAGGCGCTCGACTCCAAGTACACGGTCAAGATTCCTCTGCATCCGTTTTTTGGCTGCATAGGCGTGGCCCCTTCCGGTGGCGAGGCGCGCAGCTCTGTGGTTCCGGCGGAATTCGGCGGAAACATGGACTCTCCCGAAGCCAGCGTTGGCAACACCGTCTATTTTCCGGTGAATGTTCCGGGTGCGATGCTATTCCTGGGTGACGGCCATGCTGCCATGGGCGATGGCGAGGTTGCCGGCACGGCCATCGAGGTACCACTTCGGGGACGCGTGCAAGTGCAGGTCATCAAAGGCAGAAAGATCAACTGGCCGCAGTTTGAGAATGATGATTACATCATGACCGTGGGCGCCTATCGTCCTTTGGACGACGCATTGCGCATTGCCTTCACCGAGTTAGTCGGGTGGATCCACAAAGACTATGGACTCTCTGAACTCGATGCTTACGAATTGCTTTCCAAGGTCGCGGAAATTCATTTGAACGAGATGGTCGATCCAAATTATGTGGTGGTCGCCAAGATCAACAAGAAGTTTCTGCCACCACGTAAATAGGTCCCAACATCATCAATCAATAAGATAGATTTTTTCGATTGGACTTCAGGCACACCCTCCTGCAAGATCATATCGTCAATGACGCGAACCCGGATCGTTGAAGCGTCTCCAACCCGTAGTTCCTGACCTCGTTGTCAATCACAAAATCAAAGGAGGTCAGTGTGGTATTCGTTCGAAGTTTTTCGCTCGTGAAACGGCTGGTGTTGGCGATGGGCATGGCCGGTTTTTCTACCGGACATGGAAATGGCCAGGCACCGGAAGGCAGGGTTAACCTGCACTACGAAGCGCACCCGGGAGAATCTATCTCCGTTCGGAATAGCATATTCTCCGGGCAAACGCCGGTAAGTGCCTAACTCAGTTGGAAAGCTTGGGGGCAGGCTACCGGTTGACCGAAATGACGACTGGAGCCTGCTTTCAGTTTTCAAGTGAGCATTAAACTTGGCAATGGAGAGACTGAAGTGAACACACCGATACAAACCCTCGAAACGATCAGCAAAGGCCCTGGCATCCTGGAGCACCCGGAAGTAGATTTCTTTCATGAAATAGGCAGTCGCATAACCAAGGCAGATCCGTTGCACGAGGTTCTGGCGCAGGTCGTGGATTTTGCCGCAGCCATCGTGAAATGCGATTCCTGCTTTATCTATGTGCTGGAAGACAACGAACTGGTGCTTCGGGCCTCAAAGAATCCGCATCCTGATGTGGTTGATCGTCTGAAGCTGAGCGTAGGACAGGGCATCTCCGGTTGGGTCGCGCGGCATCGGCAGCCCGTCACCGTTGATCGCGATGCGTCAAAAGATCCACGGTTTCAGCCTTTCAATGAGCTGCCTGAGGATTCCTTTCAGGCCATCCTGTCGGTTCCGGTGCTGAGCCGGCGCGGACTCGTGGGTGTAATTACTCTTCAACATCGGAATGCTCACATCCACAGTAAACGCGAGATCAAATTGATGTCGTCAATCGGTTTTCTGGTTGGAGCGGAGATTGAAATGGCCCGGCTGGAGAGCGATAACCTGATGCTCTCTGAAAAGCTGGAACTGCGCAAGGTCATCGAACGGGCCAAAGGAATTCTGCAGCGAGATATGGCGCTAACAGAAGAACAGTCGTACCTGGCCCTTCAACGCAAGAGCCGGCAATCTCGTAAATCAATGAAAGAAATCGCCGAAGCCATCATCTTGAGCGATGAGTTGAAGAAGAATGGAGCTTGAACTGGCCCGGTTCGCGAAGCCCTTATCCCCCTGTCATCCTGAACGGAGCGCGGCAAAAAGCTGAGCGTGGGCAATGAAGATGGGCGCGGAGTGAAGGATGACAGGGGGAATGGAGTTGCAGAGAGGCGACATCTCTTGCAAAGTAGGTGACTTTGTATATCGACAAATTTACCGAACAACATAGATAGCAAGGCCGCGAATTTTGTGCGGCCTTGCAGCAACGATCAATGTTGATGTCAATACATCAGGGATGAGCAACGAACCGATCACCCGATGATCCGATCACCTGATCACCCGATCTAATTAGGTCTCCTCCCCAACATATAAGCATTCAACCGCATGAACCAACCAGCCTCCATGGAATAGAAGGGCCACGGGAACCCGTTGTTTACATACTGGTTCTGAATGTTACTGATGTAGGTATTCACGCGTCCGGTGTCGCCCATGACCGCGGCAGCGTCCGCGATCATCACCCAGGGAAACGGGTCTTGGCTGTTGAAGGAGAGATTTGCCCATCCCGGCCATGCGCTGAGCAGTTGGTTGTAGACCTGTTTCGACCGGGGATCGGAGGGAGAGATTACGTCCTGCATCACCGGGAACATCTGGCTGCTGGCGTCGGGGTACCAGGTCCCCATGTTAGGTCCGATCAAACGATCAATGCCATCCTTGTAGACAGCCCAGGCGCCATTCATCCACATCCCGTTAATGCCCTGAAGCATAAGGTCGGCCTTGGCGTTGTAATACTGTTGCTTGCCTGCATCGTTAAAGGCACTGCCAAACAACTGGGCCAGATCACGCAGTCCACGATAGGCTTCGCAGTTGTCCATGAGGTACTTGATCTGATAGTCGGGCTTGGCCCAGGTAAGGCCGTCGCTATTTTGAGTTAGGACGATGACTTGTCCGATGGCATCGAGCTGGTACGCAAGAGTCTTCACAAACGACTGAGCATTGGGATCACCCGTGCTGTAGTAAGCCCAGGCTACAGAAAGGAAAGTTGCTGCATAAGAATCGGTGGAGTCGGCATCGTTGAGTGAGGTTTCCGCGCCGTTGTTGTAATCATAATCATAGGTGGTGCCGTATACCCCCCATTTGTCGGGCCAGTTCAGGTGGTTGATATACCACTGCATCCAGTTTTGCACTTGCTGGTAGTTGGCTGGATTCTTGGTCATGCCAATGGCAGCCAGGTTGCTGAAATAAGGATTGATCTTCGACGAGCCGTAGAGGATTGCTCCATCGGGAGCAATGGAGTTGGCAGAGATCCACTGGCCTGTGGCGTTGAGGTTGGCCTGATAAGGAGAGTTGGGTGGCGGAGTTGGAGCAGGCGTAGGATTTGGGGTTGGACTTGGATTCGGGTTGGATCCCACGTTGATGTTGAGCGCCTTTTTATAAACTGCGCCGGTATTGTCCCATGCTTGGATGACGATGAAGTGTCCGCCGTTGGCCAAACCGAGAGAAGTGCTCAGGCTGGACGCGTTGACGGCGTATGCGCTGTTGGAATCCACATAGAGGCGCATGGCCATAATGACACGCCCACTATTCGGCGTCGCAGAAGCCGCGAATTGTACCGGTGAACCGACATTCGAGCCGTCGGCAGGGGAGGAAACGGACACTCCGGCGGCTCCCGGCGTAGTCGTCCCCGACACGGTAATGTTCATGGAGTTTTTGAAAACCTGTCCGGTCGAATTCCATGCTTGAACCACTACAAAGTGGTTGCCGGCAGCCATCGGCACGAGCGTATCGAGACTGGCCGAGTTGGTGTTATAGACGCTCTGGTTGTCTACATAGATCCGAATGGCGGTTGCCGGAAAGCCGCCTCCATCTGCAGAACCCACAAAGTGAACTGGCGAGCTAGTGGTTGCGCCATTCGACGGAGAGGAAACCGTGACCGATTGCGCCAAGCTCATGGTTGAAAACAATAAGAGACCGATAAACAGCCTGATTACGTGCTTCAAGTTCAGGGGGTTGAAAGTTAATTGGTTTGTAAGCATGCAGCCAAGGTAGGGAAGCATCTACTCTGGTTGCATCGGGATAGACCCTTGGGTACTAGAAGAAAAGCCGCTTAGTCACTTCTTACCTCGGATCACCTTAGGAGGGTTAGGTAGGAACTCTGACTGGTTGAGTAGAGAGAAGCTATTAACCGAAGATAGGTAAGGCCAGGAGAATGGGTATTGAGCCCAGGAAAGACCTTAGCCCAATTGCCATAAGTGCCAAAACTGCCATAATTGCCATAATTTCTTTCCCCGTGATTTTCCGCTTACAGCAGTCGAAAATGCCAGGCTAGCAACCATTGGATGCAGCATTTTCAAATTTTGGCAATTTTGGCGCTTATGGCAATTTTGGCAATTGCTCAATACACGAGCTTGTTCCTCGACTTCCAGCTCATCCCCCAGGAATACAAGCTCACAAAAATCAAGACATCGAGGAATGGGCCGAAGGCGAAATACAGCAAAGGCATATAAAGGATGGATTTGTGCAGAATGTAGACCTGCAGCATGTATTGAAAGGGAAGAAAAACTGTCAGGTAGCCCATGCTGACCAGCGATAGCGTCACCTTCTTGAACAGGCTGAAATCGAATAGAAAATACGTGAACCCCAGGATCAGGGGAATCATTCCGGTCAGGATTGCTCCGAAGAAAAGCATACTAATCGTATAGCTGGGCAGATCATGAGGGAAACGAGCTGCGGCAAAGACGAAATAGACCAAGGCCGTGCCCTGAATCAGGACCAGGAAGCGCAGCAGGTACATCCAGGGCGTATGTTCCTCTGGAATGAGGTAGCTCGCGGCAAAGGCCAAGAGCGTTACAACGGCGGCGATCCACCAGGTATGAGCATCGGCCGGTCCAGCGGACATATTCAGAAAAGGCAGGGAAAAATGGATCGACGATCCCCAGTTCTGGGGCGCTACTGCCAGGCTACCTTCCAGGTTGAGCGCCCTGGCCCAGTAGGCGAAGATACGGCCCCAGAAATTTCCGACAAAAGGCAGCGCCTTGATCCAGGCAAAGCTCAAGGCATAAACCAGACAGGCACAAACGAAGATTTCTTTCAGGCCTATTCGCAGGCGAGCGAAGGCCCTATGCGGAGTAATGATTCCTCCCCGCCAACCCCTGTGACGCAGTTTTTGCAACCCGTCGGGCAGAGTTCTTTCCGGGCGGCTAAACGGCCTAGAAATCCATGAAGAAACCAAGCGATCCCCCAAATCGGTGATAAGAGACATTATTCTCGCTCTCAAAAGCCATATTGAAGCCCCACTTCACTCCCAGCCATTGCCGCCAGTTCGCGGAATAGTTGTGAACGACAAAGTTGAACAAAGCAGTCTGCGGCCCGATCAGCTCATAACCTTCTCTGCCCACTTCGGCCCGCAGAGTGATGTAGTGCTCTTTTTCATGGCCCTGGGTGACGGCCAAATATTGCGACCGCGCAAGAACGGAACCGGGATTGGCGTGGGTCCAGGTAACGCCGCCCTGCACTATAAAAGGATGCTCAAAGTAGTAGATGCCGCCCGCCGAATACCGCGTGGCCGTATTCACAGTCTTGCTTTTGTCGTAGCCCACTCCACCAGTCAGAACCAATTGCTTACGGGAAAGAAGTTTGCGGTTGACAAAGGCATCCGTCCGAAACTTCGGCAGAAAGAAACCTCGGGTGCTGGTGCCGGCGCTCACCTCGGTATACCAATCCGGACGCCAGGTCCGAGTCCATCCCAGGCTGTAAAACCAACCTGTATCGCTGTAATGGACTTGGCGGATGATCTCGGCATTGAACTTGTTGTTGCCGCCGGACATCAATCCACGCACATAACCATCACCCCACGGTGCAAACGGAACGGAGGCATCGGTCTTGCTCAGATGGCTGTAACTTCCGCCAAATTCGAAGTATCCAGCACCGTTCAGGCCGGGCAGTCCACCCAGTCCAGGTATGCTAGTGCCTTGAGGAACGGTGGTGCCGCGATCCTGGCCTAAGGCAACCACGCTGATCAGGAAAAATATAAGAAAGATATATCGTTTCATTTTCATCATAGGCCTCCACATCAACGAGTGTGGCGACTTGGGGAGCACTCAGCACTCCAGCATTCAGCATTCAGCATTCAGCCCGCGACGTTTGTCGGCTAAAGAATGACAGCATCGTGGGCATGGATCGATATCCGATTGTGTGTGCTAACCATGCCCACGTTGCTGCATCCCTTCAGCCCAGGATGCAGGCGGGCTGAGTGCTGAATGCTCTTGGCAGTACAACTTCTGTCTCCTGACTTCTGATTTCTACTAATTACTGACTGCTTCCAGTTCAACCGTCAATTGCTTGCAGTCGCCGGCAGTAACAATCCACCATTTGTCGACGTTGCGAATGCTGGCGTTGCCGTGCGTTGCGTGCAGATGACGATACTGAGATATAGGAAACATCCACGCCTGGTGCTCCAGGCTCTTGGCATGGCTGGCTTCGAGCACTTCCTTTTGGCCGTCCCGGCGCAAGAGGCTCCATTGCACTGCAGAGCGTTTGTTCAGGAAGTCTGCCATGCTGCTCATGGTGTACCAGCGGAACGTGCCTTGCTGGGTAAGCTGCTTCGTGTGTCTCATCCAAGACACGAGAGCAGGAATATAAATGGTCGCACCTAGAGGATGCGAGTACACCAGCCGAACGACATGTTCCATAGCCGTGAAGTCGGTAATGCCAAGCAGCCAGGACTGCACAGTCGCTTCGGGAATCCTGTCGATGCTCATCTCTTCCAGGCTGGCCTCGGTTCCCAGGTGAAGAATCGGAAATGCCCAGATCGCCGATCCATCGCGGCCGTTGTCGCGATAAACCTGGGTGGGCCCCATACCCGAATCTCCGGAAAAGTAATAGGAATTGAATCCGCGCTGCTCCAGCCAGCGCGTCACCCATTGGGGATGGTTTCCCAAGGGCGCGGAATATTCTTTGATAGGTGTACCGGTGACATCTTCGAGTGCCTTTTTGTTCAGAGCGAGGAACCGCTCAAAAGCAACCTGATTGTCGTCACTCAGATTTTCGCCAAAGTAGTTGTGGATCCAGCCACCGTGATTACCTATGGCATCGCCGCGCGCCGCAAACGAGCGTATCCATTTTTGCGCCTCAGGATTGTGCTCTATATCCATGCCCTTGCCGTCGTTGAACTGGTCCACGTCCGGGCCTGCAGTAAAGTGAAGAGAAAATGGTCCCTGTTCAAGGATGCCGGCTTTATCCAGCAGCTCAATACGATTCAGTGATTTGGCGTCATCAATATGCCAATTGAGCACCAAACCGCCGATTCCATCGGGCACGGTCGCCTGAAAAGGAAGATGCAACATGTCCACGGCAAAATAGTGCAGGAATGAATGAAGCAGGAGCCCGTCGGTGCGGCTCTTTAAATAACCCAAGGGAAGATTCACAAACAGCACATCACCACTTCCATGCTTGCGGCGTCCCGCCACCAATCCGGCTTCCGACTGCAGCAACACCTCTCCATCGAACTTCCCCGAAGTGCGAAACGACGGATATTTCAGGTCGTTGTATAGATAGCGTGAAAACGTAAAACGGGTCTCGGGAACAACGTTGCCCTTATTGACTTCCGTTTTTTCGGCCTTCATAGAAGCTGGATGGAGCGATGCCAAAGGCATTGGGCTCCCCATCGGGACATATTTGCCCGGAGCAATGCCCAGCGTTCCCATAGCTTTTTCATTGCCCCACACCCGGACCTGCTCCATGGTGTTTTTGCCGAACTCGTCGTACATGGCGTAACCGACGCCAATCAAGTCCGAAAGCCGTGAAGCAAATTTCGGGAAATGGCCATTCAGGTCCCAGGTGCAGGCATCGTAGACCAGCATGAGCCTGCCGCCACGCTCGACATACTCATGCAAGGAACCGATCAAAGTGTCATTCGCAATGCGATGAACTTTATCCGGAACAATCAAGCCGGCAGCCTCAAACCGGGACATCGGGTTGAGCAGGGTCGAATCACGGACAATTTCCAGGTGCAATCCTTCTTCTTCGGCAGCATCCAGCCATTGATGAATTGAGGGATCATTGAGGTCGGCGGCATCGGGAACGAGCAAATACAACGTATCCAGAGTCGTACCAGGACGCGGGTCGCCCCGGTGCATGTAGGCGGCAGTGCTGAACAGCGCGCCTAACAGCACCACAATGACTGATCCGTGTTTGACTAACTTCTTCATGGCGCACCTGGCGCCTCAGGTCCCTGATTCAGGTTCTTGGAGCAGGCCACGCTATTAACGCGGCGATCAGCTTGCAGTTGCGCCTCCAGGCCTTGAAAAACAGCTTCTTCCAGAATGTTCCAGTGTGAGCTATAGCGCAGCGACTCGGACCGAGCCAGCCAGCATAGAGCGCTGTTCTTGTCTCCAGTCTTCATCGCGGCCAAAGCCACCAATCCCCATGGATGAGGGTCGTATAAGTCTTTGAGCCAGGCCGAGGCAAATTTAGCCCGCCATTTCGACCAGGCTGAGCGCGCGTTTTCGTCCTTCAAAGGGAAGTCGGCCAGCAACGGATACACCTGGGCTACAACATCCGGATAGAAAGCCGGCTGCACTTTCTGAATCGACGATCGAAACCATTTGTGGTCTTTGTCCCAAAAAACATGGTCAATCGCAGCTGCCAGGTCTCTGGCTTTTTTGCCGGTCGATTGAGACAATTTCTGATCGCCAAAACGGGCCTGGGCCAGAGCTATGTCTTTAAGAGCGGCGTAGACCTCCATGTTGTCCATGAACAAGGCAACGTGGTTTCTGCCGGAGACGTGATAGATACCTAGACGGCCGTTTCTCAGCTTATCCAGCTGAGACTGGGCTTTCCTTACACTTTCTTGCCATTCAGGGGGAATGCCGCTATCGGGCGACAACCGGTAAAGAAGTTGCAACCATAACGCCAGCATGGAATCATCGGCATCGGCAGGGCCGCTGGGTTTCCACTCACCATTTTTCTGGCGATAGCGATCAAAGCGGCCGTCTTTGCGTTGCCGTTGTAAAGCCCAGCGAATCCAACTCAATCCGGCTTCGTGAATGTCTAATCCTGCATCCTGGGCGGTGATCAACGCTTTCGCAGCAAAGTAGGGCTCCACGTAATCGCCATTGGTCTGTAGGACCAGTGCGCCATCGGCCGATCGATAGTTCTGGGGAACAAACTCGCTCGCAGAAGCCGACGCTGTGTAGCTGCTGGATGCGCATAGTGCAAGCAACAGGATGAAGAATGGGCCGCGCATCATGCCTCCACTCTGCCTTCAACTCTGGCCCATAGTGTTCCATGCACGACGCAGTCTGGCGCAATCCGGATTCGCGGGGCGCTCACGGTCGTAGGTGATGTGGGAGTTCCAATCTGGGTCCCAGCTCCAATGACGATCTCGTCTTCTGCGAGCACTGGCCCCTTGACGCAGCAATTGGCTGCCATGTGAATCTTTTTCGTACTGATCAGGCTTCCCTGAACCTCGGCTTGCTCGCGTAGTTCGATGTTCCCGTTGCCTTTGGCGCTGCCGAAGATACGTGTACGCTCATCGACACGAATCGATCCGGTAACGATGATATTTCCGAGAAGCATTTCGCCTGAACCTAAATGGAGGTCACCATTGATTCGTGATTGTCCGAGCTTGTGAACTTTTTCCGGAAAAGGATTGGCCGCGGCATTTGCAGCTTCGTCGAACTCGCCACTCAAGGAAGTGAGGATCGCCGGCGCATGAGTCCGCTCAAAGGTACACCCCTGAGAAAGATGAATGGTTTTTTCCGACGAGGCCCGGCCCAGCAACCAGCTTCGCGGTCCTGCCACGATCTTGCCTTCGGCATGAACCCAACGAAGTACGCAACTTTCCTCATTGAGGTAAAGGTCTTCCTCTCCCAGGAGACCCCGAAAACAGTTGCCCTTGCTGCCGTAAAGAACATGGGCGGCATATACATCCTTGGTAAAAGTCAAGTTGTCAGGCAACGAACATTGTTTGGCGAACAGAGCCAAGGTCTGGACGGTATCCTCAGGAACATCGAATACCCCATCTTTACCGACCAGCAGCACATAAGCTCCATCCGCCAGACGCGATTCGATGATGGAGTTGCGCGCCGCGCAGCTTGCCAGGTCCGGCTGTAGAGGCTCGATGTAACGGCGGAAAGAACGCGCAAAGTTACGGATATTGCCATCGTCTTTACGTGTTGGCAAAGGCACGGCGTCCTTACGCCGAATGGCCTCCAGGAGAGCCGGCGCCAATGGCAAAGCAATCATCGCGCCGGTGGTTGCGGTTAAAGCCAGGGGAGCCCACACCGACATCATGCCGAAGAACCCTCCGCCGCAACCGGCGCAACCCGGGAGCGCTCGGTCTTGTGCCAAACCATTTCTTTGCCCAGCAGCGGCTCGATGATCTGCTGCCACGCGGCGCGTGATACGCTCACCAGGCTCACAGAGAATCCCAGGAACGTGAAGGGCAATAACCGGATGCGCAGGCGCGAGCCGTCCAGCCGGGTCGCCGCCGCAATCTCGAAAAATGCTGCAAAGTTGCCGAGCGTGGTAAATGCTGCCAGTCCTAAAACGGCAACACCGCCGCCAATGGGCGCTCCGGTATAAAAGAGCATTAAGGCCAGCAGCCATCCCAGCATGAGCACCGGAGCCATGGCATAGACACCCAGCAACAAAATGCCGTCAAGTCGTTCCCACCAACTCACGTCTTTGCGATGGCTGAGGGCCGCTGCGTATTGCACCATGGCCTGGTTGTGACCTTTGGCCCAGCGCATGATCTGGCGAATGCGTACCGGCCAGCGCTCAGGTACCTCTTCATAGCACTCTGCCCGGTTTTCATAGACGGTCTTCCAGCCTGCCATGAGCAACCGGAAGGTCAGGTCCGTGTCTTCGGCCAGCGTGTTTTCGTTCCAGCCGCCGATCTCATCGAGCGCGTCCTTGCGAATGCCCGCCACCGTGCCGCCGTACTGCGGAACGAAACGAAGATTCATACGCGCCTGCTGGTCAACCTGGTAGCCGCCCGAGCGTTCAAGGTCGAGCAAGCGGGTGAGGAGTTTCTTGCCCACGTTCAAAGGAACCACTCTTCCCATTACGCTGCCTACCTCCGGATCAAAGAACGGAGCCACCAACTGCCGGATTAGCGCTTTGCCAGGAATGTAGTCGGCGTCGAAAACCAGAAATAGGTCGGTCCGCACATACGACATGGCTTCTTTCAGAGCTGCTGCTTTTCCGGGTTTACCGCCGGTGCGATGGAAGGGATTGATTCTTCCCGGATAGCGCTCGACAAAGTCGTCGATAATCTCCCGGGTACGGTCTTTCGAACGGTCGTTGACCGGCACGATGAAAAGCTTGTTTTGTGGATAGTCGACTTCCAGCAAGGCGCGAAGAATGTCGGCAATCACCGCCTCTTCGTTGTGGGCGGCAATCAAAACCGTAACCGCCGGCCAATCGGCCGTATCAATGTCGATATAAGGATGCCGTTGGCTTCCCATCACACGGTTGAGCGTAAAACAGTAATGCCGCACCGTGTAGATGCAGATAAGTAGAATTACAATGCCAAATAGTTGGAGCAACATGCGCCCTCGCGAATCCGATTTTTTGTATCAATGAACTATGACTTTTATTTCGGTCGGGCATAGCCCCTCCGCTTAAGAGAGATTGGGGCCCAGAACCAGATATTGATTACTTTTAAATAAACATTTCTTTCGTAACTATTTCGTCGTACTCCTTACTGTGTAACCCAAGCCGGTTCAGAAACCGCTGCCCCGACCTGCTCCACTGCCGCGATTCCTTGAAATTGCTGCCAGCTTTCCAACAATGGCCGCTTGCCATGGAACCAGCGTGAGAGGCTTTCTACGATTCTTGCTGCTGCACGTCCGTCGCCATACGGGTTTCCCCGCTCCGACATCGCGCGATAAGCCTGGCGGTTGCTCAATAGCTCCGATGCCTCTTCCACAATGACTTCCCGGGACGTGCCGACAATCCGGGCCAAGCCCATCATGGAGGCTTCGGGACGCTCGGTCACCTTTCGCAGCACCAGGACCGGCTTGCCGAAGGTCGGCGCTTCTTCCTGCACGCCACCTGAATCCGTTAGTACTAAGTAGCAGCGCCGCAAGAGTGAAAGAAATCCAAAATAGTCGAGCGGCGCAGTTAGATGGACGCGCTTCGTCTTGCCTAACCGTGCCATGACTGTGTTGCGGACATTAGGGTTCATGTGTACCGGATAGATAACCCGCACGTCTGGAAAACTCGCGACCAACTCGGAAATGGCATCGCAGATGTTTTCCAATTCCATGCCCCATGACTCGCGGCGGTGCGAGGTAATGAGAATGATCCGGCTGTCGTCATCGGGCACGCCTTCCGGCAAGGGCCGATCCAAGACCTTCATTTCCTGCAGCATTTTTACTGAGTCCACCACTGTGTTCCCGGTGACCGCGATATTTTCCTGGGGTGTGCCTTCAGCCAAAAGGTTGTCGCGCGCCAGCGGTGTTGGAGCAAAGTTCAACTCCGTTACAACTCCGGCAAGCCTGCGATTTACCTCTTCAGGATATGGATTGAAGATGTCGCGGCTACGGAGTCCAGCTTCGACATGGGCCACAGGGATGCGACGATAGAAGGCCGCCAGAGCTGAAGCAAAGGCCGTAGTGGTGTCGCCCTGAATCATCAGGCAGTCGAGGGGAGTCGTTTGCAGCACTGAGTCAGTGGCCTGCAGAACGCGACAGGTCAACGTATTCAAGCTTTGGTTGGGCTGCATTAAATCAAGATCGATCTCCGGTTGAATGCCGAAAACCCCCAAAACCTGGTCTAGCATCTGGCGATGCTGCGATGTTGCAATCAGCACCGGTTGAAACTCACGGGAACGTTTTTGCAGTTCAAAAATGACCGGCGCCATCTTGATAGCTTCGGGCCGTGTGCCAAATACAACTCCAACCACGGGACGTTTGCTCATGATGATGTTTCCAGAATTGCTCCTGTATCTTGGAGTGCTGTTCAGTGCCGCTGGTTGGCTGAGTAAGGTGCCGGATTGTGAGTGAACAGCGATTAGAGACTAGCCATTCGCTCTTAGCCGTTCGCCGTTGGTCCTGCTCGAACAGCTAAACACTAAGGGCTAAGGACTCAATCTAGTAGCCAGAAGCTAGAAGCTATTATGCAGGCAACACCGGGAGCAGCTCAGCCATCCACAATCAATACAGATGCAAGTCGTTCCGGCCTGGAGTTCTTTTGTTGTTGTACAGAAATCAATCGCAAAAGCAATTTTTCGGGCCGCGCGCCGTCATTGCCCACTGCATCTCAAATGTGACGAAGCAAATCGCCATAGCGATATCTACCACCACAAACAGGGTGGAGGTTCTGCATTTCGATACAAATCGCAGCGCATCAAACGCGCTCTTATAAAAACCGATAGCTGCACACCAATGGAGCAAAGAACACGGGGTCATTATGTTGAAGCAGGCTAATCGCTGGGAATCGCCAAAGAAACCGATGCTCGTTGCCTCCGGTGGACCTACCAGCGGGGGGATAGGATCCCGCTCTGTTGATGCGCCCACCTTTCGGCATGAGGTGGCAACTCCCTCTCGCGCCAATCGCATGGTGGAGAGCGTTGTGCTGCATGTCTTCTTCATCCTGTTGTTGATTACTATCGGCAAGCTGGCTCCAACGCCCCGCGTGCAGCCCGTGGTGGTCACTCAGGCTACGCCTTTAATCGCTCCTTATATACCTCGGGCCGTGCCCAAGATCACGGCGCCGCCTCCGAAAGTGCTGGCCAAGCTTACGCCGCCTAAATTGGCGGCGCCTGAGCCACCGAAGGTAGAGCCACCCAGGGTTGAGCCTAAGCCTGAGCCAAAGCCGGTGGAAGTTGCCAGGGCGCCTGAACCACCGATTCCAGTTCCAGCGCCTAAGAAAAAAGAGGTAGTTACCGACACTTTTGCTCCGGCGGCGGAAATGGTCAAGCCGGTTGAACCAAAGAAAAAAGAAGTCGTTACCAATACCTTCGCGTCAGGCAGCTCGGAGCCTCCGACGGTCCACAAACCTGCGCGCGAAGTCCAGACTGGGGGTTTCGGAGATCCGAATGGCTTGCCTGGAACTTCCGACAAGCCCGCCAAACTCACCGTGGCCAGTGTTGGCTCCTTTGATCTGCCCTCGGGCGCTGGACACGGAAATGGAACCGGTGGCACTCACGGCGTACGCGGCACCGTAGCGAGCGCCGGGTTTGGCGATGGCGTTGCCGGGCCTGGCTCCGGCGATCATGGACGCAAAGGGACAGTGACCCAGGGAGGATTTGGTGAAGTTACTTCCACCGGCAGCGGTGGTCCTCGGGCACGGGCTGAAACCAAACCAGCCGAAACACCGGTAGAGATTCAATTCAAGCCCCGGCCCATCTACACCGAAGAGGCGCGCAAGCTTCGTGTTGAGGGCGAAGTACTTCTTGAAGTCATGTTTGAAGCTGCGGGCAACATCAGGGTTCAGCGGGTCGTGCGTGGTTTGGGGCACGGCTTGGATGAATCAGCACAACGCGCTGCACAGCAAGTTCGTTTCACGCCCGCCAAGCGCGACGGCCGGCCTTACGATTCCGTCGCTATGGTGCACATTGTTTTTCAATTGGCTGAATAAAGTTTCGAGAACCCTGGAGGAGTCATGCGGTTTTTTGACAAATTTTTCATATTGTTCATGGCGTTGACGATGGGCGCGGCATTGATGACCGCGTCGGATCACAAAGACAAGGATAAGGACAAAGCCAAGGCCAAAGCCGGAGATTCCGCCAAGGATAATGACCAGCCGTCTGCTAACGATGCAGTCGCGGACCGAATTTTCTACTCGGAAGCCAAGCTGGTTGAGAACATGCACAAGTATGTTCCCCTGGTAGAGACCTATATCCAAAACATGAAGTCCGACAAGGAACTGGGCAGCGTACCCGAGAGCGACAAATATTTTCTGGGCCGGCTGATTCTGAACGAAAAAGGCATCGGCGAAAAGAAGTTTGAGCGTCGCGACCGTCCTGGGTTCATGAGCCGTGTTCTTGACCGCCTGAATAGCTTTTACAAGATGAACTATGTTTCCCTGGGGTTCATGCAGCTTGTATTCCTTAATGACAGGTTCGATAAGGACAACTATGAGCTGAAATATCTCCGGCAGCAATTCCTGGGTGATGTCCGCACCCTGGTTTTCGATGTGGTACCCAAAAAACACGTCAAGGGGCCGCATTTCCTGGGACGCATTTGGGTTGAGGATCAGGATTACAACATTATCCGCCTCAACGGCACTTACGAGCCACGCACCAAGCTCAATACTTTCTTTCACTTCGATAGCTGGCGGATGAACATGCAGCCGGGATTGTGGTTGCCCGCTTATGTCTACACTGAAGAATCCGACACGAAATATGCGGTTGCCCGCTCTCTCAACATGAAAGGCCAGACGCGTCTCTGGGCCTATGATCTGAAGCATTCAGGACTGCAAACCGAATTGACCAACCTCCAGATTGACTCGGTGAAAGACAACTCCGACAGCAATGGCATGGGAAACAACGAGATCGTTCCCGTACAGAGCCAGCACAAGTGGGAGCGCGAAGCTGAAGACAACGTGCTGGACCGCATGGAAAGGGCCGGCATCCTGGCGCCCGATGGAGAAGTCTCCAAAGTATTGCAAACCGTGGTCAACAACCTGGTGATTACCAACAACCTCAACATCGAACCGGAAGTTCGCTGCCGGGTCCTGCTGACCACCCCGCTGGAATCATTTACCGTGGGACATACGATCGTGATCAGCCGTGGCCTCCTCGATGTCCTCCCCGACGAGAGTTCGCTGGCCATGGTGCTCTCGCGCGAACTAGCTCATATCTCCTTGGGCCATCGGTTGAATACCAAATATGCATTCAGCGATCGCATGATCTTCCCTGATGAAGAGGTCTTCCGCCAGATCGGGATCAGGGACAAAGAAAGTGAAGAAGTCGAAGCCGACCAGAAAGCTTCGGAGTTCCTCCAGAATTCTCCGTACAAAGACAAGTTGGCCAGCGCGGGGCTGTTCTTGCGCTCCCTTGAGATCCACTCCCACGAATTGACCTGGCTGATCAGCCCGCATTTCGGCAACCGCATGGTCAGGAACAGCAGCCATATACGAATGGCTGGCTTGGCGGCATCGGCCCCTCAATTAGAGACCCGCAACATCAACCAGCTAGCGGCGCTGCCTCTAGGCAGCCGTATCAAACTAGACCCCTGGGATGATCACGTAGAAATGCAAAAGAGCAAGTCGGTGGCCTTGCTCTCGGTACGTGACAAGATGTCGTTTGAGGTCACACCTATGTTTCCCAACTTAGTGCGGTTTAACGGAACCACGGGCGAGGTGGCTGCGACTAAGCAGGGGAATAAGTAACTTTCCAGTCCTGACTACCAGCTACTAGCAGTAGTTATGGTTTTTGAGCCGGCAAAGTTAAAGTTTATGACGTGCACAGGTTACGATGAACTTGTGCACGTGTTCGTTTGTTTTGGCTTTGCTCATCGCGATTTCGTTGAGCTACTTCTTCGTGAGCGCCTGATTTAGATCTTCCACCGGAACGGCGGCGGCATTGCGAATGACCGTGAGTTTTCCTTAAGAGTTAGGCTAATTCTAAGAATAGACGGAAGAGGAACGAGATTACGAAAGTTTCAAAAAAGCAGCTATTAGCTTTTAGCTATTAGCTATTAGCTCTTAGCTTTGTGGACGCAAACTGAAACACTTTTGTCTAAAGGTTGAGTGCAGCGGAGCGGGTCCTTCGGCTCGCTTCGCTCACCTTGATGACAAGGCTGGGCTTTTGCTTCACAACAGGAGGATAAGGCCTGTGCTGGGTCTTCTCAAAAAACTAAGAGCCAAAAGCTAAGAGCTAACAGCTTCCAGGCACAACTCCTAAGCTGCTGCTCATCATCTCAGGTCATAGTAGACGTTTTGGTAGGGGCACTTATGTTTCTGGCCTGGGTTCAGCGTAGTTTTGTTCTTATTGTTGCTATTTTGTTAACGTTTTCCCTGATAGGTTGTTCGCTGGGAGCTAGAACTCCAGATCCGCCTCCTGATCCAGCTCCTACTCCTGCTCCCAATCCCGGGCCTACTCCAAGCCCTACTCCTACACCAGTCCCAACGCCAACCCCTACGCCCACTCCGACGCCAGTTCCGACTCCAATTCCTACGCCAACGCCGTTGCCTACGCCCGATCCTGGGGTGACAGCGATCAATCACATCATCTTTATGGCGCAGGAAAACCGCTCGTTTGATACGTACTTTGGCCATTTGGACGATTATCGTGCGACTCAGTTCGGATTGCCGCCTGCCGTGGATGGAATGCCTGCGCTTGCCTCGAATCCTGCTGACAACGGCAGCAACATTACACCATTTCACTTCAAGACCATGTGCATCGAGAACACCAGCGCGGCGTGGGCTACCAGTCATATCAATTTCAACCGTTTCGATCAGGCCTCGAATACTCCCACGCTGGATGGCTTTGTAGTGGAGGCCGCCGCAGCTTCCATCGGTAGCGGCGGCAACGACACCATCGGCAAACGGGCCATGGGCTTCTATACGGACCAGGATTTAATAGCCCATTACTTCCTGGCCGCGCAGTTCGCAACCTCGGACCGATGGTTTGCGCCTGCGCCTGTGGAAACTGAGCCGAATCGCATGTACCTGGTGGCCTCTACATCCGCAGGTCACGCTCACAAACCTACAAGTCCAGTATCCGGCGTCCTGACAATTTTTGACTTGCTCGATAACAAAGGAATTACCTGGAAGATCTACATTACCGATCCCAACACCGATACCGAATTGGGCTTTTTTGCGGGATTTGTCTCCAAGCACCAGGCCAATATTGTGCCGGTTTCCGAGTATCTGAATGATCTCCAAAATGGAACGCTCTCGCAGGTGTCATTTATCGACCCTGGCTTTGCTACAGGCCAGGATGAGCATCCGGGAAACCAAATCCAGGCGGGTGTTGCTTTTTCCACCTCATTGATCACTGCATTGATGAACAGCTCGTCGTGGAAGGACTCTGTTTTTATCCTTACCTTCGATGAACATGGCGGACTGTATGATCATGTCGCGTCAAGGGTGGATGGGCAACAGATACAGACCATGACGCAGGGATCGACTGGGCAGCCGGCAACGACCGGCCCATATCCCCAGGATGCTTTCGCGCAGCAGGTGCCCAGCCCGGATGGCATCCCTCCGGGCGATTTCATCACCAGTAATCCTCCCGATCCGCCCGGCGACTTCAATCGCACCGGGTTCCGAATTCCTCTGATGGTAGTGTCACCATTCAGCAGGAAGAACTTTGTCTCGCATACCCCGGCTGATAACACATCGATCCTCAGGTTAATCGAGATCAGGTTTGGTTTGCCTAACCTGACCAAACGGGATGCTGTCGGCATGGACATGACGGAGTTCTTTGACTTTAAGAACGTGCCGTGGAAGACTCCTCCGACAGTACCATCGCAGCCAACCAACGGACCTTGCACGCCGGGTACGTTGCCTTAGCAGTTGATCCCATCCTTCGCAAACAACGCGAAGGATGGGACCACGTTTGGGCTTTGATGTCGAATCCGCGTGCATCCACGTAAATCTGCGGTAAGTTTTTGTGGCCTTGTTCCCCCGTGCCGGTTTGAGCAGTCAAAGAAGGTTGCCTCTTGTCGCCGAAGTGCGTTCCAAGCTGCTGCCAACTCCAGCGCTGCTGCATTCATCTCATGATAGGCCGCTTGTTTACTCCGAGGTTACTATGGTTCTGGCACGGTTTCAGCGCATGGCAGCTTTACTGGCCGCTTCATTGATCATGGCCTTTCTCGCAGGTTGTTCGCTGGGAATGGGTGGTTCTAACAATAACAACAATAATAATAACAATAATAGCCAGGGGCTATCAGCGATCAATCACATCATCTTCATGGCCCAGGAGAACCGGTCCTTTGATACCTATTTCGGCCATCTCAACGATTATCTGGCGACTCTGGGGCTGCCACCGGCTATCGATGGCATGCCTGCGAACGCAGCTAATCCTGCAGATGATGGCAGCCTGGTCACACCTTTTCATCTTCAGACCATGTGCATTGAGAACACCAGCGCTGCCTGGGCCACCAGCCATATTAATTTCAACCGCCTTGATCAGGGTTCCAACACACCAACTCTGGATGGCTTCGTGGTTGAGGGAGCGGCCGCAGCCAAGAATGAGGGCGCCAACGATACCAAGGGCGTGCGGGTCATGGGCTTCTACACTCATCAGGATCTGATATCCCATTACTTCCTGGCCGCCCAGTTTGCAACCTCCGATCGCTGGTTTGCTCCTGCGCCGGTGGAGACCGAGCCGAATCGCATGTATTTGGTGTCTTCTACGTCCGCAGGCCATGCCCACAAGCCAACCAATCCTGTATCGGGTGTGATGACCATCTTTGACCTGCTGGAGCAGAAAGGAATCTCCTGGAAGATATACCTCACCGATCCCAACAACGATAGTGAACTAGGGTTCTTCTCCGGGTTTGTCGCCAAGCACCAAGCCAATTTCGTACCTGTAGCACAGTATCTTACTGATGTTCAGAATGGCACCCTTCCTCAGGTTTCTTACATTGACCCAGGCTTTGCTACGGGACAGGATGAACATCCCGGCTCGGGCGGACATATCCAGAGAGGCGCTGCCTATGTTACTTCGCTGATCAACGCCTTGATGGGTAGCCCATCGTGGAAGGACTCGGTCTTCATTATGGTTTTTGACGAGCATGGTGGATTGTACGACCATGTCTCTCCAAGGGTAGATGGCCAGCCCATTGAAGTCATGCAGGGGGCATCTACCGGCCAGCCGGCTACTTCCGGACCGTATTCCGGTGATAACAGTGCACAACAGGTGCCTAGTCCGGATGGCATTCCGCCGAACGATTTCATCACCACCAATCCACCCGATTCTCCCGGCGATTTCAACCGTACCGGATTTAGGATTCCCATGATGGTGGTTTCCCCGTTCAGCAAGAAAAACTTCGTCTCGCACACGCCCGCCGACAGCACGGCCATCCTGAAGCTGATTGAAACCCGCTTCAGCTTGCCCAACTTGACCAAGCGCGATGCAGCGCAAATCGATATGAGCGAGTTCTTCGATTTCCAGAATGTGCCATGGAAGACGCCGCCCACGGTACCACCGCAACCTACAACTGGACCGTGCACCAATACGCTACCTTAACGTTGCCTTAACGTCAGCTAACGACGACTAAGGGTGCGGCGAATCTCAAAACGATTCGCCGCATTTGCTTTAGGACTGCCCAATCACAGATTGCAGCTTAAGAGACTGCTCATGAATTGATCTGACTACCGAATCGAATCAAAGCAGACGACTTTGGTTTTTACCGTACGCCGAATGAACTGGAAGCAATCCTCCGCCGCGAAAGGCCCGCAGAGGTGGAGGACCGAGAGTCCAGCATAAAACGCGGACTGGCATGGAGCCCGTTCAACTCTGGTCCATTAGCGCAGCAGCCTGCTTGCCGACCTTCTTAAGCGCCACTTCGAGGCCACGAAGCTCCTCGGGGCTTAGTTCGGAGAACACTCTCCTCATCTGCCCGGAATGCTTTCGAAAGGCGGAAACAATGAGATCCTTGCCGCGTGGGGTAAGGGCAACGGTTCGAACGCGCCGGTCTTCGGCGCTCTCAACCCGGCTGACCAGGCCCTTCGCGACGAGGCGCTCGACAGCGATACTGATCGAGCCCGGGGTCAGGCCGACGATTGGGCCTATCGTATTGACGGGCAAAGGCCCTTTGTGCAGCAGGACTTCCAGCACGGCGAAATCCGAGAGGCCCAGTCCGGTCTCTTCAATACCAGCGGCTGCGTACCGTGTCAGGGCGCGCATCGCCTTCATCATTACTAGCCAGACGTGGTTCGTTCCTTGATTGCCTTGGGCCATAAAAACTTGAATCTGAAACAAGGATACATCAATCAATTATATTGACATAAATATAAATGACGTCAATGCAATGACGTCGAACCGAAAAGGAGAACCCGGTTATGAAAATCGCTTCCGTAATCGCCCGATATCTGGCGGGCCTGATCTTTCTTGTTTTTGGGCTGAACGGCTTCCTGCACTTCATTCCTCTTCCCCCGCCGGGGGGCATTGCCGGACAGTTCATGGGCGCCCTTTATGTCTCGCATTACCTGTGGGTGATCTTCGCGTTTCAGGTCATCGCAGGCGTACTTCTGCTGGTCAACCGTTACGTACCGTTGGCGGTGGCAGTGCTGGCGCCGGTGATTGTCAACATCCTTGCGTTCCACGTCTTGATGGCCCCGAGCGGGCTTCCGCTGGCGCTCTTCGTGGCTGTACTGTGGACTGTGATCTTCATCGACGCGCGACCGGCCTTTTCCGGGTTGTTCCAGGCGCGCTTGCGGCCTGAGGAGGTCAAGCAAATCGCGGGTAGAGCTTGAGGGCAGAAACGAGTAAACGAGTACCGGACTTACACCACGATTTGAGGAGGTTCCCGCCATGACAAATGATCGAACGATTCTCATCACCGGAGTGACAGGCAATCAGGGCGGCGCCGTCGCACAGGCGCTGCAGGGCAGCGGGTTCCATCTGCGCGGCCTGACGCGAAAGCCGGATAGCCAGCGGGCGGCGACGCTGGCCCGCCAGGGCATCGATATCGACATTGTTAAAGGCGATCTCGACGACGAGGCGACGCTGCGCCGTGCGTTGGCTGGCGCGTGGGGCGTCTTCGGCGTGCAGAACGCGGGAGAGGCGGGCGTCGAGCGGGAAGAGGCGCAGGGCAAGCGTCTTGCGACGCTGGCGCGCGAGGCCGGCGTCGAACACTATGTCTATACATCCGTGGGATCGGCGCACAAGCAGACGGGCGTCCCGCACTTCGACAACAAGTGGCGCATCGAGGAAACCGTGCGCAGTCTCGGCTTCCCCTCGCATGTGATCCTGCGTCCGGTGTTCTTCATGGAGAACCTGGTAGCGCCCTTCAGTCTCCAGGGCTCCACGCTGGCCTGGGCGCTCGGGTCAGGCACGAAGCTACAGATGATCGCGGTGGACGACATTGGCTGGTTCGGCGCGCGCGCGTTCACCGATGCCGCCGCCTTGAACCGCCGCGAGATCGATCTCGCCGGTGACGTACGAACGCTGCCGGAGGCGGCGGAGATCCTGACGGAGGCGCTGGGTCGGTCGATTGCGTTCGTGCAGACGCCAATCGAACAGGTCCGGCAGTACAGCAAGGAAATGGCGGTGATGCTCGAATGGTTCGATCGCGTCGGCTACAGCGCCGACATCGCTGGCCTGCAGCGCGAGTTCGGCCGCGCGCTCACGAAGCTCCCCGACTGGGCACGTCGCCACGCGCGACCCAATGGGCAGGCTCAAGGAGAGGTCGCATGAAAGCTGTCAGATTGCTGGAATACGGTGGGCAGTTGGTGTTCGGCGATGTACCGACGCCGACGATCGCACGCGACGAGATCCTGGTGAAGATCAAGAGTACCGCCGTCAATCATCTTGATCTTGTTGAGGCCTCCGGAACGGCAAGACAGATACTCCCGATCGATCTGCCTTGGATACCTGGTCATGAGTTTTCAGGGGTCGTCGAACAGATTGGCAGTGACGTTGCGGCGTATGCGCCAGGTGATGCCGTGTTCGGTACCACCACCGGAATGGGCGCGTACGCGGAGTATCTAGCTGTCAAGGCGGCGGCCATCGCAAGGAAACCATCCAACCTCTCCTTTGAGGAGGCTGCATCAGTGCCGGTGGCCTCCCAAACTGCATTTGAGGGAATCTTCACCCACGGTCACCTGGAAAAGGGACAAACGATCCT
>DASZFU010000083.1:0-35421 GCA_035939495.1 Candidatus Angelobacter sp. | reverse complement strand
TGCGGGTTGGCGGCCCAAGGCAGTCGCCAATCGGCGCGTTACCAATGGTGCCCAACTTGAAGCCGTTCAGGGTGTAACGATTGGGGTTGATCCATTGGAAGTTCTTGAAGCTGGGATTCTGGCAGGGCTGTCCGGGAACGAGGTTGGGGAGCTGAACGCCGGCTCCGTTGCCAATACCCGACGGGTCATTGACGTTGGAGATACCTCCGATGAATGGCGTATAGGAGGAGCCACTCGATACATTGGCGATCCCTCCAACCTCCCAGTTGCCGAAAGTGCTACGAACAATCTGCGGCTGATCCTGCAACGTGGGCGTATTGTAGACCAGGTTGGCTGAGAGAATGTGCGGCCTGTTGATGTTCGCCAACCCATACCCATTTCTCAAGTTGAACGGATCCAATACCAACTGCCCGCCTCCGTTGCTGACGCGCAGGGCCGTGTCCGCATAGGTTTTGGAGTAGGTGTAACTCAACTGGAAGATAGAGCCTCGCTGGAAGCGGGTGCTAAACGCTGCCTGCAACGAGTCGTATTGCGCACTGCCGTGATGGGCGAAGAATGGAATGCCTCCGGAGGTCAGCACGTCGAATGGTTTGAGCGTGTTTCCAGCGGCATTGCCATTCGATTGAGCAAAGGCCAACCGGTTGGCTGGAGAGACGGCGTTGGCGTCAAATTTGCTCGTCCAATTTTTCGTCTGGCTGCCGACATAGCCGATCTCAAAGCGTGCATCCTTCCAAAGTTCGCGCTGGATGCTGAAGTTATATTGCAGCGTATAGGGGGCTGCGGATTGGGTTTCCTGGCCAATGCCGGCAACCCCTAAGCCTGTGCCAAAGCAGTTCGGAGCGCAGGCAGGAAGCTGGTTGGTATTGTCGAGGAAGCGGCCATTGCCGTTGACGGAGTTGAAGCTGGCAATAAATGGCGGGTTCACACCGGCGGTACCGTCGGTGACGAAGATATCGTCACGGTTGTAGAACTGGCCGAAGCCCGCGCGAATGGAGGTCTTGCCCGTTCCAAAAGGATCCCAGGCTACGCCCAGCCGGGGGGCAAACCCCGTCGTAAAGTTGTTCTGGATTGCGCGGTTCGGCCCCTTCACTCCACCCGTTCCCGCTGGACATGGATTCGAGCCGAGGCCGGCCGAGTAAAGCAGACCGTTACAAGGAGCGTTGCCAAGCGCCGGATTAAACGCGGACGGGTTGAATACGGTCAGTTGGTCATCCGCCTGGTAAGGGTTGGGCAGATACGAATAACGTATTCCCAGATTCAGAGTGAGGCGGTTGGTTAACTTCCAATCATCGTTGAAATACAGCTCGAAGTTCGTCCACCGGCCTTGCTTCTTGAAGATAACGTTCTGCTCGCCCCAATTGAAGCCCATATTCCGCAAGATGTAGTCTGACGGACCATAGCCTGTATTGGTGAAGGCAATGGTGGTGCAGCCTGGATCGCCTACGTTCTTGCAGCCGTTGTAGCCGCCCGGACCAAAAGTTACGCCCTGTTTCTGCGAGAAGTTGTCCTGGTCTTTGGCGTTGCGGCTGTACATGGCTCCCATCTTTAATGTATGGCGCTTGATCACCTTGGAGTAATCATCCTGCCAGGCAAAGAGGTCTTCGCGGTTGGTCCAGGGAGCGAAGCTCCAAATGGTGGGAAGTCCGCCGCCATTGATCCACACGGGAGGATTGTTGGCGGGATTACCCGACGATGGGAAGAACGTGGGAATCACCTTATTAAGGGCTTGTGCCGCAGCCGGATTGGACTGGCTGATGTTGATGCGATTGGCTGAATAGGAGAACTGGAAATCGTTGACCGCAGTAGCGCCGAAGACCTTGCTCAACTTGGCTACGGCGATGCGTCCGGGCTGGCTCCATTGCTCCTGAATATTGGAAGCGCCGGAATCAGCTCCCCAGCCGCTGTTACCGACTGCGGAAGGTCCGAAGTCCCAGTAGTCGCCGGTCCATTTCAACATCAAGGTAGTGTCCTTGGTGATGTTGATATCCCCACGGAGGGCATCTTCGCGGTAGAACGTGGGCTGCCGGAGCGATTTCGCCCAGTTGGTGCCGCAACCGTAGCCGACCGCGCCCTGTGGAAGCGTAGGCAAGAGATAAGTGTTGAGGATGGTGGCGCCAGCCGTACCCTGGCGTCCGCCGGGAATCACGTCGATGACCCCAGGAGTCCGCGACGAGGCGGTGAATGCGCCGCCGGGATTGGTGGGATCAGGATCCCTTAATCCACCGAGAGGCAGACAGCCAACAGTGCTGCCGCTGCTGAACGTCGTATCAAGAGCAGAGTCGGAGAAGTCGCCCTGACGCTGCAAGGGAGTAGGCACATGAGCTGTGCGAACTGCATCCTGGATCAGCCTGTTCCATTCTTCGGATACGAAGAAGAAAATCTTGTCCTTCTTAATAGGCCCGCCAAAGGAGAAGCCAAAGTCATTGCGGCGAATCGTGTTCTTCTTGGACTTGGGATCGATCGCGTTGAGAACCGGGTCCTTGGCATCGAGAAGATCATTGCGCCCGAAGTAGTAAGCGCTGCCATGGAAATTATTGGTTCCCGATTTGGTGACGATGGTGACGATACCGCCGCCGGCGCCGCCATATTGGGCGTTGTAGCTATTGCGCTCGACCTTGAATTCCTGGATGGAATCCAGTGACGGATAAACAAGAATGGTGCGGTTCGATCCTACGTCGACGTTGTTCGCGCCATCCACCAGGAAGAGGTTGGAGTTGGAGGCGCCGCCGCTGATGGAGATGTCCGCGCCGCCATTGAGACCCTTCTTGTCGTAGCTGAACCCCCCATCGACCTCGACGCCCGGAACCAGCGTGAGCAACTGGGCGAAACTGCGGCCATTGAGCGGCAACTCGGTAATTTGATAGCCCTCGATCGTCCCACTCAATTCGGCACTGGTCAACTCAACCTGGTTCGGAGATGCCTCGACTTCAACCGTTTGGTTGGTAGCCCCAACCGTCAATTTGGCATCGAGCGTCAGGTTATCGCTGACATGGAGAATAATGTCTTTTTCTTCGAAGGTCTTGAAGCCTTGTCCGCTGGCTACTTTCAATTTGTAGCGGCCGACAGGAAGGCTCTGGAAGGCATAGTTGCCGTTCGCGTCCGTTTTCACCGTTCGTGAATAAGACGTGTCTGTATTGAGCATTGTGACATCGGCGCCGGCCACGGCCTTGCCTTGTTCGTCTGTCACGACGCCGCGCACGGACCCGGTATCGGTCTGCGCAAACATTACCGGCACAAAACTGAGCGCTAATACTAAGCAGGCAACTGCGGCGAGCACGGAGCGTGAGCGTTCACCAAATCGATTCATCGCATCCCCCTTATAGAGGCTTGGTTGCAAGTAACAACCATCAATTCAATACTGAAACGTTTTTGTATTGCAGGAACTTGAGTGCGAAAACACGACTGACACCCCAGCGGTCAGAGATTATTTATGAAGGCATAGGGGCAAGTCAAGGGTTTTTTAAACAATAACGTTTAAGTAAAGAAGACAGCCGAGCTTGCCGCGCTCAAGCTTTCGATTTTCGTAGAGAAATACTGAATTTAGAAGCTACAATAGGGCCTTGGGCAGAGTCACCTGATGCGCAAATCGAAGCC
Organism: Candidatus Angelobacter sp.; assembly: GCA_035939495.1. Taxonomy (GTDB): domain Bacteria; phylum Acidobacteriota; class Terriglobia; order Terriglobales; family Acidobacteriaceae; genus Angelobacter. The sequence goes on along the minus strand of DASZFU010000083.1, from coordinate 31,827 downwards.
AGCCCCACATACCCACAAACCGGTCGGACTCAAGGATCTGTCCCGTTACCTGGGACTCTCTACGGCCACGATTTCCACAGTCTTGAACGCCACTCCGGCCGCGGCGGAAATCCCCGCCTCGACCCAGGAGCGGATTCTGGCTGCCGCGGAAAAATTCAATTACCGGCCAAATACCCTGGCTCGTTCCCTGCGTGGAATGCGCAGCCATACGGTCGGCGTGCTGGTGCCGGAAATCAGCGAAGGTTATGGAGCACTCGTATTGGCGGCTGTCGGCGATTACCTGCTCAGTAAAGGTTATTTTTTCTTCGTGGCCACGCATCGCCGCAAACCAGAGTTACTGGATGAATACCCACAAATGCTGCGGCAGCGTTCAGTAGAAGGTTTTATCGTAATTGACACGGCTCTCGAAAAACCACTGCCGTTGCCTACGGTGGTCATTTCAGGCCATCGGAACCTAGAGGGAATCACCAATATTGTTTTGAACCATGACCGCGCGGCCCATCTCGCGCTTGAACACCTGGTGCAACTCGGTCATGAGCGAATTGCATTCATTCAAGGGCAGCCCTACAGCGCCGATTCAGAAACCCGCTGGAAAGCAATTGAGCGAGCCGCGGAAAGCCTTGGCCTCGATATACAGGAAGAGTTGATCGTGCAACTTGAGATTGACACGTTCTCCCCTTACGTAGGCTATCCGGTAGTTCGGCGGCTGCTGCAGCGTACACACGATTTCACGGCGCTCTTTGCATATAACGATTTGTCGGCCATTGGCGCATTGCGGGCGCTGCGTGATTCCGGGCTGCGCGTGCCGGAAGATGTGTCGGTAGTGGGGTTCGATGACATTAACAGCGCGGCATTCCAAATTCCCAGCCTAACAACCATCCGGCAACCCTTGGATAAGATGGGCGCTATTGCCGGGGAAATTCTTTTGCAAAGAATTCAAGGTGGAGCTAATCCGGTTGAGATCATGGTGGACCCGGAATTGGTCATACGAGAATCGACCGCGCCGGCACGGCCCCGAGTTGAGGCGGGGACGAAGCTGGAGTCGGTAGAGAGTGCGTAGGGATGGAAGTCAAGAAGATAGCAGTCAGAAGACAGAATGTTTGTATTCTGACTTCTGACTGCTAACTCCTGTCTTCTTTCTCGGCGTTAGTCTGGAGCGCCGGTGGAGACGCCTGCGGCGCTTCCCTCTTTGGTATTCATCATTTCCATGGACCAGATTGCTGCTGGGCGCATGTACATGCTGGCGCGATACATGCCGTCGACGCCCCATGCTTCCGGGGTCCGGAACCAATAGCCTTTCTTTTCGTAGACGACATCGTAGATCCCTTTGGCGGTGGCAAAGGCTTCCTGGCGAAGTCCTTCGGCGACCATTTCTCCGCAGAGTCCAAAAGTAGTTCCGACCCAAACTTCCTGGATTTGTTCATTGTCGGTGAGCACATGGCCGTCCGCCGTCATGCCATTGAGCGCGCCCATATCTCCATTGCCGAATTTCATCACATTGAATTCGAAAATCTTCTTGAGCGCGGAGACGCGCATATTGGCAGGGACAAGGTCGCCAAGACGCGTAAGGTTGGCATACCACTGTCCGGCGAGTTGATCCGACATGATGCTGTCTTTATAGGAGCTGTCGGAATCGTAGTTGAAGTAGCTGCCATTCCAAAGCGTCTTGATGTAGGCGGCGCGCGCCTTCTCGAAAAGCGAGTGGTACTGGGATACAGTGCCGGAATCACCCAAGACATGAGCGATCTCCTCCGTAGCGCGCAATGCGGCCAGGTAAAGCCCTCCTGAATATGCACTCGCTCCACGCGTCACCCAGGTATCGTAGGTCTGATCGGGATAACCTTCGTTTTCGATGAGCCCATCGCCGTTGTGATCAAATTGCCTCAGGTATTCCATGGCCTGCTTCACGCCGGAGTAGTTGTAGCGCAGAAACTCAAGATCAGGCTTTTCATCAAGGATGAAGTCACGCCAGACCATCAAGACATATTTGGTGTTGAGGTCTTTCCAGCGGTTCGTATTCTGCCAATCAAACTGATTGACGAGTATGACCGGGTCTTCCGCCGGATTGCCCAAATCATGCGGCAATGCGCCTTTGACCTTGCGTTCGCGGAAGACCGGTTTGGTTTCCTGCTGGCTCTTCCATATCCACAAGTATTCGGTAGCAATTTCCTGGTTTACCGTATCGGCAAATTCGCGGACACTGGCCTTGTCGAGCAGCGGCCAGAACTTGACCACGGGCATGGAGCCATAAAACAGCACGTCGAGGGTGCTGTAATAAGGATAGTCAAAGCATTCCAGATAGATGAACGTCTGATGCTTCCAGGTATCCGCGCCCGGCGGGCGCTGGGTCTGTAGTTCGTGTCCCCAGAAAGTGCCGCCGTCGGCCAGATAGTAAAGCTCATTGAACAACATGCCGCGATACCATGCGGGCTTGGATGAATTGTTCACATAAGGCGCTTGCCATGCGTCGATCGCGCGGCTCCAGACGTCCTGCTGCAACAGACCAGCGCGAGCGATCTGCCACGCATTCGTGCCGGTGCTTCCGAAAAAGTCGGTATAGCGGCGGAGCCATCGGCGTCCGTTGCCGAACTCCACGACGGGGAAGTCCCAGGAAAGCACCATCGGGATTTTCTTTTTTTCTCCGGGAGCGAGCGTGAACTGGACTGCGATCGCGCCAGCCAAAGGTTCACCACCGCTGGCGAAGTGGAAGGGCGAACTCGGCAGCGTGCCTGATGAGCTAAACGGGCCCCAAACATCTGCGCCATCACCGGAAGGCATAAAGGTCTGGAGATAACTCACTTGCACGCCAGGGCTTTCGAGGGCGGCAATGGTGAACTGGCCGTCCCAATCCTCCTGCACCGGGTTCTTTCGCAGCCGGTCAAATACGATGCCTTTCATCGTGCCGCCAGTCACCTGCTCGGAGCGGAAGGTGTTGATGTTCTGAAGATTGTTTGCATCTCGGAAGTCGTGTCCTGTGCCTCGAAACCATCCCACCATATTGGTCCAGGAGAACATGATGGAGACCGTCACTTTGCTGTTTCCGGGATTCACTGCATACCAGTTGTAAATCGCGACCGGGTAGCTGGTCTCTTTGTAATTGTTCGGCAGGATGGGCGAGAACTGCTCGACCGTGAGTTCCACCGGCATCTCGGCGGTTTTGTATTGAAACCAGGATTTGGGATACAGCGCGGCGTATTCACCGTGTCCAACCGGATAGTTCCACTTCCAGGCTGAAAGCTCGTGATTCGCCGGAGCATCCGTGGCCAGCACCTGAGCATAAGCCGATGCATCGCCCTCACGTTTTGCGAACACGCTGAACTGATTGGCGGGAACGCTCTGGTATTTGTGAACGCCGGTCTTCAGATGCCAGCGTTCGAATTCGCCGCGATAGGACCGGGAAAACGTACCCGCCCCAAAGCCTCCGACCGGCGCTCCCTGCCAGTAACCGTCGTCAATCATGTTTTTGATTTCGGGCTTCTTCCCACCCGCGTCCTTGAGCGGTTGCCCAATAGGGCGCCGCCATGCGGCTTCGGGAACCACATCATTTGCGAAACTCAATGTAACCAGGAATAGAATGGAGGACACAAACCAGATAAGGCGTTGATTCATGAAGGTTGCTCTGATATTAACTGAAACGTTTCAGGAATAGATGCTAGCAAGGGCGCGGGAAAGAGGCAAGAAGAGTTTTTGGGATCGCCGTTACCCAAAGCCATAAGCCATTCGTGCTCAGCCAAGCGAAGCGGCGCTAGAGTTTATACATTTTAGGCAGGGCGCAAAGACAAGGAACAAGACACTGGCCAGAGCCGGTGAAGCTGGCGATCATATCACTAGCCCCCAGCGCAAGCTGTGGGTAAGATGGCAGCGAAGTGCTAAGCCCCAGCGGGGCGACATACGGTAAGCATGGGGCGAAAATTCACTCACCTTTTTAAAAAAGGTTATGCCGCCCGCTGCACGGGATTTGGGGGTTTTGCCGAGGATGATCAAGAGGACTGCAATCCTGGTTTTATTTTCAGTCGCATGCTGTGCGCAAGGGCCTCTGCGATTCAGTGACATTACGCAGGCAGCGGGCATCCGTTTCACTCATCATAATGGCGCGTTTGGCGCTAAATACCTGCCTGAAGCATTGGGGCCGGGATGTGCTTTCATTGACTACGACAACGATGGTTATCCTGACATTCTTCTCGTGGACGGCCAGGATTGGCCTGGACATCGCCAGGCAGCATCGACTCTCAAGCTGTATCACAACAACCACAATGGCACGTTCACCGATGTCACGGCGGCATCGGGGCTGGGCGTCAGCATGTATGGAATGGGCGTGGCGGTTGGCGACTATGACAACGACGGCTTTGACGACATCTTTGTAACCGCTTTGGGTCAGAGCCGGTTGTTTCATAACAATGGCAATGGCACCTTTACCGACGTGACTGCCAACGCCGGTCTTTCGGGAATCAATGAATTCAGCACCAGCGCGGCTTGGGTTGATTTTGACCGGGACGGGAAACTGGACTTGGTGGTGGCCAACTATGTCCAGTGGACACCGGAGACTGATCTTCTTTGCACGCTTGATGGAACCCACAAGTCTTACTGCACGCCTGAATCTTACAAAGGATCCTCGGCGCGTTTGTGGCATAACCTGGGAAATGGCAAGTTCGAAGACGTAACCAAAAAGGCCGGCCTTTACGATCCAACTTCCAAAGGTCTTGGCGTTGCCGTGCTTGACTACAACGGCGACGGCTGGCCCGATCTGCTGATCGCCAACGACACCCAGCCTAACAAACTTTATTTGAACAATCGCAACGGAACGTTTACCGAGTCGGCCATACCCGCCGGCATTGCCTTCAGTGAAGACGGAGTGGCGCGTGCCGGAATGGGTGTGGATGCTGCCGACTATGATCGCTCGGGAAGGCCCAGCATCATCATCAGCAATTTTTCCAACCAGATGATGTCGTTGTACCACAACGAAGGGAATGGGCTGTTTGTCGATGAAGCGCCTCGTTCGTCGGTGGGCCGGGCTTCCCTGCTTACTCTTGGTTTTGGCTGTTTCTTTTTCGACTACGACCTGGATGGTTGGCCCGACATCTTCGTTGCCGATGGACATCTAGACAGCGATATCGAAAGAATCCAAAAGCGAATCTCCTACCGGCAGCCGCCCCACTTATTTCACAACCTGGGGAACGGAAAATTCGAAGAGGCCACCGCATCCGCCGGAACGGCATTCAGCGCCCCCAGGGTCGCTCGCGGCGCAGCCTACGCTGACATTGATAATGATGGCGATCTCGATCTGCTCATTACCACCAATGCCGGACCAGCGCTCCTGTTTCGCAACGATGGTGGCAATAGGAATCATGCCCTCCGCATCAAGCTTCGGGGCATAAGCTCAAACCGCGATGGCATTGGCGCGGTGGTTCGTATCGATGCCGGCGGCGAAAAACAATGGCAGATGCTGCGCAGCGGTTCCAGCTATCTCTCGCAAAGCGAACTGGTGCTCACCTTTGGATTGAAGGACAAGACGAACGTTACGTCGGTGCGCGTAGAATGGCCGAGCGAAAAAACCGATCAGCTTGGGAGTGTCGCCGCCGACCAGACCATTACCGTGGAGGAAGGTAAAGGGATTATGGCGAATAAGCCATTCGCTAAGGGTGGGCAAGCGGTTCCTGCGGTAAAGGGCAAGAAGAAGGCGAACAGCCGCCGATAGGTCATGACTATGGCAACCTCCACAAATTTCCATTCTCTGAGCGCTCGTCGTCTTCTGCTCTTGGGCGGCATTGGTTTGATTTTGGTCGGGATGGTTTTTGGGGATATCTTTGCGGTCTTTATCCTTCATCAGAATGCAGCGCGAGTGGGCGAGGGGCTCTCCTCTGCGGCCCACGCAGCGCTTGCCGGTGATGCCGGCAGAATTCCTGCAATCTTCCAAAATATCGGGAGCTTTCTTGAGAATCGCGGCAGCAAAGTGGACACGCATGTCCACATGATTGATTTTGGCTACCTGGCGCTGTTGCTGGCTCTCCTGCAGCCTTGGGTCGGACTCTCTGACAGAGCCAAGAGACGCTGGGCCTGGCTGTTTTTGTTTGGCGGCGGCTTGCTCCCTATTTGTGTCTTTCTGATTCATTACGTCGGGCTTGCTCATAGCCCTCTAGCTTCCATCGGGTGGGCAAGCATTTTTGCCGATCTTGGCGGGCTTTTGGCGCTCGTTGTCACGTTAGCTTTTCTGGTTGGGCTGGTGCGCCATTTTAGATCGTCCGGACGCGAAGCTGTGCGAGATGACCTGCTGGCAGAGCGTAGCTTCGCTGGACGTCTTCTGCTGACTGCCGGCATCTTCCTGGTGCTGATAGGCTTCATTCACGGGGCATACTACGCAGCCTTTGATCTCTACCGTCACGAAGCGCTCGACTTTACGACGCTGCGCGAGATGACATTCGCCGCCACGCAAGGACAGAGTTCTGCTGTGGAAAACTCTCTTCCTGCCTACGGCCAGCTTCAGGGCGATAAAGCAGTCAAGATCGCCGCGCATGCCCATATCATTGAATTCGGATTATTGGCCATGCTGCTGGGGCTCTTTCAGCCATATGTGTATCTGAACGAAAGGTGGAAACGTCGATGGGCCTGGCTCCTACTGGCTGGATCTTTGTTGCTTCCGGGTTGCGTGCTGCTGGAGTTGAATTACGGCCTGCTCGCCGGCGGACTCGCTGATGCCGGCGGCCTGCTGGTCATCGTTGCGTTGCTCGCGATGTGGATTGGAGTGTTGCGCTACACCGGCCGTCTCGATGCGGAGGCCCAATGAAGAGCGGAAAGCAGGTCCTTATCATAGGCGGGATCGCGCTGGCTCTTTGGGGAATGAGCTATGGCTTATGGTATGCGGTGTTCGCAGAGCATCAGGCTCTCGATGGAATTGGCTCTTCTCTTGCCGCTTCGTTTGGGGAGGCTGCCCAACGACATGTCGAATCTGCTGACGCTCGCCTGGACCAGTACCGCGAAGCGAAGTATGTCTATGACCGCCATGTGGATGTACACAGTCATTGGATCGGTCTCGCCATGTTGTTACTCATTTTGGGAATCGCTTACGATCAAATAGCGCTTTCGGAACGATGGAAGTTGTTGCTGGCCGTCGAGCTGTTGATCGGAGCGATTGTGTTTCCGCTGGGCGTACTGTTGCAGACATCGAGCCATGGGCCCTTGCCTCGGGGGCTTGCCATTGCCGGTTCGGTGTTGGTGATTGGCTCGTTGGTGGGGATGAATGTTGGATTTATGCGAGGTGGGGCGAAGGATTCTTGACGCTCGCAGGGACAACTTAGGGGGTTCAAAACTCGCGCATATTTTAGATCAGATGGAATTTTTGATGAGGGCGGAAGTCGACCACAAGTATGTGGGAGCAACATTGGAAGAGCTCTAGGGGATGTGCGGACCGGCAGACTTGAAACCATCATTAAGAAGGCAGGACTGGTGCGGTTCGTAGGCTCCGGCATGAAATGATGTTCCACAAGCCGACTTCCCTTTACTTATCCTCCCTCACGGGAGCGTTCTCGCGTGGATGGAGCCTAAAATCCAGAGTGAAATGGCCCGATCAGCCATTTAACGGTTTGCGCGGTCTTTGCGGATTTGCAGATGCAAAGGGATTCATTTTGCCACGTACGATTGTCTATCTGAATTGTTTGCCGCGCGCGCCGGCTGATTCTCTCTCAGCATATCGACGCTGATCGCTTGTCGTGCTTGTTATCCAAAATATTCAAAAAGTGTCTGATGCTTGGGGCCTTTTACAGTATGATCTGAATTCTCCCCCAAGTTCGGGAGAAGAGCCGCAAAAAAAAATTTCTTGTCTCTAACGTCTGGTGTGTGAAAACATGCACTACGGTGCAATTCTTTGTGAAATACTAATTTATCTTTAAGCTATTGAAAATAAAAGGTTTACTGGTGATTGGGGCGGATGGCCAATAAAAACATACTCCTGATTGAGCCTGGCTACAAAAATAAGTATCCGCCATTGGGCCTAATGAAGATTGCCCAATATCACGGTCTCCACGGCAAGAAAGATCGAGTCAAATTCATCAAGGGCGAAGATCCGTCAGTCTTTTATGAAGCGTGGGACCGAATTTATATTACGACGTTGTTCTCTTTTGAGTTCGCGAGGATTGAAAAGAGTATTGATTTCGCTGTCTCGGTTGTGGGTGGACAAACGGATAAGATTTTTGTTGGTGGTATTGCCGCGTCTCTGATGCCCGACGAGTTCACATCCAAAGAGAAATGGCGTGGCATTCGGTTCATCAATGGTTTGCTTAGCGAATCTCCTGCCGTTTCCCTTCGGCTCGATGCATTTTCAGAAGAATTATATTCTGATGATCGCTCTGGCACCCCGATCGAAGATCTCACGCCCGATTACAGCATTCTTAGTCAGATAAATTACATATACCCAGTGAACGACGCGTATTTTGCCTACGCGTCTCGCGGTTGCATTCGCAAATGTAGCTTTTGTGGAGTACCTAAGCTGGAGGGAGCACAGCGCGATGTGCAGTCCATCACGTCAACGGTAAAGGAAATCGCTTCTCTGTATGGAGAGAAGAAAGACCTCATCCTGATGGATAACAATGTGGTTGCTGCTCCGAGGTTCAAAGAAATCATTGCTGAAATACGTGATCTCGGGTTTACTCGGGGTGCCAAACTCAAGCGCGGTAAGGTGCCAATTCGACGCAGAGTAGATTTTAATCAGGGCGTGGATGCGCGAATTCTTTGTAAAGATCCAATGTATCTGAGGGAACTAGCCTCAATATGTATTAAGCCGCTAAGGATTGCTTTTGATCATCTTGGCTTGAAAAAACCGTACGAAGATGCTGTTCGAATAGCTCATCAATTTGGTCTCAAAGAGTTATCGAACTATATGCTCTACAACTTTCATGACGATCCAACGGACTTGTATGAGCGAATGATGTTGAATGTTCGTTTAAATGTGGATCTGGACATTCGGATCTGGTCGTTTCCGATGCGATATCAACCGACAAATAGGACGGATCGGACATTTGTTGGTGAAAAATGGTCTCGTTACCAACTCCGGTCGATGCAGCTGATATTACAGGCGACTCATGGCGTCGTCAGTGGTGCACCGGATTTCTTTAATAGAGCATTTGGCTCTACAGCAGAGGAGTTTGAAAATCTACTTCTGCGTCCCCACAGCTTCATCTTCAATCGGGACTGGTTTGATCATTTTGGTGGACAAGACGAATTGGCGGCCTTTAAGGCAATCTTTGCTAAATTGACGGCGTCACAAAAGACAGAACTGTTACATCTTCTTTCGTTGCGCGATCCTCGCTTTTTCAAGAATTTAGTCGATGAGACGTCGGACAGCCAACTCAAAAAGATTCTCCCCTTCTATATTCCGATGCCAGGAAAAGTAGAAGAAGAGATATGGGCGGCACAAAAGAAATTGAGGTCTTCAGCGCAACTCCCTCTTATACCAGAAGATGAGAAAGTCGAGGACGCCGGCCTTGATGACGAACCCTTCAATTCGATAGTACCCAAGCGTGCCACAAATCACCGTGAGAGCGCTCCAGCATGAGTACAAGTCGCCCGGTCTTAACTTCAATCAAAAGCAATTGGGAACCGCTCAATGAACGTCCAATTGTGGGAAAAGATGTCTTGGAGCTCCTTAGCAGCTCCATGTATGTAAATGCGCTTTCTGTCTATAGGGAATATGTCCAAAACTCAGCAGATGCAATCGAGGAAGCAGCAGCTCTTGGGCTGCTTGGTGCGGGCGAGAAAGGCCGCATCGATATAACCGTTGATGTGCCAGGCCGCTCGGTGCGGATACGAGACAATGGAACGGGCTTGAGCAAAACTGTCTTCACAAAAACATTGATTGCGCTTGGGGCCAGCAAAAAACGAGGCACTAAGGCTCGGGGATTTCGCGGAGTGGGGCGCCTGGCAGGCTTGGGCTATTGCAAAGAATTGGTCTTTCGGTCTCGTGTCGATGGAGAATCGGAAGTGACCGAGCTTCGGTGGGACTGCGTGCGCTTAAAATCATCACTCCGCGACGCTAGTTTTAGGGGTGATTTGGAGGAATTGATAAGGGATGTTGTTAGAGTAGGACGAAGTCCCGGAGCTGGGTTCCCGGCAAGATTTTTTGAAGTAGAGATGTCAGAAATTATCAGACATGGAAATGACTCTCTAATTAACAGTGATCATATTCATAATTACCTCTCTCAAGTGGCTCCAGTACCTTTTGCTCCTAATTTTCGTTTCACAAAAAGGATTACAGATAAACTAAGGTCCAAGATCTCTCTTGGCGATGTGCTCATTTATTTGAATGGGAATAAGGGTCCGATATACAGACCTCACCGAAATGAGTTTGAAGTCCGCAAGGGCGTTGTCGATCAGTTCAAAGACGTCAAGTTTTTTGAACTCAAAACAGCAGATGACCGAATGGCAGCAATCGGATGGATTCTGGACCACGAGTATCAGGGTGCGATTGATCGAAGTGTATTCATTAAAGGGCTACGCTTGCGCATGGGAAATATGCAGGTTGGCGAGTCGAACCTTTTAGATGATCTTTTTCCTGAACCCCGTTTCAACTCGTGGGTTGTGGGAGAGATTCACGTCATTGATGAGCGCATTCTCCCGAATGGTCGGCGCGACCATTTTGAGCAAAACGTTCCTTTTAATGACTTACGAAATCAACTTGGGCCAACAGCTAAACAGCTCAGCCGAAGCTGCCGGGTTAGTTCGCAACGGCGTAACGTAGTTCGGCAATTTCAAGCATTACAGAGGGAAGTCGAGCATAATTTGTCGGTCAATAGGCAAGGTGCTGCTGGTCTGGGTGAAATAGCTAAGTGTGAGAAAGATTCCATTAGGCAACTTAAGCGAATGGAAAAGATATCATCGCATTCTTCTTTACAAGAGCATCAACAAAGCAAGTTGACAGCAGTAGTCAATCGTCTTCGCAGGCGAGTCGAAAGTGAGTTCAAGTGTGACAACGAACACCGTGCATTAAGGGCACTAAAGAAATCTCAGAAACAACACTATGAGCGTATTATCTCGTTGATTTACGAGTGTTCCGTAAACAAGGCAGCTGCTAAACAGCTCGTAGATCGAATTTTGAACCGATTGAGCTGATGTAACTCTTTCATCCCGGCTCGACAATCTGAGTAGGCCGCATTTCTACTCGCGATATACGTCCTGTCATTTTTCGCAAGGGTAGTGCCGAGATATTACGCAAATTATCTCGGTCGGCATAGGGCGTCGGGAGAGCTTGGGATCGGTGCTTGAACTCGCAGTAAAAGTGAACAAGATTTGTTTTGCCGCTGTTATAGAGAACTGGATCTGCAAATTCGATTTGAAAGTCGTGTGTCCGGGCCACATGCCAACATGCGAACGTATAACACAACTTGATTTTGGTGGCGTGAGACCGACCATGTTCCTTCAAGTTAGTATCAACGCCGACTAGTCCTTTGAGGCATCCGCGGATTTCGTCAAGTAGTGAATCATACTGCTCTACACCACTGTCTCTGACGTTGAACGTTGAGATCAGCGCAAATGAGCCTTTGTCCTGTCTTTGTTTTTCCGCAAGTGCGCGTATCGCATCACGGCAAGGAGATGAATTAGCCTTGGCCGAGTATGCGAATCCTCGATACAGATCAAGATTATAAAGATCATAACAAGGAGCATCGCTGCTCTGAAGATACTCGAAGATGTTTCCGGCTATTACATTGAAGGGCAATCCAAGCTTCAGCCGTCGCCAATTGATATGCAGATCGTTGCGCGTGCTCTCATCATTTTCGATCGCGCACACTGAGGCAAGGAGCGAACGCCAAATTTGGACGTCGAGAAACTCAGCACTGGTTAGACCGCAGTACGTCAATCCTTTGCCACGTTGAGCTCTGAACACTCTCAGATTCGCAGCGTCGCGTCGGCGCAACGCATCCTTCTCCAAGCTTTCCGGAAATGGATTCGTGGGCATTAGGCAGTCACCAGCAACCCGTGTTCCTTGAAAATGTCCTCAATGCTTTCGCAAAGATCACTGCAAAGCTCGTCCTGATCCTGTAGCCTCTTCTCTAAGACCTGGCAAATTTCAGCAAGCAACTGATCGAAATCGTCTGAACGGCTAGTAGCGGTTCCGGTTGAGAACAGATCGAGCGTTTCTTCCTTTTTCTGCTTTGCAGTGCCTCCATTTTTTCTCAGCTCCTGGCCGCCATCGCTCCCCGCCTTTTTGCGATTAGTCCTTGTGCCTGAGGTCGCAGCAATTCCTTCCAAAAATTCAATGGCCTTTTGGCGCTTCTGGGACAGCTCGGTTTCTTTGGCCTCGAGCGTTCTCAAAATTACTCTCTCGTATTTTTGTGTCTTGTCCTGATTTGCTGCATCTTTACCTTGACTGCGAGATTTGGATAGCGATTCATATTTCTTTAGTCCTTTCAACCGCTTCAAGGCGCTTTGCGGGTCATAAGTTTCTTTTGATTCGATTGCTTTTGTGACCTCCAAGATCTGCGACCGATGACTGTTTACATTCGAATTTGCCCGCCGGAAAGCGATTCTTTCTGCATAAAACCGCCGAATTTCCCCGATGGCTTTTCTCGACAAAGAGTCTAGTTCCAACTCGCTTCGGGGAGTATTGGGCCTCACGTCGCTATGAGTTATATGTATTTCTCCAAAATACCAATCGAGCAATTCACCAGACGCTAATACTGATTGAGCGCCGGACACACCCCAGTGCCTGGCGTCTTCGGCGGAGTACATTCCTGGACTTCCAACCGCAATATTCTTAACTCGGAGCCTGAAATTGCTCGGAGTGGTGCCGAAGCTGCTGGTACTTGGACTTCGGCAATACCAAACGAATCCATATTCTTCATCGTCGTTCTTTAAGATGTCGAATTGAGGTTCTTCGACATTTTGGGGATATTTTTTGAAAATTTCCGTTTGATTTACCTTGATGGCAAATTCTTGATATCCATCTATCTGCATCAAGCGCTTCGAGATTGTGTCCGCGTGTTTGAACTCGGGATTGAAGCGACAGGGAAGTATTTCGCTGACAATTCTTTCTAATTCCTCGGGTTTTAACAGATCGGCGAATTCCTCATTCAAGTTTACAAGCCTGACTTGTGTGTAATGCTCCGCTTTGGAAGCGTCTGATTTCTGAATTTTAAAGCGTTTATCAAGAAGCTCTTTGATATTGATATTCTGTGACACCGAATTCCGCATTTCGGCAAAGTTGAGCGTCAGACGATATCTATGAGGGTCATTGATTTTGGATGTTTCGACGTACAGTTCGTCACAAGCTGAAAATCCCGCCCAAATTCCTATACCTCTAAATCCTGCCCGGTCTTTGCCAATTTTCGAAGATAGTGCAATTCGCTTGTAATGCTTAACATCCTCCAAATCCATTCCGATTCCATCGTCTTGAATCGCAATAGTTCTTTCATCTGCATAGTAAATATCTATGGCCTTTTCTTCAGACCGATGTTTCTTGTGGGTCTTATCTTCCAGTTCGAAGTAAGCATCGCCCGCATTTTGAACATACTCCCGCAACATTGCTTCCGGCGTGTAAATGCCTTTTGCCAGATTTGCGAGTAAGGGCGCTCCGATATCCTCAATAGTGAATTGATCCTTAACATCTTTCCATTGGTTACTCATTCTTCCTCCCACGATGTGTCTCGTTGTTCGCAAATCTTTCCGCAAAACCGGCGAACTTAATTACTGCGCCATGATTGTTGGTTATTGCAAATGCTTCTCCCCGGGGCAGAGTCGTAATAGTTGTGTAGAGTTCTGAGAAGGGCATTGGCATGTGCAGCTTGCGGTGCAAACGCTTGGATACAGCAGAATTGTCATCGCTGATCTGAAAAATCAGCTTCGTCGCGGTATTGGAAAATGCAACCGACGTGAAATCTTCTGGCTGCTGGGAAGCCAAGATAACTCCAATGCCAAACTTTCTGCCTTCGCGGAGCAGTTTATCAATTGCTGAACCAGATCCAGAAACCATTCTGTGGGCCTCATCGATCACTACAAAACAACGTAATTGGGCCGGCCCAGATGACTCTATAAAGCCGATTAGATTCCAGATCATGAATTCTGTTACTGCACGCTGAAGATCCTGTTCAATGCCCATGAGCTGGATAATGGTAGGGCGCCCATCACTGAGCAGCAGATTATCCCATTTCACCGGAGTTCCATCCTGGCGAAAAATATCAAATATAAACAATGAGGAAATATGTGAGCCGGCAGTCCTAGGTGTCTTTCGGTCTGAATTCGACAAATCCTCGGCGTATTCTTGAAGCTTCTGCTTTAGCAGGCTAAAGCGTGGAAGGGGCTTACTCCAGGTATTCCGTACTTTGTTGTGAATCCCGGCCTCTTCCAAAACATCAATTATGGCGTCACGGATGACAGAATGCTGTTGAATCCCGATGTTCTGATACACCTGCGATAATGTATCTGCTACTCTTTGCGCTACATTTACCGGCCCGTGAAGGTCGGACGAAAAAATTTCGAAAGGGCTGATCTGAATGCCGTTCCGAGCTGCTTGGAGCTGAGTCGGTTTAGTAATTTTCACAAGTGATTGGTCCGAAGAGGTTGCTGTAAAACCTTGTCCATAGTCGAAGATGATTGAAGGCATACCTCGTTTGGAAAGCTCTGCGATCAAGCACGAAAGACTGTACGTTTTTCCGAAACCGCTTTCTCCAATAACTAGCACATGGGGATTTACGCTGCTGACCGGGTCCCAAGCCAGCGCGGTGCCCCCACGGTCGTAACCCAGCAGGATTCCTTCTTTGCCCGCGGATGGGACACAATGACGAGGGCTTCTATTTTGTTGCAGTGTAGACGCGAAAATTGTCGGGCTTTTGGCGTCACGCTTGCGGTCGGACTTCGGTGTTCGCTCATACGTGCCCATTGTCATGTGCGCGGCTACGGCGGATACTTGGCTGGCCGTGACTCCAACAATTGCCGCGATCATATCGCGGGTATGCTTCTGTTCGAGCAACTCACATATCTGCTCGCGTTGCTTGCTTGTAATCTTCTTCGTCATCAAGCATTCCGCCTTCTAAGGCCATGTAAATAGTTTCTGAGAAGAGTGTTTACTATTGCTGTTCGATCTTCAATAAGTCCTTCTGACTCCGCCGTGTGGAAGCTATCCCAAAGCTCCCTGTCAATGCGCAATGTAACGGACACTCTGTCGCAGACTCTGGTGCCCTGAGGTCGCCCCACGTTACGGCGCGGCATCTTTTGCCATGCTTTTCTAGCAGCTAAGCTGTAATTCACAATTTCGGATGGTTTAAGAACGACCTCTCGCTGGGTCTTATTAAGAACTATTTTTAGACGGTTGTGCCCTAGCAGCGAAATGAGAATGCCACGATTTCCTGCATGGTCGCCGGCCTTGATCAGAATCTTGTCGCCTGAGAGATGTGTCATTTAAGAGTGTCTAGCGTAAACCGTGTTCTAAATAATTGCAATAAATAAATTAGGCTTGACCATCCTCTCGGTTGTCGGCTAAAGTCGAGAGTGAACAATGTCACAGATTTCAACAATTGAGTGGACTGAAGCGACTTGGAACCCAGTGAGGGGTTGCACGAAGATTAGCCCCGGTTGTACTCATTGTTATGCTGAAACGTTTGCCGAACGATTCAGAGGAGTCGCAAGCCATCCTTATGAGCAAGGCTTCGATCTTCGACTGGTACCAGACAAATTGCTAGAACCGCTCCGCTGGCCAAGACCGAAGATGGTTTTTGTCAACTCTATGAGCGATTTATTCCACGAGGACGTACCAACTGCATATATCAAAGCTGTGTGTCGCGTTATGTCAGCATCTCCATGGAATATCTATCAAGTACTCACGAAGCGTTCGCAGAGAATGAAGAAACTGCTCGAATCGGACTTGCGGTCAGCTGCGGAGCAAGAACATATTTGGTGGGGCGTAAGCGTAGAGGACCGTAGGTACGGAATGCCGAGGATAGAGGATATTCGAAAAGCGCCGGCGCGAATCCGTTTTTTATCTATCGAACCCTTGTTGGCAGATCTCGGAGAATTGGACCTCACAGGAATCAAATGGGTAATTGTGGGTGGAGAGAGCGGGGCAGGAGCACGGCCAATGAACGAATCCTGGGTTATTTCGATCATGGA
Organism: Candidatus Angelobacter sp.; assembly: GCA_035939495.1. Classification (GTDB taxonomy): domain Bacteria; phylum Acidobacteriota; class Terriglobia; order Terriglobales; family Acidobacteriaceae; genus Angelobacter. Next base: position 15,741 of record DASZFU010000083.1, on the reverse strand, counting down.
GCAGTGTCAATGCAAGGACATCCCGTTTTTCTTCAAGCAATGGGGTGGTGTTCGTAAAAAACAAACTGGACGTCAACTGCTCGGACGTACATATGATGACTTTCCGCAAGTAGCTCGGTCAGCTTTCCCAAACAAATCGGAAAGATTACATTTACTCACCTCTCTCACTAAAGAGTTTTTAGCAGTTCTTGGCAATAACAACAGTGAACAACTGGAATTGCCCATAGCCATTGAAACAATCGAGTGATGCGGATGTTCATTTTGACTCCTGGTTTGGTCAAGCATCGGGTCTCAGCATCACTTCTTCTTGCGAGACCGGGCAGCTTGCATGAGCCTATTTACGTTCTGAAGCGTTAAATTGAGCGACTCTTTCTGACGACGAATTACGAGCTCGTCCATCCGTGTGCGAATTTGTAAACTGGTTTCTGAAAGAGCTGGATTGTCATAACTGAAATGAAACATGCAGCATAGCATTGCAGTTCGCTTCTTGCCATATGGAAAATATAATGCTTTGCCCAGACATTGGGTGTCGTATGCATGCTCTCCGCCAGATCGTATGACGGCGCAAGGAATAATGGATGCCAATGTCTGCGGGTATGTTCGCTGTGGGTCCCGCGTCAAGTTGAATAGCGGTTCTGTAAATCCAAACCTCGTTGCGATGTCGAACGCTGTCTTTTGTACGAATGCCTTGCCATAGTCTGTATCGACGTCGGCGGTTGCCGCGAATGCCAAAAGTAAAAGGAATGATTCTGTATGTTCCTGCTGCGCAGCAATAATGTTGGTGATCAATTCGAACTTGTGCGGAATATATCGTGGACGAGTCAGCTGAAAGGCACCGTTTGTGAAATCCAGATTTATGATGCTATGAGGAAAGGCTTGGCGTTCGTCCTTGGCTTTTGATAGGTCGAATGCCTCTCCCAGTTTTACCTGGAAATCTAGGCCATATTTGGCCTGCAAAGCCCGAGCTGAATCTGAGCTTTTCTCCCAAACTCGGATGTTACTGAGCTTAAAAATATCACGCTTAATAAAAAATTCGATGTCGAATGCTTCTGGACCAGCAAATGTGAGATATTTCAGGTCCTTGTTAGACTTGACCTTGAAATCCTGCATTGCAGGCAACCAAAAAAACTGACGTAACCATTTCTTTTGGGGCGAATTAAAGAGTGTCTGAGACATGTACGCGGACTAGTCCTTGCGACGTGCTTCCAGTAGGTCAGTGACAATCTTTAATATTTCCTCGACCATCCGGTTGACATCTCCGGCAGACCGCTCCCTGCCAATCCCAATCGCAACAAGAAATGCTTCCACTATTTCCTGCTCGCCGGCTTTAAGTTTCTTGAAGATTATATGACTGCTGTTCAGCACTACCTTGCCTTGGCGCTTGTCCAAGAGAAATGGCGGCTTATTGCCAAGGTCCTCTAGCTCAAGTGAGATGCCCCTCTCGCGCTGAGCACGGCTCAAATATTGAGAGACCTTTGTCTCCATTTGATCGTGGAAGGTCTTAGCTTGCTTCTGTTTTTCGAGCTTTGACCGCGCGCGCGACCTTGTGGTCGCGCCTCCAAAAGATTGCTTCACTTTTTCATGGATTAATTCTCGAAACCGCTTGTAGTTTGCATCTGTCTCGCGGAATCGGTCTCGGTCAATCAGGAGCGCTTCGTCCAGCCCCTTGTAAACATATATTTCACCGGTTGTCAGAACTAGCCGTGGGCCCATGGCCTTCTGATATTTCATCCAGTTAATATCGTATGAGCCGATAGCCACATTGTTGAGACGAATGAGACCTCCCCGCAGGTCTGAAGGCATGATTCCGCTGGCCTGGCTAAATATGTATCCCCGAAATTCAAGATCGCTGTCGACGTGCTCGACCGGATAGATTTCGTAGTGGAGCCCGCGTTTGTACTTTGCCGTATATTTTATGTCGGCGGACGGCAATACTATGGGCTTAAAAAGCTGTTGATTATTTACAGAAACTTTGAAATTTGCTTTCTCCAATTCCCGTTTTATTGAAGTGACAGGCTCGACAATATCGCTGAACGGACCCTCTTTGAGATAAGCAACAGGACTCACAATTGCTAGCTCCCACTTGAGCTGTTCCAAACCGCTTAGATCACTAACGCTACTGATATATTCTTCGGTCGTTACCCCTTTCTTTTCGAGAAACTCTTTGATATCGGGAATCAATTGCCGCAGGCTGATAAAAGTGTAGTGAGTATCGAGCGGTTCGTTGCTCCACTTATTTAGTGTGTAGACGTAGTGAGAGTCTAAGTCTTCTTGCTGTTTTGCTTTCTCGATGACTTTAGAAATATCCAGAATTGCTTCCACCCGTTCAGAACTTCCTGCCTTCGTCGTTAGAACCCTTACCTCACGACAAATGGGAATTACGGAGAGGGCTCCGATTCCCTTGTGGCCAATCAATCTGCGGCCTTGTCTTACGACGCCCCTCGACGAGCTGGACCCGCCGAGGCGAAGAAATCTATCGCGGATGTCATCCTCGGACATGCCGACCCCGTCATCCAGGACAGTGATTTCGGCCAAATCAGAAGCGATCTTGATCTGGACATTGTGAGCGTCTGCATCCCATGAATTGCTGAGCAATTCTTTCAGTGCTCGGGAATAGCTTACGTAAGTACCGGTGCTGAGTTCATTAAGGATGTTTAACGCAGGCGAGCGCGGCTTTTCAATGGTGGTGGTAACCGCGTCGTTTTGCATGTTGGCCATATTTTACGTCCTCAAGACGCCTATCATACAGTCAGCGAGACCGACTTCTACTAATCTGTGGAATCTCGTTTCGATTACTGCCGTATAGCCGACAACCCGGGAGTTGGCTCGTTCAATCTCCAGAAGAGCGTCTGCCGGCAGCGATGGCGCCCATTGCAGCGGGTAGAGGGATTGAGGTGCTAGGACTCAAAGCGCCACCCGGTTCCAATCCCCTCGCTTGCCGTTCGATGGTCCGTGAGCGGATGCCGTTGTTTCGGCAATGATATTACGAGGCTTCGTTGCCCAGGTAACTGGCAACGAGTCTAGTGCAAGTTGTTCATTGGCCTTGCCGAAAATCATTCATTTGTCGCGCTCCGCTTCGCTGCGCGCTAGCCCGTTCACTTCGTTCAGGGCTGGCTCTTCGGCGCAAGGAAAAGGTCGTCGCTTGGGTACCCAGCATTTACAAACCAGCCTGTGCACAAGCGCCCACGCTGGTTTGACATGCTGGGCTACTCTCTTTCGCCCTTGCAGGGCTGGTTCCTCTTTGGTCCAAATGATACGCTCGGATTTTCATTTCCTTATTGGATTGGCGATCATTTCATTCCGGTACTACGGCAGTGACTTCAATTTCTACGCGCGCCTTATCCTCAAGGAGTGCTGAGACCTGCACCACAGTCATCGCCGGATAATGTTTGCCGATGATTTCACGATAGGCGGCGCCGATTTCTTTGGCGGCAGCCAGGTATTCTTTTTTGTCGATCAAGTACCAGGTCATGCGGACAATATCGGTGGGCTTGGCGTTGGCCTCGGCGAGTAGCTCCGCAATATTCTTCAGTGCCTGGAGTACTTGTCCTGCGAGATCGAGGGAGGTGAATTCTTCCTGAGCATTCCAGCCAACCATGCCGCTGATGAAGACCATACGGCCCTTCGCAGCCACTCCGTTGGAATAGCCTCGAGGGCGTTTCCAGTTTGCGGGATGTAAGACTTTCATTGGACGCTCCCCTGCGGTCCCTGCGTTGCAATACGCTTGAAATCGTGTTTTTCTCGCAAATTCTAAATGGATAGAATCCATTCTTCTCTGCGGTCTCTGCGTTTTCCGCGGTTGAAGCTTTTACTCTTGAACTTCCTCGGTGTTCCGTCGTGTCCTCTGTGGTTAAGTGATCTTGGCTGTTGCTCGGCTACGCTGTGCCCCCAGCGATCTCTGTATTGAATGGTTTTAATTTCCTTTGCATCCTTAGCGTACTTTGCGGTGAAATGTACTTGCTTTTCTTGCGGCCTACCGCGCTACCGCCATGCCTGTTCGTTCGATCAAGGTTTGGGCGATGACTGCGGGGGATTTGGCTACGGCGATCCCGGCACTCTCTAATGCTTTCATCTTTTCTGCGGCGGTGCCATGCCCTCCGGAAATGATCGCGCCGGCATGACCCATGCGGCGTCCGGGAGGCGCAGTTTGACCGGCGATGAATGATACGACCGGTTTCTTGACGTGCTTCTTCACGTATTCGGCGGCATTTTCTTCGGCGTTTCCGCCAATTTCGCCGATCATGATGATCGCTTCGGTTTGCGGATCTTCGTTGAAGAGTTTGAGCGCGTCGAGGAAATCAGTCCCAATGATCGGGTCGCCGCCGATACCGATGGCCGTCGATTGTCCGATACCGCGTTGCGTGAGCTGGAAAACAGCTTCGTAGGTCAGCGTACCTGAGCGGGAGACGATCCCGATGTTGCCTTCCTTGTGGATATGGCCAGGCATGATGCCGATCTTGCATTTTCCAGGAGAGATAATGCCAGGACAATTCGGGCCGATGAGCCGCGATTTTCCTTTTGATTGCAGAAACTCGTGGGCACGTACCATGTCGAGCACCGGGATTCCTTCGGTGATGCAGACGATCAGCGGGATCTCGGCATCAACTGCTTCCATGATGGCGTCCGCAGCGAAGGGCGGCGGGACGAAGATTACCGTGGCGTTCGCGCCGGTTTTCTCGCGAGCTTCGAGGACGCCATTGAAGACCGGCCAGCCCTCATGGATTGTGCCTCCTTTGCCGGGCGTGACTCCGCCGACAACCTGAGTGCCGTAGACGGCACAAGCCTTTGCATGAAATGTGCCCTCGCGGCCGGTGATGCCTTGAACGATAAGCCGGGTGGATTGATCGATAAGTACCGACATAATTTATTTGCCCCTGGCCGCCGCAACCACGCGCTCTGCGGCATCTTTCATGTTTTCAGCAACCGTAAAGTTGAGTCCTGAATTCTTGAGAATCTCGCGGCCCTCTTCCACGTTGGTGCCTTCAAGTCGTAGCACCATCGGAATTTTGATATTCGTCGCCTTGGCCGCCTCCACCACGCCGTTGGCCAGGGTATCGACGCGCAGGATGCCGCCAAAAATGTTGATCAGCAGGGCCTTGACGTTTTTGTCGCTCAGCAGAATCTCGAAAGCGCGGCGAATCTGCTCGGCATTGGCGCCACCACCAACATCCAGGAAATTTGCGGGTGAGCCGCCTGCGTACTTGATGATGTCCATGGTGGCCATGGCGAGGCCGGCGCCGTTGACCATGCAGGCAATGTTGCCATCGAGCTTGATGTAATTCAGGCTGTACTTGGAGGCTTCAACTTCCAGCGGATCTTCTTCGGTAATATCGCGCAGCTCTTTGAAGTCTTTGTGACGGAAAAGCGCGTTGTCGTCAAAGTTGATCTTGGCATCCAGGGCAAACAGGCGCCCGTCCGTGGTCGTAATAAAAGGATTGATCTCGCACATCGAAGCATCGGTATCCTCGAATGCCTTGTAAAGTCCGGTCATGAAACGGGCTGCGTCGTTGACCTGTTCATCTTTCAATCCCAGGCCAATCGCCAGCTTCCGCGCATGAAAAGGCTGGAAGCCGGCGGCGGGATCAATCGACTCCATCAGGATGGCCTTGGGGTCTTTGGCTGCAACCTCTTCGATCTCCATGCCGCCGGCTGCCGAAGCCATGAAAACCGGCCGCGCTTGGGCGCGATCGAGGACGATTCCCAGATACAGTTCGCGCTCGATAGGTAAGGTCTCTTCGATCAACAAACGCTGGACAATCCTGCCTTCAGGCCCGGTCTGGTGGGTCACAAGCCTCATGCCCATGATCTTTTCGATCCAGGCATTGGCTTCGTCAAGGGTCTTGGCGACCTTCACGCCGCCGCCCTTGCCGCGCCCGCCAGCATGGATTTGAGCTTTAACCACCACACCGGAAACTTTTTGATGAAACAATTTTTTCGCTACAGCCTCAGCCTCTTCCCGGCTCAAGGCCATCTCGCCGCGCGGCACAGCGACACCATATTTCGACAGGATTGTTTTTGCCTGGTACTCGTGAATTTTCATGTTGGATTGGTTCTACAGCCGACGTCAGGATGCAGAAAGGAACCAGAGATTCTATAGAAATTCGATGGATTTTGCATGTGTTCGACGAAAAAGGACCAAAAGTTGGTTATATACTCTGGTGTCTTTAATGGTTTACAGTATTCATCAGCCAACATCTGCAGTTTGAGAAATATCTATGACCACACCGGCGAAACTTATGAAGGCACGGCATCGCGCCCCTCAAAAACTGCAGCTTCGTTTGACCCTTGGTGTGGTGATCGAAAAAGACGGGAAGTCGTTCCACGCATTCTGTCCTGGTCTCAAAGGGCTTCACGTGGACGGCCGCACGGAGGATGAGGCCCTTCAAAACGCCGAGCATGCGGCGAATTCTTATATTGTCTCTCTGATACGCCAGGGAGATCCGCTGCCCATTGGGCCTCATTTGACAGCAGAGCGTTTAGAAGACATTCCGCCAGTTCCGGCAGGAGCCTTGCTGAGAAACATTGAGGTTCAATGCGATATTCAGGGAATATCTGGCAACAATTAAAGAATCTTACGGCAGATGATCTGATCGCGGCCTTAGAGCGGGACGGCTGGAAGCGGGATGTGAGTGACGGGGCATTCATTCCGTATATACATCCAACGACAAAAAACAGAATCATAATTCACTACCATCCCAGAAAGACCTACGGCCCAAAACTCCTGAAATCGCTTCTTGAAGATATCGGTTGGGATGAACGCGACTTGGCACGAATTGGACTAATCGCGCGTAGATCAAAATCTGTTTCCCGAAGGGAGAGAATTGCAGAAGTCGGAGACGAGAATCCCAATGGTCAACTGTTCGTCCGCGAAACCGATGTACCGGGAACGGATCACAATCAATACATTTGGGAATTGCTATGCAGACATTGTGGTAACAAGTACGGCGCCAATGGAAGCGATTTTCATCACCGCAAATGCCCAAAATGTCAAAGCGGAGTACCCGGTTTTGAGCTTATAGAAATGTAGTTTGCCAGAGTTTTTTCGACAAAACCTGACGTTTTCCTGATGCCCCGCCTTCCTCCAACCCTGTTAAGCTAATGAGTGGTATTCTGCTCTACCCATGATTACCGACGCTCTGCACAAAATCGCCAACCATCGGGCTTCATTGAGCCGGCAAGAGGCGCGCGCGGTGATGGCCGAGGTGCTTTCCGGAAAAGCCACGGATGCCCAGATCGCTGCCTTGCTGGTAGCGCTTCACATGAAAGGTGAGAGCATCGAAGAGATCGTTGGATTTGCGGAGGCCATTCGCGAAGCCGCTCCCTCGTTGTCCTCGGTTGAGGATTCAACTCTCGATGTCAGCGGCACCGAGCGTGATGCCCTGGTGGATACCTGCGGCACAGGCGGAGACGCTAGCGGCACCTTCAATATCTCAACTGCCTCGGCACTCACGATTGCCGGCGCCGGGGTCCGTGTGGCCAAGCATGGCAACCGCGGCGCGACCTCGAAATGCGGCTCCGCCGACGTGATCGAGGCACTCGGCGTAAAAATCGCGATACCCCATGAGAAGCTCATTCCTTGCCTGCGCAAAGTAGGAATCGCATTTATGTTTGCTCCTTCGTTGCATTCGGCAATGAAATACGTGCAACCAGCGCGGCGGGAACTCAAACTGCGCAGTGTGTTCAATCTTCTTGGCCCATTGACGAATCCGGCCCATGCCTCTGCCCAGGTGGTAGGCGTATATTCCGACGACCTGGTTGAGAAATTGGCGACTGCTCTGAAGATGCTGGGACTGCGGCGGGCCCTGGTGGTTCATGGCACGGATGGACTCGATGAGATTACGATCACCGGTCCCACGAGGATTGGCGAGGTTCGAGGTGAGTGGGTCCGGGTTTATGAGACGTCGCCGGAGCAGTTTGGAATGGAGCGCGCGCCACTCAGCGCGATCACCGGTGGAGACGCCCAGCAAAATGCGCAGATCATCCGCGAAATTCTGAGTGGCAAGAAATCTCCTCGCCGCGATGTTGTCTTGATGAATGCTTCCGCAGCCCTGGTAGCGGCCGGACGCGCCGATTCCCTGGCCGAAGCCATGCCTATGGCTATAGAATCTCTCGATTCCGGGGCGGCCTGCGCCAAGTTGGAAGCTTTGATCGAATTCACGAATCGGAACTGACAACTTGAAGGTCATGCCGGGCAGGAATGCATTGTCTACAATAGAAATAAGGAATAACTGGAGATCGGGGAAATGAGTCTTTCATTGAGCAAGCGGGCTGCGCGAACAGCCCAATCGGAAATTCGCATGATGTCGGTGGAGTGTGAAAAGGTCAAGGGCATCAACCTGGCCCAGGGAGTATGCGATACGGAGGTTCCTGCGGTCGTACGCGTGGGCGCACAGCAGGCTATTGATTACGGGTTGAACAGCTACACCCGCTGCGATGGCATCGCCGAACTGCGCCAGGCGGTCGCCGAGAAAATGCGGAACTTCAACGGGGTCGAATGCGACCCTGAAACCGAGGTCATTATCAGCGCGGGTTCCACCGGTTCTTTCTATACTGCCTGCCTTGCCTTGCTCAATCCCGGAGACGAGGTCATCCTGTTCGAGCCCTATTATGGCTACCACCTGCACACGCTCATCGCGGTAGACGCGGTGCCTCTTTTCGTAACTTTGCAGGCTCCTGATTGGGGATTCTCGCCGGAGGCGCTCGAACGGGTCGTCACTCCTCGTACGCGGGGCATTTTGATCAATACTCCATCGAATCCTTCAGGCAAGATCTTCACGCCGACAGAACTGGAATCAATTGCCGCCTTTGCGCAGAAGCATGATCTATTCGTCTTTACCGATGAGATCTATGAATACTTCCTGTTTGAGGGGCGGCACGTCAGCATGGCCACGCTTCCCGGAATGCGTTCCCGGACGATCACCATGTCAGGGTACTCGAAGACGTTCAGCATTACTGGATGGAGGATCGGCTATACCGTCTGTGACTCCAAATGGGCGCAGGCCATCTCCTATTTCAATGACCTTGTTTATGTGTGCGCCCCGGCGCCATTGCAGCGCGGCGTGGCCGAAGGGATCCGCAAGCTGCCCCAGGACTTTTACCGTCACATCTCGGAAGAGTACACACACAAGCGCGATCTATTGTGCGGCACTCTGGAAGAGATCGGCTTGACGCCTTCCATACCCAAGGGCGCCTATTATGTGCTAGCTAATGCATCGATCCTGCCCGGCGCAAATGGCAAAGAGAAATCCAGATACCTGCTGCGGGAGTCTGGAGTGGCTGCCGTGGCGGGCAGCGCCTTCTATCACGGCACAGACGGGGATAATCTACTGCGCTTCTGCTTCGCCAAAACCGATGCTGAGCTGGCAGAGGCCTGCCGCCGGCTGAAGCGATTGGCCGAAAAATTGGGAACACACGTTGCGGCGTCGGTGAGCCGATAGGTTTAGCATCTCCCTTGTGAGTCCGAACCTCTATATCATTGCTGGGCCTAATGGCGCGGGCAAAACGACCTTCGCGCGGAAACTTCTACCGATGTACGCAGACTGCCCAAATTTCGTGAATGCCGACCTGATTGCGCAAGGATTATCGCCCTTTGCTCCGGAGAATGTGGCTTTTCGGGCCGGGCGTCTTGTGATCGAAGAAATCGAGATGCTGGCCAAACAGCAGGTTGATTTTGGGTTCGAGACCACATTATCCGGGCGCGGCCATGTGCCGCTGGTACGTGAGTTGAAAAACCAAGGCTACAAGATACATCTGTTTTTTCTGTGGGTGCCGGAGGTTGACCTGACATTATCCAGAATCAAAGACCGTGTCTCCAGGGGCGGCCACAATGTGCCTGAACCTGATGTCCGCCGGAGATTTGACCGCTCACTAAGGAATTTCCTTTTTCACTATCGGCCACTGGCGGATTCATGGGCCTTGTTCGATAATTCGGAGCGCATGCCTTCAATAATTGCTCTTGAGAAGCATGGCCAGCTTCGTATAATTGATAATGAGGCTTATACCTCTCTGGTCAATCGATATGAACAAAATAAGTAACCTGCCTCCTGAGATCCTCAATTTACCGCTTGAAGTGCGGGCCGAAATGGCCATGAAAGCTGCCGTCGAAGAAGTCGTAGAAGAACGCATCCGCGATGGCCGTCCACTGTATATTTGGCGCGATGGCAAGGTCGTGGCTGTGCCGGCCGAGGAATTGCGCCTGGAAAAAGAAGAGCAATTGCGAAAAGAGTTAGAGGCACAGGATGAAAAGACAACCCTCCCTCGGAAAGTGTGAACTTTGCACTGGTACATTCTCTAAAGCCAGCATGACTCGTCATCTTGCGAAATGCCTAGATTCAATTAAGCATGAAAAGCGAAAGCCGGCCTTTCACCTTTCGGTTGAAGGTGGAAAGATCTACTGGTTACATCTTGCCATGTCAACAACGGCTCCCTTGAGCAAACTGGACCGGTTTCTGCGCGATATATGGCTGGAGTGCTGCGGCCACATGAGTAGCTTTCACATTGGGACGGTGCGCTACAGTCATGAACCGATGGATGAGGGTTTTCGGAGCTCCAATTACAGCGAAAAAAGCACTACCGTGGCCGCTGACAAAGTTCTTGCAGTTGGAAGCACGTTTTCTTATGAGTACGATTATGGTTCGACGACTGAACTGAGACTCAAAGTGCTCGGGTTAATAGAAAGTCAGATGAGTTCAGCCGTGGAACTGCTAGCGAGAAATGATCCTCCCGAAATTTTTTGTGATAGCTGCGGCGCCGGCTCGCGACACAAGTGTGCACCAATTGCATATGGTCAGAAGGCGGCTGGCTCTGCAACGAATGCACAGCCACTCATGAATGCGGCGAAGAAATGACGCTACCCGTGGTCAACTCGCCCCGCACCGGAGTCTGCGGTTACACCGGTTAGCTTATGGTCTTTAATTCTATCCCCGAAATATTTACCGAGATCAACAGCTCCCGGAAACGGCTTTGTGAAGGACTCCCCGAATTGAATCTCCAACAAGCCACTTTTAAACCATCGCCGGAAGCGTGGTCGATTTCTGAGATTCTCGAACACCTTGCCAAGGTAGACCGTGCTTTAGTGACCAGGATCGACAAGTTGGTGGCTGAATTGGAAGAAGCTGGAACTGGCGCTACATGTACCAGCTTCTTTCCATTCTCGATGGACTCCATCGCCGAACGGGCGAGAGACCAGAAATTTAAGTCGCCGGAGCCTGTATTACCGGTCGCCGGGTTGTCCATTCAGGAATCGATAGCCAAGTTGCAGGCCAGCCGCGCCGACCTGGTCGCGATGCAACCGCGAATTGAGGCCCGTGATCTCTCAAAAACTACTTTCCCGCATTTTGTCTTTGGACAACTCAACATTTATCAATGGTTGGCATTTTTTGGCCTGCACGAAAACCGCCACCGGAAACAGATCGACCGGTTGATGGCATCCCCGGAATTTCCGACGTGACGGGAAAATCTTTTTTTGTCGCGAATGAACACGAATGGGATTCCAAGCTCTTAGCCATTAGCATTTAGCTTTAGCCAACGATCACCTGAATAAAGCTAAATATTAAAGGCTAAGAGCTAAGGGCTAAATCCCATTCGCGTAATTCGTGGCTAAATCCGTTTTTGATTTGGCTCAGTTGCTGATTGCTCTTCTTGCTTATAATTTCCCTCAATGAACTTTTCAGAGCTGCTGCGGGGACTTGGGGCTCCGCTGGGCGGCGATCCACCAGTTCTTGGTCTTGACTACGACTCCCGCCGAGTGCAGCCGGGTTGGTTGTTTGTTGCCATGCGCGGCGAGAGCACCGACGGCAATCGTTATATCGATGCCGCAATCAAAAATGGCGCTCTGGCGCTTGTAACTGATTCACAGGTTGAGCAGCCGCGTCCTGGTGTTGCCTGGGCTGTGGTTCCGCATGGCCGTCAGGCCCTCGCGCAGCTCAGCGCGAATTTCTACGGGCGTCCTGCCGAAAAACTGAAGATGATCGGCGTGACCGGAACCAATGGCAAGACCACGACTACGTTCCTGATCGAGTCCATTCTGAACTTCTGCGGCAGGAAGTCTGCCTTGATCGGTACGATTGAATACCATGTGGCTGGAAAGATTGTCCCGGCGCCGCACACCACCCCGGAATCTCTGGAGTTGAACCAGATCCTTTCCGAGGCCCATCATGCCTACGCCCAAGAAGCAGTGATGGAGGTTTCTTCGCACGCGCTGGAACAGGGCCGCGTCTATGGAATTCACTACGATGCAGCCGTATTCACGAACCTTACGCGCGACCACCTTGATTATCACAAGGACATGGAAAGCTACTTTGCCGCCAAGCGCATGTTGTTCGAAGGTTGCGGTGCAAAGCCGCCCCGAGTGGCGATCATCAACGCGGATGACGATTATGGACGGACCCTTTTGGATGCTGGCGCGAATCCCAGCGAGGAAATCGTCAGCTATGGATTGGAAGGAACCGATTTCCTGGCAGGCAATATCGACCTTCAACCGCAAGGTACCAGCTTTATGCTATTTGGCCCCGATGCCAATGTAGCGATCCGCACCTCTCTTGTGGGAGAGGTGAATGTCTACAACCTGCTCGCGGCTTCAGCCGCTGCCTGGGCTCGCGGGTGCTCTCTGGAGCAAATCGCCGAGGCTATCAGCCGTTTTCACCAGGTACCCGGACGCTTCGAGCGCGTGGATTGTGGCCAGCCATTTACCGTAGTTGTGGATTACGCCCATACCGACGATGCCTTGCGTAATCTCACGTCGATTGCTCATGGCTTTGCGGCCCGCTCGGGCTCTCAGGGACGGGTGATCACCGTCTTCGGCTGCGGTGGAGATCGGGACAAGACCAAGCGTCCGCTCATGGGCGAAGCCGCAGGACGAGGCAGTGACTTCGTGGTCCTGACTTCTGACAATCCTCGCAGCGAAGAGCCTATGGCGATCATTCAAGATGCATTGCCGGGTCTGAAAAAAAGCGGCGTCCGGTATTCGGTTGAGCCGGACCGAAAGAAAGCGATTGCACTCGCCCTGGCAGAGGCCAAGCCCGGAGATATTGTCTTAATAGCGGGCAAGGGTCATGAGAAAACCCAAACCACGCGCGAAGGTGTATTCCCCTTTGATGATGTTCAGGTCGCGCGGGACACGCTACAACAGATGGGACACGCGGGACATGCTGGAGGCAGGAAATGAAATTGCCGCTGTGGCGCATTGCCGAATACGCGGTGGCCAAAGGCAAATTCGAGCAGGATTGGGTGGCAACCGGCTATTCCATCGACTCCAGGACGATCAGTCCAGGCGATCTATTCATTGCACTCAAAGGCGAGAACTTTGATGGTCACGATTACGCCGCTGCGGCTTTGGAAAAAGGCGCTGTTGCAGCGGTTGTGGAAGCCGGGAAGAAGATCAATGCCGACCACAAACGGCTGCTCATCGTGGACGACACCTTACGATCTTTGCAGTCGCTAGGCGCAGCCGCCCGCCGCCTTTGGGGGAAGCCCCTGCTGGCAGTGACTGGATCGGTAGGAAAAACCACGACCAAGGAGATTCTTGCCCATCTCTTAATGAGCCGCCTGCGCGTGATGAAGAGCACGGGAAATCTCAACAATCATATTGGTTTGCCCTTACAACTGCTCAAACTGGAGCCGGAGCACGATGTTGCCGTCGTGGAGATGGGCATGAACCATGCAGGCGAAATTCGTTTTTTGGGTACGCTCGCCCATCACGATGTTGCCGTCGTGACCTGCGTTGCTCCCGTGCATTTGGAGTTTTTCAACTCGGTTGGGGACATTGCCCGCACCAAATACGAAATCATCGAGACACTGCACCACGGCGGAGTCGCAGTGCTCAATGCGGACGATGAATATGTCTCGCAGTTTGGCCGCGACTTCAAGGGAAAGGTGGTAATGTTTGGCATACGGAAAGCTGCCGATGTCACCGCCCAGAATGTTCAGTTGAACGGCGCCGAAGGATCGAGCTTCGATCTGAACATCGAAGGCACGAGCGAGCACGTCAACCTGCCGCTCGTAGGCGAGCACAATATCTATAACGTCCTGGCGGCTACCGCCGCGGCTTCCCAGAAAGGCATTTCGCCATCCCAGATTGCCGCCGCACTGGCAACGCTGAAACCAGCAGACAAACGGGGTCAGATCATCCATCTGGCCGGAGCTACCCTGGTAAATGACTGCTACAACTCAAATCCCAAGGCGTTGAACGCCATGATCGACACACTAGCCAGCATGAACGCCCACCGCCACATTCTGGTTGCCGGAGAGATGCTCGAACTTGGTAGCTGTGCCGCATCGCTCCATGCAGAGTGCGGCCGTCACGCTGCCCAAAAAAAGATCGACTTCGTCATAGGGGTCCGAGGCCTGGCCAAGGCTTTGGTCGAGGGAGCTTCGACATCGGGCGCGCTGGCCCGGTTTGTCGAAACCCCGGAAGAGGCGGGCGAGTGGCTCGCCAAAGAGCTACGCGCAGGCGATGCCGTGTTGCTCAAGGCTTCGCGTGGCGTGAAGCTCGAACGGGCTCTGGATGCGTTGCAGAAGAAGTATGCGTGAGCCGATGTAAGCTGGGTCGGTACTACCAAAGCATCTTATTTTTGGTTTATAAAAGAGAAGTAGCGACACCCGGCGGTGGAGCACTCAAGCTGCTCTAATTCAATTGCGGAGGATAATTGCTCTACTGGCTTCTTTACCAACGTCTGTTCGTACACTTTCCGCCGTTTCGCATTTTTCGCTATGTAACCTTCCGCACGGCTTTTGCCAGTTTGACGGCCATGTTTATGGCCTTCATTATCGGGCCAGCCATTATCCGCCAACTTCGTGAGTTTCAAATCGGCCAATACATCCGCGAGGAAGGACCCAAAGCCCACCAAAAGAAAGCCGGCACGCCCACCATGGGCGGAGTGTTGATCACCATCGCCATCCTGATTCCGACGCTGCTTTGGGCCGACCTTTCTAACCGGTTTATCTGGCTGGTCATGTTTTCCACCATTGGGTTTGGCGCGATCGGGTTCGCCGACGACTATCTGAAGGTGATCCACAAGCGCAACCTGGGCCTGACAGGCCGTATGAAGCTCCTGCTGCAATTCGGAGTGGCCCTGGTCGTGGGCATCGTCCTGGTAACCCTGACTGCGACCAACCAGTACTCGACGCAACTGATGGTGCCCTTCCTCAAGCAATTCCGTCCCGACCTGGTCATCGAGGGTCTGCGGCATAACCCGCATCTTTGGCCCCTGGCGTTTGTGCCTTTCGTGCTGTTTGTGATGCTTGTGCTGGTCGGCTCTACCAACGCAGTCAATCTCACCGATGGACTCGACGGGCTGGCGATTGGTTGTACCGTGATCGCAGCAGGCGGGCTGACGGTGTTGACCTACGTGAGCGGACATGCTTCCCTGGCCGAGTACCTGGAGTTGCAAAGGATGCCGCAGGTAGCGGAGTTGACCATCTTCTGCGGCGCTATGGTAGGGGCGAGCATTGGATTTCTCTGGTATAACGCCCATCCGGCTGAAATCTTCATGGGTGATGTCGGCTCCCTGGCGTTGGGCGGGGCCATCGGCACGGTAGCCGTCGTCATCAAACAGGAGTTGCTGCTGCCTTTTATCGGCGGCGTCTTTGTGATTGAGGCGATTTCGGTGATTCTCCAGGTCGGCTCCTACAAGTTGCGCAAGAAGCGTATCTTTAAGATGGCGCCTTTGCATCACCACTTTGAGCTGGTGGGATGGTCGGAATCGAAGATCATCATCCGGTTCTGGATTGCCGCCCTGGTGT
>DASZFU010000082.1:0-103948 GCA_035939495.1 Candidatus Angelobacter sp. | reverse complement strand
ATAGTTTGTAAGTTTTTTCACGCGCTACGTTCAGGATGACAGGGGAATAAGGGCATCGCAAAAACGGACTATTTTCTAAAAGTAAGTGACATTGGGCTAAAGCCCGATTGACTTTTAACCTCTTACGGCACGGCTAAAGCCATGCCCTGATACCTTCAAAGGCTAAAGCCGTTGAATTTCCGCAAGCTCTAAAGTCGTGCCCTGATATCTTCAGATGTAAAGCATTTTTGAGACAGGTTCTAATTAAAGATACATGCGCTAGAGTCGGCGAATTTCCCAAAAGCTGCAGGGGCTGAAGCCCGATTGACTTTTAACCTCTTATGGCACGGCTAAAGCCATGCCCTGATACCTTCAAAGGCTGAAGCCGTTGAATTTCCGCAAGCTCTAAAGTCGTGCCCGCCAGCTTCGCTGGCTCGGCTGTCTGAAAAACGTAGAAACTCCAGACTTCAATGGTCTCAACACTTGCGTTTTTTTCAGAGCAACTTTCGAGAGAATAAACCGATGAATTGGTATACAGAAGAGATTCCCAATCCCGATCTGCCCGCGCTGAAGCGAACGGTGAATTGGAATGGTATGGCTCAAGCATCATTGATCTTCACAAACACGGCAGGAGGTCCGTTCAACAGGCGTGGCTGCGTGCCTGGACTTTACACAAAGATCAGGTGTATTGGGATAAAGCTGCAAACTGTTTTCGACTCTCAAAGAAGTGAGAGTTTGCTTTCGCTGCACGTGCACTTCATCGTGGACGTTGTGGACGCCCTTAAAAATCGTTGAGATCGGACCTGCTAAACTTGCCCTCATGTCTCTCAGCGACCAACTCGGTTTCACCTTTAACGCGGAGGCTCCGTCGCGGCGGATTTGGCGGGTGGCCGACCTGGTGGGAGCGGTGCGTACTACCGTTGAACGCAGCTATACCGATGTTTGGGTTGAAGGAGAAATCTCGAATTTTCGAAGCTCGGAGTCGGGACATCTTTACTTTGCCTTGAAAGATGGCGATGCTTTGCTGCGCGTGGTGATGTTTCGCATGCAGGCGCGGTTGTTGCGATTCAAGCCCGACAATGGAATGCAGATCATCGCCCGCGGACGGATCACGATCTACGATCAGCGCGGGGAATTGCAGCTCTCTGCCGAATTTCTCGAACCTCTCGGCGCGGGCGCGCTGCAACTGGCATTTGAGCAGCTTAAGGCCAAGCTTTCGCAAGAAGGACTGTTTGACCAGACGCACAAGAAACCCATACCAGCCTTGCCCCGGCGCATCGGTATCGTGACCTCGCCACGAGGAGCGGCGCTGCATGACATGCTCAATGTTCTGGCGCGCCGCCATGAGAATGTCGGCATCCTGATTTATCCTGCACAGGTCCAGGGAGAGACGGCCTCTACAGAAGTGGCTGCCGGAGTGAAGTATTTTAATCGAGCCAAGAATGTGGATGTGATCATTGTGGCGCGCGGCGGAGGCTCCATTGAAGATTTGGCGGCATTCAATCATGAGGGACTGGCCCGAACGATTGCCGCCTCTACGCTGCCCGTGATTTCGGCCATCGGACACGAGACCGATTTCACCATCACCGATTTCGTCGCCGACCTGCGTGCTCCAACACCCTCGGCAGCGGCGGAGCTGGTCATTGAATCCAAGCACCAACTGGGCGAACATCTTTCACATTTGCGGCAACGGCTGGCGCGCGCGGCACGCTACCGCTTGCTGGTGGCCAAAGGACAGCTTAATGACCTTGCCCAGCATGGCGTCTTTGTCCGCAAAGACTTCGTCTATCGCAGAGTGCAAAGCCTGGACGAGATTACCTACCGGCTGGCGTCAGCTTATCAACAGCGGTTCCGCGAAGCTCATCGGCGTCTCGATGTCGCGTCGGCCCGTATCCGGCATTTCGATTTTCGCCGTTCCCTGGCGATGCGGCGCACTCAACTGGATGCCGGCACCGACGCTGTCGTGAGGACTATACGGGGCCGCATCGCTAACCAATATTCCCAGGTCAACCAGCTTGCAGCGAAGCTCGATGCGCTGTCTCCGGTCAAGATCCTGGAGCGCGGGTATGCCCTGATTTTTGACGCTCGCGGAGCGTTGGTGAAAGATGCGTCCCAGGTTGCAGTGGGAGAGAGAATCTCGGCGCGGGTGGCGAAGGGGACGATTGGCGCTGAGGTGAAAGAGAGAGGTTAACCGCAAAGGACGCAGAGGACGCAAAGGAAAACCAAAACCCACCACGGAGGCACTGAGACACGGAGAAAGCACGGAGAAACCAGTTGCACCGCGGAGGCGCGGAGACGCGGAGAAGATTAGAGGCAAACGTCAACCGCAGAATGCGCAGAAACCGCAGCGTAGCGGAGCCACAACCAAAAACCGGTTCACCGCAAAGGACGCGAAGACCGCAAAGGAAACCAAAATCCTAACCACACACTCGCTCCGCTCAGTGCAGGCTCCGGAACACGAAGAAAAACCCAAGGACACGAAAGAAAAAAGCAAAACAGTTCTTCACGGGAAAAACAAGATTTTCAAGATTAGCAATACAGAGAACACCAAGGAAACCAAGCCAATCCACCGCAGGGTACGCAGAAACCGTAGAGAGCGATTTTGAGTCCGCTTAAGAACTGCGGCGCATGGTGCTGAATATCTTTGGAAGGCTCAGATGGATTGGGGTATTCGCAACACTGAACTCGGTTGCATTCAGCCATCCGGACGGCTGGCAGTTATACCCTAGCTGCGTAGCTGGATCCAGGATCCATATATTCGCAACGCCAAATTGCTGGTAGTCATCGATTCGCTCCTGCATGCGGCGAAGTGTATCTTCCGGTGACAATATCTCAATGCAGGCGATTGGAGGCTTGGTCAAGATCTGCTCTACAGGCTGATCAAGAGCGACGAGGCACACATCGGGCACTCGAAAACGTGTGGCTGATATCTGAATTCTCTGCTCGGGAAGCACTTCAATGTTCCATTCCTGCTGGCGCTGGCCAAACCACAGAATCAGCGCAGCCTGCAAAGCGGCGTGATCGTGCTCACCAACATTTCGCTCCGCGATTTTGCCATCCACGTAATCCCGGTCAGGACGGTAGCCGTTCCTGAGATATTCACTGACTGAGATCAGAGTAGAACTTGCCATGATGCAACCTCATCCATCGTTATGATAATCCGTAACGCCTCAAACCGCAGCTAGATCTTTTACGAACGTATGGGCCAAAGGCAGAACACAGCGTAGCGGAGCCACAACCAAAAACCGGTTCACCGCAAAGGACGCGAAGGACGCGAAGGCCGCAAAGGAAACCAACAACCAAAACAAAACCAAAACCCACCACGGAGACACTGAGACACGGAGAAGAACTAGAAAAATTTGCGCCAAAAAAAACGAGAAAATTTGGGATTCGTAATACGGAGAAAACACCGAGAAACCAGTTGCACCGCGGAGGCGCGGAGACGCAGAGAAGAATTTGATTTCGATGACCGTATGGGCCAATGGCAGACAGAACACAGCGTAGTGGAGCCACAACCAAAAACCGGTTCACCGCAAAGGACGCGAAGGCCGCAAAGGAAAACCAAAATCCTAACCACACATTCGCTCCGCTCAGTGCAGGCTCCGGAACACGAAGAGAAACCCAAGGACACGAAGAAAAAGCAACGAAATTCTTCGCGGGCTGCCTCAGGCCCAGGCTCTCCACTCTATGCGCGCTGGTGCGCATAGAGTCTCCGGGATGACGGGTCAGTTTTTGGGAAACGATTTACCGATCCTTAGCTGTCTTCTGCTGTGTTGGACCTGGTCGCTTCTGGGGTACCTCTTGGCCGGAGAGCTTTGCCATTACGAGAAAGGCATTCACGATTTCTTCCGTCTTGGCATCCATTTTGGGATTGTTGCTGTTTGGGACCGCCATAGCAGCGCTCGTGACGCCTTTCACTGCGATATAGACGCCGTCGTAGGAAGTGTCGCTCAGGTTTTCTACCCGGTGCTTGAATGCCGGGAACCAGCGGGCTTCGCCATGATTGGCCCGAACCTCTTGAATGCTTCCATTCTGGTCCATGAACCTCAAGTGGCCATTGGTTATGTTCACGACGACGCCGGGCGGATGGTCGTGAAGAGCCGACTTTTCGTGGGGACCGTAGTGGATATAGACGACCTGCACGTGTTCATTTTCAAATGCCAATCTGTAATGCGTGGGTTCCACTCTTGTGGGGTCTTGAGCAAAGCTGGATGCAACTCCCAGCAGAGACACGAATGCGAGTACCCACAATGTTTTTCTAGACATGACCTTCTCCTTCTGAGCTTGCGTGCTTTACCTGGATTGGACCAATTGTGGCATCAAAAGAGGAAAGAGTAATGAGTACTCGGGTAATGTGAGTGGAAGGAAGTCGAGGCAGTCAGGAGTCGAGGAAGTCAGAAGCGAAGTCTGGACGATTCTGCCTTCTGACTTTCAGGCACTTGAGAGTTAATGTGCGTTTTGGGTCAGAGTTTGGACGATGCGTTGGAAGGCAGGGTCGGAGGCCAGGGGTTGTAGTTCGGGGTCTTCGGTCAAGGTTTGTGAGCGCTTTAGGCCGCGATGAGTTGCTTCTTCAATGGCTTTCATGGCGCCCTTTTTATTTCCTGTCCGGACACGGGTTTCGGCCAGCAGAATTAATGGCCAGGCCTGATCGGGAGAAGTGTTTGCCATCAATTCAAAGTAGGTTGCCGCCTGGGGAATGTGGTTGTTGCGGAATTCGTCCTGTCCTATCTCGATACCCTGGATCCATAGCTGCATAAAGGCGCGCGAGTAGACAAGATGATCGCCGCTGTTGGACTTGCTGTGCCGCCGCAGGTCAGACATTACTGACGCTATGTGCTGGACAAGCCCCGGCTGCGACGCCGGATCAGCTTGACCGAGCCGTCCGAGTTCCTCTTCCGCCGTTGCAGTTAGCGATGCCTGCTCATCGATCTCGTGCTCTTCATTGCGAAGCGCATTCTTCAGGGCCTTCGAGTTCTTCAATTGCGACAGTTTGCCCTGAAATTCGGTTGTGTCTTCCAGTCCCTTGAAATCAGATACGAGAGAGCGCAGCTCATAATATTGGTTCAAGGCATCATTGCGTTGCTCGGCCTGGGCCGCTTCCGCCTTGGTTTGCTCTAAGATTCTTTTTACAAATGCCGGATCAACTTGCCTGGTGCCAGCCTGCATGGCCTTCAGTTCCAGCCATTCGATGGCATCGGCGGCAATCTCCGGCGGCGCCCACTGGTGCGGACCTGGATAGGCCTTCACCTTGAATGCCGCACCGCTGTCATCTTTTTTTCTGCGCAGCGTGACGATCTCGGGATAATTGAAATCTTCATCTCCCACAACCGCGTAGTAAAGGAAGCTGTCATTTGCAGGTGGCTTGGAGTTTTGATTTGCAGGGTATCCGGCACCGTGGGCGATCACCCCGGCAACCGAGCATGTATAGCAGTAGAGCGCAAATGAAGTTGCCATGCGCGCTCCACCCGAGAGGCCGGTAGTGTAGACGCGGTTCTTGTCGATGTTGAAGCGCTTGTGCGTATCGGACCACACGGCCTGCGCGGCTGCCAGTTGCGGCGACGTTGGGCCGTTTTTCGAATTGTTGGAGCCGGCAACGATGTAGCCGTATTTCTCCGCCGCGGCCTGATAAACCTCGACCGCAGTCTTCCCCCGGGCAAACGGATCAAAAGCATAGAGAACCGGCCATGAGCGGCTGGGCGAATACTGCGACGGCAAATAGAGAGCATAGCTTTGCGTGGGATCGTCGAGACAGATGACACGGCTTGGGACTCTTCCGCGGACAGGATCGCCGGGTGGGGTAATCTGCGACAGCGCCGCTGTGGCCATCAGGAAAGCTATGAGGATGAGTGAATATCGGCCCACTTCTACAGGGTAGGGAAACGATGGGCGAAAATCAATTGATCGAGGAATGTCTACCAAAGTGTATGTATCTGGGTTGTATCTGACGCGTTGAAGGAACGTGGTTGTATCCCGCAGGTACAATGATTGCATCTAAGGTGTTGCGGGGTAAGGAGACGTTTGAGAAAACTTTTTGGTACTGACGGCATTCGTGGTGTGGCCGGCCAGTATCCGCTGGACAAGAAGACGGTCCATGCTATGGGACGAGCGCTGGGGGACCATCTTCCTGCCGGACCGAAACGCATCGTCCTTGGGCAAGACACGCGTGAGTCAAGCGATTGGATTGCGCAAACGCTGGCTCACGGGCTGCAACAGGCTGGAGCCGAGGTGGAGAGCGCAGGCGTGATCACTACACCCGGCATTGCCTATCTGACGCATTCGAAGAAGTTCTCGGCGGGAGTCGTGATCTCGGCATCCCACAATCCCTGGCAGGACAATGGCATCAAAGTTTTTGGTCCTGACGGATACAAGCTCGCCGACCAAACAGAATTGGAAATTGAGCAAGAAATCTTTTCCCTGCTGGCGGGCGCCGACAATTCAACGGAGCTTACTTCCACACTGACCGCCTCCGCTCAGTTGCACAATGCTTATGTCCAATGGCTTGCCAGTTCATTCCCCAGGACAGGCAGCCTGAAAATAGTTGTGGATTGCGCCAATGGCGCGGCCAGCACCATTGCTCCTGAAGTTTTCAGATTGTGCGGCATCAGCTCGGAGTTCACCCACAACTCTCCTGATGGCAGGAATATCAACGAAAATTGCGGGGCGCTTCATCCTGAGGCAGTTGCCAGGGAAGTGGTGGCTCGCAACGCTGATCTCGGCATCTGTTTTGACGGAGACGCCGATCGCGCATTGTTTGCCGACCATCGAGGCGTAGTGGTCAACGGCGATGCGGTCATGCTCATGCTAGGGCGGCAACTGAAGCAACGCGGCGAACTGGCCCATGATGTTCTGGTTGCTACCACTATGTCGAACATGGGGCTGGAGGTTGCGCTGAAAGAACTGGGCATCAGGATGTTGCGCGCGCCGGTGGGCGATAAATATGTTTTGGACGAGATGAAAAAGTCCGGCGCAGTGATCGGCGGCGAGCAGTCGGGCCACATTATTCTTTCGCGGGAAGCGACGACCGGGGACGGCCTGCTGACTGCTCTCCGGGTGATCGAGGTCATCGCCGGCAGCGGCAAAACCCTGGCCGAACTCGTTGGCGGCCTGAAAGTCTTCCCCCAGGTGATCAAAAATGTGCGGGTACGCGAAAAAGAGCCGCTCAGCCGGATTCCCGCTATTTGGACACGCATTGAAGAAGCTGAGCGCGACCTGAACGGTTCAGGGCGCGTGGTGGTGAGATACTCAGGGACTGAGGCGCTGGCGCGAGTAATGATCGAAGCAGAGTCGAAAGAAAAGATGGAACGACATGCGAACGCCATTGCGGAAGCGATTCAGTCGGAGATCGGGGAGAGGATTGGATAAGTGGGTAATTTGGTAATTGGGTAATTGAAAGTCAAATGCCAGAACGTTTTTAGCGCCGACGTAGACCCATGGCCGCGATCTGAGGAAGAGCCACCTGTAATGTGCTTCGCGGATACCCGATTCCCTGCTACTCAACATCTCGCCAATTCGGGCCCACGCCGACTTCCACCAGAAGCGGCACGTTGAGGGCATAGACGCCTTCCATCTTCTCCCGAACCAGTTCCCGCATCGGCTCGACTTCGCCGTGGGGGACTTCAAAGAGCAGTTCGTCGTGGACCTGGAGCAACATGCGCGACTTGAGTTTGCGGGAGCGTAGTTCTGAATCGAGGCGGATCATGGCCACCTTAATCAGGTCGGCAGCCGTGCCCTGTAACGGAGTATTTACAGCGGTGCGCTCGGCGAAACCCCGCATATTGGCGTTTTTGCTGTTGATGTCGGGAATGGGCCGGGTCCTGCCGAAAAGTGTCTTCACCTTTTGCTCACGGCGCGTCTCTTCCAGGGTGCGGTCAATGAATTTACGGACGCCACTGTACTTTTCAAAATAGGCATCAATGAACTTTTTGGCCTCCCGTTGCTCAATGCCAAGCTGTTGAGCCAAGCCAAACGGAGAGAGGCCGTAAACAATTCCGAAGTTCACTGCCTTGGCGCGGCGGCGGTGCTCGGCATCGATCAGCATAGGTGGCACGCCGAAGACCTGGGAGGCAGTGAGAGAGTGGATGTCGTCGCCCCGGCGAAAGGCCTCCACCAGCAGAGAATCCTCAGAAAAATGGGCCAACAGACGCAATTCGATCTGGGAATAGTCGGCAGAAAGCAGCACACAACCCGGCTCGGCAATGAAGGCTGCGCGTATCTCGCGGCCTAATTCTGTGCGTATCGGGATCTGTTGTAGGTTGGGATTTATGGACGAAAGCCTGCCGGTGACTGTGCCGGTCTGATTGTAGGTTGCATGCAGCCGCTGGGTCTTAGGATTTAGAGCCACAGGAAGTGCGTCGGTATAAGTACCCTTCAGCTTAGCCAAGTGACGATAATCTAGAACTAGCCTAGGAATCTCGTGCTCGTCAGCAAGTTTCGTTAATACTTCCACAGACGTGGAGATCGTTTTGCCTTTGCCGTACTTAACCGGCTTCGGCAGGCTGAGCTTATTGAACAGAACATCGCCAAGCTGCTTAGGCGAGTTGATGTTAAACTCAACACCTGCTTTATCGAGGATTTCCCGGGCCTTGGCGTCGCACTGTTCCCCCAATTTTGCGGACAGCTGCCGTAGCAGGTCACAATCGATCTTTACTCCTGCTTCTTCCATGCGTGCCAATACCGGAACTAAGGGAAGTTCAATCTCTTCATAAACTTCTAAGAGGCCTAAATTTTCGACCTCCTGGCGAAGCGCGCGGGCGATACGGCCGGTCACGTCGGCGGTTTCTGGAAGCGAGTTAGAAAGCTTGAGGTTAAAGCCCCGCACAGCTATTTCCGAGAGCGCATGGTTCGCATACGTCGGATTGATCAGATAAGAATAGAGCGCAGGCTCGTCACGCACTCCGGCCAGCTCAACACCTCTTGATCCCAATTCCCGGATTGCAACCTTGTACTCGTGCACCGCCTTGGGAATGCCCGGATCGCTCAACATTTTGTTCAGTTCCAGGCCGAGATCGTTGCCGTTGAGTGTGCCAAACAGCGCTTTCCCTGGCTCTGAAGAAAGCGCCAGTTTGAGAGGAGCCGTGTTCTCCGGGCTGACAGGCACGGCGACAAACGGCAAGGTTCCAGACTCGTTTTCCTGCGGCTCTTGCTCTTCCTCAATGGCTGCGGTGGCCAACGCAATCTCCACCGCGACTGCCAGAACTCGGGAGTTTCTCAGCGGCTTCAAATCCTCGACCGATTTTGCTTCGCGATAGTCGGTCTCGCGCAGCTCCATCGCGGGAACCAGTTCCTTCAACAAGGTAGTGAATTCAAGCTCGGTGAACAGCGAGCGCAGAGCATCCATATCGGGTTCACCGGCCACCATTTTTTCGATATCCAGGTCGATGCCGACATGCTGGTCGATGGTGACCAACTGCTTGCTCCACAGGATGGTCTCCTTATTGTTGAGTAGGGACTCGCGATAGGTTTTGCGTTCGACCTCGGCGGCGTGTTCCAGAGCATTGTCGAGGGTGCCAAATTTCTTGATGATGTCAACCGAGCCTTTGTCGCCGATGCCGGGAGCGCCGGGAATATTGTCGATGGAGTCGCCGCGCAGGGCCATTACGTCGATCACCTGTTCGGGACGGACCCCCAGTATCTCTTCAACTTTGGCGGCGTCGCAGATCAGGTTGTCCTTGGGCGGGTTCAGGACACAAATCCGGTCATTCACAAGCTGGAGCATGTCTTTGTCGCTGGAGACGACAAAGACCTGGCGTCCATTTTCAGCAACTTTGCGGGCGAGCGTGCCAATTACATCGTCGGCCTCGAAGCCCCGCTGCTCGAGAATCGGAATTCGATAGGCCTCGAGCGCGCGGCGAATGTAGGGGACCTGCTGAGCCAGATCCTGAGGCATCTCCTTCCTGTTGGCCTTGTAGCCGTGATATTCGATCTGCTGAAAGGTCTGGGTCTTGATATCGAACTTGTTAACCGAGGTAACGGCCTTAGCCTGCTCATCGCGAAAGGTCGGTCCGGCCACATCAAAGACCGCGGCCAGATATTCAGGATGAAAGTCGTCGCGCAATTTCCGCAGCATGTTCACGAAGACGAAGGTCCCAGCCGTCGGAATGCCGGTCTTGGTGGACATGGGGCGCTGCCGGGCCATGGCGTGATAGGCGCGGAAGATGAAGGACATCGTATCCAGCAGAAAAACGCGGCCATTGGGTGCGGGTTGGGAGTTTGGAGGCAACAGAGAATTCTATTCTATCGGGGGATCGGATCATCGGGACATCTGGACATCAGGTGATCCCTTCGGCTGCACCTCAGTGCAGGCTATCTGGTGATCTGTGATCAGGTGCGAGATAGAAACTGATGACCCGATAAGCTGATCTCCCGATGACCCGATCCCCCGATCTTCCTGCTCTGCTGGCATCCCTATTTACTGTTGAGTAATCAAAACTCAAATAGGACGCAAGGGTGGTTTTATGTCTCTCAGGGTCTTCTTCGCAGCATTTTTCCTTACATCTTTGGTCGTAGTTGCCCAGACTGGAACTCCGATTGTCGTTTCACCTGCACCTGGAGTGGTGAGCAATGGTGGTTACGTTGTTGCGCCTGGAAATGGTCAAGTAGCCGCATCGACAGTCGCATTTGCGTCACCACCGACTACGGCAGGAATCAGCGTGGCTGGATTCGCCGGGATCAGCGACCATGCGCCGGCGCCGCAAGGGATACAGAGTACGCTGGGACCTTCGACGCTGGTTGTGTCAAGTATGGCGCCGAATATTGTCTACACGCCGGTGCCCGCAGTGAACGCGACAGCCACGCCTGAAGCGGCAACCACCACGACGACCTCAGGCGATCTCTCTCCATCGGTGTTTGCAGGCAACAATATTTCCGGACCTCCGCCTAGCACGAATGCGTCGCGAAGCCTGGGAGATGTGGCGGAGCAATACAAAGCCCAAAAGGGCGCTCAGCAAGCCCGCACCTATACCAACGCCGATGTTCAAAACCTGCTCGGCCGCAGAGGAGGGGGAAATATCATGGAGGCGGCCGACCGCGCGCCTTCTGGTGTGATGGCTTCGACACAAAGTCCCGCGCCCAGTTCGTCTCAGAGTGCTTCGCAGCCGTCGCCCCCGCAAACCACGCCAACCGCTCCCGTGGGAAGCTCTGCAAGCCCGAACCAAGATCAGCAGAATGCCGGCACCACTCCACAGATCAGGCAATCGCAACCTGCTGAGACCCAGGAAAATACCCAGCAGCTTCCAGCGACCGCCACGATCCTGCCTCTGTTGGGCTTGATTGGATTGGCCAGCAGCGGCGTGGGGTTGTGGGTTCGGAGAGGGCGGAGGTAGCGATGATTCTGTGAGGGTTGCAGTGTGAAGAGGCTGAGCTCCACAATCCTTTAGAGTCATGCCAGCACGACTAACCTAAAGCCATGCCTTCTCTGGAATCTTCATAGATGGCCCATTCACACTCTCGGCAATGATGGCATAGCTAGAATGTCAAGGCCAACCTAGAAGCACCCCTGGCAGTGCTTCGCCCACGGGTGTACCGGAGGACGTAGGGATTCTTGTGCGCCGGGATAAACCGGCATGAAGTAGAGAATGAAAGAGTCTTACGAGAAAGGAGTAGCGATCCACTCGGCCCCGAGTTTTGCGTTGGATACTGCGAGGTATTCAGCGAAGCGTAAACAGGGGTACAGATGGGCTGGGTTATTGAGCTGCGAAAACTACCAATCGGGATGCCGACACTTTAAGAATAGTGGAAGGCAACATGAGCAGGGGCACAAGCGCGAGTCCTGGAGCAGTCCCGCGTAGTCGAAGACCCCAGGACACGTCTGGAAACTTCATGCACGAGAACCGGGAGACCTCCATGATGCCTGCGGAAGAAGGCAGGTCGGCGAGACAAGGCCAAGGCCGTAAAGCTCGCATGCACGTCGTGGAGGAGTCGGACAGCGGCATAGTACTGATGAACTACTCGAACCAAGACGATCCGTTAGGGAGAGTGGGGAGGGAAGGCTGCTGATCAAGGAGAACACTCGAACTGGAACACACAGACCGACACTGAGCGGTGAAGAAGGTGTGATTGGAGGACGAGTGTGCGGAGAGGTTAGCCGCTACAATCCGCGATAAGAGCCGTATGCGCTAATAAGCGCCTGTACGGATCCGTGCGGGGGGTGGGGAGCAATCCCCATCCCTACCGCGACCGGCCACAGAACGGCCTCAGAATGACAAGGGGCGTGTTATCTTTTTCAGGCATCCTTCTTCGCCACGAGGAATGTCTTGACCGCTGAATCCGGATCACCCAAATCGCAGCTTCGGCGCACGATGGGGTTGTGGGATGTCCTTCTTTTTAACATTGCAATCGTACTAGGTCCACGCTGGATTGCGGCGGCCGCGCACAGTGGCACCTCGTCCATCAGCCTGTGGGTCTTGGCCGCTGGTCTTTTCTTTTTACCTACCGCCCTCATCATCGTCGAGCTTTCAACCCGCTTTCCTTCAGAGGGTGGATTGTATGTCTGGAGCAAAGAGGCATTTGGCGACTTCCACGGATTCGTGGCTGGTTGGTCCTACTGGACATATACGGTCTTCTATTTCCCCTCGCTGCTCACCGCCAGCGTGGCTATGTCGGTTTTCATCGGTGGACCGAAATATAGCTGGCTGGCCGACAATCGCCAATATCTGTTGTGGGCTTCGCTGGGCCTGTTGGCCATCCCCGTAGTTTTCAACATTGTTGGCTTGAACATCGGAAAATGGCTGCAAAACGCGGGCGGAGTTGGCACCTACGCGCCTTTGTTGATGCTCCTCGGTCTCGGCCTTTATCTTGGCATTCACCGGGGCAGCGCCACTCAGTTTTCCTGGAAATCGTCGTTCCCGGTCTGGGACCTCAACACGCTCAACTTCTGGTCGAACATCGCCTTTGCTTTTACCGGCATGGAATTAGTGTGCGCCATGAGCGAAGAGGTGCATGAGCCGCGCAAGACTTTTCCCCGCGCAATCTATGCATCCTCAGTGCTGATTGCCGCGATCTACGTTGCCGGCACGGTCGCCCTGCTGGTAATTCTGCCTGGTGCGGGAGTTGACGTGCGCAATGGCGTCTTTCAAGGCATCACCAGCGGATCGGCAGCTTTGGGCATTGCCTGGTTTGGAATCATGGCGGCGTTGCTGGTGACTGCTGGAAATGCCGGCGGCGTAGGGGCCACAGTGGCGGGCATTGCGCGTGTGCCGTTTGTGGCCGGCATCGATCGTTATTTGCCTGCCGCGTTTGGCAAGATCCATCCACGCTGGAAGACGCCCTATGTTGCGATCCTGGTACAAGCGGCGATCTCAGCGGCAATCTTGATATTTTCACAGATCGATACCACCGTGATGGAAGCCTATCAGTTGTTGGTGGATGCGGCGATCGTCCTCTACTTCTTGCCTTTCCTATACATGTACGCTGCAGTCATTAAGCTGGCCTATCGCCCCGATCGTGCAACCAACGAACACGCAGTGTTGATCCTGGGAGGCAAAGCAGGCGTATGGATCCTGGGCCTCATGGGGTTCATCATTACTTTGGGATCGATGATCCTGGCGATGATCCCGCCAGGGGGTGTCGCCAGCAAATCGATTTTCGAATTGAAGCTGATCGGCGTGACGGCCGGAGCGATGGTCATCGGCTTGGTGCTATACATCTGGCAAAGAATGCCGCGGACTTTGCAGGCGGCAATAGCCTATGGCGCCTTGGGATTTATCGTATGTGTCTTCTGGCATTGGATATTGAGGTTGCCATACTTTACGACCGGGTCTTCGGCGCTGAGACCATTGCTGCAGGGAATCGCTGAGATTACCTGCCCGGCCTCGTTCCTGAAACTATCGGCACTGTGGACTCCATTCGCCAACGCAGTATTTTGGGGTCTGGCGGTGAGCCTCATCTCAAAGAAAAGCAGGTCTGGAGGCTAAATGAGGTAAAACTTACACTCATCAGGCAACCAAAGTTGTCCAAAAGGGTTCAATTAGTGATCAGTATCTTTGAGAGTACCAGCAGTGCAACGACAGAGCTACTCCGCCGCATCCTAAAGGGACAAGCGGCCTCAAAAGGGCACAATTGACACAAGCGAAAAAGATCATAGCATCCGGGATTTCGGAAGCAGAGGCAATTGACAGAGCCAAAGTTGGGGATGCGGAGGCTTTTGAAGGTCTTTATGGCCTCCATAAGAGACGCGTCTATTCGCTATGTTTGCGCATGACCGGCAACACGGCGGAAGCCGAAGACCTGACTCAGGAAGCTTTTTTGCAGCTTTACCGCAAGATTTCTACGTTCCGGGGGGAGTCGGCGTTTTCCACGTGGCTGCACCGTCTGGCGGTCAACGTGGTGTTGATGCATCTGCGCAAGAAAGGCTTGCCGGAAGTTTCACTGGATGAGGCGCTGGAGCCGCAGCACGAGGATGGTCCCAGAAAAGACATTGGAGCACGGGACAACATGCTGGCAGGGTCGATTGACCGGGTCAACCTGGAAAGGGCCATTGAAAATCTGCCGCCGGGTTACCGGATTATCTTTGTGTTGCACGATATCGAAGGCTACGAGCACAACGAGATAGCCGAAATGATGGGCTGTTCGATAGGCAACAGCAAATCACAACTTCATAAGGCGCGCATGAAATTGCGCGACCTGCTAAAGCTCAGCAGAGCCGAAAAGGCCGTCCGCGCCAAGTGAGGGGCTGGGTTGCAGTCGAGAGAGGATGAGAAGATGAACTGCAGAGAGTTTCAGGAAGTGCTGCCGCACATTATCGAAAGCGGCGGAGATGCCGAGCAGGAAGGCCATCTGCGAAGCTGCGAATCGTGTACCGCACTGGTGCGCGACTTGAAGTACATCGCCGAGCAAGCCAAGCTGTTGCTGCCCATGTACGATCCCAACCCTCGTGTCTGGAAGAACATCGAGCAGTCGCTCCAGCGCGAAGGCCTCTTGGAGGGGCGAATGTCCCGCGAGGGACAAACGACGACATACCCGACAAACACGAAGCAAGAAAAGAGTAGGACGTACTTAGGCTGGACCTTGGCGCTGGCTGCGGCTATTGCCCTGGTCGTTGTCCTGGTCAACTATCATCCAAGTTCTGCGCAATCGCCAGGAACGTCGGCGAGTAACCCTTCCGTACCATCCGCCTTCGACAATGATGACCAGAAGTTGCTCAGCGA
Source organism: Candidatus Angelobacter sp. (assembly GCA_035939495.1). Classification (GTDB taxonomy): domain Bacteria; phylum Acidobacteriota; class Terriglobia; order Terriglobales; family Acidobacteriaceae; genus Angelobacter. The sequence goes on along the minus strand of DASZFU010000082.1, from coordinate 88,826 downwards.
GGTAGCGCAGCGCCAGCCGGACCTCAGCCCTGCGTATGAAAACAGCTTGCGCGAGGTGAATTCGTATATTTCCGATGCACGGAAGGCCGCCGCCGAAAACCCTGATGATCAGGCTGTCCAGGAGCATCTGCGATATGCTTACAACCAAAAAGCCGTGCTGTACGAGATGGCGACCGTGCGATCGCTCGAATAGAGTGGTTGGAGGCAAACGCAGGATGACGAGACTTTATCCAACAGCAGTTTTCGCGGCATTCTCCACTTTGCTTGTGGCTATTGCGACAGCCACCGATACGCAGAATCCGGTCAAACTCAAGATCGCTCCCGGTGGTCTGGTTAATATTGTGAACAACAGCGGCTCAGTCACGCTTCATCCGGGGAACGGCCAGCAGGTCGTGATCAACGCGACCAAACATTCCGACAAGGTCGAAGTGGATGCGAATGGCATGCCCGACGGCCGGCGGGTCGAGATTCGCACTCATGTCCTTTCCCAGCAGAAGCTCTCTGCCGATGAATCCAAGGTTGAATACGACATTACCCTGCCGGCAGGCGTTTCGATTACCGTGAGCACAGCCACAGCGCCTATCACGGTTGAAAGCCTTAATGCCGATCTTTCGCTGTCTTCTGACACGGGGCGGATCACGGTAAAAAACCTGTCCAATGCTCACATCAGAGTGAGCGGCATTGCCGCTCCCATCACCTTGACGGACATCAACAATGGCTACGTGGATGTGACTGCCAATAGCGGCCCGGTACAACTTGAGAATGTTTCCGGCTCCAGGGTCACGGTTGGAGCCACGAAGGGAGACATCACCTATCGCGGCGATTGCTCCGGTGGAGGCATCTACACCATGAGCACCCATAGCGGCGCGATTGATGTAACACTTCCACAAAATGCGTCGGTTGACCTGACCGCCCGTTCCCTCACCGGGGCGGTCGAAAATGACTTACCTCTGCAACTCAAACCCCATAGTACCTTTGTCCCGTCTGCAGGACGTTCCTTGGTAGGTACCTCCAATTCAGGATCATCTTCGATGGAGTTGCAATCCTTCAATGGTAGAATCCGCGTAAAGAAGCAATAACGGCTGGCACGCGTCACCATCAGCAGGTGTGGCACTAGCCGCAAGACAGACTTACCGCAGATCCTTCGGCTTGCACCTCAGGACAGGTTTTGCGCGGATGTACGCGGATTACGGCATCGAAGCCCGCAGGATTTGAAGATCGATGTTGGGGCTTAGATTGTTGAAGACCCATGATTGGAGCACCCCGAACCCGTCACAGCATCTTCCTCGTGGGCTTCATGGGAGCAGGAAAGTCCACCGTGGGGCGAATTCTGGCCCAGCGGCTGGGTTGGGCATTTTATGACTTGGATGTGATCATTGAAGCGCGCGAACACGCAACCGTAGCCAATATCTTTGCCCAGGCGGGGGAGCCAAGATTCCGGGAACTGGAGAGGAAAGCGCTCGCCGGGTTGCTGGAAAATGAGTTACAGCGGGCGAATGCGGTAGTCGGGCTGGGTGGGGGAGCTTTTGCGCAGCCGGAGAACCGTAAAGTTTTGCAGTCGTACGGCGCAAGAACTGTCTTGTTGAACGCTCCTATAGAAGAGCTGCGCCGCCGTTGCAATGAGTCTGGCGGACAGCGTCCCCTGGCTGGGGACGCAGCGCGATTTGAGCAGCTCTTTGAGGACCGGCGCGCGGCGTACCGCCTTGCCGATTTTCACGTGGAGACCGGCGGCAAGTCTGTGGAAGACGTGGCGGGTGAGATCGAGCGATGGATCGATGAAACCGAAACCGATCGCAAAAATCGAAAGCTGGAGGTAAGGCAGTGAAAACAGCAATGATCTTTTTATCGGTATTGGCGCTTTCATGGGCCCTGTGCGCCCAACCCAAAGGCAAGAAAGAGTCCGGAAAAGTAGTGGATGCCGGAACTTTCGGCATCTTCGTGAATGGTAAACGGATTGGAACCGAAACTTTCCGTATCGAAGACCGAGGCACGATCATTACCAACTCCCAGATCAAGGTCGATGACGGCAACCAGAAGGCGGAGCAAACTTCTGAAATGCAGGTTACCCAAAAAGGGGAGCTGCGTCTCTACTCATGGAAGTCCCTGGTGCCGAATAAAGAGGAATCTGTCGTCGAACCAAAAGATGAGTTCCTGATCCAGCACGTTATGCCTTCGGATTCCAAAAAACAGGACATTCCATACATCCTTCCGCTGACAACCGTGGTCCTTGACGATAATTTCTTTGCCCACCGTCAGCTCCTGGTATACCGGTACCTGCAGACCGGATGCCAGCTCAGGAATGAGCATTTGGAATGCAGTCCAAGCCATTTTGGCGTCCTGGTGCCGCGCCAGCACGTTGCGGCCTCCGCCAACATGGAGCTGGTGGGAAACGAAAAGACCAAGGTGAGGAGCGCGGAACTGGATTTGAACAAGATCAAGCTCGATACCGATGGTGTCCAGTGGGTCCTTTGGGTGGACGACCAATACAAAGTCGTCAAAATGTCGATACCCGCCGGCAACGTCGAGGTTGTTCGCGACACCGAGCCCCAACCGGCACAGCGGGCGCATCCCTGACATCTGAGTGCTAGCACTTCTGACGCTGCCGGAAGGAGAGTCCTTGGGGTAAACTGCATCTAATACCTCCTTGTGGGACTCATGATGGGCAAGAATCACCGCTCCGACATCCTATTCTTTTTCATTGTTCTGCTCGCGCTGTGGATGGCGTACATCGCGCGCGACGTTCTTTTGCTGATCTACGTCAGCGCGTTGTTTGCGGTGGTCATCTCTCCGGCGGTCAATATTGTCCGAAGGGTGAAGATCAACGGCTGGAGGCCTGGGCGCGGATTTGCCATTGCCGTCCTCATGGCAGCGCTGGTTCTGGCCATTAGCGTCTTCTTTATCTTTGCTCTGCCTCCTGTTTACCGCAACGTCCGCGAGTTTGCCGCAGAGTGGCCCAAGCATCTCTCGGAATTGAGCCAGAAGCTCAAGGGGTTGCCATTTAGCGACCAGATCAACTCAGGCGAACTGGAAAAATACGGCGCGGAAATTGTGGGTGGAGCAGCCGGGATCTTCCGCAATGTAGCCGGAGGAATTTTCGGTCTTTTTACGGGAATCATTCTTACCGTCTACTTCATCATCGACGGCGTGCGGTCCTTCCATTGGGCTGTTTCACTGTTTCCCATCCAGCAGCAATCGCGCCTGGCGGCCACCCTCGTCCGGTCTGAGCTGCGCATGAGAAAGTGGCTGCTCGGCCAGGCATTGCTCATGCTCTCTCTGGGTACATGCAGCTTCGTGGTTTACTACGCGCTGGGGTTGAAATACTTCTACGTGCTGGCGATCTATTCTTTTGCGGCCAACATCGTGCCGGTCGTCGGCCCTCTTAGCGCGGCTGCCCTGGCGTGCACCGTGGCCGCCTTCGATTCCCCGCACAAAGTGGTTGGCGTAATGATTTTTTATGCAGTCTACCAACAACTCGAGAGCGCCCTTCTCTCGCCCCGCATCATGAAGTCCACCGTCGATCTGTCTCCTTTGGCGGTGATCATCGCTCTCGTCTTGGGCGGCGCTTTGGCAGGGGTCCTGGGAGCGTTGGTATCGGTACCGACAGCCGCCCTGGTCTCCGTTTTTGTCGATGAATACCTGGTAAAGCGAAAGAGCGTGGCGGTGGCGGCGAGTTAAACGATTGGGTGAGTGGGTAATTTCGTAATTGGGTAATTTGATTTAGTTCTTAGGTTAGCTCTGTCTCTGTACACGAAATTCCAGGTTTGATTTTCAATTGCCCACTTACCAAATTACCCATTTACCCAATCAGCAATACCGCTCTGGTAAAATCAAAATTTATCGCCCATGACTCAGAAGATCCCCGTAGGCATTCTCGGCGCGACCGGGACTGTAGGACAGCGTTTTATCCAATTGCTTGAGAACCACCCCTGGTTCGAGGTGGCGTGGTTGTGTGCATCGGACCGTTCTGCCGGCAAGCCTTATGCGGAAGCAACCAAGTGGCGCTTGAACACGCTATTGCCGGAGAGAATCGCCGGCATGGTGGTGTTTCCGGCATCCCCTGAAGGCGCGCCCAAAGTCATCTTTGCCGCCCTGGATTCGGCTGCAGCCAAGGAAATCGAGCCGAAGTTTGCCGCCGCCGGGCACGCTGTAATCAGCAACTCCAGCGGTTTGCGCATGGTGGAGGATGTTCCCTTGGTCATTCCCGAGGTCAATGGCGACCACCTGCCACTGCTTAAGACCCAGAAGTGGTTCAAAGAAAACGGCGGCTTCGCGGTTACGAATCCTAACTGCTCCGCTATCGGCTTGGTCATGGCTCTGGCTCCCTTGCATCGCAGGTTTGGGGTCGAAAAGGTCTTTGTCAGCACCATGCAGGCGGTGAGCGGCGCTGGATATCCAGGCGTACCGTCGCTCGACATCCTGGGCAACGTGATCCCCTACATCGCCAGCGAAGAACAGAAGATGGAAGAGGAATCACGGAAACTCCTGGGTACTCTGAATGGTAAATCCGTGATCCCCGCGAACATCACCCTGAGTGCTCACTGCAATCGTGTCGCTGTGGAAGATGGACACATGGAATCAGTCTCCATGAAGCTCAGCAAACCTGCCACAGCGGACGAGATCATCAATGCGTGGAACGAGTTCCGATGCCTGCCCCAAAAGCTGGGGCTTCCCAGCGCGCCGGAGCAACCGGTGATCTACGATCCCACGCCAGATCGTCCTCAGCCTCGGCTGGATATCAACCGGGGCCGGGGCATGGCGGCAACTGTCGGACGGCTGCGGCCTTGCAATCTTTTTGATTGGAGATTTACGGTCCTCTCGCATAACACCATACGCGGTGCCGCGGGGGCAGCCATCTTGAATGGCGAACTTCTCAAGGCGCAGGGATATATCAGTTGATTGTGATGAAGTTCGGCGGTACCTCGGTGCAGGATGCGGAGGCCATCGACCGCATCTCCGGTATCGTGCGTGAGCGCCTGTCTGAAAAACCGGTGGTCGTGGTAAGCGCGCTGGCCAAGATCACCGATCAGCTTCTTGCCATGGCGTCGGCGGCCGGTGCAGGTGATAAAGCACAAGCCCTGGACCTCTGCAAGGCAGCACGAGAGCGGCATTTCACCACGGCATCAGAACTTCTGAGCGGCGAAACGCTTTCACAAATCCACTCGCAGTTAGAAAAAGAATTTAATGCACTCGAGGAACTGCTGCGCGGCATTGTGGCTGTGGGCGAACTCACGTCCCGCACTACCGACAACATCGCCGGGTTTGGCGAACGGGTTTCGAGCAAGATCGCTGCTGCTGCATTTTCCCTGCGCGATATCAATTCATGCCATGTTGATTCGCGCCAATGTATCGTGACTGATAACAATTTCGGCAAGGCCGTCCCCCGGTTCGAAGAGACGAATGCGCGCCTGGCGGAGCGCATCAGGCCCTTTCTCAACCGGGGATTGGTGCCGGTGATGGGAGGCTTCATCGGCGCGACGCGTGAAGGTGTTTCGACTACTCTCGGTCGGGGTGGCTCAGATTTTTCCGCAGCCATCGTGGGCGCAGGCATGGACGCCCAGCGAATCGAGATCTGGACCGATGTAGATGGGATGATGACAACCGATCCCAATCTCTGTTCTCAAGCGCGGCGCATCAAGACCATCAGCTTTGAAGAGGCGGCGGAACTGGCTTACTTTGGCGCTAAGGTGCTGCACCCGGCAACTTTGCTGCCGGCCATTCAAAAAAACATTCCGGTGCTGATATTGAATTCCCGCAATCCCGGGAACGAAGGAACTCGCATTACCGCCACAGCTCCCAAGAGCAAAAATGTCTTTAAGGCAATTGCAGCGAAAAAACGCATCACCGTGGTTGATGTTGTTGCCACCCGCATGTTGATGGCGCATGGCTTCCTGAAGAGCATCTTCGAGGTTTTTGCCGATCATCGTTGTCCGGTTGACATGGTTTCCACCTCCGAAGTCAGCGTGTCGCTGACTGTCGATTCCAACGAATCCATTGCCGCCATCGCCGCCGATCTCGCCAAGCTTGCAGACGTTAAATATGCCGGCAGAAAAGCCATAGTCTGCCTGGTGGGCGAAAATATTCGCAACACACCGGGCATTGCAGCACGCGTCTTCAGCGCCATTCCCGATGTGAACATCCAGATGATCTCGCAGGGAGCATCTGAGATTAATATCAGCTTTGTGATCGACGAGGCCGACGTGCCCAATGCAGTCGCGAACCTGCACCACGCCTTTTTCTCCGAAGTTGATCCCGAGGTGTTTGCGTGAAAATACTTGTACTGGGTCGTGGAAAAACCGGCGCGCTGGTAGCAGAGCTCGCCAAGAACCGCGGTCACGACATACGCTCCATGGCCAGTTCGGACAACCAGGATGGGCGGGGACTTACACCTGAAATCTGCCGCGAAACCGACGTGGTGATTGATTTCACTACGCCCCACGCTGTGATCCCCAACATTATTCATTGTGTGGAAAGCGGCACTCCCATGGTCGTGGGCACCACTGGCTGGTATCAGCATGTCGACAAGGTCCGCGAACTGGTCGCAGAGCGCAAAGCCGGATTCTTGTATGGATCGAATTTCTCGGTGGGCATGAACTTCTTTTTCAAGGCCATTCGCGCTATGGCCCCGGTGCTGGACAAAGGATACCGTGCCAGCATCGTCGAAAAACACCACATCCATAAGAAAGACAAGCCGTCTGGAACGGCCGTGACCATTCAGAAAATCCTGGAAACCGAATCAGGACAAAAGGCCGAGATTGCCTCTCTGCGAGAAGGAGAGACGGTCGGCATGCACCTGGTCGCACTCGACTCTCCGCACGACACGCTTCTGTTTACCCACGACGCCAAATCCCGCTTGGGCTTCGCCGAAGGCGCAGTCCGCGCCGCCGAGTGGATCAAAGGACGGACTGGTTTTTACGAGTTCCCGGACGTGGTGGACCAAGTGTAGCCATTGGGCAAGTGGGTAATTGTGGCAATTGGGCAATTTGGGTTTGGGCTTGGCCCTGTTTTCGTAACGTGAAATCCAGGTTTGATTTTTCAATTACCGAATTACCAAACGGGATTATATACTTGACGAAGGTGTACGATTTTGCTATTATGCTCTTGTGATGAGCATAAACCCTATCCTTTCTTTGGTTTACCAGCCGACGATACAGGCGGTTTATTCTTCAATTTCTGCAAAAGTTCCTTTCGTATATCCGATGCGAGTTTCCGCATCGGGACACGCTCTAAATAGCCTTTTGATGATGGAGGTTTTTTAGCCATGACACTCCCTGAATTGAATCGGATGTACTCGACAGACCAACGTTGCCGCGAACTGCTTAAGAAGCTTCGTTGGCCCTTGGGTACTGAATGCCTGAGATGCAAAAGCAAAAAAGTTTGCGAACTGGCTACGCAGAAAAAGTTTGAATGCATGGAGTGTGGTTATCAATTCAGCGTTCTTACGGGAACGATCTTCCATGACACACATTTGCCCATTGAGACGTGGTTTATGGCCGTCCTGCTCCTGATTGAAGCTCGTAAAGGAATTAGCGCGAATCAGGTCAAGCGGACTCTTGGAATCAGTTACAAGACGGCGTGGTACTTGAATCACCGGATTCGTGCGGCAATGAAAATAACCGATAAGCCGATGTTGTCTGGCAAAGTGGAAATGGATGAAACCTATGTTGGAGGCAAACCGCCCAAGGGCAGCAAGCGCGGACGCGGAACACCCAAAGAGGTTGTGCTGGCCATCCGTGAGCGCGGCGGGGAACTTCGATTCTTTCATGCTGAAGACGTTAAGAGTGGAACTCTCGAAAAGTACATCAAAGAAAACATCAGCGAAGACGTTGACGTGTTCATGACCGATGACTTTTCCTCTTATCCGCCAGCACTCAAAAAATCCAAACTGAAAGACAAGCATCAATCTATCAATCACAGCATGGGAGTCTATGCCATCGGCGATCTGCATACAAATACCGCCGAATCCGCGTTCTCTCTGCTGAAGCGCGGAATCATTGGAACATGGCACAAACTGTCTGCAAAGCATCTTCACGCATATCTGACCGAGATGGAGTTTCGTTTCAATCGCCGTAGCCATGACGAAATTTTCATCGAAACACTGCGCTACATGGTTACTGCCGATCCTTTGAAGTATGCGGAATTGATTTCGGAACCAGATGATTTTGAGAAAGCGAGCGCCTAAATGGAAATCGACAAAGAAGCATACAAGAAAATCATCCTGCTTATGGCCGAGAATCTCAAAACAGCCGAACGAGAGATACTCTCGTATTTCATCGTATTTAAGGCTCTTGCGCATCAGCATCACCTTGATGATGAAGGATTGGAGGCGTTGTTAAATGCAGCCCGTACCTCTGCCGTTGTCGAGTCTCAATTAAAGAAAAAATATGACGATTCTCTTCCACGAATGTTGGAACAAATTGACAGAGTGGAGTCTTATCAAGAGGCTTTAAAGACTCTTCAACAATGGAAACCACGAGGTCCGATAAATTGATTTCTTGGTTCTCACTGCTCATAGGCTCAAAGCCCTCTCGTAAGCTGACTCACGCTCATACCAAAAGCACCTGCAAGAATTTCGATTGATCTCAAACATGGCTCTTTCTTGCCAGTTTCGATGTTGGACAGAAACGGCCTGCCGAGTCCGGTATGTACGGCCATGTAACTCTGAGTCCATCCCTTGCCGTTCCTCAGTTTCTTGATTCTCTTTCCAAAGCGAATAACGATGTCTTCATTTGCCATTTGTACATGATGGCTGTATCCTTTGGGGTACGTGGTAGCCTATAGGATACCGGACAAGCGGACTGCGTTCATGTTGTCGCATGGACACAGTCCTAACCTTTGCACCTGGATTAGAGGCACAATGGCTAATAAGCACGTTAAACGCTCCATTCCTTTGGCGCAACCCAAGCGCCGTCGCCTTAACCATCGCGTAAAGACTCATCTTTACGAAGCCGTCTATGACCTGAATCGGGCATTCTCGCTCATGCTTGAAGTCTTCGAACGTCTGGAAAGACAGGGGTTGTACAGGCGCGATTATCTCCGTGCATTCCGCGACATTGCGGAAGAACTGAGGGCCAGAGCCAACCACGAATTGACCGCATTCCTGAGAGATCATGAGCAATGGGAATCGGCTCATTTTGGCCGTCTTTGCCGGAAATGGGAAAGACGGTTTGGGGACCATGCCAGAAAGAAAGCACCTGCTCAGTAGAGCCGTAAGCGGGAATGGAATCCGCTTCTGTTCCCGCATTATTTTTTCATTCAGTCTCAACACGCCTATATCCTATGGAACATCATGAGCCATTCCCTGCCGTCTGGTAAATCTTGAGCAAGGTCTCTCATCTTTTGCATTTGCTCTTCAAATATTTTCAATTCACCTTGGAATGTACTTTCGTTATCTCGCTTATCCAGCACTGACCTTAAAACTCGTCCAAGTAAATAATTCAGGTTGCCAAAAAATTCACTATCAGTACGTACCTCGACTCCCCTTATACCCTCGTTTCCTACTGGAATAGAGCACACATGAGTCATTCCACCACATTCTTTACTGATTCTTTTTGTTTCGGCCAATATCTCTTTAGCAATTATCTGAGTCATTCGCCAATAACCACCATTGTTAGGATAAATCCACGATGCTAATCCTTGCGCAATCTCAGCCCCCATCCCTATAAATGCGGATTGGCGACATGTAGAAACTGATGTAAATGCAGTTTGCCAAAGGCGCACTTCGCCAGAAGCTAATCTGGCAGCAACTAACAATTCGATGGTTGGCACATCCCAGCCAGAAGGGAACTTCCAAATATGCTGTTCGTAAATCTCCGTAATGGTTTCTTTGATGATGTCTTTAATTGCGCTGAAATTCGAAGAGCATTTCTCGAATCTCTCTTCTAGCGAATCAACGGCCATCGCTATATAGTTGTCATATCCAGCGCCTGTTATCACGAGCCAAGAGCCGTCTTTACCTGGAATTTCAATAATTTTCTTTTGATCGAATTTAGTCATTGAACCTGTGTGCTGACTGTCGGCACACAGCACGATTCCATCAACACACAAGAAACCAGCAGCGATTGTCATAGAGCGGACTCCAATGAGCCGCTTTGGTTTAGGATAGGGACGGCAAAACGGCTTCGGGTGAATACTTGAATAGGGTGCCATTATTTGACACCTTCGTCAAGTATATAATCCCGTTACCAAATTACCCATTTACCCAATTCTCAACCGGTTTTGTTATTCTTTTCATCATGAACCTTCGTGGCTGTGGTACAGCTCTCGTAACGCCCTTCAAGAAAGATCAAAGCATCGACGAGCCTCGCCTCCGTGAGCTGGTCGAGTGGCAAGTTGCGTCGGGGATCGGGTTTCTTGTTCCTTGCGGCACGACCGGGGAGACTCCGACCCTGAACAAGGATGAATGGCTGCGGGTCATCGACATTACGATCGAAGCGGCCGCAGGGCGCGTTCCTATCGTGGCTGGCGCAACTTCCAATGCGACTGCCGATGCAGTGGAAAAGGCCCGGGAAGTAGCCAAGCGCAGAGGCGTGGATGCCATCCTGACCGCTACGCCCTACTACAACAAGCCAACACAGGAGGGGCAGTACCAGCATTTCAAAGCCATTGCCGAGGCGGTGGATAAGCCTCTGGTGCTTTATAGCGTCCAGGGGCGTACGGCCGCCAATATCGAACCAGCGACACTGGGCAGGCTGGCCAAAATTCCTAACATCATCGCGGTGAAGGAAGCCAGCGGCAACATGACTCAGATTGCCGAAGTCTTCAACCATGTCCCAGCAAATTTTCTGGTCTTTTCCGGTGACGATGCCATTACCTTGCCGGTGATCTCCCTGGGAGGCGTGGGCATCATTTCCGTGGTTTCCAATGAGATTCCCAAAGAGATGTCGGAACTGACCAACGCGGCGCTCAAGAACGACTGGGAGAAGGCGCGCACGATCCAGCGCAAGTTCCTCCCGCTCATGCAGGGCAATTTCATCGAATCCAGCCCGATGCCGGTCAAAGCGGTAATGGCCATGCTGGGCAGGATCGAAGAAGTCTATCGCCTGCCGATGGTTCCGGTGAAGCCCGAGACTCGTTCCAGACTTCGCCAGATCGCTGCGGATGTGGGCCTGCTCAAGAGCACTTCGGCGGTTTCGGAACGCGCCAGTTAGAGCATTCTTAGAGTTGGCGTAAACTTCGCTAGGGCTTTTTTCGGCGACGAATGTGGACAGTCCACAGCAATCCTGGAAATGCTTTAGCTCTAGCCGAACCAAAAACGTCTTCTCAACGCAATCGTTGGTTTTCTAAGTCGAAAAGTACCGGGGTGTCCCCACCCTTCACATTCGTTGTGAAGGGTGGGTTCTTCTCATCGTTGCAGACTCGACCCGTTTACCACCAAAGGCTGATCAAGCTTTAAGACCATGCCCGTCTCAGCCGGCAGGTTTACTTCCTTTCCTTTTGTAGCCAGCACGTAACCGCCGCCTGCCATTGCTCCTATGGCAAGACCTTTGAGCGGTCCACCGAATATCAAACCGGCGATTGTTCCAATTCCCGCGCCGATGCCAACATCCTTGGCAACGTCCCGTCCGCGGGTGCCGGATTCGACTTGGCCTTCCTGATCGGCGTTCTTGGAATCCTTACCGTTGGTGCTGTGCACGGAAACCAGGGTTGCGGTAAGCGGCAGCATTTGGCCGTTGGGCAATATTAGGTCGCGGAAGCGCAAATTCAGCTTGCCTTTGCCACGCAACACCGCGACCGCCTTACCTTGTTCGGCTTCGCTCACTTCTCCTTCAATATGGGAGCCTGCGGGAATTACGCTTCCATTGCTGCCGCGAATGGGTTGAGCGACGGTGGCGGTAAAGCGGTCTCCTGGCTTCGAAGTCTTGGTCGAGAGCGGAGTATCAAGCGTGGCATGAATCTCAGTACCGGCTGGTACCTGGACCGGCGCCCCGGACGGCACAACTTGGCGCGCTCCAAATCCGCTGTTGGGTTTAGAATTTTCTTGAGGTGTCCCTGAATAGGCTGGGACACTCTGATTTTCACCGCCTTGGTTGGTTGCGCCGGAAGGCATGGTATTTTGGCCAGCATTTTGATCGTTGCTTTGACTGGGGAATTGGCTGGTATTGGGATTCGTTCCCTGTGGGGCATTCTGGTTATTCGGGAGCTGGGTTGACTGGCCGGAGGGCTGGGTCGTTTGCCCCGGCATTTGGTTGTTTGCTGGTTGCCCACTGGGGGTCTGGGTATTCTGGTTTACGGAAGGTGCTGTTGAAGTTGCTCCACCGCTTTGTTGATTGGTGGGGGAGTTAGGGTTGGCATTTGTGGGGTTCTGGGCAAAGGCCACAGCCACCGCCAGTAGCGCCAACAAGACCAGCATGGCTGTTCTGCGCATAGGAACTCCTCCTCAATAAATGAGTTCTTTGCCTTGAGAAGCGGCCAGGTTGGTGCGGGTTGGCCTGATTGGGCTTACATTTTGGAACAAACCCGCATCTCTGATACACAGGAATGCAAACTTCCTGATCCGGCAATCGGGCGAGATGGGAAATTCACTCTACAAGCTGCAATTTCGATTTGAAAATGAACACAATCATTCTTACCGGCTGGCTTGGTAACACGAAATTGCCTGCATGCGTTGGACGCACATAGCATAGCGCGGCAATGCCGGATCGAAAGTCCGCGAGTATAATCCTTGAATAAACTTGCGGAATCCCCCAAGGAGCCAAGAATTTGACGTCACCAAATGGACTTCCTTCCAAACCAAGAGTTTTGGTAGTTGATGATGAACGCGTAATCGCCGATACCCTCGCGATTATTCTCAATCAGAATGGCTTTGACGCCTCAGCCGTCTATACTGGCTTCGGAGCCGTGGAACGCGCCCAGGAGATCAAACCCGACCTGATCATCAGCGACGTGATCATGCCCGACATGAACGGAATAGAAGCTGCTATCCGCATACGGAGCATGCTCCCCGCCTGCAAGATACTGCTGTTTTCCGGCCAAGCGTCCACAGCCGACCTGCTGGAAAAAGCCCGGCTCCAGGGACATGAGTTCGAAATCCTGGCCAAACCCGTGCATCCCCAGGATTTGCTGGCGAAGCTCAGGAACTGATTAAGGTTTAAAAGCAGTTAATTAAGAACAAAGCAGATAAGAACGGAGCCATAAAAAAGCCTGCTTGCCTGGCCGAGGATTAGTGAGGCAGTTAGATTACTGCCAGGAGGTTCAAGCCGGGTATCTTTGCAAAATCTCTTTTGTTGCGGGTAAGCAGTGGAACCGAGTGTCGAATCGCGCATACGGCTATCCAGAAATCATTGACCGGGACCACGTGTCCAGGCTGCAGTCTTGTTTTGACTCTTGCATAGGTTTTGCAAAGCTCTAAATCGTAGGGGATGAACGTGCATTTCTTTATCCGTTCTTCAAACTCTTCTATTTTTTGAGGTCCCCAGTTACGTCGCGCTGCCCAAAAATATAGCTCTGCAATTGACACGAACGATAGCGCCACCGTCTTGTCTTTAACAAGTGGACGATACACATCACCCCGCGTATCTCCGTGACGGATCAGGTAAGAAAACACATCTGTATCAAGCAGAATTGTGCTCATTCGTAAGATTGAATTGTTGAGGCACTTCGTGCTTTGTAAATGTACTCCAAAAATTCGTCTACGTCTTCGTCTGCCGGCCATCCACCTATCAAGATTGACGGATTCTCAAGCGGTTTCACGCCTTGAATTTTTGCCAGCTCAGATATCGATTTGGTCGCGAAGAATTCTTCAGCGCTCATAAGAGGGTTGTCGATTGGCTCGATTTCACGAATATGAATCTCTTCTGTCCGGTGAGAACGGGAATTAATTTGGGCTTCGCCGGTGACCCGCACCGGCTTTCGCATGAGTCTCAGAACTTCGGCTTCTTTGTCTGTATCGAACGTACAAATCACCGACTTGCCACGTCGCGAAGCAATGCGGCATTTATGACCGAGGGGCTTGAAGTCAGCCATCTCGAGGGTACCCTCTAGGGTTTTCATTCGGCGTCGTCTTTGTTTTCTATGATTGTTCAGGATGACACCTCATGTCATATAAGTATGCACTATCTTTAAATTTGGCAATCAAAAATTATGGCAATTCTGAGTTTCCCCTTGCTCTCTACCCCTATACCTTTTATCGTGCTCATGTAACTCAAAAGCAAAATACCGGCATCCTCAGGAGCATCTTTCGAATGAATCGTTGTTTTGTTCTGCTGTTGCTTTTCCTCGCCTCGTTTTCAGCCAGCCAGACCAAAAAGAGTTCCAAACCACCGCAAGCGGCTCAGCAGCAGGTCTCAACTTCGCAGCCCAGTCGAATTGATGAAAACCTTTTTGGCGCCATGCGCTGGCGGCAGGTTGGTCCGTTTCGCGGAGGCCGCGTGTTGGCCGTGACCGGCGTACCAGGGGAGCCGAATGTGTTCTATTTTGGGGCAGCCTCGGGTGGAGTCTGGAAGTCGTCGGATGCGGGCGCCAATTGGGAGCCGATCTTCGATAAGGAGCCCATTGCTTCCATCGGCAGCATCGATGTTGCCGCTTCCGATCACAACATCATCTATGTAGGTTCGGGCGAAGCCTGTATTCGCGGCAACATTACCTACGGCAACGGCGTTTACAAATCAGTGGATGGCGGCAAGACGTGGAAGAATGCCGGGCTTAAAGACACGCGTCATATCGGTGCAGTCATCATCGATCCTAGAAATCCCAACATCGTTTTTGTTGCCGCCCTAGGACACGCTTACGGCCCGAATGATGAACGCGGCGTCTTTCGCACTACCGATGGCGGCACAACCTGGCAAAAGGTCCTGTTCAAGGACAACAAGACCGGGGCCATCGACGTCGTTTTCGATCCTCACAATTCCAACACGCTTTTTGCATCGCTGTGGCAGGTGTATCGCACCCCCTGGAGCCTCGACAGCGGTGGTCCGGGCAGCGGACTCTACAAGTCGACCGATGGTGGAACATCGTGGAAGCGACTGGAAGGCCACGGCCTGCCTGCCGGGATCATGGGCCGTATTGGTATTTCCGTCGCCGGCGCGGATTCCAATCGTGTCTACGCGTTGATCGAATCGAAAGAAGGGGGTCTGTATCGCTCCGACGATGGCGGCGAGAGCTGGACGAAGATCAACGAAGACGGCCGTTTACGCCAGCGGGCCTGGTACTTCACTCATATCTTCGCCGATCCGAAATCCACGGACACCGTATACGTCCTGAACACCGGCATGTTCCGCTCCACAGATGGCGGACGATCTTTCAATCTCTTGAACGCCCCCCACGGCGACCATCATGGGCTGTGGATCGATCCGGGCGATCCGCAGCGATTGATTAATGGCAATGACGGCGGCGCTACGGTCTCGACCGATGGCGGCAAAACCTGGACCACCCAATACAACCAGCCCACGGCCCAGTTTTACCATGTGATTACCGACAATCGCTGGCCTTATTTCATCTATGGCGCGCAGCAGGACAACACCACCGTCGCCATCAAAAGTTATGACGACGATGGCGTGATTGGCCGCCAGGACTGGTTTCCGGTCGGCGGCGGGGAAAGTGGTTACATCGCGCCTTACCCGCCCGATCCAAATATCGTATTTGCCGGGGCAGAGGGGCTGGTCTCGCGCTTCGACAAGCGTACCGAGCAACTGGTTGACATCTCCGTGTGGCCGCTGGACGTTTCTGGCAATGGCGCGGAGAATCTGACGCATCGCTTCAATTGGACCTCGCCTCTCCTCATCTCCCCGCACGATCCCAACACGCTCTACGCCGCCAACGAGATGTTGTTCAAGTCCACCAATGCGGGTCAAAGCTGGACTTCAATCAGTCCCGACCTCACCCGCAACGATAAGTCGAAGCAGAAGCCTTCCGGCGGCCAGATTACTCTCGACATCACCAGCGTGGAGTATTACGACACCATCTTTGCCGTGGCTGAATCACCGTTGAAAAAAGATCTGTTATGGGTGGGCACAGACGATGGCCTGGTCCATGTCAGCAACAATGGCGGCCAGAACTGGAGCAACGTCACTCCCAAAGAAATGCCCGAATGGAGCATGATCAGCATCGTCGAGCCCTCGCAGTACGATGCCGGGACCGCCTACCTCGCCGTGGATCGACACAAGTTCGACGATTTCCGCCCTTTGATTTATCACACCGGCGACTACGGCAAGAGCTGGACCTTGATTGTCCACGGAATTCCCGAGGGATCGTATGTCCGCTCGGTCCGGGAAGACCCGAAGCGTAAAGGCTTGTTGTTTGCCGGAACGGAAACCGGTGTGTATTTCTCTCTGGATGAGGGAGCCAATTGGCAGCCACTGCAACTGAACCTGCCAAATGTGCCCATTCATGATTTGAACATCCACGGCGACGACCTGGTTGTTGCCACCCATGGACGTTCATTCTGGGTGCTCGACGACATCACTCCGCTGCGGCAGATCGACGCCAACTCCGGCAATGCCCAAACGATTCTTTACCAGCCTCAGACCGCAATACGCCTGCATTTGCCGGAGGCCATTGAACGCCGCGGGCCTGTCGGCGACGATCCTCCGCTGGGCGCGATTCTCGACTACTACTTCAAGACCGCTCCTAAAGATGAAGTCAAGCTCGAGATTTTCGACAGCGCCGGAAAGCTGGTACGTAGCCTTTCCAGCCGCGAAAAGAAAGAAGCGGAGCAACCGCCGGAATGGCCGGATCAGATTAAGGAAGTAACTACCATCCCTGCGTCTGCGGGCATGAATCGCTATGCCTGGAATTTGCGCTGGGAGCCTCCAGTGAAAATCCCCGGAGCGTTTTATACCGGCAATGGTCCCGAGGGGCCGCTGGTTCTGCCGGGGAAATACACGGCCAAACTCAGTGCCGGCAACCAGAGCCAATCACAGCCGTTGGAGATCGTTCAGGACCCGCGAGTGAAAAACGTAACTCCGGCCGACCTGCAAAAACAATTCGATCTGCTGATGGAGATACGCGAAGCCAACACCGATCTGCACCGCTCCGTCAACCAGATTCGTGAATTTCGCGGACAGCTCAAATCGTTTCAAACGCGGTTTGCCAATGATCCCAATTTGAAACCTCTGCTGGAGCAGGCCGAAGCCCTGGATAAAAAGATGACGCCCGTCGAGGAGCGCTTGATCCAGGTCAACATGAAAGGTTCTGAGGCAAACCTGGCATTCCCCAACATGCTCAACGAGCAATACGATAGTTTTCGTTCCAGCGTCGAGGCCGGAGACAGCGCTCCCACCCAGCAACAGTATGAAGTTGCCCGTATGCTGCGCAGCCAGCTCGACCAACAGCTCACCGCCTGGAAACAGATCATGTCGGCGGACGTTCCGGCGTTCAATGAGTTGATACGAAAGAGTAATGTTCCGGTTCTGTATCTGACGCCAGGAGATTGATTAGAAATTGAATGAGCGGGCCGGTGAGATTGGGGGTAAATGGGCAACCCAGCGTCTTTACAAAACTGAACAGTTGGTTAGCTATTATTTGCCCAATTACGAAATTATCCATTTACCCAATCGTTCCAGAGCATAAAATAATTACCGTTGTAAGGGCATCTTTTCCCAGGCTTTAAGAAACCAACCTCTGTGGCCACCCTATCTCTTGGTCCGCAGCAGGAGCAGCCCCAACCGTAGTTTGCCTAGGAGGCATTGTATCCATGAAAGCCATCCTCTTCGTTGATGACCATGAGGTACTGGCAAGACTGAGCTGTGAAATCCTGGAAATGCAGGGTTATCGGGCCGTAAGCGCCTTCAATGGCGAAGACGCGCTTAAGAAATTCAATCAGGAAGATTTCGATATCCTGGTCACCGACTTCCGCATGGAAGGCATGAACGGTGTAGAGTTGGCCCGCAAGGTTCATGAAGATCATCCTGAGGTGCCTGTGATCATCGTAACCGGCTATGGCCCGGTCGATGGCGGAAAAGACGTGGCCGCCTGCCTGCAAAAAGAAGACCTGTTTCCCACCCTCCTCGAAAAAATCAAAATGTTCATCGGCGACAAAACTCCCGCCGAAGATAGCAAGAAACCTGAAGTGGTGAAAACAGCGTAGGGGCAAGTTCTAATTTCTAATCAGTAATCTTGCGGCAACTAAATGTTTGGAGTTTCAGCTTTAGAATCAGCAGTTTACTCTTAACTAAGCCCGCACGGAAGCACTCCTAATCGGTATCAAAAAAGCGCACTTTGGCGTACAGCGGCTCGCATAGGATGGCACATTCTAGTCACACAGTCTTCGGGGTGGACCCATCCGTTGAAATCGGCCTGCTTGACATCAAACGGATTATTTCACGTTGCCGATGCTTCATCCATGACCTAACTAAGTTATCACTTTGCCAAGCCCGTTTGTGGCCTTGGGTTCGGAATGATCCTCGCTGGAGATCGGCTTCTGGATTGTTGGCGAAGATTCCGCAAGAGCCGGAGTCCCTCTGAGACCAATCTCGATCGCGCGGATCTTTAGAGCACGCACCAATTGTGGGTAACCATCATCTTCAAATAAATTAGCCCGGTGCAAATGAGTCAATCCTGTAGGAACTTGGCATTCCTCCAGTTTGAGAGGGATGAGGAAAATGCTACCTTCAGGCTGTTCGTCTGCCACTTCCAACGCAAGTCGGACTTCTTTCTGTCGATAGCCTGCTGTGTAAAACTCTCTTGATAGGCACACGATGACAATATCGCTGGTTCTGACGGCTTTCGGAATCTCCTCTCGCCAATTTTGCCCAAGAATCAGGTCTTTCTCATCGAGCCACGGTGTAAATCCATCCTCCATCAAGCGACGATATAAATCCCGGACGGCAGGTTTATCTCCGGAGGCATGGCAGAGAAAGACTCGCAGGGAAGGCATTCGGGGCTGTACTTTCTCTGAGATCAGAGCATCAGACTTAGCCTCGCTGGATTTGTGCATCATGTCATCAGTCACAATAGTGTTGGCTCTCTCTTTGAGATTAGCTCGATGAACAGACTTCACAAGCAATACGAAACATAAGGCTGCACCTGCACAGGTTGCAGCCAGAGCTGAAAAACGATAAAAAGGAAAAGCATCCCGGTGGGACCAAAACCAAAAGGCCAAATTGATACACAATGCCGTCAATACTGCAAGCCTCGTATATCTTTGCCGACTGGCTCTTACGACTCTCTCGAACTCTTCCAGAAATGTCTTCACAGAGTTATCCGCTTGATTCAACGTCGAAAATTGACATACCGCTCATGAAACGCGTAGCAGCCTTGAACCTTCAAGGTCTATGCTGTACCGCTTGATCTTTTTGTACAAGGTACTCCTTGGCATTCCGAGGCGACGTGCTGCGTCTGTCACATGGCCTCCTTCTGCTGCCAGCGCATTGCATATCAGCCTTCTCTCCGCATCTCCGACATCCCACGATTGCGCATATTCACGACGGACAAACGCGGCTGTGTGGCCCTGAAATGCTCCCAGATCTTCTATTCCAACGATTAGACCGTCGCAAGTCAGGACCACACGCTCAAGCACGTTCCGTAGTTCGCGGATGTTTCCAGGCCAGCTATAACCACTCAACATCGCTTCTGCCTCGCCATTCAATTGTTTCTTGTCGCACCCCAGATCGTCAGCTAGTTCCCGAAGGATGCTGTCGGCGAGGATAGCGATATCCTCGGCCCTTTCTCGCAATGGCGGTATGAGCAGTTGGAACGTGCTAATGCGAAAATAAAGATCCTCGCGAAACCTCATCTCTTGTACCCATTGCATCAAATTGCGATTGGTAGCAGCAATCACTTGAATATCCGCTGTGCGCTCATGCAAATCTCCCAGCCGGCGAAACCTTTTGTTTTCCAGTACCCTGAGAAGTTTCGGCTGCACCATCAAATCCATTTCCCCTAGCTCATCAAGAAAGAGAATTCCACAGTGCGCGACTTCTACCAAACCTGGTTTGCCGCTGGAGGCACCGGTGAAAGCGCCCTTGTTATATCCAAACAATTCAGATTCCAATAAATCTTTGGACAATCCAGCACAGTTCACATCAACCATTTCTTCGCTGAATCTGGGACCATTCTCGTAAATCCATCGCGCCAATATTCCTTTCCCGCTCCCGGTCTCGCCTTGAATCAAGATCGGCCGTTCCGTGGAAAGAATCTTTCGTGTTTCTTGCTCCAGCCGCTGAATTGCACGGCTAGTCCCGAGAAAAGGATATTTTTCATTGCGAGAAGGCGCATGTTTTCGGCCAAGTTGTTTTCGTTTGTTTCGATTCAGTTCCAGGCATACAGACACATCCGAGCTGAAGGTTGAGAACTCCAGGGGCTTTTCACGGAAGTGGGCGACCTGCTGCATTGATGTCACCGTACCTTGTATTGAGGCGTTTCCTGTAAGGATGATGATTTGCGTCGATAAACATCTATCCTTAACCATAGCGGGAAATTGCATTCCATCCCCATCTGGCAATCCAACATCCACAATGGCGACATCCGGAGTGTCATTTTCAAGTGCCAGATAAGCCGACTCAAGGTCGTGTGCTGTTGCTACATCGTGGCCAAGCCTTTCTACCCAGTTGCTCAATGTTCTCTGTATGATTTCATCATCATCCACGATTAAAATCTTCGCTTTATTCATCTATTCCTCGACTATCCGAAAGCAAAGCTGTGGCAGCTAGCCACCCAAAAGCTCTTCCTTCATAAATTGGAGATTCTATGCTTGTGGCTTGTGGCAACGAGATTCGCCGGCCCTAATGGGCGCTGGATCTTTTTCCCATGATCAAGCTGAAAAGAACTGGCAGGCTTACAATTGCTATTCTTTCTGACCAGATCACGTTGAAAATAGCAGCGATAACCGCGATTATGACGAGAATCAACGCCACTGCAATATAGCCGCCCGTAGTCGAAAGAACGTAGCAGACGGAGCTTATGAGAGATTCTTTTTTGCGACTCATATTTGTCACTTCCTTCTTGCCAAACGGGGAATCCATAGTTTGTTCATGGATTTGCGAGCCCCATTTAAACAAACTAAGATTAGCGAAGTTTGATAGTGCTATGCAAGGCAAATATTAAAATTATTTAATTATAAATTCCCAATCCGGGAATCAATTGAAGCATTCCATGATTTGTCTCGTCTCGTCTCCATAAGAGACATTGGCCCCATAGACTTGGGAAATATTATGCTGATGATTCTAAATCACTTAAAGGCCGCTCTTGATTTGGCGCGTCAGATGCCTAACGAGGCTGGAAGTCAAAGATGCGACTCATGTTTGCTTCCATAAAGCCCACAGAGGTTGCGAGCTTCTGTGGGCTCAAATGCACAGGCTCAACTATCAGCCCTATATAGCCTCGACCTGGAAGTAGCTACACTGTGGCTTTGCACGGACCTTGAAAAAATTAGATGTCAATAGATAGCGGGTGATCTTTGGGATGTGAGTCCAACAAGCTACAGAATTTCAACAACTTGCACGGCACGAATAGCACCTAAAGACATTGCAAGAACCGGACGGCAGGCGTTATTGTTCCCTTTATTCCCTAAATTCGGTCGCCACTTGGAAGGCTTATCTTCTTGGCAAATACCGACGCGCAGCGACTCAATCGCGCAAATCACACCGAAATAACTCATTCCTTCAGGGTTTGCGTTTTGCTTCTCGTTAAGAAAATTGAGACAACGTGCGATTTTCCTCGGATATTTTCAATTCGAACCTATTCCGTAAAACCTGCCACCCCGAAGCAAACCCGATAATGCGGCGCGGAAACATTTAAAATTTTTCTTGACACAGAGTACTCTATTATATAGAGTTAATGCAGGAGGTTCAGAAAAGCCATGAATCAGGAATTACTGGACCGCATTGATCTGATCGAACGCATGGTCGGTGAAGGACGCCGCACCACCCAGTATTGGGGTTGGACATTTGTGCTCTGGGGTGTGGGACAGCTCGTCGCCTTGGCCTGGAGCATTTACAGCGGAAAGCCCGAGATTGCCTGGCCCGTCACCATGATCGTTTGCGGTGTGCTTTCTGTAGCCGGAAGCCGGCGGATGCACGCCCGGGAGCGGGCTGAAACCTACATTTCACGGGCCCTCGGCGCGATCTGGTTCAGTTGTGGGATTTCCATTTCCGTCCTGGCATTCATTGGCAATCCCAAAGGAACATTCACTGCGAGTTCATTCCTGGCTGCATTTTTCGCTTTGATGGGGTTTGCAAACTTTTCGAGCGGCCTGGTTTTGCACTGGCGCCTGCAGCAAGGCTTGGGAATCTTATGGTGGGCGGCCGCAGCGGTGGCTATGCTGGCCCCTGTTACAGTCTTGGGCTGGACGTTTGTGAGCATGGATTTGATTGGCGAGATATTGTTTGGCCTGTACCTGATGGCCAGGGAGAGAGCAGACAAGCTTCATGCCGGAATTGCCTGAACTCGATCAAGTTGTGCACGGACAATTGCGACTGGCAGTGCTCTCGATTCTGAGCACCTTGGAGAAAGCGGATTTCACCTATCTCCGCGACCGCACTGGCAGCACTGACGGCAATATTGCCGCCCATTTGCTCAAGCTGGAACAGGCCGGGTATATCTCCGTGGAAAAGACTTTCTTGAATCGCAAACCGATGAGCATCTATCGCATCACGGAGACAGGCCGGACCGCCCTCACCACCTACATCCGCAACTTGAAGAAGTTGCTTGGTGGCGAGTTCAACAAGGCGAAGTAAAATTTTTTACTTACTTACTCTGTACTATAGAGTACTTTGAAGGAGAACAACAAATGAAACGTCAACTGTTCGCAAACTCAGTCATGGCGCTGGCTGTGGCCTTTGCAATGGCCCTGCCCATAGCAACGTCAGCACAAACCAATAATGGCTCGGCGGGAAAAACGCAGGGCAAGACAAACAGCAATTCCGCAAACCGTTTAGGACAACTGGAACTCGCAATGCAACAGAGCATAGAGAAAGATGCGAAAGCGTTTG
This sequence comes from Candidatus Angelobacter sp., assembly GCA_035939495.1. Classification (GTDB taxonomy): domain Bacteria; phylum Acidobacteriota; class Terriglobia; order Terriglobales; family Acidobacteriaceae; genus Angelobacter. The sequence continues at coordinate 65,961 of DASZFU010000082.1, read as the reverse complement.
GACGCGCGCAAGGTGAATACTGGAGCATCATCAGCACTCAGAATGACTTCCCGCGTGCGTACAACTTCTTCTCGAACCTGGCTGCTGCCCATCCGTCTTCTCCCGATGTTCTGGGGCTCGAAGGCAGCGCCATTGGCGGCTACATCGGCTGGCTGTATTCTCCGGCTGCCGGCAAACCTGTCGACGAACAATTGGTAATGACTCTCGACAGCAAGGCACGGGCTTGCTTTGATAAGGCCTTGCAGATCGATGCCAGCAACTTCTACGCACTGTTTGGCTATGCAATCTATGAGAGTTACAACCCGACCGGAGCGGAACATTCCAGAGAGCTGTTTGCCCGGCTGGAAGGTTTGCGCTCAAGCCATCCGGATTATCCGTGGAACGTCGTTCAGGAGTTCAAGAAGGAACGCGGTGCTGGAAAATAGAATCGCAATGACCAAGAGAGGGACACTGCGCGTTGTCCCTCTCTTTACCACCGACGATTGGTGGGACATCTGGTTAAAAGTTATCCACTACTGGACGATTCAGAAACGTATGCCTGCTCTTTTCGTAGTCCTCAATCTGTTTCAGGCACTTCAACGTCGCGCCGATCTCGTCCGTTCCTTCCAGCAGACAGGCCCGCTGAAAGGGATCCATTTGAAAGCTGCAGACGAAGCCATCCTGGGCGGCCACGGTGCATTGCTCGAGGTCGATCTTCAAACTAAACGATCCGGTGAAGGCCCGCGCCATGAACTCGACGACCGCGACAGGAGAAAGAGCCACCGGCACAATCCCGTTCTTCACGCAGTTGGTCGAAAAAATATCGGCGAACGAAGAAGCGATCACCGCCCGGAAGCCGTAATCGCGCAATGCCCATACCGCATGTTCACGCGAGGAGCCACAGCCGAAGTTCTTTCCCGCCAGCAGGATGGTTGCTCTCCTGTACGCAGGCTGGTTGAGTGAGAATTGCGCATTGGGGCGTCCATTGCCATCGTAGCGCCAGTCGAAAAACAGAAAATCTCCATAGCCGGTCCGCTCCGTACGTTTCAGGAATTGCTTGGGAATGATCTGGTCAGTATCGACGTTCTCCCGCTGCAGCGGAGCTACGATGCCCGTGTGAGTTTTGAATGGTTGCATTCTTACTCCTTGTAGCGCCAGCCACGAATATCGGTGAAACGCCCGGTAATGGCAGCCGCGGCCGCCATGGCCGGACTCACGAGGTGAGTGCGGCCGCCGGCTCCCTGGCGTCCCTCAAAATTGCGGTTGCTGGTGGAAGCACAACGCTCTTGCGGATTCAACCGGTCGGGATTCATGCCCAGGCACATGGAGCAGCCCGGTTCGCGCCACTCGAAGCCGGCTTCCAGAAAAATCCTGTTCAGCCCTTCCTGCTCGGCTGCCTGCTTGACCCTCTGCGAACCCGGCACCACCATGGCTTGCACGCGATTGGAGATGCGATAGCCCTTAATCACCCTGGCTGCAGCGCGGATATCTTCCAGTCGCGCGTTGGTGCAAGAGCCGATAAACACACGATCCACCGGAATGTCTTCCATCGGCGTACCTGGCCGCAAACCCATGTATTCGAGCGCGCGCGCCATGCTGTTGCGAGCGGAGTCGCTGGCAGCCCGCTCAGGATCTGGTACTCGTTCTGTGACAGGAGTTGCCATTGCCGGGTTTGTCCCCCAGGTGACAAATGGAGCGAGTGCAGCGCAATTGATTTCGACCGTCACATCGAAAGTGGCCCCTTCGTCGCTGTTGAGCTGACGCCAATAATCCTTGGCCTCTTCCCATCGGCTCGATACCGGAGCGAACCGGCGGTGCTTCAGATAGGAAAACGTGATCTCGTCCGGGCCAATCATGCCCGCCCGCGCGCCAGCCTCGATGCTCATATTGCAGATGGTCATGCGCGATTCCATGGAAAGGTCGCGAATCGTATCGCCTGCGTACTCGATCACATGTCCGGCCGCTCCATCGACGCCGATTTTTGCGATCAGCCCCAAGATCATGTCTTTGGCTGTAACTCCCGGGCCAAGTCCTCCGCTGAATTTCACTATCATGGTCTTGGGCTTTTTCTGGAGCAGGCACTGCGTGGCCATCACATGCTCTACCTCTGAGGTGCCGATACCAAAGGCCAGCGCTCCAAAAGCGCCATGCGTGCTGGTATGGCTATCGCCACAGACGATGGTCATGCCCGGCTGCGTCAGTCCTAACTCCGGCCCGATTACGTGCACGATTCCCTGGTCGGGCGAATCCAAATCAAATAGCAGCACTCCAAACTCGGCGCAGTTCTTTCGCAGCGCCTCCACCTGGGAGTGCGCCAGCACATCGCTGATGATCATGCGATCGACGCTGGTGGGAACATTATGGTCGAGCGTGGCAAAGCTCAGGCCAGGGCGGCGAAGTTTTCGCCCGGCCAGGCGCAATCCCTCGAACGCTTGCGGCGATGTGACCTCATGCAACAGGTGAAGATCGATATAAACAAGCGACGAACCTTGCGGACCCGCAGTGACCGTGTGGGTGTCCCAAATCTTTTCGAACATTGAGCGGGCTGCCATGATTGAGTCCCTAGACTGCATGGTACGAGAACCGCCGGTCGAGCATGGAGACAAATGCGTGTTCCACAAGTTCGCCCATAGCGCTCGTGCCCACGATTCGAAGATTATTATCTACCTGGCCGGAACCGGAAAGATCGGCAGTGCGATATCCGTCATCCAGGACCTTTGCAATGGCGCTTTCCAGTTCATCGGCTTCACGGGGCATTCGGGCGGAGTGCCGCAGCAACATGGCAGCCGAGGCGATCGCGCCCAGAGGATTGCCGATGCCTTTACCAGCAATATCTGGAGCTGAACCGTGGACCGGCTCATAAAGATTTACCGTGCCGCCTACAGTTGCTGAAGCCAGCATCCCCAGCGATCCAGTGATGGCGGCGGCCTCGTCGGAGAGAATGTCTCCGAAGAGATTCTCGGTAAGTATTACGTCGAAGCGCGTAGGATTCGTGATCAGATGCATGGCGCAGGCATCGACGTACATGTGTTCCAGCTTCACCTCGGGATAGACGCTGCTCACCCTGATAACCGTCTCTCGCCACAGCTGCGAGGTTTCCAGCACGTTAGCCTTGTCGACCGATGTAAGCTTCTTCCGGCGGCCGCGGGCCTGCTGAAAAGCCACATGAGCCACGCGCTCGATTTCTTCGACCGAGTATCGCATGGTGTTGAACCCGGAGTTCCGATCTTCGCTAAAGCCTCGAGGTTCGGCAAAATAAAGACCACCCAGCAACTCGCGGACAATCAAAATATCAGCGCCCTCAACCTTGGAGCGGCGAAGCGGAGAGCAGTCCACAATGGCGCTAAAAGAAGTTGCCGGCCGCAGGTTGGCAAAGCCTCCCAAGGCGGTGCGTAACTGCAACAACCCGCCTTCAGGCCTCTGCATTCCGCGCAAGTGGTCGAACTCCGGCGCTCCTACGGCGCCCAGAAGCACAGCGTCGGCGTTAAGACATGTGTCGAGTGTTGCCGGCGGCAAAGGGTTGCCAGTCTTGCGAATGGCTTCGCCGCCAACCGGCCTCTCAACGAACTGGAATTCACAGTCATAAAACGCATTGAGCGCGCGCAAGGCCCGTATTGCTTCCCGGCATACTTCCGGCCCGATACCATCACCCGGCAGAACTGCTATTTGAAATCGCATAGTCGATCCGTTCCCTTTTTAGAATCTCTTATCTCGCACCCATCCGCGAGATCTGCGGCACTTCTGCTTCGCTCGGACGCATATGCGGCACTAAGGAAAGCAGGTCCTGATCGTAGATCCGCTTCTTGTTTTCCGCCATTCTCATGAACTCGCAGTAGAGGGCATCCAACTCGGCATTTGAAGTTTGAAAGCCAAGCTCTGCCAGACGTTTGCTGAGCGCATGACGGCCGGAATGCTTTCCCAGCACCAGCTTGTTTCCCGGTACACCCACCGACTCGGGCGTCATAATCTCGTAGCACAGCGGATTGTTGATAACTCCGTGCTGGTGAATGCCTGCCTCGTGAGCAAAGGCATTGCGGCCTACGATGGCCTTGTTGGGCTGGGGCCCAAAAGCGATGATCTGGGCCAGCAGACAACTGGCCGGATAAATCTCCTGCGTGTTGATCGCGGTTCTCACGGAAAATTGCGCCTGACGGACGGAGAGCAACATGACAATCTCTTCCAAAGATGCATTGCCAGCCCGCTCTCCAATGCCATTGATGGTGCACTCCACCTGGCGAGCGCCGGCGTTGATTCCCGCCATCGTGTTGGCCACAGCCAGGCCCAGGTCATTGTGGCAGTGGACCGAAATAACAGCCTTTTCGATGCCGCGTACCTGCTCACGCAGGGTTTTGATCGTGCGCGAGAATTCATCAGGGATGGTATAGCCGACCGTATCGGGAATGTTGATCACGGTCGCTCCGGCCTCGATGGCAGTTTCCACCGCTTTACAGAGGAACTGAATGTCGGAGCGCGTGGCGTCTTCGGGGGAAAATTCCACGTCATCGCAAAATGACCGGGCCCGCCCAACCGCCTCATGGATTTGATCAAGAGCTTGCGTCCGGCTGATTTTGAGTTTGTATTCCAGATGCAAATCCGAGGTAGCCAGGAAAGTGTGAATGCGCGGACGCTTGGCCGGCTGCAACGCTAGCCATGCGCGCTCCACGTCCAGCCTATGGGCACGTGCAAGTGCAGCAATGACTGGACGACGGATTTCTGTCGCGATCCGCCGAACCGCCTTGAATTCGTCGTCGGAGGCGATAGGAAATCCTGCTTCGATGACATCGACACCGAGCCGGTCCAGTTGGCGTGCCATGCTTAATTTTTCGGCCATGCCCATGCTGCAACCGGGAGCCTGCTCGCCATCGCGAAGCGTCGTGTCAAAAACCGTAATGTGATTTCCGTCCATGGAGCGACCCTCCTGGCAAATGCTTGGCCGTTTTGTGCCGTCTTGTTCCTTTGACACGCCGGGGCCTGAACCTTTATGCTGGCGGCCACAATTAAATAAGTCAAATTTATAATTCTTCTGATATCATTATTATTTCTTATTATATTAGCCAGGAACTCAGGGGCCTTCCAGGAGCGGAGAACATCATGGATTTCTTTCATCTGGAGACATTTCTGGCCGTGGTACAGACCGGCAGTTTTTCCGCAGCGGCCAAGGTGGTCCATCGCACTCAGCCAGCGGTGAGCCAGATCGTTCGAAAGTTGGAAGAGGAGATCGGGGAATCGCTGTTTGACCGCTCTTCCCGCGACGGTTCCCTCACCGATGCGGGCCGCGTGCTGCATGAGTATGCGCAAAAAATGCTGAACCTGCGGCGCGAGGCGCGGGCTTCCCTGGAAGAGTTGCGGCAGTTTCAACGCGGAACGCTGGTTCTGGGCGCCAATGAATTTACCTCGCTTTACCTGTTGCAGGTGCTGGAAGAGTTCCGCAAATTTTGTCCGATGATCAAAATTGCCGTGCAGCGCTGCCTTGCGAGTTCGATACCGGACCAGGTGCTGGATCATACAGTGGAGCTAGGCATCCTCTCGTTTCATCCTGAAAACAGCCTGCTCCAGACCATCGTGGTGTTTCGGGACCAGTTGGCTTTCGTGGTGCCTCCCGGCCATCCGCTAGCGAAAGCAAAGTCGGTCAGCATTCGGCAGTTGGGCGCAGAGTCATTTGTGGCGCACAACGTAGTTTCCCCTTACCGGATGAAGGTCCTCGAAGCCTTCAAGCGCCATAAAACCCCGCTCAACATCGGCGTGGAAATGCCCACCATCGAAACCATCAAGCGGTTTGTGGCAGCCGGCAACGGTGTAGCCCTGGTTCCTGAGATTGCCGTAGAACCAGAGCTGACGCGCGGCGAACTCGTCTCGATTCCAGTACAAGAGCTGAAACTGGAGCGCAAACTACGAATCGTCTACCGCAAAGGCAGCCAGCTTTCGCACGCCGCCCAGGCATTTTTGAAGGTCGCAGAATCGGTGAGCACCAAAATCAAAGGAAGATATTTGTTTCAGATGGAAAAATGATGTCAATACTTGGGCACCTTGGGATCGACCTTATCTGACCACGCAAGAATGCCGCCGGTAAGGTTCTTGGCCTTGGTAAATCCCGACTTGTGCAGGAACTCGACCGCTTTGGCGCTGCGGCCTCCCATTTTGCAATGGACAACCATCTCCTGGTCGGGGTCAAGCTCATTCACGCGTTTTGGTAGATCGTTGAGCGGAATCAGGTGGCCGTTGATGTTACATATCTGATATTCGTGCGGCTCGCGGACATCCAGAATAAAGATATCTTCCTTGGCATCCAGGCGTCGCTTGAGTTCTTCCACGCTGATTTCAAAAGAGTTGGTGCTCACTGGTTTTTCTTGTCCTCGCAATCCGCAGAATTCTTCGTAATCGATCAACTTAGTAACACTGGGGTTCTTCCCGCAAACCACACAATCCGGGTTCTTCCGCAGCTTCAGCTCGCGGAACCTCATGCCGAGGGCATCCACCAGAAGCAGCCGCCCGATCAAAGGTTCGCCTTTTCCCAGAATAAGTTTGATCGCCTCTGTCGCCTGGATCAATCCAACCAGGCCGGGCAAGATGCCGAGCACTCCGCCTTCGGCACACGAAGGAACCAACCCTGGCGGAGGCGGTTCAGGATACAGGCAGCGATAGCATGGACCATCCTTAGCGGCAAAAACGCTGGCCTGCCCTTCAAAACGAAAGATTGAACCATAGACATTGGGCTTGCCCGTAAATACGCAGGCATCGTTGACTAGAAAACGTGTCGGAAAATTATCAGTGCCGTCAACGATGATGTCGAAGCCCTCGAAAATCTTGAGGGCATTTTCGCTGGTAAGGCGTGTTTCAAATGTCTTGACATTGACGAACGGATTGATGGCGGCAATCTTATCCTTCGCTGATTGCAGCTTCGGACGGCCTACGTCGGTGGTGAAGTGGATTACCTGACGCTGGAGGTTGCTGAAATCGACGACATCAAAATCCACCAGGCCCAAAGTCCCGACTCCGGCCGCGGCCAGATACAGCGCCAGCGGCGAGCCTAAACCTCCTGTGCCGATGCAGAGCACCCGAGCCGCCTTCAACTTCTCCTGACCCTCCATTCCCACCTCCGGCATGATCAAGTGGCGGGAATAACGCAGTATTTCGTCTTTCGATAATGGGGAAACTTCTACCGGCGTAGTAGCCATGAGGAACTCCTTCATTGTGAAATCAAGAGTGAAACGAGGTAAATGGTTCAACCCTGCATTTACTGCATGAGCAGCGCGAGAGGGCACATTCGCATTCGGATGGACGACAACATCAAGTCTTAATTATAACAACGTTTGTCCCTGGCAGAGCAAAAATTTGCGAATCAGCGAGTCAGCGTCGCATAAAACGCATTATGCCCCGTGCGCAAGTCCTTGCCATAGGAAACCGTAACACCGACTCCCAACACGCGGAGCTTTGTCTGGACACCGATATCCCACAGCCAGTTCCTTGCCCCGAGCACCGGAGACGAATCGCTGATTTTTCCCGTGTCAACAAACGGACCAAGCTTCACTCCAAAGAAGCCATTGGAATAAATATTCTTGTCGGTCTCCCAATTCGAAAGGAAATAGTCGCGGCCCAGGGGCGCACTCCCTTTACGGCTGTCGCGGGTTCCGACGTGGGCACGCAGCCAGAGGTCGTTGTCGCGCTCCAGGCCCAGCATCAGAAGCTCATCAAAAGGGATCTGGCCGAAAGTCTTTCCGGTGCGGATACGCCATAGAGTTTCAAAATCGTCTCCATGAGATTTCGGGAATGAGTGAGCCGCCACTGAGGCTTGCACTCTTTCAAAAGCCGCCGCCGATTGCGACCAAAGTCGCCCCGCTTGAAAACCAACCTCGCTGGAAACATTAATCCTGTGTTCTGGAGATCGCCAAAGCTCATAGCCCAGCCTGGTGGTCTGCTTCAGTTGGGCGCCTTGTGCCAGCAACTGAGGCGTCAGAGCAGTTCCCGCAAAGACGTTCCGGTAATTACGATGCGAAAGTTCGGCGCCCACCGACCATTGCCAGCGTGAACCGATCAAGCGGCTGATTTCAGCGCTGAATTCTTCGCGCCGCAGATTCAATGCCGCCAATACCGGCGCCGGACCGGTAAAGGACGGCACGATGTCCCAGTTTTCGTCCCGCAGGCCTGTGCTTACGCGGAAGCGCCATCGGGGATCGTGAGCCAGTGGGCCGGAAATGGCGGCACTCCCCCTGCGTTTGTCCGGATCCCATCGTATCTTGAAAGTAAGATTGACTGCGGAGCGGCCCAGGTTGAAATATCCCGAATCGACCTCCTGAAATGGCAGTCCGCGCAGCAAGCGCAGTAGAGCTTCGGTCTTAGTGTTGCCGAACCCATTCAGTTCCTGCGCGCGAAAGATGGCGTCGAACTTCCCATCTGGCCGTGCCAGCAAGTCAAGACGATAGCTGGGAAAAATTTCCAACTGACGCAGCCGGGCTTCAGTTGCGCGTAGCTCCTCGAGCGATAAAAAACTCTCGGGGGCGAACGCAAATGCATGATCCAACAATCCCGGACGCACGCGAAGCGCCGGTTCAATGCGAGTCTGCGCGATCCATGGTTTATCTAAACCGTTCCAGTATTTGACTGCGGCTTCGAGATTGCCTTGAAGAAAATAAACTGTCGCCAGAAACTCTTTCACGTAAGCATCTTCAGGGTCCAATCGCAATGCATGGCGCAGATAAGAGATCGCACGCGAGTTATTCCTTTGCTTGAAGGCAACGCCGGCGAGTTCAATCGGGAACCTTTTGTCGCGAGGCGCACGCCGGTTGGCGGCCCGCAACACGGAACGCGCTTGCTCCCACCGTTCGAGATGGGCCAGAGCAACACCATATTCGTAATCAAGTTCGGCAGAATGAGTGGACAAGGATACGGAGGAACCCAACTTAACCAACTCATCCCAGCGTTCTTGCTGGAAAAGCTGGCGCGCTGTCGCGTCTTGATCCGACTGTGCGTGTGCGAGACATACACAACAGACGACTAAATTTAGCGCGAAGATCAGATTGCGGTAGAAGCGAGTTGCGATCTTTTCTACCTCGTGGCCCGTGATGTCACGGGCTGCGGAAGCGCGAGCAGCGCCCAATTGCCCGCAGCCTTCCATTCTTTCTCAAACCTGGTACGGTCCTCTTTCAGCAATTTTCTTTGCGCTCCGTCATTGACCTGGACCACGTTTTGCTCCCAGTCCAGCCCAACCACTACTACGTAGTGCAGTGCAGTTTCAGCAGGCAACGGCTTGAGCGCTACGATCAGCGGACGGCCTTTTTCGAGATGTTGTTTGAGATCATCCCATTTTCCGTGGAAGGCAAAGGTGTTAAAGGCATGTTGCTGAAGATAACGCTCCATGTCGGACGCATAAATGCCATGTGCTTTGCTGGAGTAAAGCGCGCGTTGAATCACATCAGGATCGGCATCGCTGATGTTTAAAGCAGGCTGTTGCTTCTGCCAGTACTGCATCACCATGGCGATGCTGGCAGCGCCGCAACCATCTTTTTCCTGCTTGATAAATGGGACATCAAGCCAGATGCCTGAACCCTGAGCGGCAAAAACAACGCTGCAGAGACACATCAAGATTGTGAGTCTCCACGGCGCGCGGCCATCGATGCGGATGTGTTTAACGAACGGCAACGATGATCAAAACCAGGGCTGCGATCGCCAGAATAATCAGGATCAGGTCACGATCGCTGAGCCTGCCGGCAGCTAAGTCCCCCTGGGCCTTATCTGCGCGGGCTGCGAGCTGAGCCAACTCCTGGTCACTCAAGGTGGAAACAGCCGTCTTTACCTGTTGCGAATCGACCTTGGCGGACTTCATCGCCTTCTCGGCGGCCGGAGAAGAGAAAAACTGCCGGACCGTTTCCAGATTGTGCTGTCGCGTCTGCGACGCAGCCTGCACTTGCTTCTGCAGCTCCGCCTGGCTGACCACGTGATTTTGGGCTATAAGATCGGCGGGAACCAAAAAGAGCGCAACCAAAACAACAGCAGTTATGCTGCGCGCATGTTGACGCAGAATTCCTTGCATATTTGAGACTCCTCGAATCGATGTTCCGGCCAGGAAAAAAGTATACAACAGAGTTTTTGTACGACTAAAGTTCGACAATTGAATAATCTATTGGTTTTTAAAACGGATTCAAATGATCTCAATCTCTTCGTCTGAAAACATCTTGGACTCCTCCGGTCCTTGCAGAAGAAAAGATTTGGTCTCGAAAGCTCGCCCCTCTTGCACGCTGGTGATTACATAAGAGCAATTCGGCCAGTGAGCCCAGGCCAGGTCAGTCTCAGAGTATTGGGCGGGATGATCCGGATGAGAATGATAGAAGCCGACAATGTCCAGGCCCTGGTCACGGGCCAGGCGTTGCGCCCTGATTACCTCAAGGGAATCAAGGCTATAGTGGCGCGATGGCTCAGGGTGGGCATTGTTGCAAGGATAGATCGAACGTACGGTTCGGTAGTTGTTCGCCAAACTACCGAGCAGGATCCCACAGCATTCCTGAGGATAACCTCGCTCTCCATGTTCCCGGATCAAATCGTAATTCGCCTGGTTAATCTTCAACATCTTTCCATTCACAAGACCAACATTTTGGAGTTTTTAGAGTCCGATCGGAAGTGCTACGAATAGCTTCCGAATTGAGACAATGCGTATTTCTACAGTACTAAACTAAAGCCAAGGGCTGCGCCCTTGATATCCCAAGAAGTCAGGAGTCAGGAGTCAGAATTCGTAAAATCCTTCGCTAACGAGAACAAAATTCACGTTGCAACGGGTATAACGGACTAAAGCCGTCTTTGGCCTTAGCCTTGGGTCTCGACTTCGATTGGATTAAGCGTGGCGGCCAGTTGCGGGATGTTGATTAGTAAATTTTAATTTAATATCTCGCACATGCTTTTCCAAAAGGTGGTTAGAGGGCGGTTAAAAGGTACCTATGGGTGGGGTGGGTCTAGCGCTGAAATTTAAATCCTATAAGTTTTTATTCTGCACATAGCTCCGCCAACCTGTGAAATGAGCCACGGAAGTTATTAGTCCCCGCGAATGACGCCGGATTAAATGCCTACAAAGCGAATGATATACGAAGATTGGCGATTTGTCAAATTAAATTAATAACAAACAATAGGTGTAATTAAAAGTGAGAGTCACTGTGCATGGCATTTTGACTACGGAGGGTGAGTTTCGTATTTGGTCCTCCCGGCGTCAAAGCCATTTCTTGTTGCGCTCCGCTTCGCTGCGCGCAAGCCTGCGGCGCAAGGAAAAGGGTTGGTCCTTTCTATACCCAGCATTTACGGGCCAGCGTGTGCGCAAAACCGCGCCCACGCTGACTCGACATGCTGGGCTACTTTCGGCCGCCCCTCCGGGGCTGGTTTCTCGTAGCCTGACGATTGACTCCCACTTTTAATTACATCCACCAACCCCACAAACAATTAATTTAATTACAAGCCCAAAGGTTTGACAATTTCATGGGTTTGACTCGTTCGTCTCAGGGGTCTTTTCTTGAATAAAAAACAGTACAGAATGTCGATTTTGAGCTCTCTTGTTCGACCTGAAGACGGAGTCCAATCAAAAATTCCATATTAAGGAGACCTTCATGCAATACCTTCTATTGATTTACAGCGCCGAGTCGGACTGGGAAAAGCACTCTGAGCCTGAACGGCAGAAAATCTATTCGCAATACCGTGAACTCGTGCAAAGTCTCAAACAGAGCGGAAACCATCTGGGTGGCCATGAGTTGCAACCGATTTCAACCGCCACGACGGTACGTATTCGCAATGGCAAGAAAAGCACCACGGACGGGCCATTTGCAGAGACGAAAGAGCAATTGGGCGGTTATTTCCTCGTCGAAGCTAAAGACCTGGACGAAGCCATGACCATCGCTGCACGAATCCCCTCCGTTCATACCGGCTCAATCGAGGTTAGGCCGGTTGTCGGGGATAGTTAGTCGATGCTGCGGCCTGAATTCTGCATCGTCGCAGGGTCGGGCCGCTTTTTCATCTTTAAAAGACAGAACCTGCCGTCATGATTACAATGCTCAAGGAGACTGCGTGCAGGGTCACTTTCGAAGAAAGCGACCCTGTATCGGGTATCAGACATTCATCGCGATAGCGATTTCAGAGTGCGCGAGAAACGTCAGTCCAATTAGCCAGGGGCTTCGCCCCTGATACCCCAAGGGAATCAGGAGCCAGAAGTCAGGAGACGTAAGGGCCGTCCCTAACGAGAACAAAATTCACGTTTCGACGGGCATAACGGATTGATCCACGAGCGAAGACGGAGGAACTTGACTATGCGTAAGGCGCTTTTTCTTTCGATGGTCCTGGTATGTGCCCTGGTGTTGAGCGGAAGCGCGGCCGGCCCAGTCAAGTACGAACTGAAACACGCGTACAAAATCGGCGGTGAAGGCTTCTGGGACTATCTCACTTACGATCCGTCGAGCAAGTTGCTCTTCATTTCCCGCGACAATCGCGTCATGGTCATGGACCCTGACAGGATTTCCCTCGAAGATTCGAAAGATATGGGTACTATGACCGAGATCATGGGAACCGACGGCGTCCATGGTATAGCCCTGGCTCATGATCTCGGCAAAGGATTCACCAGCAATGGCCGTGAGAATTCGGTCACCGTTTTTGACTTGAAGACCCTCAAAGAGACTAACAAAATCAAGATCGACGGCCAAAACCCTGACGCGATTCTCTACGATCCGGCGTCCAAACGGGTATTTACTTTTAACGGCCGCAGCAAAGATGCATCGGTGATTGACGCCGCCAAAGATACGGTGGTGGCCACCATTCCCCTGGATGGCAAGCCGGAGTTCGCCGCCGCCGATGGCAAGGGAATGGTCTACGTGAATATTGAAGACAAGAGCGAGTTGACCAAGATCGATGCCCGCAATGCCAAAGTTGTTACATCCTGGCCCCTCGCGCCCTGTGAATCTCCCTCTGGTCTTTCGATGGACACGAAGAAGCGCAGGCTCTTTTCCGGCTGCCACAACAAGCTACTAGCCGTAGTTAATGCTGACACCGGAAAAGTCGTGACGACGCTTCCCATTGGCGAAGGGGTAGATGCGACTGCCTTTGATTCGGGCACCAACCTGGTGTTCAGCTCCAATGGCAGAGATGGCACGTTGACTGTGATCCAGGAGGAATCGGCCGATAAATTCTCAGTGGTGCAAAACGCAGAAACCCAAAAGAACGCCCGCACCATGGCGGTGAACCCCAATAATCACGAGGTCTACCTGGTAACTGCCGAAATCGAACAGTCGCCAGGCACTGCCGGCCAGCCACCGCGCCGCCGGATGAAGGGTGGATCATTTGCGGTGTTGATTATGGAGAAGAAGTGAGTCGCTTCTAGCTGCTGGCTACTAGCTTCTAGCCAAACATGTTGAAGTGGGCCAGCAGCCAGGAGCTTTACCGCAACTGAAACTCCGGCGATCCTAGAGCCAGGCCAATGATCGTCGCGAGCGGTTTGGCGGGATCGTCGAGCAGGTGCCCGCCAATCTGCGGATCGCCCAGAGCTTTGCGAATTGCATCATCGCTGTTTTTGGAGAGTGTTCCTCCAATTAACGCATCTTCCACTAGCGTTACGGCTGCATCTGTTCCGCCGTTCGTGCTCACCGGAACAATATCCTCCTTGGGAGCGCGTGCGAGCAGGCCCAAAGCGAGTACGCGCAATGGATCAAAGTTGACTCCGCCCAGGTTTCCCCCGGAAAGCGATACGGAGAAGTTGAGCCGTTCGACCAGGGCATCGGAATTCATCCAGGTTTCAGCCTTGGTGGAGTATCCGGTGGGTGGCGCCATCTGATAGAGCGGCATGCCCATCTTGTTCAAAGCCTGTACGATGGGCATGGGGTTTTGCACTTGTGTACCCGTAGCGCGGATGGCGGAGACTACAAACTCCAGCGGGGTCTTTACCTTCTTGCGGTAGACCGCAGGCGACCAGAATTCTTTCGCGCGGCACATGGTGCGCAGCACTTCTTTGATATCGCCATCGCTCTCCAGAAACGTCTGGGCCATTTGCTTTATCAGAGCTGGAGGAGGATCATCCGCCACGAATCGACGCGCGAGCTTGGTGGAGATGAACTTTGCCGTGGCTGGGCTCTTGGAAAGCATGTCGAGGACTTGCAATCCCTCGTTCATGCCGTTTTCTGCGATCTGCTTTCCCAGTACAAGCTTGGGGCCGGGATCGTGTCTCTTGGGATCAAACATGAATCCCCAGCCCTGGTCCAGTGGCTGAATGGTCCAGCCGGTGAAGACCCTCGCGACCTGCGTAACGTCTGCCTGGGTGTAGCCGCCGTCAACACCCAAGGTGTGCAACTCCATCAACTCGCGGCCGTAGTTTTCGTTGAGTCCTCTAGAGCCGGGCTTGGGAGGCTGTCCTGGCTTCACGCCTGATGCCTGGGAATTAGGTCCGATGCTGAGCCAGTTGTCCAAATAGAAGAGCATGGCCGGACTCTTGGCGACCGCTCCCAACAAATCGCGAAACTTCCCTAAAGCGTTGGGACGGATTACCTCGCGTTCATAGGTAGTAACAAAGTATTGGTCTTGATCTTTATTGAGAAAGACATTGAAGTGGTTGAACCAGAAATCAGTCATCACCTCTTCGAGTTGATGTTCGCTGTAGATGGCTCGCAAGACTTTAGCCTGCTGCAGTTCAGAGGTCACGACTCCGGTGGGATTGTTCATCGAGTAGTAGGTCTCGCGTTCGGCGGGTGAGAAATCCGCAGTTAACCGGCCCACCAGATCACCCGGGCCATATTGTGCCAAGGCGCGGCGATCCGTCATCGGCATCTTCATTAATGTTGGCATACGCTCGGGTTTGGGTAGAGACAGCAGCATGTTGGCAACATTCTTGGCGGTCTCTCTGGCGGCCTGCTCGGCCGCTTTTGCCGCGTCCTGGGCAGCTTTTTGGGCCGCATCGTCTAAAGCCTGCTGCGCGGCATTGTTTTTCTGTTGGTCGTTGTATTTGGAGACCAGCAACTCCCATAGACCGAATTGCACCGGATCAGAAGGCAACGGGCGCTTCTTGTCGGCAGCCTCGCGAATTAACTGGCCGTTAGGAAAAGCCAGCACCAAGTCCTTGGGCGACATGCGCAATGTCCGATAGCCACCAACTCGGTTGTCCAGATTCGTGTTGGAAATCTGTCCTGGATTGAGTTGCTGCTCAATCCAGTTGTCCACGCCCTGAGAGAGCACTTTTTCAATATCACCGGGGCGAGGACCAAAAGTCAGCCGCTCCAACGCGTGCAGTGCGCGATCATGGTCCGACAAGACCTGCGGCTTAGACGAGGGTTTCGGCTTTTTCCCGTCTGCTGCAAACGTGGCAGGAACGGCAAGCAAGAACAACAGCATGAAGGTTATCGATCGCCTGGACACACATGCCCCCTAGTCGATATGCAGATACTCTAAACCCAAATAAGCCATAAATGTTGTGATCTTCAGAAAGGTGACAAACCGAATCCCGGGGTGAGCGGAACCTTGACATCAGTTATTGCACACCATTGGAGTACTCATGGCCGATGCGGCGTGACTTTTTGCTTTTGCCATCGGAGTGCACGGATTGCATCCCGGCCGGCGTCTCCCACAAGCCATTCAGAAGGATGTCGATGAATCGCTCGACGGCTTCATCATCGGAAATGCCCAGGTGATGGTTCCCATGCATCACGGCCTCGATGACAAAGTAAGTATGGAAGTAGAAGTAGATTATGGCCATGACCAGGGCAGGATCATGACCGCACCAGCCCGGCTGCTCTTTGACCGTATCGATCTTGGGTCCAAGCAAACGACGGAACTGCTCGGGAATATCTTGAAACGCTTTCAAAAAGTGCTGGTTCTTGAATTCGATTACGTCAATGTACATCAGCAGCCAGTATTCGGCGTCTTCATACACCATGGAGCGCATGGCGGCGGCGAACAGCCTCAAGTTGCTGCGGGAAAAAGGATCTTCCAGGGCACGGAAGACGCGCTCCATGAACTTGCGCATCGAGTAGCGATAACTTCGCACCAGGCCCTCAAAGATTGCTTCCTTGCTGGGATAGTACATGTAGATTGCGCCCTGCGAGACGCGCGCTTTCTCAGCGATGTCGCGGATGTTGGTACCGTGAAATCCCTGGTGTGTAAATAACTCCAAAGCCGCAGCCTCGATGCGGAGTTGATTCTCGTCGATACGTTCCCTGGGAATTTCAGGCAGAAAAAGAATCGGACGTTTTGCCGGATGTCCGCCGTTTTCTTTCGACTGGTTGGGTGGGGCATCGGGCGGCGAACTCCAAAGCCGGCCCGAAAGAAAACGGAGATAATCCACGCGGTCACGCTCGGCCCGCAATGTGGGCTGCTGCAATATGTACTCTCTGGTTTTGCCGGGCGAACCCGCAGATCGATCGCCGGGCGGCGAAGTCCACAAGCCCCGGAAGAGCAGGTCGATGAACTTCTCTGTAGCCAATTCGTTTGAGATACCCAGATGCTGCTCACCTTGCATGTGTCTTTCCATCAGGAAGAAAGTGAAGAAATACACATGGATGGAGGCCAGCACAAACGCCGGGTCCTCGCCGCGCCAGCCGGGCTGATCTTTCACTTTTTCCAGAACCGGACCGAGCAGGCGGCGGAATTGTTCCGGCACGTCGTGAAATACCTCAAGAAAATGCTGGTTTTTGAATTCGATCACATCGCTGAGAAGCATCAGGAAGGATTCGGAATCGTCGTACATCAGGCCTTGGACTTCCGAAGCCAGGCTCATCAGGCCCTGCCTTGAAAGAGGCTCCTGCAAGCCAGAAACCGCCTTTCGCAACCACTCGTTTATGTGCAAGCGGTATCGTTGGGCAAGGCTAGAGAAAATCGCCTCTTTGCTTGGGAAATACGTATAAATCGTTCCGGTAGAGACACCTACTTTTTCTGCAATCTCGCGATTGTTGGTTCCGTGGAATCCCTGGCTGGTAAACAGTTCAAGGGCGGCAGCCTCGATGCGACGCTGGTTCTCTTGGGTCCGTTCTTTGGCTATCTTGGGCACAGCGAGCGACGTGTCCATTATATAAACGCTGAGGTTCGAATTGGAAACGACTTGGGATTGCCAGGGATTGCCAAAATTGCCATAATCGCCGTGATTGCCAAAATTGCCATAACTTCAAGATCTGAATCCTTGGTAGCGGCATACATTCGCGGGGCAACTTGGAAGATGAAGTGGCGATTATGCCAATTTTGGCAAATGCTGAGGTTCGAATGGGTGGAAGTTAGGTTTTCAAATTACGGCGATTATGGCAATCATGGCAATTTTGGCAATTTAGTGAATGTTACAATGGCTCAAAAATCGGTGACCCATGTCCATCAACATCGATTCGCTTTCTGAAGAAGAACTAGTAGAACTCAATCACAAGGTTGTGGCCCGGATCCGTTTCCTGCGTGAGATGAGGTCCCATGTGCAGATGCTCGATTTTCGAATCGGGGAGCGAGTACGCTTTCAACCGTCAGGGCAGCCCGAGGTGATCGGCACACTCACACGCTACAACAAGAAGACCGTCACCGTGATTACCGATGCCGGACAGCACTGGAATGTCGCTCCCGGCCTGCTCTACAGAGTCAACGTCAGCGCCGAGGAGAGCGAAGTCAAATCGAGTAAAGCTGTGGTTCAGTTCCCAGCGAGGTGAGGGCAGTGGATAATTTGGTAATTTGGTAAGTGGGAAATTGCTTAGAATCAAACCTTTTCTGGTCTCTGCGGTTTGATTTTATCTTCGTATTCCTTCTTGACCGACGCCTGCACTGAGCGCAGCGAATGTGTGGTTATTCCTCTTGGTTTTCCTTTGCGTCCTTCGCGCCCTTTGCGGTGAGATCGCATGTCTCCCACTCGGCTAAAATCTTTGCATGAAAAAAGATTGGACCACAAAGCTAATTCATTCAGATGCCCATGTTCCTGAAGGTTTTAGCTCGCTCGCATCCCCCGTGTACCGGGGCTCGACTGTACTGTTTCCCCAGGTGAGCAAGGCCTGCGACCATTGGAATCAACACGAGGTTGGCTACACCTACGGGCTCTACGGGACGCCCACAACGCTGGAGTTGGCAGCCAAGATTTGCGAACTGGAGAGGGGTTTCCGCACATTCATCACTCCGGGTGGGCAGGGCGGCATAGCCTTAATTCATTTGGCGCTGCTGAAGACGGGCGACCATATTCTTTTGCCGGAGAGTATTTATGGTCCTAACCGAAGACTGGCCAATGATGTCCTGCGGCGATTTGGCGTAGAGGCAAGCTATTACCCACCCATGGCCGGACGTGAAATTGAAACCGTATTTCGGCCCAACACGCGCGTCGTGTGGTGCGAGACCCCTGGATCAATCACGATGGAAGTTCAGGATATTCCGGCCATCGCCGAGGTGGCACATCGGCATCATGCGATTGTGGTCCTGGATAATACCTGGTCGTCAGGGATTTACTTTGATGCCTTCGCTCATGGCGTCGACATCACGATGCAAGCCCTGACCAAATACATTGGCGGACACAGTGATCTGCTGCTCGGTTCAGTCACCGCCGGGGACGCTGCCCTGTATGAACGACTAGGCGAGACCTATCAACTGCTGGGTTTTGCCGCCTCTCCCGATGATTGCAGCCTCGCGTTGCGGGGCATGAAAACGCTTGCCGTCCGGCTGAAGGCGGTTGAGCGTTCAGCTTGTGCCGTAGCGCAATGGCTTCAGGAGCGACCGGAAGTTGAAGTGGTTTTGCATCCGGCGCTGCCCTCGTGTCCTGGGCATGAGTTCTGGAAACGGGACTTCACTGGGTCGAGCGGGCTGTTTTCATTCGTCTTTCACCAGCGGTTTACTAAGCAGCAAGTCCTAGCATTCGTCGATGCTCTAAAGCTATTCAAGATCGGTTACAGTTGGGGCGGCGTTACCAGTCTTGTGATGGCTTATGACCTTCATTCTCCCAAGCGGCCCGGTTATGGAAGCCGGATCGTCAGACTCTATATCGGGCTGGAAGCCGTAGATGACTTGAAGGCTGACATTACCCAGGCCTTGCAATCGCTGATTTTGGAGAAGGGATGAATTATTTTTGGATCTTCTCGGACTGAATGAAACGTTTCGCCGGTTTCCGGCACTATTAAAAGTGGAAGTGTCCGTGAAGCGAGATTCGTTCACCTTAGCGACATTACGACTCTGCTCACAAGCCATTGGCGGAGGCCTTACCCATGCCCGACAACCCTGAATCCAATGAAGTCAAATTAAGCAGAAATGACGTAGTAAAGCTGCTCTATCCGAAGTTGGAAGGATTTCGCGGCCGGCGATTTACTCAAGACACGCCGATTCTGCCCGAAGTCTGGATGTTTTTTGCCGACGATCCCGACACATCCCGCGAAGTGCTGCTTACTCCGCATTCTTCCAGCAGCATACAGCAACTGGTACGCGAGCTGCGAGAAAGGCTGGCGGCCGAGCGCAAGCAGGACAAAGACGAAATCTTTATCGCTTACAACGAATCTCATGCGCTCGTAAGCATCAACTTTTCCGAGTTGATCCGCGCCGTGCTTCCTCTTTCTTCCTGGTGGAAGGAAAGCCTCAGCGGAAGTTTCGAATCCGATACTCTGAACCGGCTCGCCAGCGACCAACATCTGGTCGAGATCCTCATGGATCCGGCGCGCCAGTTTCGCACGAAAAATGGCGAGGAGAGTGAAATCATCCACAACGATGCGCTCGACATGATCAGAGTGACTGGCGGGATTCTGCTGCAAGAGCCCTTTCCGGAGCCTCCGCAGAAGCACCGAGACTATTTCCAGCGAATTGTGGAGAGCGTAAGGGATCTCATTAAGAATCCATGGTATCCAGAGCCGAGAAAAGCCGAGCAACAGGTTCCTCCACTTTATTCCGTTTGTTGCAACCGCATCGCCGAGCCGGCGGTGAGCGAATCACGCCTGGCGATCAAGGCGGATGCAGCCATCCGCCTGTTTGAAATTAGCTGCGCCGACATCATCTGGGCGGTCGTGGATAGCGGTATCGATGCCAAACATGAAGCGTTCATTGAGTGGCCAGCCGTGGACCCGCGAGTTTCCGGAAATTCATGCGGCCGGCAAAAGTCGCGCGTCCTCAAGGCATACGATTTCACGCTTCTTGCCGTACTGGAGGAAGCGGCTTTTTGCGACAGGAAAAAAATGAGTACGGAGAAGCAAGCCAAGCTGGCGAGGTTTACGGAGGATGAGATTGATGCGTTAAGTAGTGATCTCAGGCCACGACTGTTGCATGGCAGACCGCTCGATTGGTCACATCTGGAGCCCTTCCTGGAAGTAAAGATTGAAGGTGAAAACTTCGATGCCACCAACCAGCATGGAACTCACGTCGCCGGAATCCTGGCCGCTGACTGGCGGCGCTTGCCGGAATCGGCCGAGCCGCCCTTTCCGGGTTATAAGGGACCCGCAGATCAAAGTATCATCGGCGTATGCCCCGATATCCGGCTCTATGATTTGCGCGTCATAGATCCTAATGTCACTCCGACCGACACAAAGGCCGGCGGCACCGAGTTTGCGATCATCGCCGCCCTCCAATTTGTGCGCTATCTGAATATGAGCAAGGACAAGATGGTCATCCACGGCGTGAACCTCAGTTTTTCTCTTAAGCACAATGTAAAAAGTTACGCTTGCGGGAGCACTCCGGTATGCCAGGAATGCAACCGGCTGACGCATTCAGGAGTGGTAGTGGTGGCTGCTGCCGGCAACCACGGCTATAGCGAGGATGCCGATACATTTGAGAACTATCGCGCCATTACAATCACGGACCCTGGCAACACCGATTCAGCAATCACCGTCGGGGCGACGCATCGCATGGCGCCCCACCGTTATGGTGTCTCGTTCTTTTCGAGCCGTGGACCGACCGGCGATGGCCGCATGAAACCCGATTTGGTTGCTCCAGGCGAGAAGATCACGTCGGTCATTCCAAAAAGCCGGAGCGGAGTGGAACTCGATGGCACCAGCATGGCTGCGCCGCACGTGAGCGGAGCGGCCGCGCTTTTGATGGCCCGCCACCGTGAACTGATTGGAAGGCCCCACAAGGTGAAAGAGGTGTTCTGCCGGACGGCTACCGATCTTGGCCGGGAAAGATCTTTTCAAGGCGCCGGCATGTTGGATGTGCTGCGGGCCATACAATCCGTCTGATCCCAATGGAGAAAGCATGATCTTCTCGCTCGAAGCATTGCAGGCAGAGCAAGGCGATGCTCTGATCTTGCATTATGGCGAACACGAACACCCGAGATTCATCGTGATTGACGGCGGCCCCGCCGGTGTTTATCAGCAATCACTCCGCCCACGGCTGCAGCAACTGCATGACCGATGGAAACGTCCTGATGATCTGCTTGATTTGGAGATGATCATGGTAAGCCATACCGACGATGACCATATCATCGGCATCGCCGATTGGATCAAGGAGATGGAAGAAGATAAGGCCGTTCCGTGCCGTGTCCGGACTTGTTGGTACAACAGTTTTGAGAGTATCGCCGGCCACCGGGCAAACGAAATGGCGAGCCTTGCCCCACTCGGAGGACAGAGTCACACAAGCGCCGTTTTGCCGCATCAACGTCAATCTGAGGCGGTGCTCGCCAGCGTGGCTAATGGACGGCGACTCCGCGAACGACTCGATGCCCAGGGCATTCCCCTCAATCTCGGTGTTGAAGAACTCGTGATGCTGCCGGATCGCAATGAAGATCTAAAGCCTCCCGAGCGTCATGGGTTGACCTACCGTATTATTGGTCCTCAGGAAAAACGAATCAAAGCGTTCAAGAAACAATGGGATGAACACGTACGCCAGCATCCCGGCCCTATGGTATTGGCGGCATTTGCGGACCAGTCTGTGCCTAACCTCTCGAGTATCGTAGTTGTGGTGGAGTTCCAGGGCCATCGCATGTTACTGACGGGCGATGCACGCGGCGATGACATGCTGGAAGGGTTTGCCGCGCATGGATTGCTCGACGAGAGAGGCTGTGCACATTTCGATGTCTTGAAAATGCCCCACCACGGCAGCGATCGAAATGTCACGCCAGAATGGTTGCAGAAGATCACCGCCAATGCTTACGTTATCTCAGCCAATGGCCGGTACTCGAATCCAGACGGCACCACCATCAGTTGGATATGCCAGGCGCGAGGGGATGCCCCCTACACTCTTTATTTTACGAACGAAAAGATGATCGATCCGAAAGATTCTACAGATGTAGGCGCTGAGATCCGCCGCGTCCTGGGCCAATATCCCAATGCCAATAGAAGGGTTGTTTATAAAGGAGTAAGAGTCGATGTTATGGAGCCAATCGCATACTGATGGTTCTTTAGGAATGGGTTACTGAAATTTCCTATCAGCGGTTTCAGTGAAACTCTTGCGGTTAATTCCGAGCCGCGTTCATCCGCGCAAATCCGCGGTAAGCTCTGCTTCTAAAGCGATTGTTCCGTTGGCGGCATGACTTCGAAGTACCGCTTTGGTGTCTGGCCAAGTTCACGGCGGAACATCGCGACGAAAGCGCTCGCGCTGTTATAGCCTAATTCCAGCGCAATGGTTTTCACGCTTTCACCTGCCGCCAAACGCCTAAGCGCGTTGAGCAGTTTTTGACGGCGCAACCATTGGCCAAGACTCATCGCCGTCTCGGCACGGAAGATGCGCTCCAGGCTGCGGCGGCTGAGGCCCGATCGGCGGAGCATTTCTTTGAGCGGCAGTTCTCCGGTGGTTTCCGAAGCGGCTAGAGCGGCAAACTGCGCAGCCCGTCGATTTTGCGGCAAGGGTAACTGCAACGGGACCGACGTGAGCACATTCAACTCATCGTAGATCACCGCGATCAAACGCCTCTGCTCAGGAATGCCGCTGTCGAGCGCGCCAATCAGATTGGTGCGGACGATCAACTCGCGCAACAACGGCGTAACGTTGACCACCGAACAAAGTCGTGCAGCGCGTCGCTTGCGCGCGAGCACGTAGAGCATGCGGAGAGCCACCTCGCCGCTCATTTCGAGCCGGTACCGAAACCCTGCAGGAATCCAGACACCCCGATGCGGGGGGACCACCCATGCGCCGTCGTCCGTGTACACCGTCATCACGCCACGGGTGGCATAGATCAATTGATGCCAATCCGCCGCGCCTTGCAGGATTGGCGGCGCCGGTTGCCCACTGCGGAATGTCACGCCAAAGCTGCGGATTTGAATAGTGCTATCGGGGTGGCGAAATATCGACATAAATTGACAAAATACCGTAATTAAGGCACAACGTCCAATGTATAGAATCCCTCATCAGAAAGGAGTTCGACATGTCCCAAGTTGCTCACTTCGCAATCAATGCAGATGACGTAGATCGCGCTCTGCGCTTCTACCAGAGAGTCTTTGGCTGGAAATTTCAGGCATATGGTCCACCGGGTTTCTACATGGTCGACGAGAAGTCAGCGAAGGCGACTGTGCCCCTCCGCGGATCGTTGCAGAAGCGCCGCGAGATCGTGCCCGGAATTCCGATGCGAGGTTTCGAATGCACGATCTCGGTGGACGACATCAATGCCACGAATGCAGCCATTGAGAAGAATGGCGGCAAGATCGTAATGCCGATTTGCGCCCTGGCTGGAGTCGGCCAGCTTTTGTTTTTCCAGGACCCCGAGGGCAACATCGCGGGAGCGATGCAATACGACTCAAAGGCAGACTAATTACGATGAGAAATGACAAGCGTAAGGCTGAGAAGCAATCCGCGTTGATCTGCGTGAATCCGCGGTCATTTCCTTTATTCTGCCAACTCCAATTCAATTTTCTTGGCAGCCGCATCCAGTTTTGCGATTCGAAAGCTGCGAATCTGGCCGGTCTGAGCGGGTTCGCGCTTGGGTGTGCCTCCTGAAGCGCTGCCTTTCCAACGTGCCGTAAGCATGGAGCTCAAAGAAGACAAATCGGCTATCTGCGTGCCCGAAGATGTTTTTTCCGTGGATTTGTCGGCCTGCCCCCCGGCCGGCATTGGACATATAGCCTGGATTCCCTCACCCAATTCCACGCGGGCGTGTCCTCCGGAAACTTCCATCATGCGCCCGCTGACGACATCGCCCGGTTTGTGCTCGGCGATGTATTCATCGAGGCTGCTGGGAACCATCTGCTTGATGCTCAGCTTCAACTGGCGCTTTTCTTTGTCGATGTCGAGCACCTGGGCCTGCACGATTTGTCCGAGCCGCAGGACGTCCTGGGGATGATTGATGCGTTTTTCGGCGCTGATCTCGCTTACATGGATCATGCCCTCAACGCCTTCCGCAAGCTGCACAAAAGCGCCAAACTTCGTAATGCTGCTGACTGGCCCCTGGACCACCGAGCCGATCGGAAATTTGTGCGGCGCCTCGGCCCACGGATCGCCGAGCGCCTGCTTGAGTCCAAGCGAAATGCGCCGCTCACCGGTATTCACGCCCAGGATTACTGCTTCTACGGTTTCTCCCGGTTTCACCACGTCGCTGGGCTTTCTTACTTTCTTGGCCCATGACATCTCTGAAAGGTGGATCAATCCTTCAATGCCGTGCTCCAATTCCACAAATGCGCCGAAGTCGACCACACGCGTAACCGTTCCACGCACCCGCTCGCCTACTTTGTACTTTTCCGGCGCCGTGTCCCAGGGCTGCGGCTGAAGATGTTTCAGGCCGACAGAGATCCGCTTTTTATCAGAATCAACCTTCAACACCTTGACTTCAACCTGCTGGCCCTCGGTGAGCACGTCCGCAGGCTTATTCACGCGGCCCCAGGAGATGTCCGCAACATGGAGGAGAGCATCGACGCCGCCGATATCGATGAAAGCGCCATAATCCATCAAACTACGGACTACGCCGTTCACAGTTTCGCCTGCTTTGATCTCTCCGTAGCGGCGCTCTTTTGCAACTCGCGCTTCCGCTTCGGCCACAGCGCGCCGGTCAACCACCACGTCTTCTTCGGTCACATCGAGTTCCATGATGATGCAGCGGATGTCCTGTCCAACCAGCTTTTCCATCTCAGCAGCATCGCGTACGCCACTACGCGATGCCGGCATGAAAGCTCGGACACCGATATCGACGCTAAACCCGCCCTTGACTACGCCTGTTACCGTCCCTTCGATGGTTGCTTTTTCGGCAAAGGCCCTCTCCAGCGATGCCCAGTCTTTAGGGCGCTCAACTTTGGCCCGCGAGAGTTCGTAATAACCCTCAGGACCGCGCCCCTTGATCGTGACCGGCAGCTTGTCACCGGGCTTTACCGTCTCGCCCGCGGTTTGGAATGCCGACAAGGGCAAGATACCTTCGGTCTTGAAGCCGATATCGAGTAACACCGAATCGGCGGTAACGGCAACTACGGTGCCTTCGCGTCCTTTGCCTTCGGCGGCTTTGTGCGAGTGGCTCTGTTCGTATTGGGAAAGAATGTCGTGAAACGAGACGTTCGATTCGGTGGATTCAGTCTTCGTTTGGGATTCTGGAGTGCTTGGGTTTGCCATGGGAGATAACCCTTTTATTGTGGCACAGTCGCGATCAGCCCGCCAAATGCGGAAAGGATATTTGAAACGGCAAGTGCGCAAGGCCGTTTCGAACGTAAGCTGCCAAAGCCGATTAGCAAAACGCCGACTTTCCGAAATATTTTTAGGCTCTTTAGGGAATGATCCAGCCCTTACGTTCTTTACCTATAGAAAAACAATAATAAGGAGGAATTTAAAGTGCCTGCAACATATGTGGAGCTAGTTGCTTACGAAAGCCTTCCGCCCGGGGATCCAACCTGGCATACAGCAACCATTGATCTAGGGTCCCCCCAGACCTTTCTGGCTTGGGTGACGATTGGTTACATCAATGGCAAGGGAAGCGGACCTTGGGATTTCGACAATTGCGTGGCCGCAGAGATCTATCAAGTTGATGGAAACCGCGTACCGTATGATTCCTGGAACGGAAAACTTGGACCGGAAGGCGCCCTAACGAATCTCCACCAGATCTGCTACACGGGGCTCGGGCAAACAATCACGTTTCGTCTCCGCGTGTGGCAAACCGAAGAAATGGAGATTGCGATCAGAGGAATTGTCCTCAGCGGCATCTGACAAGCAAGACACAAAGATAACGAGTTCAAACCAGAAAAGGATAAGGAATACGAACATGCCCAAATACGCTATTTATGATACAAACACTGGTCATATCGTCCACACACATTTCGAGACTGACAGTAGTGGACGGACCAAATATCTAAACGACCATCAAGTGCTGGCGATGCTTTCACCCGAGGTGTCACGAACCACTCTCGGCGTAGTTGCCCTCGACAAGAAGCTTCTGCCCGGCACGCATCCTCATATTGACCCTAAAACACGCCAACTCGTGCTCACGCCAACCAAGGTTGATACCAAGAAAAAGCCTTAGCGGAGAGCGTAAAGGTACTCTGCCTTCAAGGAACAACGGGATTCTCGGCTTGCAGTTGTGCAGGCTGAGAGTCCCTCTCTACTGGTATGCCCTGATAATTGGGCAATAAGACCATTTGCGCTAGTGCCAAAAAGACAAGTAGAATATTTACCTTAAAAGCTTTTTACCTGCTAGAGGGTATTTCTAGCAATTTCAATGAATCTTATTCAGTGCCGTTGAGAACGGTATTCGACCTGAAAAAAAGGCGAAAAGCCGGGGGAGCATTTCCAATGAATCGAAAGCTCGCACAAGGATTGCTGGCAGTGGGTATTGCCTTCTGCTGTTTGCTGATGGGAACTGCTGCAAATAACGATACGCACCCATCTCCCACAACCGTCACGTTCAATCATGATGTATTGCCGATCCTGCAGGAGAACTGCCAGGTTTGCCATCGGGCAGGTGAAGTCGCTCCCATGGCACTTGGCACTTATCAGGAAACTCGCCCGTGGGCGATGGCGATCAAGAGCGCGGTGTTGAGCAAGAAGATGCCGCCGTGGTTCGCGGATCCCAGATACAACCACTTTTCCAACGAACGCAGGTTGACTCCACAGCAGATCAAGACCCTGGCCTCGTGGGCGGACAATGGCGCTCCCGAGGGTGATCCGAAAGACCGTCCGGCGCCGAAGCAGTTTATCGAGGGATGGAACATTGGCCAACCGGATATGGTCATCGAGATGCCGAATGCCTTCCCGGTGCCTGCGGAAGGAACGGTCGAATATCAATATGTCGTGATCCCCGGCAATATCAAGCAGGATACCTGGGTCACAGCCGCCGAGGTTCGTCCTGGAAACCGCGCCGTTGTGCATCACGTAATCGCTTTTGTCCGCCCGCCTGGATCGAAGTGGATGAAGGATGCGCAGCCCGGCGTTCCCTTTGTTCCGAAGCAGGAAGCCCGTCGACGTGACAATCCTGAAAATGGGCAGCGTGCGGGTGAAGGTGGCCAGCGAGGACAGCGCCGGGGTGACGGCGGCATCACCGATGCCGAGAACCTGACAGGATACGCCCCCGGTCTGCAGCCACTCCAGTTGCGTGATTCAGCCAAGCTGGTTCGCGCCGGATCGGATTTCGTTCTGCAGCTCCACTACACTGCCAACGGAACCGCGGGCAGCGACAAGACCAAGATCGGATTGGTCTTTGCCAAAACCCCGCCCAAGTATCGCAACGTGACGCTCCTGGCTCCAACCAGAGACTTCGCGATTCCGCCGCAAGCCGACAACTATGAAGTGAAATCTCAAGTCCTGATTCAGGATACAGTCACGCTGGTGGACATGATGCCCCACATGCACTTCCGTGGGAAAGATTTCCTGTACAAAATAACCTATCCGAACGGCGAGATTGAGACCTTGCTCTCCGTGCCAAAATACGATTTCAACTGGCAACTCGGATACACGCTCGACAAGCCAAAGGTGATCCCGAAAGGCTCGCGTATCGAGTGCACAGCACACTTCGATAATTCACCCAATAACCCGTACAATCCCGATCCCACCAAGGAAGTCAAATGGGGCGACCAGACCTGGGAAGAGATGATGATTGGCTGGTTCTCGGTGGCTGTCGATCCCAAGGTTGACACCGCAGGGCTGATCAAGTTCGAAAAGCCCGGTACGAAGGGTGAGGGAAACACCGCCGAACAAAATACGACTCCTCAACCAGGGCAATCACAGCCTAGTCCGAAGCCGGCTTCAACTGGCAGTTCGAGATAAACGGTTACATTCTTAGGGAACTTTGATCGGGATGGAAGCAGATGCTCCATCCCGATTTTATTTGCTCGGACGAATGCTCTGTGGCAGATAGTTAGGATGCGCTGCCGGCTCGGAATGACAGGGGCAGAAATGCTCGGCTGTCTACGAAATTGGCTGCTGGGTTCGCTGCGCTAACATTTTTCATACTTCCAGTTGCGCGATTTTCCCTCAGCCAGCCATTCAACCGAAGTCGCCAGGCGGCGTTCGCGGGTATCGCCGGTCTTGGCTTCCGTGACCCAATCGACATAGTCTTTCTTCTTGCTGTAGGGGAAACCTTCGAAGACAGTAAGCGCTTTCTTGTTTTTCTTCAGTGCGGCCAGGAAATAGTCCGGAACCTTGAAGTCTTTCTTATCGGTCTTGGGCTTCGCCTTCGGAACCTTCACGCCTTCATCATTGAGTTGGACCGCTTTTTTGATGTAACCGAGCAAGACTTTTTTGGCGGGCAGATCTTTGCGAGAGGTGATGCGTCCAAAATGGCCCATGCCGTCGGCAGGTGTGTTTTCTTTGCCATCGAAGATGAGACTGGCCTTCCAGAATCCGAAGGCGCAGTGTTCTTTGAACGACGCCATGCTGCAAAGCATCCCTTTGTACATAAAGTGAGGAAAGCTCCACTTCATGGCCTCTTCTACGTCAGGGCAAGCTTTGTGAACGAGTTCCCGCAATTCGTGAAGAATTGGTTGAGCAAAGTCTGCGGACTTTGCAATGTAGGCATTAATGCGCTTGTCTCTGGTTCCCATAGAACCCCTACAGCGAGCTCATGTTCGACAGGAAGTCTCCATTGGAACGGACTTTCACGAGCCGTTCAATCAGCAGTTCCATAGCTTCTACGGGTGAAAGCGGGTTGAGCACTTTGCGCAGCACCCAGATGCGTTGCAGGTCTTCCTTGGGAATCAGGATTTCTTCTTTTCTGGTTCCGGAGCGCTGGATGTCGATCGCGGGGAAGACTCGCTTGTCGACCAGCTTGCGGTCGAGGATGATTTCCATGTTGCCGGTGCCTTTGAATTCTTCGAAGATCACGTCGTCCATGCGCGATCCGGTTTCAACCAGGGCAGTGGCGATGATGGTCAGGGAGCCGCCTTCTTCGATGTTGCGGGCTGCGCCGAAGAAGCGTTTTGGGCGTTGGAGAGCGTTGGAGTCTACACCGCCGGAGAGTACCTTGCCCGAGGGCGGCACGATCGTGTTATAGGCGCGGGCCAAGCGGGTGATGGAGTCGAGCAGGATCACTACATCACGCTTGTGCTCGACCAGGCGCTTCGCCTTCTCAATCACCATTTCCGCGACTTGAACGTGACGGGCTGCCGGCTCGTCGAAGGTAGAAGAGATGACCTCGCCCTTCACGGAGCGCTGCATGTCGGTGACTTCTTCGGGGCGTTCGTCGATCAGGAGCACGATCAGCACGACTTCCGGGTGATTGGTGGTGATGGAATTGGCGACGTTCTGCAACAGCATGGTCTTGCCGGTACGCGGAGGGGCAACGATCAGGCCGCGCTGTCCTTTACCCACAGGGGTCAGCAGGTCCATCACGCGGGCGCTAACGTTTTCGCGGACGGTTTCGAGCTTGAGACGCTCCTGGGGATAAAGCGGCGTAAGGTTATCAAACAGAATCTTGTTGCGCGCTTCTTCCGGCGATTCGAAGTTGACCGCTTCAATCTTGACCAGCGCAAAATATTTTTCCCCTTCGTGGGGCGGACGCACCTGGCCGCTGATGGTGTCGCCGGTCTTGAGATCAAACTTACGGATTTGCGAAGGAGAGACGTAAATATCGTCGGGACCCGGGAGATAGTTGTAGTCGGGCGAGCGAAGGAATCCATAGCCATCAGGCAGGATTTCCAGCACTCCTTCCGCAAAAATATGTCCTTCTTTTTCACTCTGGGCTTGCAGGATTTTGAAGATGAGGTCCTGTTTGCGAAGGCCGCTGGCGCCGGGCAGCTCCAGGGTACGAGCTATTTTAGTAAGCTCGGTGATGTTCTTTTCTTTGAGTTCGGCAATTGTCATTCGTCACCTACGGGATTGATTTGACTGATAAGGGGGGATTACAAGTGATTCTGGGCGAGAAAAACTATTTCGATCTGGGAGCCTGGTTCCCCGCCGGGCCAAAGCCCAGCGGGATTTCAGGAAAGTCCATTATGCAGCCCGACGCCTGGGTTGTGCAACTGCTTCTCCAGGAACGTCGATCACAGCCTCCGGTTCGTCCGCTCCGCCAACACGAAGCAGGATGTCGTTCATTGTGTCCTGAACGCGGGTGGTAGGCTTGTGGAACTTGCGTGTCGCCTTGGAGACAAGTTGACACAGCAGATATCGGTTGCTCACGGGTTTAAGTGCATCATAAATAAGATCAGAACGCATAATCGTCTCCTCTCTTCTTTCTCCTCTGGATTATGATTTACAATCCTTTTTTGTACGCCGGTAAAACAGGGGAATCACCGCAAAGTACTCAAGTTACTGATTTCAGGCAGCTTAGCAAGATTGTGGGATTTTTCCGGGAAAACCCTTGCGCGCTACATTAGACGCAAGCGGCAGTTCCCTGGTTACTAAAAATCTTTAACGTCCTTAGGTGCGGCCTTTTGGGGCGGAACTTGCAGGAGCCACCAATTCCATTTCCTTAAATTGGATGCTATACGGTAAATGGTGAAGCCGTAATCGTCAAGTTATTTCGCAAAGCCGTAACTTGTTGGTAAATAAGAGATTTTCTGAACCTTAACACCGGTTCCGACATCTCTAAAGGTCAATGTCCATTCGTTTCAGGAGAGGTTGCCATGAGTGATCCGCGCTATCCGGTCGGCAAATTTACCCCCGATGACAATCCCACACCCGAAACGCGGGCCAAACACATTCAGGAACTAGTCTCCCTTCCCGATCTAATACGCCAAGCGATTACCGGACTTACACCAGAACAGCTCGACACTCCCTACCGGGAGGGTGGCTGGACGGTCCGGCAGGTGGTCCATCATGTGCCGGATAGCCACCTGAACGCCTATATCCGATTTAAACTCGCTTTGACGGAAAATGTTCCTACCATTAAACCGTACGACGAGGCTGCCTGGGCCAAACTCAAGGACACTGAACTTACCCCAATTGACGTTTCGTTGGACCTCCTGGATGCCGTGCACACACGTTGGGTCACATTACTTAGAACGCTCAAGCCGGAAGATTTTGCAAGGAAATTTAATCATCCCGAAGGAGGCATCCAGACCCTGGATCGTACTCTCGCCCTGTATGGCTGGCATGGCCGCCATCACCTGGCCCACATTACTTCGTTGCGGGAGCGGATGAAATGGACGTAAGAATCGGGTGATCGGGCGTTCGGTTCATCGGGTGATAGGAAAAACCATGTAAGTCCCTTAACTCTGCTTCAGTTTTTTCCGATCCCCCGATCCCCCGATTCTTTTACTCTCCAGTCTCAAATCTATAACCAATATCGCGGATGGTTTGAATAAAAATTGGGTTTGCCGGGTCGGGTTCGATTTTGCCTCGCAATGTAGTTACGCATCGATCGACGCTGCGCGGAGTAACCATCACGGAATTGCCCCAGACTGCATTGAGAATGTCGCGGCGGGTGAGGGCGCGTCCTAGGCGTGTGGTGAAGTACTCGAGCAAGCGAAACTCTTTGGCAGTCAGCTCGATCTCTTTTTCATCGCGGAACAGTTTGTGCGAGGCCAGGTTCAACTGATAATCGCCAAAGCGGCATACATCGTCAGGTTTGATCTGGCGCCGTCGTAAGAAAGCATTGGCGCGGGCCAGCAGTTCCCTGATCTTGAAAGGCTTGGTGACGTAGTCGTCGGCTCCAAGGTTCAAACCCAATACGATATCTTCTTCCTGGCCTTTGGCGGTCAGCATGATGATTGGCATCTGCAAGCCTTGCTCGCGGATCTCCCGGCAGACTTCATAGCCATTTGCCTTGGGGAGCATGATGTCAAGCAAGATCAGGT
Organism: Candidatus Angelobacter sp.; assembly: GCA_035939495.1. GTDB lineage: Bacteria > Acidobacteriota > Terriglobia > Terriglobales > Acidobacteriaceae > Angelobacter. The sequence continues at coordinate 33,985 of DASZFU010000082.1, read as the reverse complement.
CGGGCTGCGCGGAAAACGCAAGGTTGAGACCAGCTTCTCCCTCTGCGGCGGTGATAACGTCACAGCCCTTGGCCGCGAAAGCATCTTTAAGGCCGCGCAGTAGAGCGGGTTCATCTTCGATGATCAGGATGCGGCTGCCATTCATGCCGTGGCCTCTTCCTCTTCGGCAGGCGAGGGTTGTGGAATCTCACTCGAAGGCAAGGAGACGGTAAACGTACTGCCTGCACCCGGCTGACTCCTGACCTGGATATTCCCTTTGTGGGCTTTCACGATGAATTCTACTATGCTCAGGCCCAGGCCAACTCCCCCTGCCTGCCGTGCAAGCTGGCGATCTACCTGGTAGAAGCGGCGAAATACTTTCTTCTGCTCGCGTGGCGAAAGGCCGATACCATTGTCAGTCACCTCGAAGCAAACCCGGCCGGCATCGCAGAAGGCGCGCAATACGATTCGCTTCTGCTCGGGCGTAAATTTGTAAGCGTTGTCGAGAAGATTCAACAAAGCCGTAACCATGGCATCTTCATCCGCATGAAGCGGAGGCAGGCCAGGCGCGATCTTCACCTCCAGGCAGCGTTGGTTCGAATGAAACCTTTCTCCCGCAGCCTCCAATGCGGACTGGACGATCCTGGCAGGAGTTGTTTCTTCAAAGTTGAACTTCTGCCGGTTGCGCTCCATGCGCGAGAACGTCAGGAAATTATCAATGAGCCGGCTCAGGCGCGAGTTCTCGTTAGCGATCAGTTCCAGGTATTCGCGAGTTTTTTGCGGATCGAACTGTTGATCGTCAAGTAGGCTATCGACCAGCAAGCGCATGGAGGAGAGCGGCGTCTTAAGTTCGTGAGAGACGGCTGCAACCAGGTCGGTTTTCAAGCTGGCCAGCCGCATCTGCCGCCGAAGTGCCTGGCCTATCACAAGAGCCAGCAAAGCCATAGCGGTGATCACCAGGAACCCGATCCACACGTAGGAGGCCATCTGTCTCTTGGCGATCGCGTCGAACTGTTCGGTATTTTTCAGGGCCAGCGTAAGCTGCCAGCCGGGCAAGTGTGGACCAGCAGGGGTTTCCTCATCATAATGAGGGCCCTTGCCACCGGGCGGGATCACAGCGAATTGCAGGCCCTTAGGGGAGTTTTGCTCATCCAGGAAATGACGTATCGAGGACAACACGGTTTCCCCGCGATAGAGACCAATGATGTGACCGTCGGTTGAGGTAAGTTTCCAAATGTCGGGAACGCCGCTAAGCCGCAGAGCCGCATCGCCGGGACGGGCACGGTCGGCTTCCAGAAAGCGGGCAGCCAGTGCTTCAGCGTCATACGTAGGGAATTCCGAGAGTCCGTCGCCCAGTTTAAGAGCCCGCATCTCTTCCATGAGAAACAGTCTTTGAGCCGAAGGCAGACGGGAATGTTCGTAATCGGCGAGTATTGTATGGAGGCGGCGCGCAGCAGCAAGATATCGACGATCTTCACGAGAGAGGAGGTTCAGGACCAGAAGTTGCTCGTCGGCAGCGACGATACGGCCTTGCCGGTCCGTAGCCTGGGAGAGATGATCGCGTCCAAACTGCCGCTGAATCACAAACACCGCAGCGTCCTTGTTGCCGCTCTGGACGAGGCACCGCACCTGAGCCTGCACAGCACGGGCGACAATGGCATCATCCTTTTCCTTGCTGGCAATATGGGCGTAGGCTGCGGCAGCAGATGCCAGGCTATCGCGCTTGCTTTCAAGAGCTTGGGCTTCTATCCAATCCGAGCTTCGTTCCGCTGGGTCGGCACTCTGGACAAATGGGAAGGCTCCACTTGGTCCGAAAGTTGGCCATGAGACCGGCGCGGGATAAGCAACGGAGCCTTCCGTGCCCAGAAAAATAACAGAGTCTGCCAAACCGGTACGCACAAGTTCCCGGAATACCTGGGGCGGCGTACCCTGATTAGGACGAATCGCCAAATCGGCCGCCCGTTTTTCCCAATAAACATCCAGCCGGTCACGCAACAATGCGAGTTGGCCACGGTAAGCGTCCGACAGTCTCTGCCTTGCTACATCTCGCTGCTGCTCTACCGCCTGGCTCATGAACCATAACACGCCTGCCGTTGGGACCAGCACAGCTACCAAAACGAGCAGCAGGAAAGGCCACAAAGCAGGGCTGTGGCCTGTGCTGCTCAATTTTGGTCTCAAGCTCATCTAAGATTCCTACTTTATTTTGACTGTTTCCAGAACCGGATCAATGCGCTTGCGGAATTCCTCAAACCCTGAAGCTTCAACGACCGCGGAAAAGGTCAACATGGTAGTCTCACTGCGCACCCGCGTCGTGTATTCCACCATCTCTTTTTTATCGTCGATGAATTCCGCCACGCTCGATAGCGCCTGGATGCCGCCAATCTGTCGGCTTTGAATCGTTGCCGGGCGAATCTTGTAATCTTTGAGAAATTTTGTGTGCTTTTCGGCTTGCTCATCAACGGAAGCTCGCAATAGTTGCGTTATTTCAGATTTTGCAGCCTTCTTTTCTACAACCCGAAGATAGACTGCTCCCTTGCATTCCGGATCAAGCAAAGACAGATGTGTTTCATCTTTCTCAGGCTCATCTGGCCATACGATCCAGCCGGGAGACGCTGTCAACGATAAACCGATCTTCGTATTTTGATAGTTCACAGGTGCTGAATCAACTCTGTGAACGTTGAGGAGTTCCACTGTAACCCCCATGGTTTCCATCTTCGCGATCGACCGGGCTCCGTCAACTGCAATCCAAAGTATTTGGTGAATCTCCGGAAGATCGACCTTGTAACAACGGAATTTCCCGGCCGGAACCTGTACATCCTCTAAAGCCACAACATTCAAGCTGATCTTGAGCGGTCCACGGAACGGACCCATGAGTGGGAGGATTGTCTTGTAGCCTGCAGCGAGCGGGAGACGGCGAAACCAAAACGCCCACTCCTCGTTATCGAAGATGGGGCCATCCAGCGTAAAGACTTTAGGTTCTTGCCCTGTAACCTGCATACGCGCTGTTCCAGGCTGGTAATCGACTTTGTCTTCCCCTATATAGGGACTGCTGAATGACGCCGCCATGGGCCGCATCGTGTCGCGATCGGCTTCCACGCGGCTCCAAACTGTTGGTGTTGCATTGACATATTCCCGGTTCCTCATGACCACGTTTTGAGGGTTGGTTTCACTCGGCTCAATCGAAGTGGTCTTTGCGCCAAGCACATTACCGTTGGGTAGCTTGATCTGAAATTCAGAAAGTTCGCTCTCTCCCCACGGAGTGGGGACCAGCCTGGTGTCGGCGCTCAGTTGTTCCTTAGCTTTGGCTACAAGTTCTTTTTCCTCGGAGTAGTCCTGCACCAGCTTTTCAAAGGCCTTAGCGGCCTCGGACTTTTCACCCTTTTTGAGCAGGCACAGCCCAAGCCGGTACTGCGCCTGGGCGGCATAGACCCGCGACTGCGCGCCGGAATTGACAATCTGCCGGTAGAGCTTGATAGCACCATCGAGATCGCCGAGTGTTTCCTGTGTATAAATCGCTTTTTGCAGCAAGTCAGCGGGTGATTGGCCCATCGAGGGCGCCACGCTAAGGGCTACCAACACCAATGTGAGTGTGAATTGTTTGATGGTCATTTCTTTTTCCTTTTGCATCGCAAGATTCGTTGAGTGATCAACGTAGGCCAAGTCTAAAAAGCCGCTGCTACGCAAATGTTACGAGTGAATCCAAATTTGGTGATTGTTAACGCCGATCAATCGATAACGGCAAAACACGGGATGACGATCTGTTTTTCCTTAAACACCCGGGTCAACAGCCTTAAAAATCCTCGCGGCCAAAACTACTTGTTCTCCGCCACCTTCTGCCCTTCTTCCGGCACGACCGGAAGCAAAATGTGAGACGGATATTTCTGGTTGTGATAGATGGTTTGCTCTGCGGTCACATACTTGGTTTCGGTTTCGTTGTGTCCGCCGGTGTTGAGGTTGCGCGAGAAGAATGGAAAAGCAGCGCTGGCTACTTCCACGCGAAGACGTGATCCAACGGGAATCGTAATGCCTGTGTGCCAGAGGTCAAGCGTGTATTCGTAGACCTCGTTGGGCTTGAGCAATTCCGGAGTTGCCATTGATTTGCGGTAGCGCGCGCGGATCTTGCCCTGGACAAGCTGGAAGATTCTTCCATGTTGGTCGACTTCTGAAAGAGTGACAAACCAATCCGTATCGCGGGCTGACGACGCAGCATAAAGCACAGCGGAAACCGGCCCGGCGAAGGAGAGAGGCTTGGCGAGAGGTTCGGTCGTGTAGACCAGCATGTCTTTGCGTTCTTCGCTGACTTTCTGGTGGTAACCCTGAGCTTCAGCTCTGCGCTCTGTGGCGGACCGCTCTTTCTTCTCGTTTTCTTCCGATTCTTCGTAGAAGCGCGGATCGGGAGTAGGATCGCCAGGATCATAGCTGTAGCGATCAACGGGAGAGTTGCTGGAAGGCGCGTCGAAGCGCAGCCGGCCGTCGCCTTTGGCAGTGTTGGCTTTGCCGTCACTGGCCAGATAAAGTTTTTGAAAGTGCGTGACCTCCAGAGGATAAGTATTGCCCTGCACCCATCGGTTGGAGCCCATCAAAAACAGATTCACCAGGGGTTCTTTGGTGATGCCGTTGTCCATGCCTTTGAGCCAATGGTCGAACCAGCGGAGGTAGTCGCGCTGAAGATCGACGATTGCATTTTCGCCAAAGTCGCGGTCGCCTATCATTCGCCCGGCAGTATCGGTGTGTCCCCAGGGGCCAAGGGTCAGCTTCTGGTTGGAGTGCTTGTAGCTGGCCATCTTCAGATAATTCAGCTTGGTGCCGATGCCATCGCCATCGAACCAGCCGGACTGATGGAAGACCGGAATATTCACGTCTTTAAGGCTTTCCAGAAAATCCGCCGGCTTCCAGTAATCGTCATTGGTAGAGTGCTGGATCCACTTGCGCCAGTAAAGATTCTCTTTGCCCAGTACCGTCTTGTCGAGATCAATCACCGGCAGGGCGCGCAGCAGCTTGCCGTATTTTTTCTCGGAGATCTTGCTCATCGTTACGCCGGAAAGGTCGCTGGGCGCCTGGCTATCGACAACGTCGGCCCACCAGATTGCTCCCAAAAGGTAAAAAGCGCCATATTCGTAGGGAATGTTGTAGAAAGGATCAGGAGGAGCGACGTTGGGAATCATAGTAACCAGGTGCGGTGGATGCTGCGCCGCAGCCCACCATTGCACCCACCCGAGGTAAGAACCGCCGATCATGCCGACTTTGCCATTCGAAAACGGCTGTTGCGCCAGCCACTCGACGGCGTCGAAACCATCCTTGCTCTCATTGACGAACGGCTCCCATTCTCCGGGTGAGCCGAAGCGTCCACGGCAATCCTGAACGGCATAGACATAGCCCCGGCGCGCATAGAATTTTGCCTGCTGCTCATTCATCTCCTTCTTATAAGGAGTGCGCACTAGGACGACCGGAGCCTTCTCCACACCTTGTGGGCGGTAGATGTCGGTTGAGAGCTTGACTCCGTCGCGCATGGGCACTGCGATTCCGCGATCGATCGCGACTTCATATTTGGGCGGGGAAAGAGACGGATCATTCACTTCTGCTTTTCGCAGAGTCTCGTAACCCTCGCGGATGAAGGCTGCCTTTTGTGCTGCGACTTCGCCCAGGTATAGTCTTCCGGACTCATCGGCCCATACCACGATGTCCGCGCCAGGAAGCGAGTAGATGAACCTGGTTAGCGACAGGTTCTTGCCCGCAACGCTGCGCTCGCTGCTCTCTTTGGCTTCCAGCTTTAAATCCACCGGCACGCCGGGCAGAATGATCAGCGGAAAGGTCTGCACGCCGCCTTTCGCACGATCATATTGACGTATGGCCTGAGTCATCAGCGCAGGAGCGTTGTTTTCAAAGAGCAGCAGCCCTTCCCTGGTCTCCCAGGTAGTGGTTTTTTCCTTGATGGTGCGCTTGACTGAGCTGCCATCGCGGGTGATGGTCACGGTGCCGGTAGGCGCCTCCATCGTGATTTGCGCCCAGCGGCCATCAGCGTCGGGAACGATCTTAGTGCTGGCTTGTACGCTCTGCCCCGCTAACGAGATCGTGGTCTGGCTTTCAAACTGTCCGTTGGGCTTCCAGGTAGACTGCATCACGCCCAGCCGCTCTTCATTCACGATCAGGAAGAACGTGGCCTGGTCTTCGAAGCCGCCCAGGCTTGCGGGCAGCCCTTTCGGTGTCTTCTTGTTGTCCTTGCCCTCCGAGCGATGGAACACAAGCGGGAACGATCCTCCACCCTGATGCCATTCGCCCGAAATTTCCGAACGGCTGGCATTTGTCTTGCCTTCGTAGGAAGCGCCAATACTCGAAAGCACCAGTTTGACCTGGTCATCCTTCTGTTCGACCGAGCTGATCGGAATATCGTTTGCCCCTTGGTCGAGGCTGTCGATTGTTCCAGTGAGCTTATCGCCGGCGCCTTTGGTGATCTTGAGCACTAACCGGAATTTTTGTCCCCCGGCTTCGAGGGTTCCATTCCACTCGCCTTCAATCCCCTTGGCGGCTGAAGCGTTCGCAGCCTGCTGGAGGTAGGTATGAGTCTTGGCAAATGCATTCTGAGTTGACGGACCGAACAATCCCAAAATCAGCATCAGAATGGGCGGCAAGATTCTTCTGGTCATCATGGCTTTTTATCCTTCTTGCGAACGTGGTAGAAAACTTCAAGTTCGCCAAAAATCATTCAACACAAGAGGAAGTGTAGTGGACCCGTGTTACCGAATTGTTACCGATGAATCCTTTATCGATTGTGTGATGGAATGGTTTTCTGCGGTATCTCGAGGCTACGGCTATTCAATCCGACTCAATTAGTGCTGAGAAGGTAAGCTTTTGGGAACCATTCGAATCCAAAAACGAAATAGGATATTTCAAACACGCAAAAGACCTGATCTGCTCCAAGCACCTGTTCTACCGGCCCAGTTTTTGGCAGTGTTTTACCTGGTAAATTATTGATAATAAATTATTTAATGATCTGAGAATGCAAGCGTTTGCGCGAAATTTTCAGCTTGAAACTTGTCGTGTTTGATATTATCATTTACAGCATAAATGGTAGGGCGGGAGATCCATAATGATCAAGGTTTACAAAGGGCGGGAGTTCAGCATTGAAATCCCAACTGAGACATCACCTTTGGTTTGCTACGCGAAGTGGCGCAATGGATTTGCAGTGATCACACTGGGAACATGGGAGATCGTTGGCGGTGATACACCGCCAACTGCTCTGCTGGAATGGCTAAAGTCGAACTACAACTGAGATCCGTATGATCGGGATTCACAAAGAGCGGGAGTTCAGTATTGAAATCAATCCTACTGGGACATCGCCTTTGATTTGCTACGGGAGATGGCGCGAAGGATTTGCAATGATCGCACTGGGGACATGGCAGGTCGTTGGCGATACACCGCCGTCTACTGTGTTGGAATGGTTAAAGTCGAACGAGCGCTACTTATGGGACATTGTTGGTTTTTATCTGTTATGAGAGAGAAATGCAATGAGTGAAGATATTTTCGTCAGCTATGGGCATATGGAAAGAAAGCCGGTACGTATTTTCGTCAGCTATGGGCATGACGACGATGACATCTGTGCATCGCTCCACTGTATCTGGTTTGGCCAGCGAGATCGGATCCTGAATCAGAGGGTTGTGCGCGCCTATTGGTTTCAAGATCACCCATGGCGTCAAAGATGGCAGGGCTCCACACAATGGCAGCCCTCAGTCGAGGCGTTTAGCTACCCGCATAATAGGACAGCGGCATCTTTTCAATACTTTTCGCAAAGCGCTTTAAATGATGAGGACTGTCTTATTGATTGCTGGTCTCACGGGATTTTCAGCGGATGCGATTGCATCATTGCGCAACCACGAATACCTGCCGATGAATGGGATGTGAGAGCTGAATGTGACGGTGATGCCGGAGGCCTTTCATGGAAGAAAGGTGGAGGACGAAATCAACCTTATCAAGCAGCCGACGCGTATCAGAAGCATGGAACTGCTCTAGATTTTGTGTCGGCGTTTTATTCCACGAATCCGGTCAGGAAAGGAAGTCACGGAAAATCACCCGAGCCATTGTCCGAGCACCGCCAATATGAAACTCGGATTGCTGGGCACCTAAGTTTTACCGACGAAAGACCTCCCTCACTGATGGATTTTATCCATGAAATCACGCTCAGGTCATTTCAAACGGAGAATATTACTATGCGTAACAAATGGAACAATCGCAACTACCTAACGATTAAGGCGGTTGGCGTTGGCAAGGATAATCTAAGCATCGAATTTGCAAACGGAGACTTGGCCCAGATTTCATGCTCGGCTGTAACTCCGCCAGGGGCGACCCAGATCCGATGGACAGAAAGCCATATCTCGCCCGACCGGCTGCACATTACCGTTCCGGCGCAACCCAGGGATATCGAGATTGTGTGGCATGTGGCCCGCCGTTTAACTGATCCGGAATTCGCGGGTCACATGGCTGAGCTAGCGGCTAAGCAGGCAGAGCACGTTGGGGCCCGCTTGCGAGAATTGCGCAAACAAAGAGGACTCACCCAGGCAGAAGTCGCCGGGGCTGCCAAGATCGAACCTGGTAATCTGTCGCGAATTGAAAACGGCCACTTTGATGTTTCTACTTCTACCTTGTGGAAAGTATTAGCTGCTATGGGCTATTCACCGGCGGACTTAGCGCCAAGAGAAGTCGCGGAGACAGATAACAGCAGGGAATGGGCCAGATCATGAAAAGAATGCGGATATCGGGTGCGACTTTTGCTGCTGCCCTGATTGCTGAGCGAAAGGGCCGTTCGGTGGACGAGGAATTCCTTGCCTCAAAGGAACAAATGTTCAAACAGCTTGAGGCAAGGTACCCACGTCAGGTGCGCGAAATCTCACATCAACATGCCGATCCGCCGACCGATCCTTTCGAGCAGGTGGAGGTTGAAATTTCATCCTCGGGAATTCATAGGGTTTTGCCGCCAATTGATCAATTGGTTGACCAGCGACTGGCAGCGATAAGAGAGATTGTTCTGGATACAATTCGAACAAATCCTGACTCTGTCCAAACGGTCACGCGTGCTCTGTGCGGCTGGATGCGAACTGCAGAAATTGTACGCATCATAGGAGCCGGGCGTGCCTTGTTGGCGGCCGCGCTACCAGCCAACCGCCTTGCTCATGGGGGTGCTACGGTTTCAATATTGAACGATAGCAGCCCCTTACCAAATAGCAAGCTGGGTGGTGGAATCATAGCGGTGAGCGCATCTGGAAAAACAGAGATCGTTCTCCAGATCATGAGACTTGCGCAACGTGTAAACAAAGAGCGTGCTCTTTTAAGCCAAAGCCCGATCTTGGTCATAGGGTTTTCAAATTCAGCGGCAACAGAATTCGCAGACCTCTGCAGTCCTAGCTGCTTTCTGGGAATTCGCCCCGAGAATTATTCGAAAGAAGTGGAGCTTCGCGCTTTGGGCGATCTCGAAGAATATGCCATCAGCGAATTGTTCGATGCGCTGGTCGTGGCTGCTGGATTGGAAATAGGCGTCAATTTTCGAACGGGTCACGAAGATTTGGTCGGTTCAGCAACGGGACCATGGCATCAGCATTGATGGCATTCGATGATCAGCATCGTCATCCCCGCCTATAAGGCTGCCGGTACCATTGCGGCTACCCTGGCTTCGGTTCGCAGCCAAACATTTCATGACTACGAAGTACTGATTACAGACGACGGTTCAAACGATGGCACGATCGAGGTATGCCGGCAGTATGCGAACGAGCATCCTGAGATGCGGATCTCTGCCGTATCCATCCCTCATGCTGGCGTGGCTGCGGCCCGTAATCACGGTTTGGGACGCGCCTCTGGCGAATATGTTTCCTTCCTTGATGCTGACGACCGCTGGATGCCGGAAAAACTGGAGCAGGTGGCTGAACTGATCGTTCGCGATCCGCAAGCCGATGTGATTTATCACGATGTCACGATGACGGCTCGCGATGGGCGAAGCTGGCGGCACACCAGCGGACCGCCGCCCTCGGATCCTTACCGCCACCTTTTGCTGGAAAACAATTTTCTCGCTACAACTTCCGTCACGGTCCGGCGCTCCTGTTTCTCAGTGGTTGGCGGGTTTGATTGCAATCCTGACTTCGAGATATGCGAGGACTACGAGCTTTGGGTCAGATTGGCACGCGCGGGAGTGAAATTCGCCTATATCCCAGAAATTCTTGCGGAGGTTGCGCGGAGCGACGGATCGCTTAGCAGCAACATCACCCGCCATATGAGAAACCACCTTCACGTCCGGCGGCATTGTCTGTCGCAGGCTCGTGAGGAAGGCATTCTCTCGCAAAGAGAATTGAAGCGGCACAGCGATCGCGTCGCGGCCCGATGCCAAACCCTGATCGCCATCGACCAGGCACGGCAGCGTCATGCGGTTGCGGCGACGAAGGCGGCAGCATCGGCAACCGGGGCTTGCTTGAGAATGATGCTCAGCGGGGATTGGCAGACGATCCGTAAACTGGCCCGTGCGGCGCGACGAAGGCTTATTACTAAATCTCCAGAATAACAGGCATGATCAGCGGTCGCCGCGAGGTGGTCTTTCCGATATAGCGTTTTAAGTCAGCCCGGATTTTTTCTTTGATGACGCCGTAGTCCATCTTTTCTTCCGATGTGGATCCATCGAGAGTGTTGGCGATTACTTTGCGGGCCTCTTCTACGAAGCCATTTTCCGTACCGGCGGCGAAGCCTCGCATCACGATCTCGGGAATCGATTCGACTGCGCCGCTCAGCTTATTGATGGCAATGATCGGCAGGACGAAGCCGTCCTCGCTCAGATGGCGGCGATCTTTGATGACCAGGTCTTCCACAATGTCTCCACGCGAGCCGGAATCAATGCAAATGCGGCCTACAGGAACGCGGTCGGCCTTGCGCGCACCCAGTTCATCGAATTCGAGGACATCGCCGCTTTCCATCAGCAGCACCTGGCCTACGGCCCCATGCATGGAACGCGCCAGGTCGGCATGCAAGCGAAGCTGGCGGTATTCACCATGGATGGGAATGAAATAGCGAGGCTTGACCAGGTTGATGAGCAGCTTGAGCTCTTCCTGGCTGGCGTGTCCGCTGACATGTACTGGAGGAGTCGAACCGTCCTCGTAAAGCACATTGGCCTCACGGCGAAAGAGGTGGTCGATCATCCGATAGATGGCCTTTTCATTGCCGGGAATAATGCGGGAAGAGAGCACCACGGTATCGCCGCGTTCGATGCGGGCATGTTTATGGCTCTCGACTGCAGCCCGCGAGAGAGCGGACATCGGCTCGCCCTGAGTGCCGCTGATCAGGACGCAAACCTGATCGGGCGGGAAGTCTCTGATCTGGCCGGGATGAATCATCGTTCCTGGGGGAACATCCAGATAACCGAGGTCCATGGCGATCTCAGTTGATTCGGTCATCGAACGGCCCACGAGAGCTATCTTGCGCCGGTATTCCCAGGACATTTCCATCGCGATCTTGATGCGGTGGATGGAAGAGGAGAAGCAAGTGATGAAGAGGCGGCGCTCGGCACGGGCAAAGATTTCGTCGAAGCGCCCCCGGACAGCACGTTCACTGGGAGTATATCCCCGCCGCTCGACGTTGGTTGAATCCTGGAGCAGGATGAGGACGCTTTTCTCTTTGCCGTACTCGGCAAAGGTATGAAGATCAAAGAGCCGGTTGTCCGTGGGCGTGGGATCAACTTTGAAATCGCCGGTATGAATGATGACCCCAAGCGGCGTGTGGATGGCGAGCGCCACGCAATCCACCAGGCTGTGCGTTACCTGAATCGGATTGATGGTGAATGGTCCCAGGTTAAAGCGGCTTCCCGCGCGAATCTCGCGCAGGTCGGCGTTGTCGAGCAGTTGATGCTCTTCCAACTTGTTCTCGACCAATGCGAGCGTGAACTCCGTACCAAAAACCGGCACATTCAGTTCAGAAAGAATCCAGGGCAGTCCCCCAATATGGTCTTCATGGCCGTGCGTCAGGACAATGCCACGGACCTTGTCGCGATTGTTCAGTAGATAGGTAATGTCGGGAACGACAATGTCCACGCCCAGCAATTCCGATTCAGGAAACATCAAGCCGGCGTCGACAACGACGATGTCGTTGCCCCAGCGGATGGCCATGCAGTTCATTCCGAACTCGCCCAATCCGCCCAAAGGCACTAAATGGAGCTTCCCGGCTGGCATATTGTTAATGAAAGATGCTATCAATTAAAACCGCCTAACAGGGAAGAAAAAGCTCCCCGCTTGGCCTTTTTGGTAACTATGAATTTCAGAATTCTTCCTGAGTGTTTTTGCTGAATTGAATCATGCCCGAGCTGCCTGACATTGTCGTCTACATTGAGGCTCTGGAGCGCCGCATTCTTGGCCACACGCTGGAGCGCGCGCAGATCGCGGGTCCATTTCTGCTGCGAACAGCCGATCCGCCTATCGAGGCGATCCATCAACATGCAGTGCGCAAATTACGACGTATAGGAAAGAGAATCGCTCTCGGATTCGATAACGACCTCTGGTTGGTGTTTCATCTGATGATTGCCGGGCGGCTGCACTGGAGCGAGCGCCGCAAAACTCCGGATGGGCGGCGAACACTGGCAGCTCTCGATTTCGATTCCGGCACGCTCACCCTGACTGAAGCAGGCGCAAAGAAACGGGCATCACTGCATCTTGTAAAAGGAGAAGCAGCGCTCGCCAATCTCGATCCTGGCGGGATCGACGTGTTTTCAGCGGGGCTTGAACGGTTCAGCACGGCGCTCACGGCGAGCAATCATACCCTGAAGCGAGCGTTAACCGATCCTCGAATCTTCAGTGGAATTGGCAATGCTTATTCCGATGAGATTCTCCATCAAGCCCAGCTCTCGCCTGTGCTGCTCACGCAACGCATGGCCCCTGAACAAATCAGCCGGCTCTACCATGCCGCGCGCGAAACTCTAATGCAATGGGCGCAGAATCTACGCATCGAGACCGGCGGCAAGTTTCCTGAAAAAGTTACAGCTTTTCGTGAAGAGATGGCAGTCCATGGGCGCTATGGAAAACCATGCCCGAAATGCGGCACAAAGATCCAGCGCATTCGCTATGCATCCAACGAGACTAATTATTGCCCGCACTGCCAAACTGGCGGCAAACTGCTTGCAGATCGCGCTCTGAGCCGCCTGTTGCGCCAAGATTGGCCGAAGTCTCTGGACGAAATGGAAGAGCGATTATCTGGGCAACGGACTATACGCCCACCGTCCGCCGAAAACTCTGATTAATCATCCACTATAAAGATTATGACCTATCAGCAGCAAATTTCTCTTCGCACCAACGGCCACGGTCACATGCATGACCTCACAACTCAGGTCGCCACGATTGCTAGCAAGTCGGGCACTCAAACAGGAACAGTCAATGTGATTAAGCAAGCTGCAGCAAAGCCCGGGTCAGCTCTGCATCTTCGTGCTCAAATACGGTTCGCAGGTCGATCAAGACCCGGCCTTCCTCGACTCGAGTAACGATTGCCGGAGTGTGAGCGCGCAGGCCGGCAGCAAGCTCATCGGTGGTCAGATGCTCGGACGTGATGGCAAGCAGGTGGGTCGGCAACGTAGATGTGGGGGCTGAACCGCCTCCTACCAGCGATTCGCCGGGAATGATCCCGGTTCGCAATCTTCTCGCTTGGTTCAGGTTCGCTTGCAGAGCCTGGGCGCGCTCATGGATATCTTCCGGGCGCAGACGCATCATGCGCGCAAAGGGAATAGCGTCATAGTTGTGGCGGACATATTCCAGCAATGTGGCTTCCAGCGCCGCGTAGGTAAGTTTGTCAACGCGCAGTGCCCGAAAAAGCGGATTCGAGCGAATCTTGCGTACCAGATCGTCGCGTCCGCTGAGCAGGCCGGCTTGCGGACCGCCTAGCATTTTGTCGCCACTGTAGGTCACCAGATCGACCCCGGCACGCAGACTTTCCAGCACACCGCTCTCGTTGATACCCAGGCTGCGCAACGGTAGGAACGCGCCACCGCCCAAATCTTCCATGACGGGGATCGAGTGCTTGCGCCCTATAGCCGCCAGGTCTTCCAAGGCAGGCTGCTCCGTGAATCCGACAATGGCGAAGTTCGAGCGATGGACGCGCAACAGTAATTTAGTCTTTTCGTTGATAGCCCGTTCGTAGTCGGCAATTCGAGTACGGTTGGTAGTGCCAACTTCGCGCAGAACCGCACCCGACTTGGCCATGACGTCGGGTACCCGGAATGAGCCTCCGATCTCCACCAGTTCCCCCCGGGAGACGATGACTTCGCCGCCTTCAGCCAGCGTGTTCAGCGCCAGCATCACGGCGGCTGCACAGTTGTTCACAGCCACAGTACGAATCCCGCTGACACCCTCCTGGTTAAGCAACTGCGCGAACAGCCGTTCTAGATGAACGTCGCGTTTACCGCGTTCTCCCGCCGCGATGTCGAATTCCAGGTTCGAGTATCGTCCCGCGACCTCGCTAATCCGTTGCAGTGCCGAAGCAGCCAGTGGAGCGCGGCCCAGATTGGTGTGCAGAATCACGCCCGTTGCGTTGATGACCGGCTTCAAAGAAAATTCCAAGGCACTGTGCAGTTCGTGAGCAATAGATTGTGTGAGACCGGCAACCGCAAGCTGCACCGATTCTTCCGAAGACAGGTTCCCGGAGGCAATCTCCTCGCGCAGCTTATTTAGAACTTTTCGCGTGGCCTCAACCACAGGCGACTGCCCTTCTTGCTCGATCAAGATCAGCACATCGGCAGTGCGCAGTACATCGTCAACCGAAGGCAGCAGTTGATAGAGGGCGTTTTGGGAGGAAAGCTTCACAGTAGCATTGTAAGCACTCAGCACTCAGCCCGCGAACATTTTGGGCTGAAGGGATAAAGTGTCGTGGGCATGGTTAGTGTTAGAACCCATCAGCCACGAATACACACGAATGACCACGAATCAGAAAAGAAACCGCAACCATGCCCACGATACCGTATTCGTTAGCCCAAACGGTTCGCGGGCTGAATGCTGAGTGCTGACGGCTGAATGCTATCCAACTTCCACCAACCCATACCGTCGCTGCCAATGGGTCTTCATGTGCTCTATAACCTGTTGCCGCTCGGAGGGGGTAATTTCTGGATCCGAGCTGGCAACAAATCTTTGTGCCTCGACCTTGGCTGATTCCAGCAATTCGCGATCGCGCACCAGGTTTGCCAGGCGCAGGCTGGGCATGCCCGCCTGCCGCGTGCCGAAGAATTCCCCTGGACCACGCAGTTGCAAATCAAGTTCAGCGATTTCAAATCCGTTTTGGGTGCGTACCATGGCATTCAGGCGCTGGTCGGCCTCCGGCGAAACTTTGCCGCCTGTCATCAAGACGCAATAGGACTTGGCCGAGCCGCGGCCAATACGTCCACGAAGTTGGTGGAGCTGGGCAAGGCCAAATCGCTCTGCGTGTTCCACCACCATGACCGTCGCATTCGGGACATCTACGCCCACTTCAATTACGGTGGTCGCCACGAGGACATCGATCTCTCCGGCTTGAAAACGCCGCATGCTTGCATCTTTTTCGTCGGGAGTAAGGCGGCCATGGAGTAGGCCGACCCGCAACGTGGGAAAGATTTTCTTGCGCAGCTCTTCATACATATGCATGGCTGCTTTGAGTCCGCTCTTGGATGTAGCCGCTTGACCCATGAACTCAATCTCCGGCTGGTCCGAAGGAGCGCCTTCAATCACCGGATACACAACATAAGCCTGTCGCCCGGCCGTGACTTGCTTGCGCAGGAATTCCCAAACCTCGGGCGCGCGCTCATCGGAAACCTTTCGTGTAGTAATCGGCGTGCGTCCGGGAGGAAGTTCGTCGAGCACGCTGGTATCGTGATCACCATATAAAGTCAGCGCCAGCGTACGGGGGATTGGGGTGGCGGTCATCACCAGGGTATCGGGTTCCGCTCCACCTTTTTTCATAAGCTGGAAGCGCTGCATAACACCAAAACGATGTTGCTCATCTACGATCACCAAGCCAAGGTTATGAAACTCAACTTTTTCCTGGATCAAGGCGTGAGTCCCAATCACCAGATGGGCATTGCCCTGCGCGATGTGGCGTCGAGCGCTGCGTTTGCGCTCTTCGTCAAGCGATCCGGTCAGTAGCACCACACGATATCCGGCATCTTCCAGAATGCGCCGGGCCGAAAGATAATGCTGCGTGGCCAGGATCTCCGTTGGCGCCATGAACGCCACTTGATATCCATTTTCGTGGGCGATCACTGCGGCTTGCAGAGCCACAATCGTTTTTCCTGATCCGACATCACCTTGCAGCAGGCGGCGCATGGGCGCGGGACTCTGCATGTCTTGTGCGATTTCTTTGAGTACCCGTTTTTGGGCGCCTGTAGGATGAAATGGAAGGATCTTCTTGAGCGCAGCGCGCACCTTATCGTTGAGCTCGAAAGAGATACCGGTCCTCTGGCGCAGCCGCTTGCGTCTTGATTCCAGGCCAATCTCCAGGAAAAACAGCTCTTCAAAGATGAGCCGCCGGTGGGCGGGTGTCCTGAAGGCCTGAAGATCGACAAAGCTTTCGCCAACCTCAGGAAAATGAGCACGCTCAAAAGCGGTGCGCCGGTCGAGCAGGTTCAACCGCCGGCAAAGCGATAAGGGCAAGCCATCGGGGATTTCAGGCGAGAGATTTTGCAACGCGCCGTGGACTGTCTTGCGAAACCATCGCGAAGTGAGCCGCGCGTTAGCGGCAGATTCGTAAATCGGAACGATGCGGCCCACTTCCAGGGACTCAATAGGCTCAATCTCCGCCGGGGCGTCTCCCTTGGCTTCCTGCGAATCTCCAATGATTTCAAATTGCGGCTGAACGATCTGCAGCCTGGTTCCTTTCCATTCTCGTTCAACCTTCCCGTACAACGCCACAAGCTGTCCCGGCTTGAAGCGGTCGCGAAGGTATTCTCCGTGAAACCAGACACATTGGATTGAAGCCCGTCCCTGCCCTGCAACCAGGCGGAAGATTGGCATACGCCGGGTTTGGAAAACGCCTGAGTTGCGCACCTCGGCGATCACGGTGGCCATCTCGCCTTCGCGCAATTCGCCAATGCCACGCGGGTTTAAGCGGTCTTCATAGCGGAAAGGCAGGTAATAGAGCAGGTCCTCAACCGTGGCAATATTTTTCTGCGCCAGCCAATCCGCGACACGCGGGCCAACGCCTTTGACGAACTTTACCTCCGTATCGAGTTGCAGCATTCAGTTGATGATAAAACATCATTACTGAACTGAAGACCGCGTCATCACTCCGAGGTCCCTGATGAGCTGATCGAGGCAGTTGCCGCCCTTGGGATAGACCTTGTCAAACAGCCCGGGATAATCAAACTCGATCTCTGAAGCGCAATCGGAATAGAGAAACACGGGCAATTCAGGACGCGACTCCCTTATCGGGGCCGCAAATTGTGCGCCGTTGATGCCGGGCATGTTGTAATCCACCACGATTGCATCTACATTGCAAATACAGAGAATAAACAACCCGAGAGCCGCCGATTGCGCCATCAACGGAGTAAAGCCGCGCATCAGCAACACCCCTTGGGCTGCTTCAAGAAATAATCCGTCATCATCAATCCATAAGATCGTGGATGCCTTCCTGGGCCTGGTATCAATCAGATCAAGCTGGGTTTCGACCGGGGCTGGAGTGTTGAGAGATTGTTTGGAAGAAGACGATATGAATGGATAGCTCATGGGTCCCTCGTTTCGCAGTGATGTTTATCGTGTAGTGAGGGAACGACGGGTTAGAGCATTCATGCATTAAGAACTGTCAAGGTTGAATCAAAGGGCGAATTTATATCCGAGCCGCATTATGGTGAGTATGATCGCGGGTTGCTTGGGATCGTCTTCCAGCTTTTGGCGCAGGCTGGCTACGTGGACATCGACCGTTCGTGTGAAGGTTTCAGCGCTGTATCCCCAGACTTCCTTTAATATTTCGTCGCGCGAGAGCGTGGCGCCACGATGCTCGATGAAATAGCGAAGCAGTTGGAACTCGCGGGCCGACAGGGTCACAATCTTTCCATCTTTGAAGACCTGTGTTCCCCGCAAATCCACGCGGATCGAACCGAAATGGTGGACATCTTCATAGCTGGGCGGCCTGCTGGGCGCGCGCCTCAGTAGCGCCTCAATGCGGGCCATCAATTCCATCATGTCGAAGGGTTTGGTTACGTAGTCGTCTGCGCCGATCTTCAATCCCAGGACTTTATCGATGGTTTGGCCTCGGGCGGTCAGCATGAGGATCGGGGTGATTAATCCGGCCTGGCGGATGTCGCGGCAAACGTCGAGGCCACTCTTGCGCGGCAGCATCACGTCGAGAATGATCAGATCGAAGGGAAGCTGAGTTGCCTTCTGAAAGCCTTCGGCGCCATCGACGGCATAATCGACCACAAAGCCTTCACTATGGAGGCGGTCGCTCAGAGTCATGCGCAGCGCTTCTTCGTCTTCAACCAGCAGGATATTTTCGTGCATGACCTATGACTAAGAGTACCTGGGACCAGTGGCTGGTTTCATGGTTAGTCCGGTCGTGACCGGAGTGGCCGAGGCGACCGGGACATGAAGCGTGAATGTGCTGCCTTGCCCTGGCGTGCTGGTGACGGTGATTTTGGCTTCCATGGCTTGCGCCATGCTCTTGGCCAGCGCCAATCCCAGGCCGGTTCCGTGAATCTGGGCAGCGGTCACCGCCGGGCTCCGGTAAAACGGTTCGAAAATGTGCAGCAACTCGGAAGGCTCGATTCCCAACCCTTTATCTTCGATGCTGATTTGTATCTCCTGGCCTCGATCGCCTTTGCCCAGGCAGGCGCGAATGCCGATCCAGCGGTGCGGCCCGCAATATTTCACGGCGTTCGTGATCAGGTTCTGCAAACATTGCGAAAAAGCTGAAAGATCGCCCGTGACTTCAGGAAGATTCGGCTCAATCTGTTTCTCCACAACAATTTGCTCTGCCTGGACCAATCCTGTTGTGTTGTGCAGAGCGGCATCCAGGATTTCAGAAACCTGGAGCGTACGGAAGTTGTAAAGGTTGTCGCTTTGGCGTGTCGTCGCGAACAACAGAATCTGTTCGACCAATTGATTGAGCTGCTGCCCCTGGTTTTTGATTACCGTGCCGTACTTGGTGAGTTGTTCCCGGCCTTCGACCAGTCCATCGGAAATATTGTCAGCCGCGGAGCAGATCACCGCCAACGGTGTACGCAGTTCATGGGAGATGGCTGCCACAAAATCCATTTGCAGGCGCGCGAGCCGCTGTGCCCGCTGACTGGCCACGATGATCAGTCCCATGCTGGCCGCCAGCAGCAAGAGCACTCCAAAACTCAGGGCCAGATTGCGGGAACGGATTCCGGCAACCACTGCATCCAGCGATCCTTTGCGATTGCGCGCAATCAGCAGCCAGCCTGGTCCAGTGTCAGGATATGCAATTGGAGTCAGCCCTTGAGGCGCCTGATGGAGGATCGGGTGAAGAGCCATAGGTGGCGGGCCACCGTTCTTATGCGAATCCTTATTCTGACCCTGCGGCTCCTTCGGCCGGCGGACATCATCGGGCGAACCGAAGACCGACATCACAAGGTCTGCAGTCTCGGCGTCTTTTTCGCCGAATTGCGCATCGGAGGAATAGACGACGTGCCCCGGATCAGTGCCGCCAATCACAGCGACCTGGTAGGGTAGCCCATCCCGGCCGAAATATTGATTCGCGATCTCCGATATCACGTGCTCGCGGAGGAACTTGCGATCGAGCTTGACTAAAACAAAATCAACTCCAGGATTGTTTTGTCCGCTCCCGCGATGAATTACAAGCCGCAACAGAGCCGGCATGTTTTCGTCAATGTGCCAAAAGAAGAGAGGATTTCCATGGGTGCGCAAATGACGCTCACCCGGTGGCCGGTTTTCACGGCCATGACGCCCGCCAGGACCATCCATAAATCCCGGAAAGTGCAGTATCTCCGGAGGACCATGATGGTTCAGATTATTCTGGATCATGGTGGCCATAAGCTGCAGGTGGGACCGCAACGGCGCAAATTCAGCGGGCCAGCTCTCAGGTTCTAACTGACTGGTTGCCTGGTTCAACCGCAAAAATCGGGACTGCGCTCCAGCGGCATCTTGATAGAGAAACAAGTTTTCCACTACACCTGTGTGCTGTGTTGTCTTTTGCCATTCCTGAAAACGTTGGATGTAGCGTTCGTGGTCCTGATCAAAAGCGAGCCCCATATCGGGCTGGAGAGCAAAACAAATGTTGGTCAGCTCGTGATAAAGATCCTGTCGAAACCCAAGCATGGAGGAATGCAAAGACGTTTCCATGCGGCTGGCCGCAGCTTCGCTGACATCACGGCTCCAGCGATATTGAAGCGCAGCCAGCACCACCAGAACAAGGGTGAGCGCCACGATCACAGCCGAGGATAGAAAACGTTCTCGCGAGGGCAACTTCACAGGAAAATTATAACCACACCTGAATTCGTAATCTTCAGGAAACGGGCGTCATTTTAAGGACTTTACAAAGACTTTACATATTGTTTGCTACGAGTTTACCCACCACTCTTCGCTTCGCAGTTAGACTCCTTTTTGAGATTGGGTAAATGAGTAATTTGGTAAGTGGGTAATTTGGAAACCCAAGAGCCGGTCCCAAGTGCAACGGCAAGCCGAATTATTTTGCGACAGTATTGGTCGTTCAATTACCCAATTACCAACTTACCCACTTGCTAAATTTTTTATGAATATTTCGATTGAACAATCCAGGAAATACAGACGATCGAAGGCAATTCCAATTCTTGTGGTCGATGATTCTCCCACTTTGCTTCATGCAATTTGCGCATTGCTCGAACCTCAAGAGACGGTGCAGGTCGTGGGGCGGGCAATGGACGGCCAGGAAGCTCTGGAAGCAGTCGATAGCCTGCACCCTGAGTTTGTGCTGATGGATGTAGCCATGCCACGCATGAACGGGTTGAGGGCCGCTCGCCTGATCTCCCAGCATTTTCCGGAGACCAGGGTGCTCTTGATGTCGAGCGAAGACTCGCGCTATTTGCGCGAAGAGTGTCTTACGGCAGGGGCGGCTGCCTTCATTTACAAACCAAGGTTTCTCAAAGAACTGCTGGCTGCAATCCAGGCAAATCGCAAGAGCGTTGAGCTTAGCGTTCAGGGGGGAAGGTCTTCGGCTGTTGCAGTCATAGCAGCGAGGTAAGTCAATTGGGTAATTGAGTAATTTGGTGATTGGGTAATTTATATCAGTTAGTCCTTGCAGTTATTTGCTCTCACAATATCTATCTATCAGGAGTTGGAAAAATCAAAATGAAAAACACGTTCAAGTCAATCGCAATTGCAATCATTCTGGCGGTGGCCGCTTCATCGGCATTTGCGCAACAAATGGCTCCGCCATCCGGCGATCACATGCAGCATCACTTTGCCATGATGACGAAGCATCTGGACCTTACCGCCGCTCAGCAGCAACAGGCGACCACGCTCTTCAACAATATGGTCTCGAACCAAACCAACATCCAGAACAACATGAAAGCCGCTCATGACAGCCTGGCTGCCGCGATCAAAACAAACGACGCGGGAGCCATCGACCAGGCGGCAGCCACGATCGGAAACTTGACGACCCAGCAGGTTTCCAATCACGCCAAAGCTATGGCGGCGTTTTACCAGATTCTTACGCCCGAACAGCAGGCCAAATTCACCGAGATGCAAAAGGAGCACTTTGGCGGCCCCGAAGGCCATGAGTTTCATGGACCTCCAGGAGCACACTCAGGCAAGCCGCAATCTGAGTAAAATAAAGTAGGCACGAGAAGATAGGCGCGTTTGAAGTACCTGAAGTCCAAATATCGTTCCAAGTTCACCGGTTGGCTTCTGTTGGGGCCCGCAATGTTGTTCCTGTTGCTTACAGGGCCGGCGTTGCGCAGCCAGCAGGAGCCAACCATCTCTGTCGATGTGAAGGTGGTTAACGTGCTGGCCAGCGTGCGCGATAAGCATGGCGCAGTCGTTCGTTACCTGACCAAAGATGATTTCGTGCTGGAAGAAGACGGCCGTCCCCAGAATATCCGCTACTTCACCAAGGAGACCGATCTGCCGCTCACGCTTGGCCTGCTGGTGGACACCAGCTTGAGCCAGCGGCGCGTTCTGGATCAGGAGCGCAGCGCCAGCTACAGCTTTCTGGATCGCATGCTTCGGGAGGACAAAGATACTGCTTTTATAATCCACTTTGATCGCGAAGTGGAACTGCTCCAGGACCTGACATCTTCAAAACAACAATTGGAAGCCGCTCTAAAGTTGCTGGAGACGCCGGACTTTTCGCGTCCGGTCTCCGGCGGCCAGACGGGGCATCGAAGAGGCGGCGGCACGCTGCTTTATGATGCGGTCTATCTGGGCGCCGATGAAATCATGAAGAAGCAGCACGGAAGAAAGGCCCTCATCATTCTTTCCGACGGCGTCGATACCGGCAGCCAGCTCACTTTGGAAACTGCCATTGAAGCGGCGCAACGGGCAGATACCATCGTCTATTCCATTCTCTTCAAAGACGACGCAGCCTACGGCCACGCTGGAGGGTTCGGTTTCCCTGGCGGAGGTGGCTGGGGCCGGCGAGGAAGAGGCTCAAGATTTCCCCAGCAATCGCTTCCCGATGGCAAAAAAGTCCTGGAAAAGATTTCCAAGCAAACCGGCGCCCGTCTTTTCGAAGTGTCCAAAAATCTATCGATTGAAGAGATCTATCGGCAGATTCAAGAGGAATTGCGGAATCAGTACAATCTGGGCTACACACCCGACAAAGCGACATCCCGCCCCGGATATCACAAGATTCATCTTGCGACCAAGCTAAAAGACCTTTCCGTTCAAGCCCGCGATGGGTATTATCTTGGGCGATAGAAAGCCCACTGGTGCTCTGACCGTCTGAAAATTGGGCAAAGAAGCTTATTTCAGCGGGACGGATCGGGGGTGTTTTGGGACGCTTCCAGGGGGTTTTGGGACGACTCGGGGGCCGTTTGTAACGACTTGCCCACCTTTTGTCACGACCCTCCTCCCTTTTGTCACGACCAAGGCGCCGTTTGTCAGGAGCAGGTTTTTATCTCTTAGTTTTTAAGCCACTCGAATTAGTGTTGTGCAGAAAAATAGGGGTTACAGCGGTTACACCGGTTACAAGCCGCATCAATATTGACGATTTCTGTTACCGGTTGTTACCGCTGTTACCGCTTTCCATGATGGATTGCCTTGGACGAAAAGCTCTTTGTGCCGACCGGAAATTTCCCCAGGCTCGAAGGCGCTTCTCTAAGTGCAGCGAGTTTTCCGTGTCTCATTTTGTGGGTTCACTCGATGAAGAATTTCCAATTTCTGCCCGTTACGCCAGCTTTACTGCCGCTACACTTGGCTTTAAGTCAAAAACAGTCAGTTGTCAAAAATCTAAGTGTTCAGCTTTTGGCTAAAGTCCAGCCGCTGAGACCCCGATAGCCCGGGTTGCATTCATCCAGCTACGGCCTGCCTGGGCAGGTGCTTAAGCTTATATACCATCGAATGGGCCTGAGGGCAATGCCGGGTGGACGGTTAATAGCGGTATTAATATCGCATCTCTATGATTCCAGGGCGAATAAATTTTCGCCTGACTGATTGCTCGTGGGCCAACCAGCCGTCCTTTCAATGGAATTTTGAAAAGTTGCGGAAAAATTTACGTTTTACGAGTGTTTGTGTTCGGTTTTGAACTAGGCCGCTCCAGACGGAAAACCCTGAAATGAGAACCTCCCCCGAACACAGCGTAGCGGAGCCACAACCAAAAACCATTTAGCCGCGAATGAACGCAAATAAACACGAATTTGGAAAATCAGGAAAGGCAGTTCAGCCGTGGAATCGGATGTCACAACCCTAATCCTGAATTCGGGCGCGTAAGGAACGACCCCGGCCGACAGTTCGACGCTCGTGGCAAGCAAGCTTTCCAGAGCGGCGATTATTGCTTCGCCAAGGTATAAGCTTGATAGGCTGCAATCGACGTCGGCCACGATCTCGCAACCAAGGACAATAGACCGAAGTTGAACTCTACGATCTCGGAGCCATTCCGGCTGCTCGGGAAGCCCTTCGGATGCCGGATGCGTGAGCCACTGTTGAAAAAACTCGGTTACGTCATCCGCGCTCTCATCGTCCGGAATCACCCCTGTCTGCCGAAGATAACTCTCGTATCCCAAGGCGTAGAGCAATGCCATTCGCGAATAGTCCAGTCCTAAACGATCTAGGACCTCCGGGAGAAAATCCACAACTCGCAAATCAGCCAAACTGGCTTTCAGTAACAGGAGACCGAGGATACGATCCTGCTCGCTCCGCTCGTTCGCGGCAGCGTCATGGTTCCAACTCTCGTCGCTGCCAAAGTTGAACGCGACGGAAGATGCAGCCTCAGCCCATTGGAGCAACCATGGCACGCGTCCCAAGCGAAGTTCAATCCACACGAGCTTCAGAAAGCAGCCCATGACGCTCGGCAAGACCGTCCCGTCCTCCCAATAGTCGGCCAAAGCCTGGTTGACAGCGGCTAGATAGTTCGCGCGTGCCGCCCAGAAGAGACCGACCCTTTTGTAGGCCAGACCGCAACCAACCAATGCGGTCACGAACTGCTCGCGATACTCGCGAACGCCCAGCTTGAGCTGGGCACGGCCAAACAGCCGAATCGCTTCATATGGTTCGTTGTTGCCCAGTTTCTGGAAGCCGCGCTGGGAGAGCAATTGCCCCGCCTCACCCTCGCTCACGCGCTTTGCCGTGACGGATGTCACGGCTTCAAACAACTCGTCGTATGCAGGACTCGCCGTGAGAAATGCACCGAGGCCCGTGACAATCTTCACAATAGACGTCAGCGGAAATGAAGGTAGTCCGTCGGCTGCGAGGATGACACTTCTCAGCTCTTTGAGCGCTGTTTCTCTGCGAGCCGTATCGTCTACAGCCCCTGACAGGTCGATCAGGAGCCCGTTCGCCTTCGCTG
Source organism: Candidatus Angelobacter sp. (assembly GCA_035939495.1). Taxonomy (GTDB): domain Bacteria; phylum Acidobacteriota; class Terriglobia; order Terriglobales; family Acidobacteriaceae; genus Angelobacter. The sequence goes on along the minus strand of DASZFU010000082.1, from coordinate 9,079 downwards.
AGAGCGCGTTTCCCGGCCTAGTCCGGTCAATGGCCAACCGGTCCAGCGCTGCCTTCAGGGCCTCGGTACGTTTCTCGAGCTGCGCAGTACTTGCCTGCAGATGTCCGGCCCTAACGCAGTGCTGTAGGAGAGTTAGCAGGTTCCCGAGGCGATCGAGGTCGGCTGCTTGGGTGCTCACGAGCGCCAACTCCTCCACTTCGCTGTAAGCACTGCTCAGCTCTTGGAAATCGTCATACCACCAAAGTGCGGTTAGACCCTTTTCGTACGCCACGCGCAGCCGTTGCTGCGGGTGCCCGACCTTTTTGGCGATTCTCTCGGCACGCGCGAACTGACCTTCGACTTCGGTACGAGGCCGCTCAAGGCCGCGGCAAATCAATGCCGCGCGCAAACAGTCTTCGGCAAGCTGGTACTGCACTCCCACGTAACGGTCGGGATCTGCGATCTGCTTCTCCAGTTGATCCAGGTCGGCTTGTCGCTGAATGTCATTCGGGCCCGCTACTTGGGACGATTCGACGTCGTAATCCGTGAGATTTAGAGTCTCAACTGCGAGCGTCAGGCGATCGTGTTCAAAAACGACCTTCGTGATCCAACTTCTATCAAGGATCCAGACGCGGACCTTGTATTTCGCCTCCAAAGCATCTTGTACGTCGGCGCGTTCTTTGTCCCTGACGAACTGGTTGCTGATGAAGTAGATCAGTGTGTAGCTACGTCGCGTCTCGATGATTTTCTTAACATCCTGCTGAACTTTGCTGCGCCAGTCCTCTTTGGCACTGAAGGCGAACGCCCACCGCCCTTCGCCGGCTTCTTGCGGTTTTCCGACGTACCACCGATCCGAGATCTCGTCCGAAACTGGGTAGGTTTCGCTATCTACTTTGCTATCTCCACCACCGGTGGGCCCCGTCTGCGGAAGCAGATTAGGACAGAGTTCCTTTTCCGCAAGCCGTCGACAAAACGTCTCGAATTCAATCTCCTGCTTTCTGCTGGTGAGGGTGTCCAGATGGTATTCGAAGACTGCCCGTGTCAGATGCGGTTGTTCGACGGCGCGCGAGTCGGAAAACAGCTCTGGGCGCCGAGCACGAAGAAACGCTGAAGGTCGCAGCCCGGCATTTTGCGGCTTCCCGTGATCGTCCGATTGGCGCACCGTGGGTTTCACCATCCACGATATTCCATCACATATCTGCTTATAGGGCGAGGTCCCGGGTTGATTCCGCAAGAGGCCGCTCTCGCGCGGGAATCGCGCAGCGTAGGATTGAAGAAGCATCTACCGCTGACTCGCAACGGTGGCGATAGCAAGTCGCTGAAATCGCCTGGGTTACGCAAGTAGACGCGAGATTACTCCCGAGAAACGCCCTTGTATTGAGTTCAGCGCCGCAGGCAGTAAAGGGGAAAGGTGCAGGAAGGCGGAACCTCCTCCTGCACCTTCCCCTAATCACAAGCTCAAAACACTAAAAGGCTTTTCGAGCCTGTCTCGGTTGATACCGGGACGTTTCGCGGGTCTTGGGGAAGGTCATCGCCCAATCGACGAGCGCCTTCATCGCCGGACAGAGCGTTTTCCCAAACTCGGTGAGTTCATATTCCACCTTTGGTCGAAATTGAGGATGAACGGTTCGCTTCACCAACTCGCACTTCTCAAGGAGACGCAGCTGTTGCGACAGCATACGTTGTGAAATGCCGGGGACAGCGCGTTCAAGCTCAGAGAATCGCCAGATAGGGCGCGCAAAGAGCCGGTTCAGAATAACGATCTTCCATTTGCCTTCGAGAATTGAGAGCGCCGTCTCAACCCTCTTGGCTCTCTCGAACTCGAAGGGAGTAGCCCTGAGATCTGAAGATTCGGCGATTTCCTTCGTAACTAACAAGTCCGTTCGTATACTCATAATGCATCCAATCCTAAGCTTGAGAAGCTTCTACAGAATATCCGAGTGGTTGGCTTCGATATACAGGAGGATGAATGGCGCAGGTATGGTTAGTCACCGGTAGCTCTCGTGGTCTGGGTCGCGCAATTGTTGAAGCGGGCCTTGCTGCGGGCAATAAGGTGTTGGCGACAGCTCGCGGCATTGAGTCGCTGGCTGATCTGTCGGAACAATATGGTGATCAGGTCAAGCTCTTCGCGTTGGATGTTACCGACGAAGCAGCAGCAGCAAGCGCGGTAATGGCGGCGATCGATCTATTTGGCTCGCTGGATGTGGTTATCAACAATGCGGGATATGGCAATCTTTCGTCCATCGAAGACACGCCTCTATCGGAATTTCGGGCGCAGATCGAAACGAATCTCTTCGGAACGATTATTGTGACCAAGGCAGCTCTTACGTATTTTCGCGAAAAGAAAGCAGGCCACTTCATTCAGTTTTCATCGGTGGGCGGAAGGATCGGCCCTCCGGGACGTGGGCCTTATTCGGCGGCGAAATGGGGAGTCGAAGGCTTCTCTGAAGTGCTGTCGCGCGAATTAGCACCACTCGGCATCAAAGTCACAATTGTTGAACCCGGTGGCTTCCGTACGGACTTCGCGGGGAGTTCCACCGAACTGAGCGAAGGTCATCCCGCATACGACTCGACTGTTGGAGCTACCGCAAGATTTCAGCGCAACTACAACGGGAAGCAGCCTGGGGATCCGAAAAAGGCGGCTCAGGCGATCATCCAGCTGACGCGAGAGCGAAACCCTCCGTTGCGACTGTTGCTCGGCAGCGACGCGTACGCCGCGGTGGAGAAGAACGATCTTGCGCGATTAGAGGAAGCACGAATATGGAAGGAACTCAGTGTCTCCACCGATTTTGAGACGGAGTGACGTAGGCCTAAACGTCCCCAATTCTGCAGGCTTTTCTATTGACGAGGTTACCGCTCGATACAGAGGCGACAAATTGTCTCTAGCTTTTGGGAAAGACAAGAAATCAGCTATACAAATCTACGTTAGGCTGAACCCCTGAGCTCAACGGAAGTTATTAGTCTGATTAGTACCGAGAAACGCCCTTATCGCCATCAATTCCCGAATCGTCGGTAATCCGGAAGTAATACGGATGGGCGCCTGAATCTCCTTGCTTCTGCAATCATCCGAGTTACCCGTGGCCCTGTTGCTCCCACACACGTAGGATCGCCAACAGACCGGAGTAGGCCGCGCAGGGCTCGGGCGACGCTTACCTGCTACTCGGCGATGCCACGATCAGCCCTGCCAATTGACCGAGTTGCGAGTGCGCGAGGTAGATCGTGCCGTCCCTGGTGACGACTCCATTGCGCGCTCCCTCGTGCGTAGGTACTTGTGCGATCAAGCTGAGCTTGCCGGCAGCGTCAACTCGGGCGACTGTGAGCCGTGCGGCTTTGGCAGCGCCTACGTACAGCGTGTGAGTGGCAGGTGCGTAATTGAGGTCATCCACGCCGTCGCCGGTATTGATCGATGACAACTTCTCCCCGTTGTGTCCCGCATCCAGAACCTCCGTCTGCGTGCTGCAAGCAACGAAGAGGAAGCCAGCGTCTTGATCGACGGATAGACCATGCGGGCCATCCTCGCCGCAAGCTGAAGGCCACTTCGCCACGGTTTTGTGCGTTTTGAGATCAATGGCAGTCGTGAGGTCCTTGTCCTCGTAATTCATGTAGAGGCGCCCGCGCTTGGCATCGACTGCGTATCCTTCGGGCTGGCCTTCGAAGGTCAGTTTCTCTTTCTGAGTCAAGGTCTGGCTGTCGAGAATACGCACAGACTTGTCCCGCGGCGCAGTGACCCAGACTTCCTTCGTGGGCGCCACATAAACTACGCCATCGGGGGTGGAATCGATGTGTCCACAGGTCTTGCGTGCAAGCGTCTTTGCATCGATGGCGCAAATGCTGGAATCGGCGCGGTCGCCGATGTACACCACTCCGTCGCCAACCGATACGCCGCTGGGCCCCTGACGGCGTTTTCGACCGCCGAGTTCAACTTCGTTTGCTGCAAAGCCCGATATCTCACGAACGGAACCATCTCTGGTGTCCACCACAAATACCGAGCCAACGTTAATGGCGGGGACCCAGACATATCCCGTTTTGGGATCATATGCGATGTAATCCATGGTGATGTTTCCCTGGCCGTGGTCGGGAAGGGCGAGGGTACGAGTTGTGTAATTCGCGCTTTGGTCGCTGGCAGCATGCAATGCGATGGCGATTGCACCCATGACCACTATGACGACCAGTTGCAAAGAAATTCGCTGTTTCATGGCTAGAATATTAGCACCAACTTGGGATGCGGACACTTCCTGAGACAAATCAAGAGTTGGGCCCGTAGATTGCCCTGAGGAGACAAACCTGATATTTTCCTCTTTTTGGCAGAGGATTCCGGATGGATTTTGCTCTCAGTGAAGAGCAGCAGATGCTCAAGGATCTGGTCGCGCGTTTTGTGCGTGAGGAACTCATACCGCTGGAGCCGGTGGTGCTCGAACGTGAGGCTTGTGGTAAGGGCACAGCGTTGACTGAGGAAGAGAGGGCTCCGCTCGACAAGCTCTCCCGTGAACTTGGACTTTGGGGCTTGGATGCTCCAGAGGAATTCGGTGGCGCAGACCTGCCGGCGGTGGCACTGGCCGGTGTCAACGAAGAACTGGGGAAGACAATCACGCCCTATGTGTTTCCTCCCGACTCGCCCAACCTGCGCATGTTGATGGTAACTGTCAATGAAGAACAGCGGGAGCAATACCTTGCTCCGTATGCGCGTGGAGAAACCATTTCGGCCATCGGGATTTCTGAACCTGGCGCTGGAGCCGATCCAGCTTCCATGATAGCCACCGCAGTAAAAGAAAATGGCCACTGGGTGCTGAACGGACGCAAGATCTGGATCAGCAAAGCAGCTGAGGCCGACTTCACCATCATGATGGCGGTGACGGACAAAACCAAGGGGGCGCGGGGTGGCATCTCCGCTTTTCTGGTCGACAAAGGCACCCCTGGATTTAATATCCTGCGCAAAATTCCCATGATTGGCGGAGCTTTCACCTATGAAGTAGCCTTGGAGGATTGCCGCTTGCCGGTGTCGAAGCTGCTAGGCAAAGAGGGGCAAGGTTTCGCCCCCATGCAAGTGCGGCTCTCGACGCGGCGGCTGGAGATGGCGTCCTGGTGCATCGGCATCGTACAACGTGCGCTCGACATGATGTGTGACTATGCTCCCCAGCGTGTTACCTTTGGCGTACCCTTGGCGGAGCGTCAAGCAATCCAGTGGTGGGTTGCGGACGCCGCAACCCAAATCCACGCCTGCCGCCTGATGACCTACGACGCTGCATGGAAACTCGACCAGAAGCGGGACGTGCGCACTGAAGTCTCCATGATCAAGATATTCGCGACCGAGATGGCGTGGGATGTCGTCGATAAGGCAATGCAGACCTTCGGCGCGATGGGGATGACCAAAGAGACGCCCCTGCAATTAATGGCAAGCCAGGTGCGCAACATGCGTATCTATGATGGTCCCTCCGAGGTGCACCGCTGGGTGATCGCACGAAAACTGCTTCGACTGCGTTGAGGGCACGATAAAGATAAAATCTTATGTCGCCCCTCCGGGGCTTGCATTCAAATGCTTGATACTCCCACGGTTCCGCTCCGCTCCACCGTGGGCTAAGTTATAGTCGCCCCTCCGGGGCTTGGGTTGATCGTTGTGCATCCCAGGAATCACGACCTTAAGTAATTGTCGTAAATCCTTTATTCAAAGCACTCTTTACCTAAAGTAAAGTGACAATTGGGCTAAAGCCTAATGTCACTTACTTTTGCCCTGATGCCTTGTGGTAGTCATGAAAAATGTGTCACCCCTCCGGGGTTCCCGTTGTTTTTTCGATGTTTTCCCAGGGTTCCGCTACGCTTCACCCTGGGCTAACCTCTGGTCACCCCTCCGGGGTTTTGGGCATCGTACTGCAAGCGACATAGACAACTTTAAAGTAAGTGACATTGGGCTAAAGCCCACAAGTTTATTGGATTTTCGGCAGGACTAAAGCTTCCTTCGTTTCTCAGGACAAGCTCTTGGGCAGAACCTCAGGACAGGCTATGCCCTGACACCTTCAGATGCTAAAGCGTTTATGAGACACACTCTAATAATTCTCCGAAGCAGAGTATCAGCCCGGCAGCAACATTCCCTTTTCTAAGTGTCTGGTTACGTGAGCGTAGGCGGCGGCGTGAGGATCGTGGGTCACCATCACAATCGTCTTGCCGTATTCTGAGTTGAGGCGCTTAAGGATTTCAAGCACCTCGGTGGCCGATTGGCTGTCGAGGTCGCCGGTTGGCTCGTCGGCGAGGATCAACGTGGGATCGGTGACGATTGCGCGGGCGATAGCTACACGCTGCTCCTGGCCGCCCGATAGCTGTTTTGGAAGGTGATGCATACGGTCGCCCAGGCCAACCAACTGGAGAGCGGTCTTCACATGATTGCCGCGTTGCACTTTGCTGAGGTTGGTAAGCAGGAGCGGGAGTTCGACATTTTCAAACGCGGTCAGCACAGGGATAAGGTTAAAGGTCTGAAAGACATAGCCGATGTGACGGTTGCGCCACTGTGCGGCTTTCGTGTCGCTATATAGAAAGACGTTTTCCCCCTGCACGAGCAGCTCACCGGAGGTAGGACGGTCAACCGCGGCAATCATATTCAGCAGAGTGGTCTTGCCGGAACCTGAAGGACCCATCAGCGCAACGAATTCCTTTTCGGCAATCTCGATGGAGACGTCATCAAGAGCTTTCACCTGAAAGCTGTCCCGGGCAAATATTTTGCTCAAATGGTTGGCTTGCACAAGCTTGGTTGCGACAGCGGCGTCCTTCATTTCTGTTGTTTGAGGCATGTTGGTCTCCGGTTCCTTCATTTCTTGATGCGGATGCGGTCTCCGTCTTTTAAATCCGCGGAGGCGCTGATGATGATGTCCTCTCCGCCGGTGAGTCCTTCTACCAGATAGCCCTCGGAGCGCTGACTTTGGATTTTGATTGGCCGCGCCACGGCATGGCCGTTGAAAGCAACGAAGACGATTTTCTTGCCTTCACTGTCATGCACTGCCGCAGTGGGCACTACCGATCCTGAAGATACCTGCTGCTCCTGATTTTTGCCTTCCTCGGCGAGGAAACGAACATTGGCGTTTTCATCGGGACGAAGATAGCTGTCAGGATTCAGTACCTTGACTTTGACTTGCACCGTGGCCTTTTGACGGTTGGCCTGAGGAGAGATTTCATCGATCACGCCGTGATACTCCCGGTCAGGATAAGCATCGGTTGTCAGCACGGCGCGCTGCCTGGGGCCGAGCCGAGCGAAGTCGTTCTGGCTGATGTCGAGTTCGACTTGCAAGTCCGAAAGATCGGCGAGCGAAACGACCGAGCCTCGAGGTCCGCCGGTATCGGCGGCGCTGGCAAATTGAGCAGTTACCAGTTCTCCTTTTTCCGCCGTGCGCTGGAGAATGGTTCCGTTTACCGGGGCGCGGATTTGCGTGGCTTCGAGTTGGGATTCAGCATACGCCAGTTGCCCGCGGGCCTGGAGCAGAGTTCCGCGGGCATTTTCGATCTCCTCCGTACGGGGGCCGATTTTGGTCAGGGTGTAGGTCTTTTCAAGCGATTGCATGTGCTGCAAAGCCGCATCGTAGCGGGCCTGCGCGTCATCGAGTTGCTGCCTCGATATTACGCCCTGATCTGTGAGGGTTTTGGTCCGTTCAAGCGTGACTTTGGCGTTGACGAGGTTAGCGCGCGCCTCATCGAGATTGGCGGAGGATTGCTGTATCTCTTCAGGACGCGAGCCATGCTCAAGCTGCTTGAGGTGTGCCTCCGCGGCTGCCACAGTGCCTTGCGCTTGCTGTACCTGGGCACGGAACTCTTGATCTTCCAGACGCACCAGGACTTGGCCGGCCTTTACTTTGTCGCCTTTCTCCACGCCGATCCAGGCAATACGGCCTGTGACCTTGGAGTTCACGTCAATCGTATGGTGGGCAACAATGTAGCCGGCCGCTGAGAGCACGGTACTGCCCCCACTGTTGCCGCTCGAAAGTGTCAATGGACGCGCCACCTGCACCTCCGGCACAGAAGACGAGAACATGCGCGCGACGATTGCGACAATGGCCACAATTACCAACACGCCTATGCCGATCAGAATGAAACGAGACGACCATTTGGCAGGATCGCTCGGCTCTTTCAGCGACCGATCAATCCGCAGATTTTTAAGCTCGTCGAATTTAGTATCGATTGCCATGGTTAGTCCCTAAGAGCCGCGAGAATCTCTCTTCTTGCAGCGTGCCATGCTGGAGCGATGCCGCCAAAGAGTCCCATCACAATAGCGAACAAAACGGCTATCAGCGCAACCGTGCCGGTGAGACGGACGCTAAAGACGGTTTCACTGAATGCGAGGTTGCCCATGCTCGTCGTCATTCCATTTAAGGGGAGTGTCAACAGCAAACCCAAAGCCGCACCCAGCAGCGAGAGCAAGACTGATTCAACTACGAACGAGGTAATAATGCTGGGCCGTGAAAATCCCAAGATCCTGAGGGTGGCTATTTCGCGGCCACGATAAGCCACCGCTGCATACATGGTATTCATGGCGGCAAAGCAGGAACCTACTGCCATAACAAACGTGATCACGAAGCCGATGACCTGTATTCCCCTGCCAGAGCTTGTCTGTGCCGCATAATAGGCAGGCTCGCTCAAGCCATCAAGTTTAAGCCGCTGATCACCACTCATGCTTTTGCGCAAGCCTTCGGCGGCCGCCGGATCGACAGCATGAACCAGTACAGAAGAGAAAGCAGCCGTGCGGTTGAAGTCCTCACCCATCACATCTGCATCGGCCCATATCTCGGAGCCGGCGGAAGTTTCGCCCGCGTCAAACATCCCCACAATTTTCCATTTTCCTTTGCCAAAGAACAATTCCTGTCCTAGTCCAGCATTTGAGAATCGCTTATCAATGGATTGGCTCACCACGATCTCGCGCTGTCCAGGATTGAACCAGCGGCCTTCGACAAGATGGACGTTGGGCCGAAGCTCCAAGCCAACCTGCGACATCCCGCGCACGGTTATGTTGGCGTCACCGGTGCCGTTCCTTCGCGGAAGAGTCACGATCACCACAAACTCGCCCGAGACCATCGGCTCGCCCGCTTTGCTTTTGGCGATACCCGGAAGGAACTTAATCGTCCCA
>DASZFU010000081.1:0-16677 GCA_035939495.1 Candidatus Angelobacter sp. | reverse complement strand
ATGGGGCGTTGAAAATGGCGTCAAGGGTCGAGATGAACGGCGCCAAGAACGCGCCGCCCTTGACACCATTTTCAACGCGATACCCCCGTCTGTCTTTTTTTAGCTTGACAGGAGCCGTCGTAGTCATAGACGGGATGACAGGTGCAATGAGTATTATGGTGGAGACATTTTGAAAAGTAAGTGACATTGGGCTAAAGAGCGTGTGTGAGAACCCAAGGATCCGAAAAGTGTCGATTTTTCTGTAGGACATCATGTTCAAGCTCTTGTCTCACATTCAGTTTCTACCGCTCTTTCGGCTCTTTCCCTCTGCGCTTCTTACTTCCAACTCCCTATTTCCCACATCTCCGCTTGGTCTTGGCTTGCTGCTTTTTCTTTTCTCTCGCCCGACGACGTTGCCACAAGGCTGAAGCCGGATCTAATTCCTGCTGCAATCGTGTCAAGTTGTAGCCCACCACTCCCAGCACAAACTCCACTCCCACTTTGACCCGACCCCGCAACCGAAACTGGACCATGTGCCGTTCCACTTTCAGCGTCCCAAACGGTCCTTCTACCGTAGCTCGGCGACGGGCATACACTCGTAGTCCTTCGGTCGTTCTCAACTTTGCTCGCATTTCCCGCATCACCTGGCTTCTTGCTCTCCCCTTCACCCGTCCCCCTCGATTCAACGCCGCCGCTAAGTTCGAGTCGGGAATATAAGCATCGATGCCTTCCTTCTTCAGTCCCTCAGCATTCTCGTTGCTATACAATCCCGCATCCCCTAACACTTTCTGTGGCTTCTCCCCGCAATTGCGCTCCACCTGCTCTATCATAGGCAACAAGTGTCATTCTCGGCTCCCGCCTGGTTGACTTCTTGGCCCACAATGAAGTGGTCCTCTGAGACCGCGATCTGCGCCTGATATCCCACCACCGATTTCCCACGTCTCTTCAACACCCGAGCATCCGGATCCGTTTGCGGCAACCGCTCCCGCCCACTCTTCTTCAACTTCTCCAGCCGTTTCGGAATGCTATCCAACCGCTTCTGCGCCTTCTCCATTTGCTCCTGCGCATATTCCTTGGCCACCGCATTGTCTTCGGCGTTGCAGCGTTTCTGCCACTCCCGGACCTGCTGCCGATATCGCGCTCGCTGCCGCCGTAATTTCTCCAGCGTATCCACACGGCTTTTACTGTTGTTCGCCGCGATCGTCGTTCCATCCACCGCCACCGTACCCAGCTTGCCTAGGCCAGCATCCCGGATGAACTCTAAAACTTGTACAAACACATCGTTCATCGCTCGTGGGTGTCGCCGCCGAAACGCGCTCAGGGCCCAGTGATCCGGATGCGCTCCCCCCCGCTAGATACCGCAATGGCAAATCCTCCACAATCTGTCGCTCCAACTCCCGTCCCGACGTGATCCCCGTCGCATAGCCGTACAACCACACACTGACCATCAAGGCTGGGTCGTACAACTGTCCACCTTTCCTCCTTATACGCCAACTCAAATAGCTCCAGATCCAACTTCGCTACCGTCTGCTGCAGGAAAAAGCAGAGATGGCCGACCGGTAGTACTTCCTTTACACTGGGCGGTAGTAGATAGGCTTGATCCGGGCTATACGTGCGAAATCGTGACATGCTCTTTGTTGTGCCTCATCTGCCTATAAAAATCAAGGAAGTTCTCACACACGCTCTAAAGCCCAATTAATTTTTAGCCTCTTACAGCACGGCTAAAGCTCCTTCGGCGCGCCTCAGGACAGGCTATGCCCTGATACCTTCAAAGGCTAAAGCCGTTGAATTTCCGCAAGCTCTGAAGTCGTGCCCTGATACAAACCATGCCCCGTTCGCACGGTTGTGAACCCATTGTGGCATTGCATTCACTATGCAGAGGTCAATAAAGCAAAACATTAGGCAATCTTCATGAGGAAGGGTGCGGTTCAAAGTGTCATCTGGTGCCGATCTTCGGCAAACGAGTAACCTACTTCAGATTTTGTTTGCATTGTGGGTTTTCCGATGTATACTCCTCTCCCTGATTCCAGAAATTCACTTGCCAGTTACCAAGGCCAAGAAGTGTCCTGCGTGCCGTGGCACGGGACTCAGTAAAAAAGGTGTCCGCTGCAAGCGATGCAGCGGCACTGGGGAGATTATTGTCTCCCAATCGAAGTCCGTTCTGCTGGCCCTCAACAAATAAGCTTGCTAATTTCCAAACAGTTTTTTCCTCATGTCGGGCCAAAACTCTTTGAGGGTGTTAAAAAACGCGTCGAGAGCAATTTGCTGGCCCCATTTGTATGCATTGTTGGAGGCAGTGCGGTTTTCCGAAGGATAGTAAGTATTGGAGATGGCTGTAGCCGCAGCATTACCCACCAGTTCCGAGTAGTTCAATGCATTTGTGCCTGAATCGGTGCGGGTGATCCATTCGCGGCTCACCGAGTAGCGGACGCGTTTCCAGAATCCTCCTCCGGTTTTGCCCATGGGAAAATAGCGTGGGTCCTGATGCAGGATCACCGGGAAAACCGACTCGCTCATCATGTTGCCGATGGTCTGGTCGGCAAATGCGGTGCCGTAATATCTGCCAAACCCAGCGGCACCCTGCCCGAATGACTTGGTCTGGTTCTGGGCCATGGCGATGCCGGCAAAGATTGCGGCCGCCGGATAGGCATAAGGATCAAACGAATCCTTAAGGCCCAGCTTGAATTTTTCTCCAGGGCTGACCTTGGTCGGCTCTCGCTTTTCGTCTTCGACCGTCCGGTAGTTTGGAATCACACCAAAGATCCGATCATTCTTCTTCTTGTCCCCTTGCCGGTCCGGGACGCTGGAAGTTTTTGAAGAACCATCTTGCGACGGCGCAGACTTGTTCTGGGATTGAGCAAGGCCGTGCAAGCATAGGATGATCATGCAGGAATAAAGGCAAAGAATACGCAACACAAACACTCCTCATACAATACTAACCAAAGATCCTCTAAATTTCCGGCGCGAAAAGCCTCGTTATCTTTAATTGTTTGAGTGGCGGGCCTACCTTATAATTGAGTCCTTTTTAACGCACTACTTACACGATTCAATTGCCCAGATCCTGTGATTCATTGTTTGAAGCGGGTTTTTGGACTACGACCCTCGTATGACCACTGAACAATGGCAGCAGATAAAGGCGACGTTTGACTCTGCGCTGAGCCAACCAGCGGAGAAGAGGAACGAATACGTCCAGAGCCTTTGCCGGGGAAATGGCGAGTTGGAAGCGGAAGTCAATGCCCTGCTGGCTGCCCACGATGCCGCTGAGAACTTTTTGCAAACGCCGGCCGCCGCGGCTATCGGATTTCTTCCAACGGATGGTTCCCTACGAACGCTGAAGGCTGGGGAAGTCATCGACGCTCGTTTTGAAATCGTGCGCTTCCTGAATCGGGGCGGCATGGGAGAGGTTTACGAAGCCTGGGACCGTGAGCTGAAGGAGCACATCGCCCTTAAAACGATCCGTCCTGAGATCGCCTCTGCGCCGGCCGTGCTGGAGCGATTCAAGCGCGAAGTGAAACGGGCCCGTGGAATCTCCCATCCCAATATTTGCCGGGTCTATGACCTCTTCAACTATGTGGGCGAGTCTGGCCAGCCGATCTGGTTTTTGACCATGGAATTACTGCGTGGCCAAAGCCTGGGCGAATGGCTTCAGGATCATGGTCCTGTAGAACCCAAAGAAGCTTTGGAGTTAGTCAGGCAGATGGTTGCCGGGCTTGCCGCCGCACATCAACTTCAGATCGTCCATCGAGATTTCAAGGCCGGCAATGTGATGCTGGTCGATGCCGGAGAAGGAAAACTGCGCGCCGTGGTCAGCGATTTCGGGTTGGCCTTGAGCATTCTCGAGGTCGAAGGTTTGCCCACGCCTGCTGGTTCCGGCACTCCCGACTACATGGCTCCTGAGCAATCCCGTGGTGAACCGGTCGGGTTTGCCGCTGACCAATTTGCCCTGGGCATCGTCATCTGCGAAATGCTGACCGGACACCGCCCAAAACGCAGTGGTGACCAGGTCGTCTTACCCCCTTACCATTTCCGTCATCGTTGGGCAACCGTGCTGCGGCGCAGCTTACAATCCCGGCCCCAAGACCGCTTCCCGAACATTACTGATGTGATTTCCATTTTGGATCCGCCCAGGCGAAACCAGGCCCGCTGGTGGATCAGCGCGGCTGCGGTAAGTATTCTGGCAGTGGGGACTGCTATCGTGGTCATGGCCGCCAGATCCGGGGACAAGCTAGAAGGGCTGGTGCGAGTCACCGGCGAGACGGATCTCTCGACCGATCCAAGTCTTTCCCGTGATGGCAAGATGTTGGCATACATATCGGACCGGGCGGGCGCGGGCAGGTCAGATGTCTGGGTGGAATCTCTAACCAGCAAGGCTCCCCCAGTTCGAGTGGCGACGGAGGCGACCCCCGACAAGATTATCGACATTGCCCCGGACGGTAGCGCAGTTGCGTTCCGCTCGGAACGCAATGGAGGGGGCATTTACCTGGCCAGTACTTCAGGCCAGGAACAGCGGCTGCTTGCGCCCGGCGGTCGTGATCCCAGGTTTTCCCCTGACGGTCGCAGCGTCCTTTATTGGACCGGGGACCGCGATGAAAGCGTTGCTTCGGGACAACTGTACGTAGCTCCCATTGGCGGCGGTCCTCCGGTGCGCCTGGCAGTAAATTTCAAAGACGCGCGTTACGGTGTCTGGAGTCCCGACGGGAAATACATTCTTTTCACGGGTTGTCTCAATCCAACTCAGAACCTCGCCAATTGTTGGGAATGGTGGGTTACCAGCCGCGATGGCAAGCGTGTGGAAAACACCGGCGCATTGCACATCTTGCATAGCCAGCAAATCGACCTGCCGGTTGATGCCGTGGGAGGCTGGTACGGGGAGAGCGGTACGGTGCTTTTCAGTGGCATCAGCAACGACATGAATAGCCTGTGGGAGCTTGATCTACCATTCCGAAACCTGCGAGCTGCCGTCCGCGCGAAACAATTAACCTCCGGTGAAATCAGGGCTGTTACACCATCTATTAATGAGAATGGAACTCTGGCCTATGGTCAGATGGTTGGCGCCCTGCATGTCTGGCGTATCGAAGATGCCTTGTCTTCAGATCCAGTCACCATCAGAGTAACCGATGGTCCCAATGTGGATCATGTACCCTATATCTCCCATAACGGACGATGGCTGGTCTATGCCAGAAGCAGCAACTATCGTGGTCATATTGAGATTCGCGACCTCAGCACGGGAATGGTTTCCCGTGTCCTGGCCTCCGACGTTGATCAACTCTCTTCGTTGATCGATGATTCAGGTACAACCGTCGTATTCGAGGCTCGCGGAAGCAAGGATCAGGGAATTTTTGCTGCGGTTCGCGGAAGTCCTTTAAAGAAGCTATGCTCAGGTTGCATCAATCCTACGGGCTGGTTTGACGGCTCGCGTGCAGTCTTCTACCGCGAGGGCATTCCTTCAAGCGTCAGGATGGTCGATCTCAATACTGGGCAATCCACAATCGTACTCGAGGCACGCGGCCTGGCTTTGGGCAATGCAAACTGGTCGCCGGAAAATGGATACTTGCTCTTTACCGCATCCGCGGCATCCAGCAAAAACCAGGTTTTTGCCGTTGGTTTTAGCAGTTCAACCGGAAAAGTTACTGGAAAATGGACGCCAATTACGGATGAATCGGAATGGAGCGACCGTCCCCGATGGTCCAGTGATGGCAAGACAGTGTTTTATATTTCCACCCGCGATGGCTTCCACTGTGTGTGGGGCCGGCACTTTGACCCCAAATTTGGAAAAGCAACTGGATCTCCTTTTCCCATTAAGCACTACCACGACTTGAGGCTGTCTCCGGCGCTTGTAGCCTGGCACGGTTTTAGCCTCTCGGTTGCGGGAAACTCGATCTATCTTAACCCAGGAGAGGAAAGCGAGACCATATGGGTCGGCAAATTGAAACACCGGGCGCAGTTAAGCTTTTTTAAATAAAAATAGTTACTCTTCGTACCAAAGTAGCTAAGATTCCAGTTGTCATCGTCCAAATGTTTCTATAACATGCGACATGAATTTTGGAGAGAGTATGCAGAGATTAAACCAAATTGATATCCGTGTTCCCGATTCCGAGAGGCAGCAAATCGATGACCTGCTCAGGCAGAAAACTATCAAGGAGCCTACGGAAGTAGTTTCACGTGAGGGCGGTGTATTTGTGGTTTCAAGTCAGCAAATGCCGCCTGATAAGGATAAGGATAAAGATAAAGATCCTGACGACAAATCTGAAAAGAAACCTGGCAAAAATAAGTAAGAGTCATGAACATTTGTCTTGCTACCGCTCCAATACTGGCGGAATACAGAACAGATGAGGAGCTGGAGAGCGCGACTCTGCGCGATCCACAGTTGGGTGTGCTCAGCCTGGCCGCGGTGGCGGAGCTGCGCGGAGACAGTGTACGGATTATCGACTTGGATCACGCCTATCTTCGTAACCTGTCGCAAGACCGGGATTTTGCTGAGGCTGCTGCAGAAGAGATTGCTGCCGTCGATGCGCAAGTCTATGGCTTC
The DNA here is from genome assembly GCA_035939495.1 of Candidatus Angelobacter sp. GTDB lineage: Bacteria > Acidobacteriota > Terriglobia > Terriglobales > Acidobacteriaceae > Angelobacter. The sequence continues at coordinate 10,169 of DASZFU010000081.1, read as the reverse complement.
AGTTCGATCTGCAGCAGCTACCCTCTGACGTTGCGTATTGCGAAGATAGTAAAGGCCATTCGGCCTGGCTCTACTATTTTGCTAGGCGGGCCTCAGGCCTCGGTTGTCGATGTTCCTACCCTGACCTCATTTCCCTTTGTGGATATGATTCTTCGCGGCGAAGCTGAAGAGACATTGCCGGCGCTGCTGAAGCAATTGGAGGGTGAAGACCGTTTGGAGCAGGTGCCAGGCCTTAGCTATCGCGCAGGCGTCGAGGTCCGCCGTGCGCCGAATGCTCCGCTGATCAAGAATCTGGATGAATTACCTTTTCCCGCCTACCACCTGCTCGAGTTTCTTCCGGAAACGATCGCTGCGCTGGAATTGGGAAGAGGTTGTCCTTTTGCTTGCACCTTCTGTTCCACCAATGATTTTTTTCGCCGCAATTTTCGCCTGCGCTCGCCTCAGTCAGTGTTGCAGGACATGCGGCGCCTTGCCGGGCAATACGGAAGCCGGTATTTTCCGTTAGTACACGATATGTTTACGGTTGACCGCAAACGCGTGGTGGAGTTTTGCAATACGATGTTGGCTTCCGGTGATAGCTTTACCTGGTCTTGCAGCGCCCGCACCGATTGCATCGACGAACCGCTACTGGAGCTTATGTTCCGCGCAGGGTGCCGCGGCGTTTTTTTTGGCGTTGAAGTGGGATCGGGCAAGATGCAAAAGGTGATCGACAAGCATCTGGATTTGCACGAAGCCGAAAACATGGTCGAGGCTGCCGAACGCATCGGGATTCCCACCACCGTTTCCCTGATTACCGGCTTCCCGGAGGAGACTTGGGACGATGTGCAGCAGACCATGCGCATGTTCGTGCATTCTTTGCGTCACCCCTCTTCCTCCCCCCAACTGAATGTGCTCGCGCCTTTAGCGGAAACCCCGCTGTATTCGAAGTATAAGGACCAGTTGGTGCTCGATGAACTCTGCTCCGACATGTCCCATCAGGGACTCGAACAGCATCAGGCCGACCTGCAGTTGATACGGAGCCATCCAGAGATTTTCCCGAATTTCTATCTCTTGCCAACGCCCCATCTGGATCGCGAGGCCATCCTTGAATTGCGGGAGTTTTCTCTGGCGATTTCAGCACGTATTCGTTGGATTGTGGTTGCCCTTGATCAAAACAACGGCGATGTTTGTGAAATTTTTCTTCAATGGCGTGAGCGCCGGCTGCGCATGTATCCAGAACTGCGCGGAGCCACCCTCCGCCATTACTATCGAACGTATCAATTTGGCGATGATTATCGAACCTTCCTCCGCAGCCATCCGGCTGCCCAGGACCAGGTTGTTCAGGCCTTGTTGGATTACCACCAGGCGTTAGCGGAAAGATTTACGGTGGATGAGCAGGTACAGCCCTCCGGTTTAAAGGCTCCCGATGCTACTGCGTTGTACTGGACCGATGTACCGGTCCAGAACAATGGCATTCTGGTGGTCGAGCTGTCTTTTGACCTTCAGCAAGTCATTGATAGGTTGAAGAAGAGATGCAAGCCGGTTTTGGTCCGTGGCCGGCATTTCTACGCAGTGCGCAACACCGACGACATGGGCAACAAAAAAGGCCGTGCTGACAGAATCTCGGACTGGATGGCTTGGCTGCTACAAGCCTGCAATGGCAGCCGCGACATTGAAGAAATCATTCACTTCTTGTCGGCGAAGTTGCGGGAGATCGACGAACCACAGCGGGAGTATGCCGTATTGCGTCTGTTGCAAGCCGCTCATAACGAGGGATTCATAGAGATTTACCGCAATCAGCCTCACGACATCGAAGCGGATTTGCAATCGGCTGAGCACCTGGCTCTTTGACCATTGAACCGCCATTGTTATCGCCGGTGGGTGTGATTAAAAGTGCGAGTCACGATGCAGCAGATTGCGCCCGCAGGAGGGCCTTTGTGATCCAGGCTAAACCCAAGGCCCCTCCGATCTCCCCTCGCTGGCGCACGGGGAGACCGTCGGGATGACGATTTCACTTTTTCCACTTATCACGAGTGCTGGCAGAGTTCTTTGTACAACCACGCCTTGGCCATGTTCCACTCGCGTTTTACCTTGGAGACCGAAAAATTGACTACCTGGGCTGTCTCTTCGGCTGTGAGGCCGCCAAAAAACATCAACTCCACGATCCGGGCCTGGCCGGGATCCCATTCAGCCAGCCTGGTGAGGGCTTCATCCACGGCGAGGATCTCCTCTGAAGGCTGTTCGGAATAGACCAAGGCTTCGTCGAGACTGACTTGCTGGCGGCTGCCGCCTCGTTTGGCGGCGAATTTGGCGCGCGCGTGATCGACCAGGATGCGCCTCATCATCTGGGCTGCAACCCCAAACAGTTGTCCGCGGCATTGCAAGTTGACATTTCGCCAATCCACGAGCCGCAGGTAGACTTCATGGACCAGGGCGGTTGCCTGCAGGCTGTTTCCGGGCTGTTCAGCGCGCATGTAGTGGGCGGCCAGGCGGCGTAATTCATCGTAGACAAGCGGCATCAGCCGGGCTTCGGCCTCCCGGCTGCCCTTGTTAATCTCGACAAGCAGTTGGGTAATCTCTCCCCCACCGTCTTCCATGGCCCTACCTCAGATGTCGCTGCTCAGGAGTCGCCCAATTTTAGCGCAACTTGACCGCAATCTGAGGACAATTACCCGGTTACCAAATTACTCAATTACCCAATTCGGTAATGGGTGTTTCGTACGGGATAAAACTCTTCGTTCTCCAAGTGCGATCCTTCTGGACGCAATTCCGTAAAAGTCCAGTCAGCCTATGGATACAGCTTTCTACGCCTTTTTCGGAAAGCCCGATGGCTGGAATGGCCGCGATGGCTGCGGATGTGAAACCTTGCTGGTAATAGAGCCGGAAGACCAGCTTGTCGCGCCGGTTGCCGGTGATCCTGTCGATGAATTGTTCCAGTTGTTGGAGCAGGATATGGTGATCCAAAGAGGGGCCTTCGGCTGCGGCGAGAGCGCCATCAAGGCCAGAATCGTGAAACTGCCCGCCGCCTCTCTTAACGGCCCAGCGAGACTTGAAGTGGTCCATGGTTACGTTGTAGGCAACCGTTTTCAGGAAACCGAAAAGCGAGTTTTCATGACGGCTGCTGAATTCACGCAATTTCCGGCACTCTTCCGAGCACAGCTTGAGGTAGGTTTCCTGCACCAGATCATCGATCAGGTCTGCGGAAACAGTCGTCCAGCGCATGGCGGTGCGGGCGATCACCCCTGCAATCAGGGGATGGAAGCGGCGTATAAACTCATACCAGGCATTTGCGTCGCTGGTGGCACATCTCTGGATCAATGTGTCCGAACTCAAGGCTTCAAAGCATTCATTGCTGGTCTGCAGTGGGAAACTGGATAAAGACGAGTCCATTTTTCTTCTCTCCTATCAGAATGTGCGATCTGGCCCGATCTGGCCCATCTGGTCCATCTAGGGCGACATCAATCCTGGAACTTCTAAACTGGTTGTTTTGTCTGCCTTACCCGATAAAGCGGAAAAGCCCGAGATTTCGACCGCTCTTTTGGAAAACTTTTTTAATTTTTTTAATAAAAAGGTGAACCGACTTGCCGGGCTTTTACGCCTTACTTAATGAGAGGGAACAAATAAGGAGGACAGAATGATTTCTTCGATCTCCTCAAACCAACTGACGTTGCAAGAGCTAGTGGACCAGGTAATCGAGAGAACGCTGGCTACGGGGGGGCCTACGGGCGGCCGCCATGACCTCTGCTGTGGCATGGCCGAGCAAAGATCATATGGAACACAAGCCCATTCTGGCTCAGCCTTATCAGGACCCGGAGGGTTGGTGGCGTCATCTGTAGACGGGCATTTATGGCATCGCTGAATCCAGGGCGCTCAGGCAACGGCGCGTCTTACTTGAAATACGTTGCGCGATGCCATTCAGATTGCTCCACCGGAACCTGGGCACTGTTTGCAGGGAGCCGTGGTGACCAAAGTAATTATTCCCTAATGTGAATGCAACTATTCTTCGAGCAGGGGTTAATACCGCCAGACAGGCTAACAGCCTGAAGAGGATTCGAGAAGGATTCACATAGGAGACCATCACAATATGCGACGATTTCTGACACACCTGCTGACTCTGGCTGTACTTGGATTCGGTACCGCAGCTTTCGCCCAAAATTCAGACGCTAACAACGATAAGAAAGATATCCGGCAAGACCGGCGTGATTTGAACAAAGATCGCAAGGACATCCATCAGGACCAGCGCGACCTGAACAAGGACCGCACCGACCGGAATAAGGATGCGCGTGATATCAGGCACGACGAAGCTCAACTGGATCGAGCCCAGCGGGCCTGCAAAAATGGGAACAAGCAAGCCTGTGCTAAGGCGGATAAGATCAAGGCCGACATGGCCAAAGACAAGAAGGATGTCAAGAACGACCAAAAGGACATCAATCACGACAAGAAGGATCTGAATAAAGACCGCAAGGACGCCCACAACGACAGGAAGGATCTGAGGCAGGACCGTCGTGACCGTCGTCGTGACCGTCACGGAAAGTAATCAGTCAGCCGCTCAAAACTCGCTAGCGAGTGAAAAGCCCCGAATGCTTAATCGCCCCGGGGCTTTTCTACGCCTTCAAAGTTCACTGCTTGCAAATCTTCCTTGACCTTCAGCTCTCAATTATCAGAGTAGTACTTCAGCACACTAAAAATAAGGGCAACTCCTTTTCTGCATGAGGGTTAAATACTGACAAGATCAGGGCTAACACCACCCCTGAGCTAGATTCACAAGAAGATTCAAGCAAGGATTCACAAAAGGAGACCACCACAGTATGCGACGATTTATTGCACATCTGCTTGCTTTCGCGGTTCTTGGATTCGGAACCGCGGTTTACTCTCAAACCGACATTCAGAAAGACAAGAAAGATGCCCGCCAAGACCAGCGGGATATAAACAAAGATCGAGCCCGCCTCGATGAACTGCAAGAAAAATGCAAAGGCGGAAACGAGGATGCCTGCGAACAAGCCAAGAAACTGCGGGCCGACATCAGGAAGGACCGAAAGGACCTGAACAAGGACCGCAAAGACATCAACCAAGACAAAGACGTGGCTAATGACCGCAAGGACATCAACCAAGACAAACGCGATCTGAAAAAAGATCGAGCCCGCCTCGATGAACTGCAAGAAAAATGCAAAGGCGGAAACGAGGATGCTTGCGAGCAAGCCAAGAACCTTCGGAAAGACATCAATAAGGACAAGAAAGACCTGAAGCACGACCGACACGATGTCCATAATGACAAGCACGGAAGATAATCAACGCTCAAAAATCGCCAGCGATGAAAAGCCCCGACATGCTTAACCGCTCCGGGGCTTTTCTATTTTGCAATCTATGGAACATTGATGTTTTGCGGATTCTTGAATACGGCTCCGGTTGCGTCCCAGGCTTGGACCACCAGGAAATGCGGTCCGGAAGAGAGAGCCAGGGATGTATCCAGGCTGCTTGAGAAAGTTAGATACTGTGAGACATTGTCAACATAAATCCGCATGGCAGTGATGGGAGCCGAGGCCGATTTCGCGGCGGCCACCACATGAACAGGCGAAGCTACCGAATTGCCAGATGGCAAGCAGACTGTGACTCCGGTATTCACCGCTGAACAGACCGAAGCTCCGGTTACTGTGAGATTCAATGGAGTCTTGAAAACTGCGCCGGTGGAATCCCACGCCTGGACTACAACGAAGTGATTCCCGGAAGAGAGTGCCAGGCTCGTATCCAGGGATGACGCATGAACCGTATAGGCGGAAACGTTGTCTACGTAAATTCTGATGGCATTAATCGGATGATTGGAACTCGCGGATGCGGTGAAATGCACAGGTGAGCTTTGACTGCTTCCCGAAGCCGGGGAGCAGACCGTTACGCCAGTTCCTTGCGCATTGCAACCTCCAGTTGGAGTCGGTGTAGGGGTTGGCGTGGGATTCGGATTGGCTGAAAACATATCCGCCATGTCCAGGGCAAAGACCGCTTGGCCAGGATAGCTATTCACCCCGAGCGCGTCCAAGATGGTGCGCAACAGGTTTTCGTGCTGATACAGGCCGGACGATTGGAAGCCCTTCTTTACGTTCGGCCCCACCATGACCACCGGCACCTGGCCGCCACCGAACCCGGTATCTGTGTCAAAGCCTTCATCGAAGACGATGATGAGCAAACCATCCTGCTGAAAAGCTGCATTATTCAGCAGAGGTGCAATGTTGCTTTGCAGCCAGGCATCAGCCGCAGCCAGTTTTTGATTGTCGGAGCATGAAGACATGCCGGCAGGGCAGTCGTGGGCATCGTTTTGTATATTCGGGACAACAAACGAGAAATTTGGCAACTGTCCATTATTCAAATCTGCAGGAAATTGCGAGAAGGGCGCCAGATTCAGGACTTGCGCGTTGCTGTTGACCACGTCGGAGAAAAAAGAAAACGGATTGTGATGACGCACGTAAGGAAAAACGTCTCCGCCAGTGTAACCAACGGACGGCAGGCTTTCAGCATAGCTCTTCCATGTTTTTCCAGCGCTGAGCAGTTGCCTGACCATGTTGTCCGCAGAAACCGTGCCTGAGAAGCCGTCGTCATTGGTAATGATCTGACCGGAGGTCATCATGAAGTAGTTGCCGATCGATGGATGCGTGTTGGCGAAATACTGCGTAGCCAGGGCATTCTGCGAGGCCAAAGAGTTGAGATAGGGCATGGCGGAATTGCCAATCACGCTCGAATAGCTGTGGTTTTCTTCGAGCACCACCACCACATGGTTGGATTGCGGAACTTGCGCGCTCAGGACCGCAGGCAGGCATAGGAACAATGACAAGGCGCTCAAGATACACTTTTTCACTTCTCACTCCTCATGTCATTTGCAGATTTGTCGATTGGTACGTGCTAAGGCTAGTGAGGCATCTACTCTGCTTCGATAAGGCGACCTGAGTAATTGCCGATGGGAATCGCCCTTAAGCCACCTTAGGAAAGACGAAGGTTTGCGAACAAAATGTGCACAGCAGCCTCCGGCTGTGTTGAAGGAATGCATTGTGAGAATGTAGGAGTTTCCAGAGAGGGCACGACTTTAATCATTCCGTCGTTGGAAAGCTAAAAAAATGTGTCGCCCCGCTGGGGCTTGTCCTCATTTCTACTACTGTTCCCAGGGTTCCGCTTCGCTTCACCCTGGGCTAACTTCTATCGCACCTCCGGCGCTTGGTTCCTCGTTGTCCAGGCAGCTTCCAAGACCTAAAGTAAATGAACATTAGATTTAAACCCGAGTCTGTTTCCTTGTTTCCCAACGCCCAGAAAACCTCTCGTTGAAAATTTGAATCATTGACATCAACAACACTCGACGTCACGGCCCGGGAATTTGCCAAGTCCTTCGAGTATCAAATCCAGATTGCCCATCAGTGTGGTAAAGGTATGCCAAAGAACATCTGTGCCAAAGTTATAGCGTTAGCCGCAATCGTGTCATTCCTCAGTCTCCACGCAGCCCATGCTCAAAACCAGCCGGTGGGAATCGTACCGCCACTATCTTCAAGCCAGACCAGTCAGCCGCCAAAGCCGCAAGCAGGCGCTGTAACTACGGGCAATGGAATCGAATATCATGGTGGCCCAGTCATGCTGGGGCCGCATAACGTTTATTTCATCTGGTATGGTGGCTGGAGCGGAGATACGGCAACTACAATCCTGCCGGACTTTATTAACGGGCTTAATGGCTCACCCTACTTCAACACCAACACCACCTATGGCGACAATACCGGCGATATCGCAAATACGATCTCCGTGGCGGGACAGTTCTTTGACAACTATTCCCAAGGGAGCAGTCTGGGCAGCAGTGGAGTGTTCAACGTGCTCTCCTCTGCCCTGAACTCCGGCTCGCTTCCAACCGACCCGAATGGAATCTATCTTGTTCTTACCTCTCCGGATGTTACCGAAGGTAGTTTTTGTAATACATATTGCGGCTACCACACGCGCACAACCCTGAATGGAACAGATATAAAGTACGGATTGGTCGGCAATCCTGCTACGCAGTGCAACGCCAATCATGCTGGTCCACGCTGCTCGATCCAGGCCGTTACCCCTAATGCAAATGAGGGAGCCGACGCCATGGCCAGCGTCATCACCCATGAGGTGAATGAGACCATTACCGACTCCGATCTTACCGCTTGGTTTCAGTCCAACCTCGGCGGCGAGGTAGGCGATTTGTGCAATTTCAATTTCGGCAGAATGTTCTTTACGCCCAATGGCGCTTTTGCCAATGTAACGCTCGGAGCAAAAAACTATCTGATCCAGCAAAATTGGGTGAACGACTCCGGCGGCTTCTGCGCTTTTATCTTTAATCAGCAGAGCAAGATGAGCCTGAATTTCGTCCCCGTCACTCCCTGCCGGGTCGCCGATACACGCAATGCGAATGGGCCATTTGGTGGACCAATTTTGAGCGGAAATACTACGCGAGGATTTGCGATTCCTGCCAGCGCCTGCAACATACCTTCGAATGCCGTGGCCTTTTCGCTCAACTTCACGGTCGTTCCGCCAGGCAAGCTTTCCTATTTGACTGCGTTCCCATGCGGAGAGCCTCAGCCCTTGGTTTCAACGTTGAATTCCGATGGGCGTATCAAGGCAGTAGCCGGAATTGTGCCGGGGCGCACCACCGACGGATCGGTCTGCGTCTACGTAACTGAAGATACGCATCTGGTTCTCGACATCGATGGCTACTTTGTTCCGTCTTCAAACACCGGCTCTATGGCATTCTTCCCTGTGACGCCCTGCCGAGTGGTTGACACGCGCCAACCTGCGGGCCCGCTGGGAGGACCTACCTTGGCCGGCAATTCAACCCGGACATTCCCCATTCTTTCCAGCCCCTGCAACGTGCCTGCGACCGCCCAGGCCTATTCGCTGAATTACACTGCGGTGCCCAGAGCGCCCCAGCTGAGCTTCCTGACCACCTGGCCGGCAGGACAATCGCAGCCTCTGGTCTCGACCTTGAATGCTTCTACCGGGGCAATCACGGCCAACGCCGCCATCGTGCCGGCCGGAACCAACGGGGATGTCAACGTGTTTGTCAGCGAAAATGCCGATCTGGTGATCGATATCAATGGCTATTTCGCGCCGCCTGCCACAGGCGGGCTCTCGTTCCACACTCTATCGCCGTGCCGCGTGCTCGACACTCGCCAATTTACCGGGGCTCAGCCTTTTGTTGGACAGTTCGATACCTATGTTTTTGGCACCGGATGCGCCGCCCCGCCCATAGCTCAGGCTTATGTTCTGAATGCAACAGTGGTTCCGCAGCAACCACTCGATTACTTGACGCTTTGGCAACCGGAAACAAGCCGGCCACTGGTTTCGACTTTAAACGCCAGCGATGGGGCAATTACCTCGAATATGGCCATTGTTCCTATACAAAATGGCACGGTCAGCGCTTATGCGCCGCAGTCAACTCATATGGTGTTGGATATATTCGGCTATTTCGCGCCGTAGCGCGAATACATTAATTAGAGAACGCCACCACAAGGTCCTTCCAGTCTACCCGCGCTCGGCGCGCGGGTAGACTCTCAGGATGACGAACCAGGACAAGCTCATCAGAATTACATGCTGTGTGGACGTCGTTGCTCGATTGCTTCTGAACTTCGACGGGTTGATGACTCACGCGCAACTGGTTGGCCGTTGGGATCGACGTGTTTGCCTGCGGGCAGATCGTCCTGGAACTGCGGCGCAATACGGGCTTTCGTTGCATGTTCAAAGCCGGAAGCCAGCTTGATCAGCGTGGGCTCGCTGAACGCTGTGCCGAAAAAGCTGATTCCCATGGGTAGTCCGAAGAGATTCCCCAACGGAACGTTGATGATCGGGTAGCCGCCAATAGCAGCCAGGTTCGAGGTGCCGAAGAAGAAGCGATCGCCAAAGATCAGATCTGTGGGCCATGCCGTGGTGCCGGTCGCCGATACGACGCCGTCAAGGTTGAATTTGCTGAGCGCCAGGTCAATGCCATTCACGGTAGCCAGGCGATCGATCTCCAAGGCTTGGTTATAGGTCATTCCGCCGAAAGCGGGTTGCGGATCGTCAGCGCCAGTCGCAAGCGATTGGGCCAGTTCGAAGATTTCCTGTCCAAAGAACGGCATCTCCGTGGCTGCATTTGCGTTGTTGAAGGCAATGGCATCGGCCAGCGTTTTGCCCGCCATAGGAACGCCGGTGCGAGTTGCAAAGTA
>DASZFU010000080.1:0-2524 GCA_035939495.1 Candidatus Angelobacter sp. | reverse complement strand
AGGGCTGAGTCAAGGCTGCACGAACGAGTCGGAAGTGATATGTGAATTTCCCGCAAGAGTTGGAAACCTAGAAGTTTTCGCGGCTGAAAAATCTGGTACAGTTCATTCGGCAACGACGAATCGACAACAGCGGAAAGCAGGCCGCTCTATGTCGAGACGTTCGGGTCAATCAGGTTCAGTTCGCTTGGTAGGCTCTCGGTGGTACGGGAGATACTGGCGCGATGTTCCGGGCAAGGAAAAACGCGAACATCCGGCGGTAATTCTCGGGGACAAGTCTTCAATGACGAAACCGGAAGCGCGGCGCAAGCTCATGGAGATCATCGAAGCTGAGGGTATCAACACCCCTCAGCATCTTGAGAAAGCCTTGAAGCCCGCTGTGAATTTCAATAACGTTGCGGATTCTTGGGAAGCAAAACGATTGCCGTTGCTACACGCCAGCTCGCGATTTATCACTCCTAGCCGTTTGCGGCTCCACGTTCGGCCCTTCTTCGGGATTATGCCGATTGAAGAGATTCGGACTGGCACTGTCAACGATTGGATTCAGTCACTGATCGCGAACGGGTTGCATCCCAAGACGATTCTCAATGTCTGGAAAGACTTCCGGGCAATTATGAACTGGCATTGCAAACAGATGGATGAGCCAAAGGTCACTTTTTATCCAGACCTGCCCGCTCTCCCAGATGAAGAGCAACGTTGGTTCACCCAGGCAGAGATAAAACAGATCGTTGACACTGCATCCGGGCAGTACAAGATGTTGTTTCAGCTTGCCGGGTACACGGGTCTGCGGAACGGAGAACTCTGCGGATTGCGCGTTGAAGACCTGAAGTTGGAAGACGGTGTGATCGAAGTTCGCCGTGCTATGTGGAACGGGATCGAGGGAGAGACGAAGACGAAGAGCGGGAAGCGGAACGTGTTCATAGACTCCGCTACCATTCGGATGCTTCGTGAATTCCTGGATGGCCGTAGGACGGGCAGACTCTTTCAGTCGAGAGTTGGCACGCCACTGGAAAACCGAGATATTTGCAGAAGGGTGTTAACGCCAATCTGCAAAAAACTCGGCATTAAACCCGGTGGAATGCACGCCTTTAGGCATGGTAGAGTCAGCCACATGCAAGCGAATGCGATGCCCGGTGACTTCGTAAAGAATCAGATTGGTCATTCCAGTCTGAGAGTCACCAGCAACTACACGCACTTTGAGCACAGGCAGAAACGCGAAATGGCAGAGCGATTGCTGTCTTGTACTCAAAATGACAAGTTGTACTCAGTTGCAGCGCAAGCTAAGGCATCGTAGAATGAATAAGTTGTAAGAAGTTTTCCTCAGCGGTTTTATAGGGCCTGTAGCTCAGGTGGCTAGAGCGCGCCCCTGATAAGGGCGAGGTCGGTGGTTCAAGTCCACCCAGGCCCACCATTCAAATCCGGTCCAGCCCGGACACATGGGTTACACAACGTACCTAAGACATAGGTAACACTTTTGGACCGAATGGATTCTCGAGCGGTTCGAGCACCCGAGTTTCCAGATCGAAGTAGCCCAAATCATAATCCATAAAGCTGACTAGCCAAATGTCGTCGTGCACTTCCTTGATGCCGACAGCCTGCCCGGCAAAGACCTGGCTGAAATTAATTTTCTTGCGGCCCAGACAAATGCGCCCGCAACGGGTGACCACGATGGTTTTATCGTGCAGGGGATAGTCGATGTCCTGCAAACCACGGTAAGGACGCAGAGAAGGTTGGTAGACCTCCGCCGGACATTTCATGTCCAGAGCTTCGTGGGGACGCTCGTTGTTGAAGACCTCCATGAATTTGTCGAAGCGCGCCTGCTGCTGAAGAAAATTAGCGGCGGCCGGCTTGGTGGCTTCTTTCTTCAAGGTTAGATGCATGCGCTCATGACGCCCGTTCTGCTGCGGATGGCCGGGCTTGATGCGCTCAATGCCGATCCCCAGGCGGAGCCACCACACCGCCAGCTTGCTCAAGTTGAACAACGCCTGTGCGGAAGCAAAGGGCACACCGTTATCGCTGCGGATGTTGGCCGGCAGGCCGCGCTCCTTAAAAAGCCGCTCAAACACAGCGAAAGCGTAGGCCTCTTTGGTCGAAGACAGCGCTTCGCAGCTCAGCAGATAACGGCTGGCGTGATCGGTGACGGTCAGCGGATAACAGTACTGGTGATTGCCCAACAAAAATTCGCCTTTGTAATCCGTGCACCACAGTTCATTGGGGCGCTGGCCTAACGAGAGCGGCGTCCCTTGGGCACGACGACGCACCCGACCGCGGCGCTCCACCAAGCCGCCGCGATCCAACACCGCATGAATGGTGCTTTTCGCCGGGATGGGAATGCCGGAGAAGCGGCGCACTAAGCGCTCACGAATTTTGCGAGCACCCCAGCTGGGGTGCTCGTGCTTTACCTTCAAGATGAAGTTTTCGACCTGGAATGGGAGTCGGTTGGCATAGCGATACGGACGTCGGCTTCGGTCCGTAAGCCCCTGCATGCCGCATTCCTGATAACGATCGAAGATCTTATAACCGGTCT
>DASZFU010000079.1:0-42187 GCA_035939495.1 Candidatus Angelobacter sp. | reverse complement strand
GGGCGTTGAAAATGGCGTCAAGGGTCGAGATGAACGGCGCCAAGAACGCGCCGCCCTTGACACCATTTTCAACGCGATACCCCCGTCTGTCTTTTTTTAGCTTGACAGGAGCCGTCGTAGTCATAGACGGGATGACAGGGGTTGGGATGTTCGCAAAAACCAGTAATTCTCTAAAATGAGTGACATTAGTCTCACCCAGCTTCAGTCCCTATGCACGGTTGCAGTTACCGATCCTATTCCTCAAGCTCGCTTTCTTCTGGCGCATCAGTCGGGCTCTCGAATTCGATGCGGTATCCATCAGGATCGGTGAGCGGCACTACCCACAGATGGTTGCCAACAAATGGACGCTTGCGGGTGTGAATGCCCCGTGATTTGAACTCGCGATAAAGCGCCAGTGCGTCTTCACACATAAAGCAAACCGAGGTCCCGGTGCCAAGCGTTTCCTTGGGAAGATATTCCGGCAAAAACTCCTGCAGCATCAGGGCGGCATTTCCAAGCTCCAGCCAGCACCAGCGGATTCTGCCGTCGGGCTTGTCCTCGGTGCGGTCCGGGATCCACGAGTACTTCATTTTGAACCCAAGCCCGTCGATATAAAACCGTAGCGAAGCCTCCATGTTGGTCACGCCGAAGAACGGGACTGCCTGTTTGACGTTAACGCTCGTAGTGGGCTCAGTGCTCATGGCCTACTTTCCCGCGTGATCGATCTCGAACTGCACCAGGGTCTTCAATTGATCGTAAGGAATGCTGGCAATGGACTGTACTCTGCGTCCATTGATAAAGACTGTTGGCGTCTCGTTGACTTCGAGTGCCTGTCCCAGGTCCAGCGACTTTTTGATCCTGGCGTCTGTCTCTGGACTGGCGGCGCAACTGGCAATCTGTTGCGCGTTCAACCCTGCGGCAGTGGCCAGTTCTTTCAATTTGTCGTCGGCGGTGGCCGCGGCAATGCCTCCCTGATTCTCAAAAACACTGTCGGTAAACTTCCAGAAGGCTTCTTTGTTGCCGCCGCGGGAGGAACAATCAGAGTATTGTGCGGCCTTCATGGCCCAAGGATGGAGCGAGGGTGGCAAAGGGAACTGCTGAAACACGTAGCGGACCTGGGGAAAATCGGTTACCAATTTCTCTAAGACCGGCTGGGCGGCTTTGCAATGCGGGCACTCCAGATCGCTGAACTCAATAATGGAAATCACAGGCGTGGGTGCACCTTTCGCCGGCCCATCGGCTACCTGTAACTTGGTTCGTGCCCCCGCAAACGGATTGGTTCCAAAAGGAATCAGGTTGCCAATGATGGCGTTTTCACGGTCAGGTGACAGGTAGATATGACTCGGCTGTTGTTTGTTTACCGAAACCAGTATTTCGGGGACGCCCGGTATAACCGATGGCCGAATGTCATAAATCTCCCAGGTAATGGAAGGATCGTAGCCGAAAGTACGTTTGAGGGAAGCGTCAACCTCTTCTTTGCTGGGCAACGTGGCCTCCGCCAAAACCGGCTTAGCGGCGACATCCTTCTTGGGCGCAGAGGCTGGAGACTGAGCAAACAAAGAGGTGAACGAGAGCAGCACAATAAAAAGAAAGGCAACGGGTTTCTTCATGGGAACTATTTTATATGTCCCGAGCCGATTTAAAAGGGATCACGACGAACTTCCTATTGCATCGATGGATTTGATTCAAGCCAGCAGCCAGAAGCCAGCCGCTAGCAGCTACTTCACACTTCTGACTTCATGGCAATAGGGAAGCGGCGTCCGAGTCCGAAAGCTTTTGGGGTAATTTTCAATCCGGGAGCGGCTTGTTGGCGCTTGTATTCACTGCGCTCCACCATTCGAACGATATTCTTGACCAACTGAACATCATAGCCGCGCTGCGCGGCAATCTGCTCGGCTGTGCGATAGTCCTCGATGAAATCTTCAAGAATCGTATCCAGGACATCATAGGGAGGCAACGTATCGCTGTCTTTCTGGCCAGGACGCAACTCGGCCGATGGCGGTTTCTCCAGGGTCGATTGCGGTATGACAGGCTTGCGGGAGTTCACATAGCGGCTGATCCGGTAAACCATGGTCTTGGGAACGTCTGAGATCACCGCCAAGCCGCCTACCATATCGCCATAAAGCGTGCAGTAGCCTGCTCCAAGTTCAGATTTGTTGCCGGTAGTCAGCACCAAACGATTGAATTTGTTCGAGAGGGCCATCAGAATCGCTCCCCGGATTCTGGCTTGCAGGTTCTCTTCCGTCACATCTTCTTTCGTGCCTGCAAAAACGGGCGCCAGCGCCTGCCGGTAGCTGTCAAAAATCTTGGCGATTGGAATTACGTCAAACTGAATTCCCAGGTTCTCTGCCAGTTCTCGCGCATCGCGCACGCTGTGCTCCGAAGAATATTGACTCGGCAGGGCCACCCCCATCACGTTGTCAGATCCAAGAGCGTCAACGGCAATTGCGGCGGTCAAAGCAGAATCGATTCCACCACTCAATCCCAACACAACTCTGCGAAAGCCGCACTTGCACACATAGTCATGTGTGCCAAGCACCAGGGCAGCATAGGCGCTGGCCTCTTCTCCTTCAATCTGAGGATGAATATCTCCTTGTAAGCTATCAGAATCAAAAAAGATCAAGTCTTCTTCGAACGATTTTCCCTGAGCAATGATTCTGCCGTCCGGGGCGATCACCACGCTGGAGCCGTCGAAGACCAGACTGTCGTTGCCCCCTACTTGGTTCACCATGGCGACAGGCACGTTGTTCTGGCGTGCAATGGTGGCCAGCATCTTGCAACGCAACTCTCTCTTGCCCAGGTGAAAGGGTGAAGCTGCGATGTTGAGAACAAAATTCCCGCCCGCCAGCAAAAGCTGTTCCACCGGGTCGATGTTGTAAAGCTGCCGCCGCCAGAAGTGCTTGTCGTTCCATGCATCTTCACAGATGGTCAAGGCCATCTTGGCGCCATTCACGGGATACACCTGCTGGGAAAGTGCCGGATCGAAATAGCGAGGTTCGTCAAAGACGTCATAGGTTGGCAGGAGCATCTTTGACTGAACGAATTCAATGACTCCGCGATTCATAACGGCAGCCGAATTCATGATTCGTTTGCCGGTCTCCACGCGCGGAGAAGAGACGAACCCGCAGATCACTGTGATGTCTGGAAGTGAACGCGCAATCTCCTGCGCCACTTGCTGGTTCTTCTCAATGAATGCAGGTTTTTCCAGCAAGTCTCGTGGAGGATATCCGCAAATTGCCAGTTCGGGAAACACGACCATTTCTGCACCCGCGGCCTGGGCTTGGCGCGCGTGCTCCACAATCTTTTTTGCATTCCCGCAAAAATCGCCGATGGTGGGGTTGATCTGCCCCAGCGCAATCTTCACATATTCAGTGTAACTCAATGAATCGGTAAATTCTTCCTCGGTACCTTTGGACATGTCTATCCGCATAAATTACTGATTTGAGAGTGGTTACTCCCATGCTCCTGGTTTGGCATCGAACTTGCGCTTGATTAGAGTGCGAGGTGAGACTATGAAGAAACTGATCCTGGGTTCGATTCTATTGTTCGCTGGAGCATTGATGCAGGCTGGCGATCTGAAGTCGTATCAAACAGGTGTGCTCAAAGAGATGAACTCTGTGGAATGCGGTTACGAGCAAAAAAGCGGCAACACTTTTGTAGGAGAAGTATTGGGTACCGATGGCGCGCACAGCAAGACCCGCAAGACCCTCTGCCATGAGTATGTCTTGCAAACCAACCACATCGTCTATCGCATCCGTCCACGCGACGAAAAACATCCGGCCCTTCTACCTGTGGGTGAGACCGCGCGTTTTCGCATGAAGAAAGACCAAATGGTATTGCGCGTACCGGAAGGCGATGACAAAGAACGGGACTACGACGTGGTAGGCATGACGCCGGTGGAAAATTCGAACGCAGTAGCGCAGTCAAAGAAGTAGAGCACTCAGCCATCAGCACTCAGCATTCAGCCCGCAAACGGTTCAGGCGAAAAGAACCCATTGTGTTGGGCATGGCTGCGGTTTCCAGAAGGTCAGATAAGAAAACAAGAAGGGTGCCCATCCTTCGTGCTCTGTACGAAGAGACAACGAAGGATGGGATGATTTCGAACGATAACGGAACAACATTAGGGCTAAGTACTAACGGCTAAGAGCTAATGGCTAATAACTGATCCCAGCTAATTGCTCTTCAACACATATCCCGGCTGCAAAGGTAATTTCCCCTCGATCTTGATAACGCTGACCCGATTGTTGATGGAATAAACGTCGACCAGGCCGATCGCGCCGGGCGTTCCCGCGACTAGTTTCAGCAATTCTTCTTCCGAATTAGCAACCACCATGGAGCCTTTGTGGGCTGCGATCAGTGTTTTCACCTCTGCCGCCTGCATTTTGTAAATCTTTTGCAGGGCGGTCTGCATTTCCGGCGCCGAGAGATCACGCAGAATTACGGTCACGAGTTTTCCGTCGGGCCATCGATGGGTCTCGCCTTTAAGGATTTTCAACAGATCAGCAAGACTCAGCTCTGCTGTACTGTTTGCTCTGTCGACAATCACGGCCAATTGGCCGGCAACGCAAACTCCGCTTCCCAGCAGGAGCACCAACAGAAGAAGAGAGAAATATCGTGGAACGGAAGTCATATCTTCGAAACAACGTCTGCCTAGAATATACCGTGTAAAACCGGCGAGAAAAATTGGATCAAAACCCTAGTGCGCAGCCGGTTTCTGCCCGGCGCCCCCAGCAGGCTTGGAAAACTTGGCATCATCAATGGGAATATTTTGCTGTACCTGGTCGATTTGTATGGTAAAGCGGCCCAGGGGACGTGCAAGTGTCCAGCGGAATGGAATTTTCACGCCGCCTTCAGCGCGATAATCGGCGTAGTCAATCTGCGTCGGATTTCTGCCCAGAGGTGTGTCGACATAGCGCACCATGCGCTGCAGCAACCCTGACTCCTTGTCAAAGTACAACCGCACCGGCGCCTGGCCTTGGCGAATTCCGATGAGTTGAAGGGTCTCGTGATCACCGAGTTTCTCTCCCGGGCGCACCCGGAACTGGGTGAATATTTTTGTGAGATCGACCGGAAGATTGAAGTCGGCGTCGAGACGTGCAGCCTCGGCTTCAGATGGACCCATTTCCCGGGGAGGCCTTCCACCGGGATTTCCCAGCCATCCACTGCGACCATCATAGGCAGTTATACTATCGCCGTTAGGGGTATGCATGATGGTGATGCGTTTGTCCGGGGCTTTGGCGAATACTTCGATGGACATCTGGCGCCCTCCGGCGTTAATGGACCCTTTTTCTGACCGGCTGGTGACCTTCTGTAAAGCGTCGGCGCCGCCTACGGCCTGGATATATTTATCGATGACTTGATCGGCCGTCGGCATGCCACTCTCAGATGCTTTCGGCGTTTCGACCCGCTTTGGTTCTTCTTCTGAAATGATCGGTGTTCCTACTGGCTCATGGGCGCCTCGATGGCAGGAGAAGCAAGTGACGGTGCGCTCGCCCTTGAAATTATCTTTATTAATCGCAAACTGCATCTGGATCATCTTCCGGGCTGTCTCTTTCTGCTTCTTGTCGTCTTTTTCGAATGCTCCCTGGGTATGGCAGAACTCGCACTCCACTCCCAACGAATTGGCGATGAATTGCATCGTTGGAATCATCTGGTCCGCAGGCGTACCTTTCAGCACCTGTATGTTCTTATAAGCCTGTTCTGCAGTTTTAGCAGCATCACCCGCTGTTTGCGGTGAGCTTTTTGCAATGATGGCAAAGCCCAAAACTCCGGCCAACGCCATACTGGTGCACACATTCACCCTTTTCCTGGTCATGTCAATTCCTCATTGGAGATGTGGACCTTGAGTTTAGCAAATTGTCCTCGGCCCAAGAGCTTTTTTCATCAAAGTGAGAGGCTTTTCAATTCAACCATCGGCTTGTCTTTCCAATAGCGGTCGAAGTTTTCTACAGTGGTGAAGGTCCGGGTGTTCATGTGATCGATGTAGAGCGTTCCGCTCAGGTGATCGATCTCATGTTGCAAAATGCGGGCGTACCAGCCGCTGGCTTCAATCACTCTAAGGCGTGCTTTTTCGTCCATACATTCCACCGTGACTTTTCTCGCGCGCGGTACGAGCGCCATCATGGCCGTAATGCTCAAGCATCCTTCAAAAAACTCCAGTGTGTTACCTTCCAGTAATGTGAGCCGGGGGTTAATGATCACATGAAATGCAACCGGTTTGCGCTCCCGTTCCTTCAACAGATCGCGGGAAGCATCTTTTGTGTATTCGGGACGGTCTTCGATCACCGCCAATTGCAGGGATTGCCCTATCTGAGGCGCAGCCAGACCCACGCCTGGAGCTTTGCGCATGGTCTCGCGCATGGACTCAATCAGCTCCCGGATGCCCGCGCTGACAATCTCTTGGCTGGAAAGCGGTCTGGCAGTTTGCCTCAAAATCGGGTCGCCCGCCTGTACAAGTTCAAGTTGCATAGAAAAAAGTATAAGGGAGCGCCGCCCAACACCGGTGGTCAAAAATCCCGGTGTGCAAGAATCATGGATTCGGCCTTGGCGGGATGGTCAGGAGACCACAAGCAATCCCTAGATGATTCGCCATCCCGAAGGCCGTCAACGGAGCGCGCGTTTTCTTCAACGTGCGGAGTAGGCCTGAGAGACCTTGCGTTTTGCCGGACGTGTCCAGGACGTGTGAGGACTATCTGATCTTTGCCTTACGCGGCGAAGGGGTTTCCAGAGATTTTCTGTTACTGATGTAATCCAGTATCCGGCGAATCGCCTATACTTTTGCGTCCTTGCAGCCGATAATTACATCAACTTCGTATATTGCTCAGGATACGGCTTGGTCCACCAAGTCGAAAGGTCTCTCCCAAGGACAAAAAGCCGTCCCCTGTAAGGAAGCTGTGAGTATTGTGGTAACTGCATTTCCTAGACGTAAATCATTTTTACGATGGATATCGCTCGGATTCTTAGTGAAGAAGATTAACCTGGGCGAATGGTTCAGCTCTTTATTTCTAATCAAGCCTGTATCTCCATCGCAAAGGAAGAAAGGCAGGCTCATTGCCATGCCCCCCATTGGGTTCCGGCCCCGACAAAACCCTCGGTCCACCCATGAACAACCCTACGATGAGGCTGTTCTCCGCTCACTTTAGCGATTGGTTAATTGAGTAAGGTGGCAATTAATTGGGTAATTTGAATCAAACCCAAACACCTGCATCCCAAAAATCATTTCTCGATTTCTTTTTCTATGCTTTCCTTTACCAAACCCGGCAAGCATTGACCGGCATCATGGGCTGGCCGGTCTTGCAGCCAAACGCTTTGCCGAATTCCAGCATGTTTTGCACTACGCCGTTGACCCTGAATTTCCGGAATGAGTGTGGGTCGGTCTGGGCTTGCAGGCGCATCGACTCCGGCCTGCTGCTGCCGCACCAGTTCTGGCCATGCGCCAGGAAGAACTGCTGGATCGGTGTATAGCCCTCCTGCTTTTGATCCACATCGATGTTCTTGCGCTTGGCATCGGCGAGGAATGCCATAAAAGCCAGCCGGAGACCGCCATTATCTGCGGTATTTTCGCCCAGCGTAAGCTTGCCGTTGATCTTGACATCATCGACTACGACAAATGAGCCGTATTCCTTCACCTCGCAGTCGGCTCTTTCTTCGAACTTCTTTGCATCTTCCGGGGTCCACCAGTCCGAAAGGTTTCCATGAGCATCAAACTGCCGGCCTTCATCGTCAAATCCATGTGTCAGTTCGTGGCCTATTACGCCGCCCACATGGCCATAGTTCACTGCATCCGGGGCGTTCTTGTCGTAAAACGGCGATTGCAGGATACCAGCGGGAAAATTGATGTCGTTCATGCTGGGGTTGTAATACGCATCCACCGTAGCCGGACTGATGCCCCACTCGCCCCGGTCGACCGGTTTACCAATCTTTGCTAATTGCCGCCGGTTCTCGAATTCAATAGACCGGATACTATTGCCATAGGCATCATCGCGAGCTACTTTCAATTTGGAATAGTCGCGCCAATGATCGGGGTATCCGATTTTATCGGCAATTGCGTGAAGTTTCTGTTTGGCACGGGCCTTGGTGTCCGGGCTCATCCAATCCAGCGTGTCCAGGTCCTGATCCATAGCCGCTTCGATGTCGTGCACCATTTGCAACGTGGCTTGTTTGTTCGCCGGAGGAAACTCCTGGGCTACATAAACCTGGCCGAGCGCTTCGCCCAAAGCCCCATCAGCGCTCTGGACGCACCGTTTCCAACGGGCTCGCTGCTCTGGTTGTCCGCTCAGCTTGCGCGAGTAGAAATCAAAATGCTCCTGGTCAAAGGCTTTCGGCAGCGCATTGCTTGGCGTGGAGCGGATAAGCTGCCAGCGCAAATAGGTCTTGATGGTCTCCAGATCGGTAGAGCCTATCAGTGAGTTGAGTCCTTTGAAGAAGTCGGGATTGGTGACATTGATTTCGCGAATCGGAGGTGTGTCGGATTCTTTCAGAAAGAGGTTCCAATCGATCGCCGGGGTCAGCTTCTTCAGTTCCGTGACCGGCATAAGATGGTAGATTTTCTGGGGGTCGCGTTGCGAGGTGATGTCCATGGATACTTTGGCGAGCGCTGTTTCCAACTCCATGATCTTTTGTGCATCGCTTGACGCTTGGCTTTCCGGTTCGCCCATCAGCTTCATCACGTTCGTGATGTGCTCGACATATTGTTTGCGGGTCTTTTCCGGCACTTCGCCCGTGCGAAAGTAGTAGTCGCGCTCCGGTAGCCCCAACCCGCCCTGGTCCACAGCGGCGATCTGCTTGCTGGCGTCTTTGAAGTCTTGCTGCTCTCCAAATTCCAAAAACCCGCCCACCCCGATCAATTTGTAATGCGCCAGCAACGGCGGCAACTCATCTTTACGCTTAAGCTTTGCAATGCGGTCAAGCTCCGGCTGTAACGGTTTCAGTCCCTTGGCGTCGATGGCGTCAGTATTCAGGCAAGCGGCATAGTAATCGCCGATCTTCTGCTCGTTGGAAGACCGGCTCGCGCCTCCTGCTGCGGCCTTTTCCAGCATTGCATGCAGAGTGTATTCCGTGTAGTCACCGATCATCGCACCCGTTCCGTATCCTGGACGATCATTTGGAATCGGGTACAGCTTCGAAAAATTCCCACAGGCATACTGGAAGAAATCGACGCAAGGATCGGCGGCCGGATCAATCACCTCCTTATCCAATCCCGGCGAAAGCCTGGGCGGTTTTTCTGGGCCGGCAAGAGGGGGAGCATTTGTTTGTGCCAACACGGTTGCGCACAAGATACCGGCGCTCATAATGGCTTTCATGCCTAAAACGTTCAAACTTCTCCTGGTCATTATTAGTCCTTTTGATTGAGGTACGTACTGCCCTGGAATTATTGATATTAATTATAAAGACGTTGCCGGGCATAGTTTGGTTATCAAGAGGGGTGGCTGTCGAAACCAGCACGCAATCCTACGGATGGCAAACGGCGGGGAAAGATGCTAATATGTGTACAGTGAGTACACAAATGGAAACGGTCAAGATTGGCATCAGGGAGTTTAGAGAAAATCTTGCAGATTATCTTGAAGCAAACCAGACCTTAGCGATCACTCGTCATGGTGAAACGTTGGGCTTTTATATTCCAGCACAAAAACGCAGCCGCAAGGTTCAACTCGAAGCCATGCGCGCTGCCGCCAAGGAACTGGACGATATGATTGCCTCGTGGGGAGCGACTGAAGACGAATTAATGGACGAATACAAGCAGATCCGCCGCTCGGCGCGCGAAGCAAAGCGGAATGCCAAGTAGAGCTTTAGTAGTTGATGCGAACATACTGATAAGAGCTGTACTCGGCAAACGCGTCCGCGAATTGATTGAGGCACACGCCGCAACGGTTTCATTCTTTGTTCCAGAATTTGCTCTGGCCGAAGCTGAGGAGCATCTGGCGGTACTTGTCAAGAGGCGCAATGGAGACCCCGAAAAGGCGCTCGCGTTATTGCGCGCTCTGGCGAGTCTTGTGGAAGTGATAAGGTTCGAGATTTATGGTTTATTCGAAAGCGAAGCTCGTGCGCGTTTAGGTAAGCGCGACCCCGATGATTGGCCGATTCTTGCAACAGCACTAGCAGTCAATTGTCCGATCTGGACAGAAGATACTGATTTCTTCGGCTGCGGAGTCGCCACTTGGACTGGACCTCTGATCGGGTGCGAATGTTTTTGCAAGAATAAGCAGCGCGCGCTGTTTTGCTTTGCCCCCGTCTCTGCTAATATTTCGCTGATGAAAAGAGAAGCTGTGATCGTTGATGCTGTGCGTACGCCCCTGGGCAAGCGCGATGGCATGTTGAAGACTTGGCATCCGGTGGACCTGCTGGCGTTCGCATTGAACGGCCTGGTGCAACGGAATAAGCTCAATCCTGAACTGATCGAAGACGTAATTGCCGGATGCGTAATGCAAGTGGGCGAACAGGCCGCCAATATTGCACGCAATGCGGTGCTGGCTGCCGGCTTCCCCGAGTCCATTCCCGGAACCAGCGTTGACCGGCAGTGCGGCTCCAGCCAGCAGGCGATCCATTTTGCCGCACAAGGCGTGTTGGCTGGCAGCTACGATGTGGTCGTGGGCTGTGGTGTAGAGAGCATGACGCGTGTGCCGATGGGATCCTCAGCCGCGAACGGACCAGGCAAGCCCTTTGGACCGGCGATGAAGCGCCGCTACAATGATGTTCATTTCCATCAAGGCATCAGCGCGGAAATGTTGGCTGAACGTTGGAAGATCAGTCGCACCGAGCTTGACGAGTTCAGCCTGGAGAGCCATCGTCGCGCCGCCCATGCTAGCGAACAATGCTGGTTTTCACGCGAGGTCTTGCCGATTTCGGTCGAGACGGAGCAGGGAACCGTACAGGCCAAGCGTGATGAGGGCATTCGCGTAGGCAGCACGATCGAGAAGATGGCATCGCTGAAGGCTTCTTTCAAACCCGATGGCGTAGTGACCGCCGGAAACTCCTCGCAGATTACCGATGGCGCCGCCGCAGTATTGATTATGGAGCGGGGCACGGCTGAGCGCCTTGGATATCGTCCCTTGGCGCGCTTTGTGGCCTTTGCGCTGGCCGCGGAAGACCCGATCCTCATGCTCGGTGCTCCCATCCCGGCGACACGCCGCGCGCTGGAACGGGCCGGACTCACGCTTAACGATATCGATCGTATCGAGATCAATGAGGCATTCGCCAGCGTAGTGCTCGCTTGGCAACGCGAGACCAAGGCGGACCTCTCTCGCGTCAACGTCAACGGCGGAGCCATTGCTCTAGGACATCCCTTGGGAGCAAGTGGCGCCCGATTGATGACAACTCTGGTCCACGAGTTGCAACGCACCCAAGGCCGTTACGGATTGCAAACCATGTGCGAAGGCGGTGGAATGGCAAACGCCACGATCATCGAAAGACTGTGAGATATCCAAATGAAAATTCAAGGTAAGGGCGCGCTTGTCTCCGGGGGAGCATCAGGTCTTGGAGCGGCAACCGTCCGCATGTTGGCAGGCGCCGGAGCGCGAGTTCTGATTGCAGATATTAATGATCAACTGGGGACCAAGCTGGCGCAAGAACTCGGCAGCAACGTTGGTTTCTTCAAGACCGATATTACCCAGGAAGACCAGGTCAAAAAGCTGGTCGAGGAGGCAGTGCGGCACACCGGCGGGCTGCACATTGTTGTGAACACCGCCGGAATCGGTGTTGGGGAAAAGGTATTGGGTAAGAATGGTCCTCACGATCTGAAAAAATTCACCCGCGTGATTCAGGTCAACTTGATTGGCACTTTCGATGTGCTTCGCCAGGCCTCACAGCCCATGGCTGCAAATTCACCCGACGAGGGCGGCAATCGCGGCGTGATCATCAACACGGCCTCAATCGCAGCCTTCGATGGACAGATAGGGCAGGTCGCTTATTCGGCTTCGAAGGGCGGCATCGTTGGATTGACTTTGCCCGCCGCGCGCGACCTGGCCCGCCACGGTATTCGCGTCGTAACCATTGCCCCGGGCATCTTCGAAACACCTCTATTGGGTGCCTTGTCGGAAGAGATCAGGGCATCGCTCGGGCAGCAAGTACCATTCCCAGCCAGGCTAGGCCAACCCCCTGAGTATGCCACGCTGGTGCGTCACATTATTGAAAACGACATGCTCAATGGCGAGACGATCCGCCTCGATGGCGCGCTTCGCATGGCGCCCAAATAGGAAGTCGCCAGGCTTTGTTGATACAATTAAATGACGGCGACCAACCTTAACTTAAAGTGGTTCTCGCGAAAATCTATATAACATGTTGAGTATATTCGATTTATTCAAGATCGGCATTGGCCCATCCAGCTCTCACACCGTCGGCCCGATGAAGGCCGCCCGCATGTTTTTGCTCGATGCCGAACGTGAGAAGCTGCTCGATCAGATTTCAGAATTGACCATCGAACTGTTTGGTTCGCTGGCCCTCACCGGACGTGGCCACGGAACTGACCGCGCACTTTGCCTGGGGCTGATAGGGCATCTCCCAGAAGAAGTTGACCCGGCTCTCGTGGAAGACCAACTGGCAGAGGTGCGTCAAAATAACGCGATTCGTCTTCTAGGACGCCGCAACATTGCTTTTACCGAATCAAGAAACCTGATTTTTCATCCTGACAAAGTCCTGCCCCGCCATTCGAACGGATTGCGATTCACCGCTTACGGCTCTGCCGGGCAGCAACTGAAGACAGGTAACTACTATTCCATCGGGGGCGGTTTCGTAGCGACGGACACCACTGGCAAAAGCGAAACGCTGTCAACCTCGGTTCCTTATGAGTTCAAGAGTGGCGAAGACCTGTTGCTTTGGGGAATGCAGCACGGCAAGACCATCGCCGAAATGGTCCTGGCCAATGAGTTGTGCTGGCGAAGCGAAGATGAGATTTCCAAACGGATTCGCCGAATCTGGGCCGTAATGGAAGGCTGCATGGAGCGCGGGCTAAAGACGGAAGGCTTGTTGCCGGGTGGACTCAACATCCCGCGAAGGGCTCCTCGGCTTGCGAAGCTGTTGACGTATACCGAGTCGGTTGACCCGCTCGACGTGATGGATTGGGTCAACGTATACGCAATTGCCGTGAATGAAGAAAACGCCGCGGGCGGACGTGTCGTCACCGCGCCAACCAACGGAGCAGCAGGCATTATTCCGGCAGTGATCAAGTACTACCAGCGCTTCTGCAAAGACGCGACTGAAGAGGGCCTGATCAAATTTTTCCTCACTGCCGGGGCCATCGGCATTCTCTACAAAGAAAACGCCTCGATTTCCGGGGCCGAGGTTGGATGCCAGGGCGAAGTCGGAGTAGCTTGCTCCATGGCGGCGGCCGGACTTGCGGCCGCATTGGGAGGCAGCAATCAACAGGTTGAAAATGCTGCTGAGATTGGCATGGAGCATCATCTCGGAATGACCTGCGATCCGGTCGGCGGGCTGGTGCAGATCCCCTGCATCGAACGCAATGCGCTGGGCGCCATGAAGGCCATCAACTCAGCCCGCATTGCTTTGAAGGGCGACGGATCGCATCAGGTATCGCTCGATGAAGTCATCAAGACTATGTATGAAACCGGCAAAGACATGAAGGCAAGATACAAGGAGACCTCGCAGGCCGGCCTGGCACTGCATGTAGTTCGCTGCTAGAAGCCATCCCATGATTGGATTCGTATCCGTCCCGACCATCCCTGGCGGGATGGTTACGAACCAGAAACTCTCCCGGCAAAAAAAAAGTGCCACAGCCGCCTCGGCTGTGTTGAAGCTTGAGCGCAGGGACCTCCTGTAAAGAGTATCGGATTTTGCCGTTGAATGCCGCTCTTTACCGCTTGTTGCACAGGCGCGCTAAAAGTTAAGTTGAGTCTCGTCGACACGGAGGTCGAGATTCAAATGCGTTCTAAGCTTAGATGGAACCGGGGAATTGAGGCAGCACTGTTGTTGCCGCTGCTTTTCGTGATCTTTTCCTCAACATCATTCGCCCAGGCAAACCCGGAAAACAGACAGGTCGTTGCCACTTCGGAAAATGTCAATTCCAAGCTGGAAGACTTTTCGAAATGGCCGGCCCTGGTGCTGGCGGCGCAAAGCGGTGGCGGCTGGTTTTCACGACCAGGCTCCAGTCCGACGGCCTACGGCGGCATTAAGTTTGGAGGGGGAGGCATTGTTTTTGACGTCGGATATGATCACATTAAGTCGCACGATGGTGTAGCGGTTGAGCTCTCAGGGTTGGTTCCAGTCTTTAGATTTCCGCGCCCGCAGCATGACGAATCCAAGAACTATCTGCGAGTCTTTGCTGAACCGGGAATGGGATACCGTGGCCCTGGAGTCATAGGCGGCTATCTCAGCGCCAAGATGATGTTTGTATTGTTTTCAGATATCAGGCTGACTTCAGCGTCCACGAAGTTTTCGCCTTATATCGAAGTGCAGCGCCGTATTCCATTCAACGCGCCATCACAAGGTGACAACCGAATCTCACTTGGCCTCATGTTCGCGCTTTGCGAGGATTGCGGCATTAATTGACATTGACGCCGGGCATTCCGGGTCGGTCTACTACTTCAAAGCTCTGAAGCTATATGCGTCTAACTCCTCGGTTTTCCCTGCAGCAGTTGTTCCATGAAGCTTCAGGACATAGTCGCCAGGCGGTAGATCCTTGGCTGGGAACTCTGCCGTAATGACCTTGCCGCCATCCGCAGCAGGGTGCCCTTTGAGATCGCTCTTTTTGAGGATCGTGGCTCCTTCAACCGTTTCCAGAGAAACGCTGTAGCTCGAGTCGTCTTCGAGTTTGCGGTTGAGCCGGAATGCCACGGTTGAAATTCCAGGAAAGATGAAAACCGTATTTTGATTTTGCTGGCCGCCACCCCTCGCCACGGCCGCGAGAACCAGGGAAAGCCTCGCCGACCCCGGAGGATCCATTTGGGCAAGTTCCTGTCTCGGGCTAACTGCGTTCAAGCTTTCCTGAAGGCGAGCTACTTCCTGGCGCAGTCCCTGCAATTCCTGCCGGCTCTGGGTAACCTCTCGACGGAGCAGGGAATTGTCGACCATCATCCATAGAAGGCCCCCGGCAATCACCAGAAACATGGCCGCAGCCGCGAAGCGCACCGCTGCTGGCTGGGCTTTAAAAAAACTCGACCAGTTTCGCTCCAGCCCTGTACCTTGCCTGGCTGCACCATAGCTGGCCAATGATTTTGCGAAATCAACCCGTTCGTGACGCTCCGGACTGTTGAGGAAATGAGTTTCAAACTGCTTTTGTTCGATCTTCGAAAGCTTCCCCTTGATATAAGCATCGATCAGGTCATTTTCAGCAGCCACCAGCTCTTCATACAGATCATCATCAGCGAGATATTGGTCCTCAAACCCGTCTCGTTCTTCCTGGGACACCTGCCCGAGAAGATAGCGATTCATGAACCTCTCTCGTTCCAATTGATCTTTTATGTCTGGCATCACATTTCGAACTGCTCTATTAGTGGCTCGAATATACCCAAGATTACCAACATTTTCTGATTCCCATTACCTCGGTCACGTTGTTCAACGCTTTGAAAGCTTTTGCAGGCTTGCTCTCGAAGACGCTGCGCATTTGCGCGTACACTTTTCCAGGTCGTCTCTCAACCGGTTCACCCTCACGCGCAGTGTTCCGATGGCAAGCCCCATCGTCTTGGCCAATGTGAGCCGGCACTGCATGTGTTCGCCGGTTGTATTGTAATAACGAAAGAATAGTTCACGATCGCGATCAGCCAGGCGCTGAATGCAAATATGAAGACATTTCGACCGCCGTTCACCGTCCATCTTGTCCTGAATGTCTTTTTCCGGATTCCTGGCGTCTGCAAAAAAGCTCTCTTGTTTGACCAGATCAGGAACCTGGACCATCCGAAGCGCCCTCTTGTTAGCTTCCTGCCGGACCCTCTTGGCCACTCCAGAAGCAAATGCAACAACATCGTGAATTAACTCTTCTTCAACTTTTTGCGCGACCCGGTCCAAAGTCTCATCGGCCAGATCTTCGGCTGAAACGCACGCGTTCCATTCGAAAAACTTGATAAGCTTGCGCCGCAAGGCTTCGTAGAGTTCGCCTGCGCGTTCCCGGTCTGGATCAAGCCTCTTGAGCAACCCTTCGAATTCGTTGGAAATGGGTGCGTTAGCGTCGTCCATGGGCGTTAAGGAACCCTCGATGTCTAAGCGGCCCTCGGCCGGTTTATGCGGGAGACTCTTTTGTTCGAGATTTCTTAAGTTAAGAAGACTTTAAGGCTTCTTGCAGGCAGACGCAACTAGAAACCGGCAAAATGTCAGGCGAGAAAATGTGGCACAGGCGGCCAGCCGCAAAACAAAGCTTACCGCAGATTTGCGCGGACGCACGCGGATTACGAAATCGAAGCCCCGAAAAGCCTGTCCTGAGGCAACGCCGAAGGAGGCGGAATTATTTCAATGGCGATGAGAAACTTGCTCCCAAAGGACATGTAAAAGAGAACGGCATGAAAAATCCAGCATGGTTCGGCGCCGTGCTCTGGCGCCGAACCATGCTCCTGCTTATTTAATCTTCAGCAAGATGACCAAATGGTTACTAACACTCCCATCGCTGGTTGTAAGTGAAACCTGTGCTGTATCAACGGCATTTGGGTACTGGGGATCGCCGTTGTCCCACAAGGCTAGCTGGAAAATGGGACTGTATCTCGAAGTCACCGGCATGGCACTCACCGATCGCCCGGTAAAGATCCTGGCATCTGTAAATGAGCAGCCGGAGCCCGCCGTCATCGCAGTGATGAGGGCTTGTGCAGCCTGAGGGCCGCTGCTCACCAAGATGACTGGGTCCACGGGTTGCTGGACCGCGCAGCTTGACCCAAAACCTGCCAGCCATGAGAAAGAGTCGTCACGGATATATCCGGCTGGCACGGCAAATGTTTGAGGAGCGGGATCTCCAAGAGTGATGGGGTCGAATTCCAGGTCTGTTTTTCCGAAGTTGGGATCAACGATCTCAAGGTACATGGGCAAAACGTACTGTGAACAGGTCCAAACATTCACTATCTGGGACGAAGCAGAAGCGCTGGCCGATAGCGCAGTATTGTGGATCGTGCTTGGTGTCTGTACAGACCAACCATCGTTCCCAGTAGGGCAGCTTGTTGGCGTATGGGGCGGTGGCGGTGGCGCCGTCGCCGTCGAATCTCCAGAAATTGCGGTGTCATAGTCGCTCACGGCTCCCGGTGACGTCGAAGAAAAAACTCCATACATCGCTGTGAGCTTATCGAACAACCTGGTCTCATGTGCGACTGGGTCAATGACGGTCACATACCGGCCAGTGTCGTAACTCGTTCGCAGCTCCCGGTCACGGCAGAAATAGTTTACTACCGAATAGGAGGGACCTTGGTTGGGTGTTGTCTTGATTTGATGGTAGGCACACAGCGGCGGTGGACCGGACGTACAGATCACTGCTGCCGGGCTGTTGCTGAGGTCTACGGTTGAGGAATCGAAGACTACCCTGACTTGATGTGCATTACCGTCCGAAATGCCGGCAGGAGTGGCTACTGTAAAACCGTGAAGGCCATTATCTCCAAGATAACTGCCGACGTCGGGGCGAGATCGGTTTGCCAATGCCGTCGCGACCAGCGCTCCATCGCTGTAGATGCTGACTGGGATAGAAGTGTTCAAGGCATTCCTGTCCGCAGCCCAGCCGCCAATGATGTCACAGCCTATTCGATCGGCATAGCCGGCATAATTCGGCGTTCGTCCGGTAAAATTATTTTGGGCGAGGATTTTGTTATTTGCTCCTAAAAACGCAGCAAAGGTTAGGATGATAACCAAGAAGCTCCTACGATGAAATCTCGTCATAAATTCTCCTATTCTCCTGGCTTGAGCGCGGCATTATGTCCTAACAGATACGAAATCCTAAAATATGCCTGCTCGCTTGTACTAAGTGGTTCAAGGCAGCAAAAAATTACAAGATTTTATCAGCGTGTTCTCGAGAAGAATTTACCAACCTTGCATCTGAAATTGCCCCCAATAATACGGGTCATGCCAGCGCTTTTGTTTCCACATCTGTATTTGCGCCTGACGCAAAGCTGCCGGGTACGACATTCCATCTTGTTCAACGGCTTTATAGAACCGTGACATCAACTCGGCCGTGGCGACGTCATCCACATTCCATAAGCTAGCCAACACCCGGGCTGCTCCTGCATACATGAATGCGCGGGTAAGCCCAATCAATCCCTCTCCTCGTACCTCTCGTCCCAGGGCTGTCTCGCATGCGCTTAGCACGACCATCTCTGCGGGAAGATTCAAGTTGTAGATATCTTGCAAGAGCAAGAAGCCGTTCTGTGGCTTCCCATGCTCATCTACAAGAGACAATACCAATCCCGAAAACTCCGGATGCTGATTGTTGAGTAGTCCATGAGTGGCAAAATGAACGATGCGATATTGCGCCAGCCCCGCGCTGGTGGCGGTTGCGCGGCTCGCCTGAAATCCCAGGGCCTTCAAGCCTTGTCCTGGCGGAATTACATTCAGGATGGCGGCTGCTTCGCGTTGCGAGAATGGCAACCGGGAGAGATGGTTCCAACCCATCTCGCTCGCGGTTGATGGAGCAGAAGAGGAAGTTTCTTTGGACTGGCCAGATCCAGATTGATGATTAGAACGCCACACACGGCCTCCTGCTGCCGTAACTCGCGGATCCTGTATGTCGAAAACCGGATCCGCCAGCACCGCAACTGCCTTTGGAGCTTTCTTGCGGACTGCTGCCTCCGCTCTAACCAGGGCCGAGACCGTTGCCGAGGGCGAACGAACGATCTCGTGTTCCACGATCAATGGAACTGGTTGGCTGCGCCGCAAGTTGGCCGGGCCCGGGGCCGGCAAAACCGCAAATGGAACGTACTGAATCGCGCCATCGCTTACGATCAGCAAACGTTTCCCTTTGATGGATCCCGCTACAGGAGCCAAAAGCATGTGGCTCAACTCTGAAGCAACCGCGTTCATTTCAGCCTGCGCGCTGCCACGGTCGTTGTTTGGCTGGGTCAATCCGGCCGCGAGTTTGTAAAGACTTGCAGCCAATCCTTCAATCCTGGCTCGGCCAGGCAGTGCATAACCTTTCAGAGATGTTGAGGTCACAGCCCAAACATAACTGCGTTCTTCCCCTAGTGAGTATTCCAGGAGCACGGTTTTCTCGTCGAGGAGGCTCCGCTGTACTTCACCAGCGCTCAACGGACGTGGCTGGGTCAAAGCTGCGTAGCTGGGGCTGCTCGTCCGAATCTGCCCCTGCGTTTGCTGGTATTCGGTTAGAACGTCTTCAATTTCCTTTTTTGTTGCCGCCGCTTGAGCTTCGCTGTGATCGCCATTGAGCAGCCGGAGTTGAAAATTCGTTCTCGCCACCAGCTTCTCGCGCAAAACACGCTCCCGTTCAAGCAAGAGCGGATCAACGCCTTTGCGGATGTCTAAATGGGCTTCTGCCAGCATCTCCAGCAACGTGCGTCCACGGGAGCGTTCGAAAACTTCAAAGGCAAGCTCGGGCTTCTTTTCCGCCATCAGGAGATTGATGTAATCCTCATAGTAGCCGGCGTATGTGGCCCGGTATCCTGAACGGAGATCTTCAGCGCCTCCCAGGCGGGTGGTTTGATTCTCCAAAGCATTCAAGGCCTGATCGAACATCTGTGCGGCTGCATCAGGTTGGCGTTTAAGTTTCATGACCCCGGCCAGTTGAGCCAAGGCTTGTGCATGGTGGATGCTTCCAGGCGTCAGTGTTCCTCTGATTGCCAGTTCCTTACGGTAGAATGCCTCCGCTTGGTCAAGGTTCCCACGTTTGCGGAAAACAGTGCCCAGGAGACTGTAGGTCTCGGCAATGTCGAGACCCGCAGGCGCCTGCTGCTGCTCGATCCGTAAGGCTTGGTTCATGTCATTTTCTGCGGCTCGCAGATTGCCTTGCCTCAAGGCTATTTTGCCCAGGTGATTGAAACTAGCTGCCAACGGCAACCCAGTGGGCGCCTTCTTCTGGTTGATTTGCAACGCGTGGCGCAGATATCGCCCGCCGCTAAGTAGATGTCCCCGGTCTTCTGCCAGCAATCCCAAGACGGTAAAACTTCTGGCCATGTTCACGCTTTCGGACGCTTGCTTCTCTTTTATCGCCAGGGATTGACGGTGCAAGCTTTCGGCCCTGGCCAGATCGCCGCGTAGCCAAGCTACTTGGCCCAGGTTGAAGAGGCTTGCCGCAATGTCGAGACTGTTTGCTGAAAGTTTTCTCTTTCTGATATCGAGAGCCTGAAGGTTATATTTTTCTGCGGCTATCAGGTCGCCCCGGTCCAATGCGAGAATCCCTAATGCATTGAAGCTTTCCGCAACGTCAGGGCTGTCCGGCGCCAGTTTCTGCCGTATCTCGAGGGCTTCGAGTTGATCGCGTTCCGCCTGCTCAAATTCGCCGCGCTGGCCGGCAACATTGCCCAGGTTGCTCAGGCTGCCGGCAACATCCAGGCTGCCGGGGTTCAGTCTTCTTCGAATCTCCAGGGCCCGCCCATGAAGTGCGTCAGCTTCTTCGAGATCACCACGGTCCTCAGCAACCCGGCCAAGATTATTGAGGTTCAATGCGACCTCAAGGCTGTTGGGAACGAATTTTTCCCGGATCTCCAGCGCCTGCCGAAGATTCTCATCGGATTTCGCCACGTCACCCCGGCGTCGGGCGAGCAAGCCCAGGTTGTTGAGGGTCCCCGCCACCGCCAGGCTGCCAGGCGCTAGTTTCTGTCGAATATCCAGACCTTGTTGAAAGTACCTCTCGGCAAGGGACAGTTCACCGCGCCGGCCCGCGATACGTCCCAGGTTGTTGAGATTGTCGGCGATCGTCAGGTTCTCTTGAGGGCTGGCTCTCTGGCTCTCCTGTAAAGATTGTTCAAAATGCGAAACGGCATTGACCAGATCACCACGTTGCTCGCATTGAAAGCCCCACTCTCGGAACACCTGGGCCTTGATGACAGGTCCCGCTCTGTTAGCCCGCTCGATTGCTGCCTGGTAGTAGCTGTCGCTGTCTTTCGACAGTCGCGGATCACTCAGCGCCTGCGCTGCATGAAAGATCAACCACCCGGCAAGCCAATCAGGATCACGATCTTCAATCTGTTTTGCGGCAGCGTTCCATTGTTGAGCCGCATCTGTGAGGTTGCCTGCATCGGCCAGCTTCTTTCCTTCGAGATAAACCGTAAGGAGCCTCGCAGGCAGATAAGGCCGTGTTTTGATTCTCCAGTTGTTTGGACCGAGAATCCAGGTCTGCTTGTCAGGCCCCCGCCGGCCTTCAAGCGTTACCGGCCCATGTGGCTCCTGCTCGATTTCTATCTGGGATAGGTCGAAAGGAGATTCAATTTCCCCCTGGGCATCGCCGCGCGACCAGCGCAGAATTACATCCCCTTCCTGAAGTCCTGCCCGTTCGCCCTCAAAATTCTTGATGACTTGCTCGACAACGATGCCATTCTTGATTTCGTCAGGCAGGGAAGTACTGGACACAAAACCGCCGATCAACAGCAGTAGGAGCGAAATTCGTATCCGAGCTATCATCGCCGTCCTGGAAAAAAATGGGTTGCGTCAGAATAAAAAGCTGTACCTTTGCTGCGATTCTACGCAAACGGTTGGCAAAGGTTCGACCAGAAAAAAATTCCTGTAATTTCCGGATTGCAGTGGAGACGGAGGTGCAATGGATGAGGTGACCCTGCGAGGTTGCCAACGCACCAATCGAGGGCTGTGGAAAGCGTTTATACCCTAAGATGTAGAAACTACAGAATGCGCTGAAAGCGCGTCAGGCGGCTCATAATGACAAGGGCAGTGGGAACGGGCTATCGAATGGAGTTTCAGAGAGTTGCAGCTTCCGGCAAAACAGGTTGCGTTACATCACCAAAGCCGAAGCCTCGAGTTCTTTGTGAAATAACTCCACATCACGGCCCAGGATATCAAAGTTTCTGGCAGCATCCAATGCCCGGTCGTTGGAGATTCCGTAGCCCTTCTCCGCAATGAATGACTTGATGACCTGGGCGGCCTGAAACGAATCCAAATCCGAGTGCAGGAGATCGACCCTGAGCGTAGCCACTTCGATACTTGAGAATTTTCCCTCCATAACTCACCTCGACAATCATTTTCAAATACCTGCCGGCTCTTGGTGCCATGCTTCGACAGGTAATGCGCCTTTGAAAGTATTTAGAGCAAGTTGATTGCCATTCTTTGAGCGCCCATCTCCCATCATTTTTATCCTAAAACACAAAGTTTTAGAAAAGCACCTGTCCAAAAGTAGGGGGTTGATCCTAGCCATTGCCAAACTCCTTCTTCGGCGGCCTCAGGAACGCTTGGAATACTGGGAAAGTGGACTATTAAAATCAGGAGGTCGCAGAGTCATTCCACGCAATTGCACAACATCAGGAATGCGCGAGATGACGCAATCGGATTGCCACGACCGGGCACTGTATGAGAGCTTTTTCAATTTCGGCAGGTTTTGCGAACCAGCAGTAGTGTCCGATTTTATGTTAGCTCGTCCGATATTGGACACTAAAAACGCTCGCATTCAGTCATTGCCGGCTCAAGCCGATGCTTCATTCGCCAGCCCAATGTTGTACCTCTTGAGCTTGCGGTACAGGGTGGCACGGCTGATCCCGAGCATTTTTCCAGCAAGAGCTTTGTCGCCTTTGACCTGTTCAAAGACCCTTTGAATGGTCACGCGTTCGAGTTGCTCCAAGTCGGTGTTGGCCACTGCCGGTCTGACTGGGTAGGGAAGCGCTTCCAACGCGAACTGGGCCTCCTGGCCCTCCATCACTGCCGGTGGCAGGTCGTGGAGTTCGAGGGTCTCCTGGCTGCCCAAGGCTACAGCGCGTTCGATGGCATTCTCCAGCTCACGAACATTGCCCGGCCAGTCATATTGAATCATGCATTTCATGGCTGCGGGAGCAATGTTGATCATCTTGCCGGGAACAAATCTGTCGAGGAAGTAATGAACCAGGGTAGGGATGTCGGACTTTCTCTCGCGCAACGCCGGCAGATGCAAGGTCACCACGTTGAGCCGGAAGTAAAGATCTTTACGGAATGATCCTTGTTTGTAGGCTGTTTCCAGGTCTCGATTGGTGGCAGCGATCACCCGCACATCGACCTTGTTTCTATGGTTGCTGCCCACGGGACGGATTTCTTTTTCCTGTAAAACGCGCAGCAACTTGGCTTGCATCTCGGGAGGGAGTTCGCCGATTTCGTCCAGAAAGATCGTTCCGCCGTGGGCTGACTGGAAGAGGCCCTCTTTGGACTTGTTAGCTCCGGTAAACGCTCCTTTTTCGTAGCCAAACAGTTCGCTCTCAATCAGAGTCGGAACCAGCGATCCGCAATCCACTGCTACAAACGGACGCTTGGCGAATGATCCACGATAGTGAATGGCGCGGGCTACCAGCTCTTTGCCCGTTCCGCTCTCGCCGGTAATCAGCACAGGCGTACGTGTATCTTTCAACCGCGCCACCATGCGCAGCACATCCTGAATCTTCGACGACGAGCCGACAATGCCGTTCAATTCCATTTCGGTATTCACGCGCTCTCGCAGGAACTGGTTTTCAGCCACCAGATTTACTTTTTCTTCCATGCGCTGCAGCAACAGTTTCAGCTCCTCGACCCGAAATGGCTTAGTGATGTAGTCATAAGCCCCGAGCTTCATGGCTTGCACGGCGGTTTCGATCGAGCCATGTCCGGTCATGATCGCGATCTCCGCCCGCGGCAAGATCTGCCGGGCACGGGAAAGAAACTCCAGCCCGGTCATTTGTGGCATCATCAGGTCGGCAAGAATGATGTCGGGTGAATCCGTCTCCAGGCAGGCTAGGGCCGTCTCGCCGCTCTCGGCCTCCGTGCATTGGAAGCCCAGAGAGCCGCCTACCGTCATGCAAAGTTTACGGATGCTCTGGTGATCATCCACAATCAAGAAGCGCGCTCGAAGATCGTCGGTCATTTGGCCCGTCCAAAAATCTTATCTACAATCGAGATGAATTGCTGTACGCGAAATGGTTTTTCAATGTAAGGAACGCCGGTATGTTTCAGGGCCTTCATGGTTTCTTCGTTGACCGTGTCGCCGGTAATGAAGAGCACCTTGTCCTTAAGCTCCGGCCGGTTGGTCATGATCCAGGCATGGACATCGGCGCCAGTAGCTCCGCCAGGAGTGCGCATATCAGAAATCACGCCGATGAATTCTCCCTGCTCCAACAAGGTGATGCCTTCAAGTGCCGAGGTGGCCGTCTTACATCCGTAACCATAGCGCTCCAACGCAGTGCGCAGAAAATTCAGCACCGACTTCTCGTCTTCGATCAATAAGAGAGGAGTCCCAGGCTGTTTTTCCACGGCTGGCGTGCTCATAGCGATCTGGCCCAACCAAGGCGACTCAAACCTTCGCCCCCACGCTTGCCGCATTCCGGGTCGGCTTCGCACGAAACGGCAGACGTACGCTGAAACATGCTCCAGGGCCATCTGAATTGTTCGAGCAGAGAATCTCGCCTTCATGTTCCCGGACAATGCCATAGCAGATGCTCAATCCCAAGCCCGTCCCTTGCCCTACCTCCTTGGTCGTGAAAAAAGGATCGAAGATGCGATCCGGGTAGCGGATGCCTTCGCCATTGTCGGAGAACTTGATCTCAGCCCATTCGCCGCTTCGTCTGGTTTGGATCTCAATCCGGCCTGGACGACCGGTATTGCGCACCGCATCGTAGGCATTATTCAGGATGTTAAGAAACACCTGCTGAATCTGCTGTGAATCGGCGATCAGCTCTGGGAGGCTTTCATCCAGTTGCTCGATGACCTCGATGCCGTGATTCGAGAGATCGTAGGAGCGCAGCGCAATAGTCTTACGCAACACTTTATTGATCTGCATGGGCTGGCGTTCTGAAGGTGTTTGCCGGGCAAAACTCAGCAGGTTTTGCACAATCTCTTTCGTGCGCTGGGTCTCTTCGAGCACCACGCGCAGATCTTTTCGGGCGCTCTCCGGAACCTCGGGATTTTCCATGAGCAAGTCCGAGAAGCCCATGATGGCCGTCAGCGGATTATTGACCTCGTGGGCAACGCCGGAAACAAGCTGGCCTACGGCAGCCATCTTTTCCGTATGCATGAGCTTGGCCTGGATCATGGCCGCATCGGTGATATCGGTCATGAGCACAACCACGCTGGTCACATCGCCGGTCTCGTCGCGCATGGGGCTGATGTTGATGGAGAATTTTCCCGGCGATCCGTTCCCGCGTGCGATCATCAACTCCAGGTTGTCCACCTGCATTCCTTGCAGGCTGGCATCGAAGGCCTCGGCGAATGGGCGGGTGTGCGAGGGAGAGATGATCTTATCCAGGCGATTGCCGACCAACGCCTGCTCGTCAAATCCACCAGCTTCATAGCAGCGCCGGTTGGCATAGCTGATCAGGCCGGCCGTGTCGGCCACCATGATCATGGTTTGCGTATTGTTCAGAATCTTGCTGGTAAAATCCCGCTCGCGCTGCAATTGGGCCTGGAAGTTTTTGACTTCGCTTATGTCCAGCAGCACGCCCCGGTATTGCAGCACCTTGCCTTGGGCATCGCGCACCACGAAGGCATTCTCGAGCGCATGGATCAACATGCCATCGCGGCGGCACAGGGTGACCTCAAAGTTCTGGACAGAGCCATGTTCGT
The DNA here is from genome assembly GCA_035939495.1 of Candidatus Angelobacter sp. Taxonomy (GTDB): domain Bacteria; phylum Acidobacteriota; class Terriglobia; order Terriglobales; family Acidobacteriaceae; genus Angelobacter. The sequence continues at coordinate 16,624 of DASZFU010000079.1, read as the reverse complement.
GTAATTGGCGGGCAATCTCTTCCCGCTGCTGCGGAGAGACATAGACCTGGTTAGGCACATCGAGCCGGAGAAGCTCTTCGCGCGTCTGGTAGCCGAGCATCCGCACCAGCGCATCGTTTACCTCGATGAATCGCCCTTCGGCAGAGGAAAAGAAGACACCTTCCTGCACGTTGTCAAACAATTCGCGGTAACGCCGTTCGGCCTCGCGCCGGTCGGTAATGTCTTTAAGCACATGGACAGTTTGCAACCCTTCGTTCAGCGCGCCATGCACGCGAGAGGTAGAAACAAGGTAGCTGCGCTCCAATACCGGATGCAGATACTCATCGGAATCGCGCTCGCCCCGGCAGAAAGGACACGGTTGAATGCTATCGCCGTCGGTGGCGATGGAGAGCAGGGCACGCATCTCCAGCCCAATCAGCTCCGCAGGACGGACCCCGATAAACTCTGCCAGCGAACGATTCACCCGAAGGATGCGGCATTGCTCGTCATGCACCACGATGTAATCGGAGATCGAATCAAAAATCTCCGCCCACTGGCGGCTGGATTGGGTAATCCGCGCAAACAGCCGCGCATTTTCGAGCGCCACCGAGGCATGACCGATGAGAGCCTTCAAAAGATGAAGGTCATTGGGCAAAAGCTCTTTCCCGATGTTGGCCAGGCAGAGGATTCCAAGCAGGTCGCCCTCGGTTCCTTCGAGCCGCACCAGGGTGAGCGACTGCCAGCGGAATGTGTCGGTGAGGTTCTTTCCCAGCGGTTCGACTCCAGCGCTGTTAATTTTCGAATCCGGATATTGCTCGGCGTACTCAGACAATGCCGCATTCAACTTCCGTTGCAGGTGCCGCTCCGGCTTGAGGCCAAAGAAGCCCACAGTCTCCAGCTTCTTGCCCTGAGCCAGCGCAAGGATCGCGCATTCCGCCTGCATCATGCCAGCAACGCGCGAGGTAAAGTTCGTGACAAACTCCGGAAGCCGCAAGGCCGATCCCAACTCCAGCGCCATCTCCATTAGGCTCTCGGCGCGCTTCCGATGTTGTTCGGAACCCAGAGCCTGTCCTGAGGTGCCAGGCGAAGGAACCTGTCCTGAGGTGTGAGTCAAAGCTTGTCCTGAGGTATGAGCCGAAGGGCCAGCCAATTCAACGTTATCCAGAGCGAGCCGGGCCACGTTTCCTAAAACCTGGAAGGCGGAAATCTCGCTGGGTGAAAAGGGGGCCTTTCGAGCCATCAGCAGGGCTGTTGGAGATGATCCATTCTGAAGAGGCTGCGTGAGGCCGTGATAATCCTGCGCTTCGGAACGATTGGGAGAAAAGCGAAACTCCATCAACTTTTGCTGATGAATGGCCTGAATCGCACAATTCCGGGCGCTAACGAGAAGCTCCTTATTCGAATTCTTCCGCTCCTCTTTCAGCGATTCAAGGACATAACTATCAGCCTTGCGCACCAGGATTCCAGCAAGCGAAGCCTCAAAGACGCTGCGGGCGGTATCGGTCACGAAGTTCCGCAGCGTCACCGGATCGCTGTTAAGAGGTAGACGCGCACACGCTTCCAGCACCTCCTGCAAGCACTCCGAACTCGGGGCGGAAACTCGTGGTCTCATAGTAAGACAAAAACTTAGAGGGGGAGAATTAGAAGGTACTCTCGAATCTCATTTTGAGTCAATAGAATTAGAGTACTAAGTCGGCAGGGTACCGGAGTCGGCAACGGACTTTGGATATCAATCTGTAAACGAATGAAAATAAATGGTCTTATATGGGTATTTGGGTTGCGTTTGTTAACGCGATTTGATTACTTTTGTACACTTCTGACAGCCTCTAGCGTTACTTTGTAATACACATCAAGCTGTCTTAGAGCGTCTTTTTTAAGATTCGATACCCGATTCCTTCCTTTTTCACGTTGCCTGCAAAGTGAGTGGGCGGTGGGGTGTTTGTCCAATCGGCTCCCCACATGGGGCGACTCGTTGCCGGCTGGGTAGTGCCGGGGATCGAGTTTTGCGGGTTAGCTGATGGGCTAGCTGCTAGCTTCTGGCTATTAGCTCCTGGCTTAGGATAATTGGGAACGGAGTTTTGCAAGCTTGCCGCTACAGTCGTAATGGCAGTTCCCCTCGGTCGATACCTAACAGCAGGCTCCTTCGGCTGACTTGCTGCTTGATTGGGATTGCTGGGAATTGAATTTTGCAGATTTACCGCTACGGGGCGAGTTAGCTTCTGGCTACTAGCTTCCTTCGGCTGAGACCTCAGGACAGGGTCTGGCTGCCGGCCGGAAATGGCGGGTGATAGATTTTGCGGATTTGCCGCTACAGTGCGGGTGGCTGGATGAGTGACTTGGTTGTTTGTCGATTGTGCGGATTTTGCCGCTACAGGGCGAGTTGGCTTCTGGCTGCTAGCTTCTAGCTGCTGGCCGGAAATGGCCGGTGATAGATTTTGCACATTTGCCGCTACAGGCAAAACCTCACTGCCTTCACCATAGCCGGGGGCCCCCTTCGGCGAGCACCTCTGGGCAGGCTGTTCGGCTGGCGCCTCAGGGCAGGCTCTTGCGCTCCACGGTTCTAAATGGCGGCGCCAGATTGGCTCAAGGTCTTCCCGGTAATAGCCTTTGGGGACGGTTTTAGGGCCGGTGCGGTGGTTGCGGGGTTGGATGCCGAAGGGTTCCAGTAGATGGGCTAGCGCTTTGGGCTGCATGGGCTTGTCTTTACTCCATGTGTCCCAGATGCGGTTGTCCAGGGTGTGAAGGAATTCCAGCAGGTCGGTGGTGGCGATCCATTCGGGATTGTCTGTTGCTGCAAAGAGATCACGGATATCGGACAAGACTTGCCGGGAGCTATAAAAGTCTTCGAAGGCTGCTAGGGCAAATGCGTTGACCAGGGCTTGGCGGGCGCGCTGAGGCCAGTCGCCGCCGATGAAGTCGGCGACTTGAAGTAACGGTCCGGCGCAGTCGCGGTGACGCCAGGAGAGTTCGGGTGGGAACTGGTCTTCTTTATAGGGTGCAATTTTCTCAAAAAGCTCGTGGTTGGCGGCGCCCCAATCACCCAGGTTGAAGTGCAGAGACCTGGACTGATTTTGGGCTTCGAAAAAACGGAAGGGCTGGCATGTAGATCCGGGTTTCTTCGGCTGACACCTCGGAACGGAGTTCTTGGGTTCCAGGGCGATGAGAATGGAGCGCTCGGCGAGGCAGGGGTGAAGGCGTCCGTTGCCGGCGAAGGCGGCGGGGAAGAAGACGGGTTTGGCGTCGAAGCTGTACTCACCGTCGTCTTTGACGCGGACGGTGAAACGGGCGTCCTGCTGGAAGCGGGCGGTGAACAGGCCTTGCAGCTTGATGTTCATGCGCGATTTACCGAAGGTGGCATCGCAGTCGTCGAGCAGGAGAGTACCGGGGAAGGGTTCGTAGCCGTCGGTGAGTTGATGGAGTAAGAGCGAGGGAGCGGCGGCGGTGTGCATCCAAGGGTGATCACAAAGCAGGCTCAAGAGTTGGAGGCAGAGGGTCTTGCCGGACTGTTTTTGGCGGGAGCAGATGTTGAGCGCCGGAGAGAAGGGTGCTGCGGGAATGATGTGAGTATGCATGGTCCAGAGGGCGAGGATATCGAGTTGCTCGGAGGAGCAGTCGAGGTATTGACGGTAGAAGCTGACGACGTGGTTGATCAGGTCGAGGCCATTGGGTTGGGTGGTTGGGTTGGGCATGTACGTCTCCTTGGAGAAAGCTACTGGCGGAGAAAGCTACTAGCTGCTGGCTTCTAGCAGATTCGCTTTACTTTCGCCATCATCATTTTGGCTTTCTGCTATATCTAAGTCAAGATACAAGATGTTGTGGATATAGCCCGGAGCTATTTACGTCTCAAAACCGATCCTTGACATGGATCTCACTTGTTATGATTCTTAAAGATCCTAGCAAAGAAAGACTGAGGCAGTTTGGCATAACGACCAGTTATGTTTCGCGGTGATTTTGAAAGGGGATCGGAAGCGTTAGAGAGAAGCACCTGGAAAGTGTACCGCCCCGTGTGTCGCCTGAATTTCGGGTAAGTTTAGGATCAGAGTGCTAGAAAACGGGCAGAATTCTGATGCACTGCGGGAATGTTGGAGTACTCCACACAACTGAACATCTCGTTAAATCGACATAATATCCCAATATGGGATAGAATCTTAATAAGCTTTTGACATCTCTCAGATTGCGAATTGCTTACTCCTCTGAAGATTCACATTACCAGAAAGGATTACCTAAGATGGACATATTGGATATTGTTAGATCAAAGAGCACCACTTGGACCTATGTGGAAATACCTGCTGATCGAACACCCGCCGGATTAATGAGGGATCCGATTTCGCCTGGCCAATATTATATGAGCGCTACTCTTAGATCGTTTAGAATACCCGATGTCCGAGTCCTATTTACAAAATTTTATGGGACTGTGCATAGCTACTCCGAAATCCAGACTGGGACTGGTGATACTGCAAAACTTCAGACCGTGACAACTCCACAGCAGTTGCAAAGCGCAGACCCTACACATTTAGATCGAACTTTGGTTCAGAACATTCCGCTGCTCGGACCAGTACCATTTACTGGTGGTAATTTTGTGATACAGATCGGATTGTTTGCCGTTAAGGAAACCGATTTAGCTGGGCCATATCTGAATCTTTTGGGAACGATCGCAAGTAAAGCGAGTATTTCGTATCTGTCCCAAGCCGTGCAGTTAGCTCAGCCGATTCTCGATGGAGTGAATGCCATCGTGGAATCCTCGGCGGGTGGACTGCAAATAGGCCTCTATAAAGGCTTTGTTCAACCTGATTTGCCAACGCAGGGTTACTACGCGATAGTTGCTGTTCCGAGTGGACAAATTGATATATCCCACCTAGCTATCGACAATTCAGAACGCCTGGTTTACTTCGACTCTAGGAAAGAGATCGATGCTGCTTACCTTGTATTCACGATTGAGCGATTCACGCAACGCACGGACTGGCGGCAGATTCCAGAAGTAAAGGACAGCTATGCCGATATACATGCGGCTGGAAAGACCCGCGACAAAACAAAGATCGGAGACGCATTTACGGCTTTTCGAGTTACTGTCGATAATTGTCTTGACCTTCTGGATGCCGATCAGACAACAATTGTTAACACAGTTCAGGCAGAAGTAAATAAGCTGCTTGGCGCACTCGGGACCGGACACCCAGAGCCTTTGCCTCAGCTGAGAGACCTTTCCCTTCCTTAAACAAAGCCTTTTGGTCGTCATCCCGGAGGAAAAATGGGTAATTTTTTTGAAGGTGTGATTCAGCAGGATTCGCGGTTTCATTCTATGCAGCCCGTCAACGATCCAATGCTGCTGGAGCCTAAGACGCGGGCAGCGGTGGATGCCATTATTGCAGATGCAGCAGCCCACGGCGTGGCGCTCATGATCTTTGAAACCTATCGCAGCCAGGAGCGACAGGCTCTTCTCTACAGCCAACACGTCACTCAATTGAAGACTGTTGGGGTTCACCATTACGGATTAGCTTGCGATTTGGTCAAGAGGGTTAATGGCGAACCAAGCTGGAAGGGCGATTTTAGTCTCATCGGACAGCTCGCGAAGGGGTATGGCCTGATTTGGGGCGGCGACTGGGGAAGACCGGATATCCCGCACTCTTTTCGCGATTATCCTCACGTTCAAAGATGCAGCATCATCGACCAAGCCAAGCTATTTCGGGGTGAATGGTATCCGGATGACCAATATGATCCGTATAGGAACGGAGCTGTGGGTTAACCGTCAATCATTCAAGACGCGCTTGGTTCATATCCATCCTGTCCCTAAAACACTGAAATTGGTTCTACCAGTCGATAAGGGCTATGTTCGAATCTCTTTCTCTCAGCGTTCAGGTTGTTCTGAATCAAGAGTGGCGTAGAGTGTGCCATACTGTTCGTAGCCATATGTGCTGAAGAGAGCCTTTTCGGCAGTGGGTGAGAGTATTTGCTATCACAATTGGCGGCGTTACACAACTTGCGATTGGAATCAGCTATGTGCTGCCGATTGGAGGCGGCTCGACAAAGTAAAGAAGCAAGTTTGCAGAAAAGCTCTTCCCTAACGAAGCCGGTCTCGCCGAATAACTTGCCCCGCATAGGTGCATGCGCGCGCTGACTCCGCTTCGATCTCGTCCCGATCTACGAGCTCATTCCAGCGCTTCAGCTTTTGGGCCGTTCCCGTTCCCACAATCGCATGTCCAAGTCAGTTCAGCTCCAGCGCGGACTTCACCGCCGCTTCCAGCTTCTGCATGCTGGCGATTGAGAGCGTCCCCAGCGGCGGATAGAGCACCAGGGCTTTCTCCACCGTCGTGGGCTGGTCACACTTCACCCACGACTCGTATTTCAGTCCGGCCTCGCCCGCCTTTAGCTTGGGGCGCAACGAGAACGCCTTGTGTTCGGCTGTGGAGATCGGCAGGACGCAGACATCAAGCGAGTATGCGTTCAGGCTATCGCTGGAGAGGATCAGGGCAGGACCCTCTTTGTCCAGGTCAATCAGGCAAACTTCGCGGCGCCGCGGAAACCACCCTGGAGGCTTGGTACCACGTCTCCACGCAGTCATTCGCGAGACCAGATCCGAAGATTCGCTTTATGGAATGCCCGGCGTTGCGCGCGGTCCTCTGGAGCCGTGCTGAAGAACTGCGCCGCCTCTTGATGCAGATTGGCCTTCCGCTCCATGTCCAGCGCGTACTTCAGCAGACGATTGACTCGCTCACTCGCTGAAGCCTGTCCCTTGGTGCGCTCGACTTGATCTAGCACCTCTGGATCAAGCGAAAACGACCGTGTTTTCCTTACTGTTGACCGCATAGCAACGTTCCCATGAACACAACTATTGTCTTTCCTAGTAGATTTCCTATCAAGCAATCTGACTGCAGACATGCAGAGTAGCTGCTGGATGTCGGCGGGCATTTGAATTATTTCGGTGGAAGGTGGCCACTGGCAGCTACTCATAATCAAACAGAGTCATGAACCCAAAGTCCATGTGCAGTTGCTGGTGGCAGTGAAACAGGGTCAGGCCGGGGTTGTTGGCTACGAAGTCTACTGAAACTTCCTGGTAGCCGCCGACCATGACTACATCTTTCAGGATTCCGGCGGTTGACGTGCCTGCCAGGTTGGTTAGTTCGAAGCTGTGGCGGTGCAGGTGAATGGGGTGGATGTCGTCGCTGGCGTTGCGCATCTTGATGCGGTAGCGTTTGCCTTCTTTCAGATGAAATGACGCGGGCGCGATTTGGTTGACCATGGGGAATGCCGTGCCGTTGATGGTCCAGAGGTTGAAGCCGTCTTCGGCGGCGTTTTGTTTTTCGAATGTCATCTCGATGGTTTCGTCTGGCGCGGCGGCGGTGGCTCCCGGTTTGGCGAAGCGGGCATAGCTCCAGTGGAAAGGTGGCGGGGCGAGCCATTGCGGTTTGCCGGCGCGTCCGGCGTATTCGACCACGATTCCCATGCCGTGATGGCGGTCGTCGTCAGCCAGGTCTCCCAGGGTCCAGATGCCTGGATGATTCATGTGGACGATCGCCGAGATACGCTCCGCTGTGCCTATCCAGAGCACTGGAACATTGGCTGGGTTCGGCACAGGATTGCCATCGAGAGCGACCACGCGAAATGTATGACCGGGCAATGCGAGACTGCGAATCTCGGTGGCGCTTCCATTCAATATGTGGAACAGGACCCGTTCGCCTGGCTTGACTTTGATCGGCTCGCCGCGGCGGTGCATCCGTCCATTGATGGTGAAAGATCCATAGCCGACTTCGTATCCGTGCGGCATACCTTGGGCGAGAGAGGCTTTCATGGCGCTCTCGCCCCGATCTTCGAGCGCCTTCACATGAGTAGCAGGAGCAAGGAAGTTCTGAGGCATGTCGCCGCCACGGCTGAAGGTTGGTTCAAACTCTTTCAGGACGAGGAAGACCTCGCGGTCATAGTTTCCGGGCTCATGCTGGGGTTCGATGTAGACGGGGCCGACCTGGCCACCATATTGACCAGCGTAAAGGTCTGCTCCTGCGCGGATGTGGGTGTGATAAAAGCGAAAGCCAGCCGGACGGGGAGTAAAGACGATGCGGCGCTTGCCATGCGCGGGAATGAAAGGAGTGCCTTCTTCTGCGGCTCCGTCCACATCAGGCGGAAGAAACTGGCCGTGCCAGTGGAATTGCTCCGGGACATCGGTATCGTTAACCAGATCGATAATCGCTTGTTCACCTTCTTTTAGGCGAAGCAGTGGTCCTGGGAATTGTCCGCTGTAGGTGGTCAGCGAGAGAATTCGATTTTTGGCGATTTCGATGGGAGTGGTTTTGATGCGAAGGGTGTAGCTGGCGGGTTGGGAATCATCCGTCGTGGTTTCAACCGATTTGCAGGTTGCGGGCAGTATGAGCGCACCGGCAGTCAGGCCCATGGATTTTAAGAATTGGCGGCGTGATTTGGAGGCGTTGGGCATTTTGTTGTTTCTTGGAGGCACGAAGGAAATTTATTCGCGCCGCATCGTGTTTAGAATGTCGGGCTTCAGCCGGCTTTAGCCTCTGAGGGTGTCAGGGCATGACTTTTAGTCGTGCCGAATGTGATCAAAGAACGATCGGCTTTAGCCGCTGGCTTTTTGCTTTCGATAAATGTGTGCTTGATCCCATGCAACAATGCCTTATGTGAATGTCTCTCCGGCTTCGACATTTGCAGCGGCTAAAGCCGGATAGATATTAAACTTTGATCGGCACGACTAAGTCATGCCCTGTTACCGACAGGAGCTAAAGCTCAAATGAAATCGTCATGGCTGAATTCTCACCCGCTATTTCACTCTCTGGTTCGCCATGATGAAGTCTACGACTACTGATGCCAACTCTTCTCCTTTGTCTTCTTGCAGGAAATGGCCTGCTGCCTTGATCGTTACATGAGGTTGGTTTTGTGCTCCCGGAACCAGCTTTTGAAATGGACGTTCGCCTCCCTTGGTTACGGGATCGCCGTCGCTGAAAGCGGTGAGTAAAGGCTTTTCCCATTGCTGGAGAATCTGCCAGGCTTTGCGATTGGCTTCGCTGGCTGGATCATTCGGTTCGGCCGGAACAAGCAGGGGGAATTGCCTGGGGCCGGCTTTATACCGGTCATCGGGAAATGGAGCATCATAAGCGGCGATCACATCGGCGGGGAGATCGTGGATACATGCGCCTTTCACGATACCGCCAACATGAAAGTTGAGAGTGGTCTGAGAGTACTGGCGCCAACGCAGGAAGGCCTCCGTCGGGTTTTGATCGCCGGTGGGCAAGCCGGTGTTGGAGACCACGACGCGGGCAAATCGGTCTGGATCACCGGTCAAGATTCGCAGCCCGATCAGGCCACCCCAGTCCTGGCCAAAGAGCGTGATTTCTTCGAGGTCAAGTGCCCGGACAAAGGCAGACATCCAATCGACGTGGCGCTGGTAGGAATAGTCTTCGCGCGAGATTGGTTTATCGGATCGTCCAAATCCAATCAGGTCGGGTGCGATCACACGTTGTCCGGCAGCAACCAGAACTGGAACCATTTTGCGATAGAGATAGCACCAGGAAGGTTCTCCGTGAAGCAGCAAAACAGGAGCTGAGCTTTTCGGGCCTTCATCCAGGTAGTGAACACGCAAGCCATCAATTTCGACGTAGTGTGGAGCGAAATTGTAGCCAGGTAGATTGGCAAAGCGATCGTCAGGAGTGCGGAGGAATTGCATCGGGCGCTATCCTTTCGAAAAATGCAGCAACACGAAGATGAGAATCCAGAGAGCTCCCATGAAATGCCAATACCAGGCCGTTACCTCTACGGCGATCTGACGGGACTCAAAGCGTTTGCGCATCGAGTTTGTTATTGAGGCCCACAATAAGACCAGCAGGCCACCTGCCAGATGGACTGCGTGAGCGCCGGTGAGCATGTAGAAGAATCCGCTGCGAATGCTGGAATTGAAGTAGACGCCCTGGTTGCGCAGGATGTTCCACACCATAATCTGTCCTACCAGAAAAGCAAACCCTAGAAAGACCGTAATGCCGAGCCACGGCAACTCGGTCTTGAATCTGGGTGGGGCAATTCCCATGATTGCGAATTCCGATTTCGCCAAGAGTCCGCGACGAGCCAACTCCAGGGTCAAACTGCTCAGCAGCAGGATAAAAGAGTTGAGGAACAATCGAGGGTAGGGAAGAGCGAGCACGTGCGAATCGCGAACGCTGTGGCGCAGATCCGGGTCCCAGTGAGTGGTATCGAGACGAAGGAGATACGAGACGGCCATCCCGATGAAAAAAGTCGAGAAGGCAATGATGGCTGCCGTCATGCCAATGCGGTAGCGGCGCAGCCGGTCTTTGGGAGAGATAAAATCGTCGGATTCGCCGTGGTCTCCGTCGTCGCCTCCGCCGTAACCGTGGCGGTGCGGAATCTTTCCTGGGCCTCCGCCGCCTAGCTTGGGCTTACGTTCAATCCCAACGTGTTCACTAATCCGGGGCATACCTTACTGAAGTGGACTTCGTGGTTACGGGTTGGCCGGGGCATCTTGCATCAGGAAATCCTCTTGAGAGACAGCTCCATTCGATGCGGGACCGCCGTATTCATAAGGGCCGTGATGCACGACCGGCGAATCATTGCCAAATCCATGCTGGGGCGGAGGGGACGAAAGTCTCCACTCCAGCGTAGTGCACTGCCAGGGGTTCTCCGCGGCAGGTGCTCCTTTAAAGATACTCCAGAAAAAGTTCACAAGAAAGAGGCATTGTCCGGCAATGGTAATGATGGCGGCCACGGTGATGAACCGGTGCAGTGGGGCAAGGGCCGCAACATACTGAACGCCAGTGAGTTCCGAGTAGCGCCGTGGATTTCCGGCCATGCCTAAGAGATGCATGGGCATAAAGATTGCATAGGCCCCGAACAATGTAATCCAGAAATGCCAGACACCCAAACGGTGGTTCATGGCACGGCCGAACATTTTGGGAAACCAGAAGTACGTGGCCGCGAAGATGGCAAAGACCCCGGCCATGCCCATGATCAGATGAAAGTGGGCAACCACAAAATAGGTGTCGTGGAGATAGATGTCGAGCGCAGGTTGGGCCAGCATGGGGCCAGTAAGGCCTCCGCTGATGAAGAGAGAGACGAAACCAATGGAAAACAAGAAGGGAACAGTGAAGCGAAAGTTTCCACGCCAGATCGTTCCCAGCCAATTAAAAGTTTTTATGGCCGAAGGCACAGCGATGGCGGTGGTGAGAGTTGAGAAAGCAAAGCCCGCATAGGGATTCATGCCGCTGACAAACATATGATGTCCCCAAACGCCAAAACCGAGCAGGCCGATGGCAATCGTGGCGAACACCATGGCGCTGTATCCGAAGACCGGCTTGCGGGAAAAGATGGAGAGCAGATGCGAGGTCATTCCCATGCCGGGAAGAATCGCAATATAGACCTCAGGATGGCCGAAAAACCAGAACAGGTGCTGCCACAGCAGAGGCGATCCGCCGTGGTGGTTGATGGCGACGCCGTTTACCACCAAGCCCGACGGCACAAAGAAGCTGGTTCCGGCATGGCGGTCGAGCAGCAGCATGATGGCGGCCGCGAGAAGAATACTGAAGGCCAGCAGAATGAGGATAGCGGTCACGAACCATGTCCAGCAGGTAAGCGGCATGCGCATCAAGGTCATGCCACGGACGCGCATCCTGAGCGTGGTGGTGATGAAGTTGATGGCGGACAACAGTGAGGCTAGGGAGAAAAGCGCAATGCTCAACAGCCACAGGTCGGTTCCGCGTCCTTGTCCTGGGCCGGCAGAGGCGATGGCGCTCAGAGGAGGATATTGGGTCCAGCCAGCCAACGAGGCGCCGCCGGGCACAAAGAATGCCCCGAGCAGCAACAGGAAAGAAAGCAGGGTCAGCCAGAAACCGAGCATGTTGAGCCGGGGGAAGGCCATTTCCGATGCGCCCAGTTGCAATGGAAGAAAATAATTTCCGAAGCCATTTTGGGGCGCAGTCGAGAGAACGAAAAAAATCATCAGCGTGCCGTGCATGGTGAGATAGCCCAGATAGTCTTCAGGCTTGATCGTTCCCAGGAAGGGAAGCACAGCTTTGGGCCAGACGATATGGAGCCGCATGAGCAGGGAGAGCGCCATGCCCACAAGGACGGCAGCCAGCGACAAGAAGAAATATTGCAGGCCGATGACTTTGTGGTCGGTGGAAAAGGGGCGGCTGAGAGCTTTGAATCGTGGTCTGCCAGCCTGCAGGGTGCGCATGATTTAAATTACACCGCAAAGGGTGTGAAGGAGGCAAAAAGTCGCCGGAGAGAATTTCGGATAATGCATTAGCAAGAAGGTGGATGGCTACCGACTGCTGTTAGATTTTTTGCCGTAAGCAAGCCAGATAATAGTATCGAGTTCGGCAAGATTCTTGGCAGGATAACCAGGATATTGCAGCAACGAATTTCGAAGTTTTTGTGCTAAACCAATGTAACGGACCCCCTCAGTGGCGCCTCGTGTCGCTCGAAACTGAATATCCTTGAGAAATTCCATAACAGGTCTATTTAGTACTGGGTATTCCTCCGGAAACTTCAAGCAGAGCATTTCGGATAGAAAAGCACCTCGAGCAGCCACACCCTGCTTTTTAAGTTTATCTATTTCCTGAGCGACAGCGTCGTCTCGATATTCGTTAGGCGTATGCAGAATTTTGAGGAAGCTTTGACACAATGCTCGAAAGTCACTTTCCTTGCCCTGCCGCTCCCAGCCTGCGCCTTGTAGTCGATCGCCTGCCTGGTCGCTCCAAAATGTTGGTAATTGTTGGTAAAACTGCTTAGAGCTAATATCGCGATTTGCGCAACGATGAAACAAGTTTATCAGTTGCGCTTCCTGTTTGGCATACGCAGCGAGTTGTTTACGTCGATTAGCGACCAGCTGTTTCATTCCACGTGGGTACGGCAGTTTAAGTACGGCAACTGGCGGTGCTGGGGCTCCTTTATCGCCAGGCCTGATCGATGCTTCTTTATATTTTTTTAGCCAATCTTCGGACACAGGAACAGATTGTTTCTCGATTTGTTTCACCCATTTCTTCGCTTCACCATAGGTAGCTTTGGATATCAAGCAAAAGATATTAGCTTCAAAGTTTGTCTCAAATGCGGCTCGAGTAAGGTTTGACGAACCAACCAAAGCAAAACAGTTGCCGTTGTTCTCCTTCCAGAAAACCGCTTTAGGATGAAATCCAGCAATCTGATCAGCGACCATGAATTGCCCTTTTCTCTCTGGAGGTAACCATCCTAAGAGTCTCTCGCAGGCGGCTTTTCTGGTGATGCCAAAATCTTTGCCTATGATTACCCGAAAACTACGGCAATTAGGATTCAATCTCAGCAGGTAGTCCCATTCAGTCAGATACGCTGTTACGATGAAAAGTTCAACGGCATTGCTGAATGCTTGCTGATAGTAGCGTGATAGCACACCATCAGCATTGGGTGTGTGAAGCAATAGATCGAAGCTATCTACCGTCGGTTGAGCCATTGAACTAGCCATGATATTCCTACTGTTATTGAATTCATAGGGTGTAATTAAAAATGAGAGTCGCTGTGCATAGATTTTGACTACCGAGATGAGGTTCGCATTTGGGTAAAACCCGCACAAAAACCCCATTACTTATTGCGCTCCGCTTCGCTGCGCGCAAGCCTGCGGCGCAAGGAAAAGGCTTTTTCCTTCTTTACCCAGCATTTACGAGCCAGCGTGTGCGCAAAACCGCGCCCAAGCTGGCTCGACATGCTGGGCTACTTTCGGCCGCCCCTTCGGGGCTGGTTTCTCGTAGCTTGGACGATGACTCGCACTTTTAATTACACCAGAATTCATAGCTATTATTCTAATTGTTTGGCTATTATGCCTTGTATATTTCTTAACGAAAACCAGATTTCAACCAATGCTTGAACTCTTCTCCGGTGACCACGCGAGCCGAAGCTCTCATACGATAGTGTCCCAGGCCGCACAGTTGGGAGCAAACTATTTCGTAAGCTCCTAACTGCAATGGCTTGAAATGGGCGTGGATCGTCATTCCGGGGACGGCATCCTGCTTGAAGCGCATGGCGGGAATGAAGAGGCCGTGAATCACGTCGTTGGCGCGCAAGGTCAAGTCAACATCGTGGCCAACAGGTAGAACCAAAGATGTTGAAACGATATCGTCTTGGCCGCCGGGATCATTAGGGTCAATTCCCAATGGGTTGCCCTCCTCGGGTTTGGCGAAACGTTGAGGATCTGTGTTTCCGAACTTGCCGTCATCGCCGGGATAGCGGAAGTACCATTGGAATTGGGTTCCGGTGACTTCGACGCTAATGGCCTCTTTTTCTGGCTGATGAAGCTTGATCGCAGACCATAGCCGGTTGCCAGCCAAGTTCAACAAGAAGAAGAGACATACAATGAGGAGGGTCCAAGTAATCTCCAACGGCCAGCTTCCACGCGAAGATGCGGACGGGCGAGACCCGGAGCGCAGCAAGAAGAGGCCTAATAAGAATTGGCCGGCAATGAACAGCGCACCCAATATCCACAAGGCGACGAAGAATTGACGGTCGATATGAGCAGAGTAAGAGGAGACGCCATTAGGAAACCAGGTGTGGGCGAATAGGTATGTCGTGGTGGCAGCGATTGCAAGGAGAGACAGGAAGATCAGGAGGGAAGATTCGGGTGATCGGGTGATCACTTCGGCTCGCCTCAGTGCAGGCTCGTGATCGGGTGATCGGTTTGTCACGTGATTTTCAATTACCTAATTACCTCAGTGGCCGTTTTTTACCAGCTTCAGGAATTCTTCGTGGACTCTTGTGTCGTTGGAAAGTTCGGGATGGAAGGTGCAGGCCATTGTTTTGCCTTGCCGGACTAAGACCGGATCGCCATTGTTCGAAGCCAGGACTTCGACGTCTTTACCGGTGGCTACGATCTTGGGAGCGCGAATGAAAACCATCTCTAGCGGCTTCTCGCCCAGCTTAGTGGCGGCTTCCTGGATGAAGCTGTCGATCTGGCGTCCATAGGCGTTGCGGCGTATGCGAATATCCAATGCGCCGAGCGATATTTGGGGAGGGTTTTCGACATCGCTGGCAAGAAGAATAGCCCCCGCGCAGGTACCAAATGCCGGCTTGGTTCGGACAAAGTCGCGCAGCTTGTCGAGGAATCCTCGTTCTTCAAGGAAATTCAGAAAGGTGCTGGACTCGCCTCCGGGGATCACAATGGCATCGATGGAGCCGAGTTGCTCAGGCTTGCGCACCAGCAGAACCTCAACCCCAAGCCGCTCCAGCACAGCGCGGTGAGCCTCGTAGTCGCCTTGGATGGCTAGTACTCCGATTTTGAGTTTGGTTGGCATGATGGGATCGACACAATGAGAATTGGTAAGTGGGTAATTTCGGTAATTTGGTAATTGGGTAATTTTGAATGACAAAAAAGTCTGGCGGCCGAAACACCATCCTCTTTAATTGACCAATTACTCAATTACCCAATTACCAAATTACCCACTTACCCAATCTTACCAACCTCTGGTCTGGAGCAGGTCGGCTTCGGACATGGTGCCTACGGCCAGGCCCTTCATGGCGCCGATCAGTTCTTCGCTGACTTCAAGTAGTACTTTATGGTCATCGAAATGGGTGGTGGCGCGGACAATGGCGCGGGCGCGCTTCTCGGCTTCGGCGGGTTCGCAGAAGTTGATCGAGTCTTTCATGAAGATTACGGAGCCAACAAAGACTGCTTCTGCGCCCAGTTGGCGGACCAGGGCAGCGTCGGCGGGCGTGGCAATGCCACCAGCGGAAAAGTTGGGTACAGGCAACTTGCCGGTCTTGGCGACCATGCGAACAATCTCGTAAGGCGCTTGCAGTTCTTTGGCGCGCGTATACAACTCATCGTCGCCCAGGACCGTCAGCAGGCGCATGTCTCGGGTAATGGCACGCAGATGCTTTACGGCATGAACCACGTCTCCGGTTCCGGCTTCGCCCTTGGTGCGAATCATGGCCGCGCCTTCGGCAATGCGGCGCAGCGCTTCGCCCAGGTCGCGGGCGCCACAGACGAATGGAGTTGTGAACGCGTGCTTATCGACATGATGGGCTTCGTCGGCCGGCGTGAGGACTTCGGATTCGTCGATGTAGTCCACGCCCAATTCCTGTAACACCTGAGCTTCAGCAAAATGACCGATGCGGCACTTGGCCATCACAGGAATGGAGACATTGCTCATGATCTCGCGAATGATTTTAGGGGACGCCATGCGCGCCACGCCGCCTTCGGCGCGAATCTGCGCAGGAACGCGTTCCAGCGCCATCACGGCCACCGCTCCAGCCTTCTCCGCAATTTCCGCCTGGGAGGCGTTGGTGACATCCATGATTACGCCGCCCTTGAGCATTTCGGCCAGACCGACTTTCAACCGCAATCCTGTGTTGCCATTTAACTCAGACATGTTGCAAACTCCACGGATTTCTTGGGATGAACACTTTATTTTACCTGTTCGGGAAACTTTCTGTAAGAGGAAGGAAGTCAGAAGACAGAAGTCAGGGTTTGTGCGTGCGCCTTTGACATTCTCGCTGTTCCATCGTTGACTGACCCAAAGTTTGTGGGCAACGTAGGGATTCTTGTGCGCCGGGATAAACCGGCATGAAGTAGAGAATGAAAGAGTCTTACGAGAAAGGAGTAGCGATCCACTCGGCCCCGAGTTTTGCGTTGGATACCGCGAGGTAATCAGCGAAGCGTAAACAGGGGTAC
>DASZFU010000078.1:0-2718 GCA_035939495.1 Candidatus Angelobacter sp. | reverse complement strand
GTTGTGGCGCTGGCGGCCTTTATGGAGGTCCTCGACACCAGCATCGCGAACGTGGCCCTGCCGTATATGGCCGGCAATCTAGGCGCCAGCAACGACCAAAGTACGTGGGTGCTGACTTCTTATTTGGTCTCGAATGCCATCATCCTGCCGATCAGCGGCTGGATCGCCGGGGCCATCGGGCGGAAGCGCTTTTTCATGGCCTGTTTGGGAGTCTTTACCATAAGTTCCTTGCTTTGCGGCATCGCACCGAATCTAGGGTTTCTTCTGCTTTTTCGCGTGCTGCAAGGTGTGGGTGGCGGCGGGCTGCAGCCCATGGCTCAGGCCATTCTGGCTGACACTTTTCCACCGCAACAGCGCGGCTTGGCATTTGCGCTATATGGCATCACGGCCATCATGGCCCCTACCATCGGCCCAACCCTGGGCGGATGGATCACCTTCAACTATTCCTGGAGGTGGATTTTTTTTATCAATCTTCCGGTTGGTTTAACCACTTGGTTTCTGGTGCGGCGCTTTGTCGAAGACCCTCCCTATTTAAGCCGAATCAAGGCGGCCGGAGTCAAGCTGGACTACATCGGCATAGCACTGCTCACTCTCGGTATCGGGGCGTTGCAGGTATTGCTCGATAAGGGCCAGGAAGATGATTGGTTCGGGTCGCGCTTCATCACTACGTTAGTCGTGGTCGCGACCGTGTGCCTGATTTCGCTGGTTGTTTGGGAGTGGCACCAGAAAGCACCCATCATCGACGTCCGGATGTTCAAGAGTTTTAACTTCGCGAGTGCAAGCTTGATGATGTTCACCTTGGGAATCCTGTTGTTCAGCAGCCTGGTATTAATGCCGCAGTTCTTGCAGACGCTCCTCGGCTACACATCCGAACTGGCTGGGCTTGCTCTTTCGGCTGGAGGACTGGTTTTGCTGTTTGAGATGCCGATCATGGGCCAACTCACGACGAAGATCCAGGCCCGTTACTTGATTGCCTTTGGTTGGCTAGCCCTGTCCATAGCGATGTTCTATTCCACCAAGCGGATTGACCTTCAGATCAGCTTCGGTGCCGCCGTGTGGCTGCGCATCACGCAGGTGATTGGTTTAGGGTTTCTGTTCGTGCCGATTACGCTGGTGGCTTACATTGGAATTTCACCGGAGAAGAACAATGCGGTCGCCGGAATCGTCAATTTCATGCGCAACATGGGAAGCAGCGTGGGAACGTCGTTAGTCACGACTTTGATAGCGCGGCGCTCGCAATTCCATCAGGCGAGGTTGGTGCAGAACGTCAGGCTCGCCAATCCCACTTTTTTGAATTCGGCGAACGGCTTGGCTCAGCGCCTGGCTAACGCTGGCGTGGGCAAGCCCGACTCGCAATTGCAGGCTTATGCCAGGATTTATCAATCCGTGCAAGCCCAGGCGGCAAGTCTGGCTTACATCGATACGTTTATGGTTCTTGCCGTGGGGGCGGGTATCATGTTCTTTCTAGCTTTCGTTTTGAAGAAAAATGAGCCCGGTGGCGGCGGTGCGGTGGAAGTCGGCTGACCAAAGCTGGCGTTATCTGCAATCGGAGGAAAGGGGTTTGCCGGGGTCTTAGATGGAAATGATAAAAATCGTCACCATTGAACGCGAATACGGAAGTGGCGGCGGCGAAATCGCTCAACTGTTGGCTAAGCAGCTTGGCTGGAAGCTTTGGGATCAGCTGCTGACTGAGGAGATAGCGCGGCTTGCTGAATGTTCCAAGGCAGTCGTCGAAGTTCGGGAGGAACGAACCGATCCGCTCTACTATCGGCTCTTTAAATCGTTTTTGCGCGGGAGCTACGAAGGAAGCCTCAATGCGCACAAGCTCAAGGTTGTCGATAGCGAGAGCATTTTGAAGCTTACAGAACGCGTGGTTCTGCGCGCGGCGAAAACGGGAAACTCTGTCATCGTCGGAAGGGGATCGCAGCAGTTTCTCAAGCACCGCCAGGATACGTTGCGGATATTTCTTTATGCTCCGAGAGAAGATAAGGTGCGGCGCCTGTTGGCTCGCGGCAAGAGTGAGAAGGAGGCCGAACAGCTCGTCGATACGGTTGACCGGGAACGCGCAGATTTCATCCAGAAGTTCTTCCACGTCGAATGGCCTAACCGCACCCTGTATCACACCATGATCAATACTGCGATCGGGGACCCGGTGGTCCTTCATATGATTCTGGATTTTATGAGAAGCCTCGATACAAGAGTTACTGCCTAGGAATCAGTTGTTCGGCGGAGCTCATCACATCAAAGGCAATTGCGCCTTTGCCGCGTTCAGTTGGTCTGAACAGCCTTAACGAAGCCACTACTTCAGCTGCGTCACTTGAAACTTGGTTTAGGCGGCGAGCACACCGATTCAAACCAGCGGCTGATATACACCTCGGCATGCTGTCCGATGACTGTCGCGGTAGGGGCGATCAGCGATGTCGTCCCTGCCGCGACACTTGCCATTGCGCTCCTTGAGCGCGTTCTGAACGAAATCGCACGATTACGACGGTTGTTCCAGATTCGCCGTCCCGGGCGAACTAGTGTTCAGGTTCTGCGTAACCCCAATCCCCGCAGTTCTACACGAGACGATTGGCCGTATTTTGTCTAGATTAGGCGCGCAACTGCCGGAACACGCCGGATGGCGGCAATTGCAATCCAGCTCAACGCCAGTGTGCCGGTGAACACAATGAACGCCTTTTCTATCGCAGACAATTGTGCTTTCAACAACGCGTATTG
>DASZFU010000077.1:0-52752 GCA_035939495.1 Candidatus Angelobacter sp. | reverse complement strand
ATGTGGGCGGGGGTTTTGTACTGAATAAAGAGAGGTCGAATGTTCCGAGATTTGGATGTCTTGAGAGATCAGGCAGCATGGAAAGTTGTCGCCAGTCCATAGCAAGGGTTAACGTTCTTAATTGGCCCAGGATTGCAATGTCTGTTATGTTCTGTACTTCTCCCTTATTCATCGTCACATGCAGGTCGGTGAGGTGGTTGAAAAGGCCGGCGAGCCCAGGAATTTGGCGAATACCGGAGTTGTTCACGTTCAGGTTTAGCTCCGTTAGTTTCGAGAGCGTGCTGATGTCTGGCAATGTGTCGATAGGGCATGTATCAGCACTTAGGATGAGATGTTCGAGGTGTGGAAATTTTTCCCACGTGGGAAGGTTGGCAACAGGGGAATTGGTCAAGGTCAGGTCAAGTGTATTCAATGCAGGCATAAGCCTACTGATGGGGATGGTAGACACCTGTGTGTTGGTTAGGGTCACATGGAGTTGCTCGAGCTGGTTGAGGATACTCAGGTCGGGGAGAACTTTTAGGTGGGTGGATCGTCCCTCGAATGGCTCTGCTTTGAGCGTGAGGCGCCGCAATCCCGCAATGGGGTCTAGGGGCGGGAGGTTGTCCACCTCAGTTCCATGGAGTTCCAGGGTGAGATCTTCAAGGTTTGGCAGCGCAGGCCAATCGGGCAAAGCCTTGAGTTTTCTTGCCGGTAAATCGAGGGTTAAACGTCGCAATTGCGTGAGTGCGGGTATCCTAAGCGTCGCTTGGATTTCATTGTCTGTGCGATCTTTGATCTGTATGTCTGCATGGTGGATGCTCAGATCGGTCAAGTTCGTGAGCTTCGACAGGTCAAAAGCGTGTTCGCTGGGGAGGTACAGGATGAGATGTGCGAGCCGCGGCAGGTCTTTCAATTCGTCGAGTTGGGTAATGCTTGACTTTTCGAGGAAGAGCGTGAGGGTCTCGAGTTCATGGAGTTCTGCCAGTGGTCTAAGAGTGGTCACAGCCGTGTTTTGAAGCTCCAAAGTGACAGTGTGGAGGTGCGGGGCGTTCGCAATCCCTTCGAGGGAAGTAAGCTTATCGCTTCTAATCGTGAGCTCTTGCAGGTGAGTTGCTCGGAGCCATTGCAGGTCGGTCATTGGGCGATTGATATCGAGCTGCTCAAGTTTCTCCTGGCTCGAATAGAAATCCTTGGGAAACTTCCAGGTCTCAAGACGACTAGGTTGCTCATGGCTCACATATACACGGTACGCCTTGTGAGCAATGAGACTTAATGCTGCAGCACCAACAACGACACTACTCCAGAGCAGGAGTTGACCGCGCATCATCTTGCCCATGTATTCGCGGTATTTCTTGCCACCATAGACTTCGCGAATAATTCCTTTGTGCTTTAGTACACGTATCAAGAACCTGACGCCCAGAAGATGGCGATAGCGACGTTTCCGTGCGTGCCAGAGATGATCGTAATCGCCAAAGCGCCATATGATCCGTTCAGCCTCACCTTTACGCTCCTGCGCGTAATATCGGAATATAGGCACTAGCCGATCAGTAGCCAGTCGATACCGCTCGGGTTTTCCTGGGGGGCCTATCCGCTCGAGGATTCGCCACCTAGCCAAGCCGGTGAGATACTCGCGAGCTAATGGTTCGTCAATTTTTGCCCGGTCGGCAAGCTCTTTCGGTGTCGCAAGCAGTAGCTCTCCTGATGGTTCATTGACTAAGACCTTATGTAAAGCCTGCAAAAAGGCCGATTGACCAGCACTGGGAATTGCCATTGCCGTGAGTGCCCGTTGAAGGTGTGCCGCCAGGATGCCCGTCGCACCGCCCTGATGCAAAAAGTCTCTCAAGCCTAATTTCTGTGTACCCGCTGTCCATTCTTTAAGGCCGAAGATACCGATTCCAATATCTTTGGGCCATACAGTTCTCTCGGCGGTAGTGACCTGCGCGAGATACCATTCGACAGCGGCTGCATCGACTCTCACTTCCGAATTCTTTAAGAGTTTGGTCATGATGCGCCGTGCTTCAGCCAGCCGAAACGGTTCTAAAGTGAGATAACGTGGCTGGAGGCTCTGAAAGGCGGTTTCAAGATCGTCATGGTACGTGACGCCAAGAACACCTTTGAGTTTGCAAGTAGATGGTTGCTGCGCAAGCTTTTGAAGAAAAGTGAAGAAGGTTTGATAGCTTCTGCCGATCTGCTCGAATTGGTCAATGATAATGATTCCGTTACTGTCCGGTGGTAGGCGTGATAGATCATCGCCAAGATTAATCTTGAGCCGCCCACGAACCTCTTGTGCAAACTCCGCAGGCGTGCTTTGCGGCGTGGCTCGCCAGTATACCCACCCTTTTTTCCCCCAGACGTGCTGTAGGCCTGCGCACAGCAAAGAGGTAATTCCTGCTCCGGGCTCACCCTTGACGACGATGATGCGTGCGTCGGTATCGGGCCTGCTAAGTTGCTGCAAGTCCGCGATCTCTTGGCTACGGCCCAACTGAGCAAAGAGAGCCCCCTCATCAAGCCCAAAAGAAGCAAGCCCTTTTACAGCCCCTTGCGGTGGATATTCTTTTCGTCGGCTTACGAACACGCACAGCGCAATGGTGGCAGCCGCCCCAATTACTGCGCCGATCCAACTCGCAGTCGGGTGTCCGGGTAGTACCTTGGTGAGTACGCCCCACACAATAAACCCAATAGGAACCGCGAGGATGAAGATGGCGAAAATGCCGTGCTTGGCTGCCCATTTGAGAAGTTTCGGGAATACCTCTGCAAGCGATTTCCACGGAATTTCAGGCGCCATCGTTTCCTAATTCTGCAAATATGCTGTTTATCTCAAGTTGAATAAAACAGGTCTTATTCTAGGGGGATAGCGCTTTTAGTCAATACTCCCGACCGAGGATTTTCTGACAATTCGCAAACCTGCTTGAGCATCCTGGCTTAGCCTGGCTTAGCATATGGAGTGCGCCTAGTGAACACGATCATAAAATGGCTCAAGATTTGAATCCCCAATACCAAAGTGGTTCTTGCGTTCCCGATTCATTCGTTCGATCGCAGGGCTTTCGCCAACCGCTGAATCGCTCAGAAACTCAAACTCAGAGACCACAGTTGAGAGCAACTAAGGGCACATGAAAAGGTGAGAATCCTCTTACTTTTGTGAGTCGTGTTATTCCCAGGAGAGGTAGTTTCTATTTTCAGAAATTTCTCGAAGATTTGCTACAAGGACTTATGCTGTGATACAGTTACCCCCCGCTTTTCCTAACGATTTGAAGTGCCGCGTTAGAATAGCATTTTTCATCTCTCCCTGATTGGTTGAACTTGACGTTGGCCGTCTCTCCTGTAAAGGCCATTGTTTTGGCGGAGAAGTGCGGATCGGGGGGCTTAGCTGCCGGTACAAAACCGCTGCCATGGGCGTTGTATGAATTAAGGTGGGAGTTTTCTTATACTTGCGAATCTTTTTGGGAATTGAGTGAGCGTAATTTCTATTTTCAGAAATTTATCAAAATCTTGTTGCAAAAACTAATTCCTTGAATACGGTTGCTACGGTCGGTTCGAAATAGCCATTTTTATAGAGTACAGTGGGGGAAGTATTTTCTCCCCGCCTGATTGGGCCGAATCCACTGTAGCATTCTCTTTGAATAGAAAATACGGCTCGAAGATAGTTACTCGGAGTCGAACAGATCGGCCCAATGTGAGAACCTCAAGTATCAATTTGGGAATTTCGTTCCATGATGGGAAAGATGCAGTAATTCGCTTATCTGCATGGAAAACGCCAGTAGAACGTTTTTGGATGTCGAGAGCGTTAAGAGATTCAGAGAGCCAGCCGAATTTACGAAAGGGAGATGAGAAACTAAGAATGCGAACCTCCATTTTGTTTGGGGCTGTCTTGCTGGGACTAGGGATCGCGACCACGTCAGCGCATGCTGGTTGCGTGCAACATGATAATAATGATACGCAACCAGGGCAGTATGAAGATTCTGATGGGGATGTCAGGTGTGCCTTTGGCACGCTCCTGAGTGAGCGCACGCATCCGCCAAGAATCAAGCTGGGTGAGCCGCACGACGCATACCTGGGTGCTTCCGCATGGGTGCACAGTGCCGCTGCCACTACCAGCGCAGTGACCTATGTACGACACGCGAGCAAACGCAAATCAACCATCCTTGCGAGCAACCTGCCGGAGCGATCACGATGAGGCGCTGCTTGCTCTTGGTATTGCAAATCTTGGTACTGCATGCGTTCGCGGGCACCCCTGACAACCCGTCACAGCAGCAGGCAAACCAGCTTTTGGAACAAAGTGTGACGCTCGCTGAACAATTTTCGCCGGGTGATCATGTTTACTTTTTGTATACCCTCACGTCGGCGGCGGTCGACATTGCACCTAAGTCGAAGAGAGAGCAGTGGTGTACGCAAATGTTCCGCTTGGCATCACAGATGGAGCCAAGCTGGAATCGCGTGGCCCAACAAAAAAATGCATTGATTTGTCTTTCTAAAATGAATGCTACGCTCGCGATGAAACGCTTCGATGAGGTTGATCTGCCCCAACCCGATGAGGATGGCGAGTTCCCGGAGGATTTGCGTGCGAGTGCGGCTTTTACTATTTTTCAGAACTATTGGAACGTAGCAGGGATTTCGGGACTTCCAACTATAGAGGATCGAGCTAACCATATTGGTGACACGGGAGAGTATCCATACAAAGCGATGGGTCAAATCATCGCTGCCATGGGCAAGGATTCCTCAACTGCGGCAACTCGGAAGGCCCTCTTTGAGAAGGCAATTGGGTATTACAACAATCCGAAGCCGCGACCGTTTCGCAATCGCAACGCCCAATTTCTTAAACTCTTGCAAGCAACGAGGCCGCCGATTGTCGACAAGGGAGTATTCCGCGATGCGCTGCGCATCTTTTATCAGCAGATATTTAGCGAAACCACGAAAGATGTCGATTATGCTGAAGAAGTTAACGACATTGTCTTCCTCGATCGGCGACGGGCATTTCTGTTTCACGCATTCGACATGATAAACACCGTGGACCCCTTGTGGGCCAGGGAACTCCAGCACCAATACAAGGAGTTGACGAAAGCCACCGGAAAAATTGAAGTGATTTCCGCGAGCGCCATTCACCAGGACGTTACGCCGGAACAAGCACAATATCTCCACTACAAGTTATCCCAAGAGACGCTCCCTGAAAAGATCCAGGAGAAGATCGATGCTCATGATATTGCTGGCGCAAACCTGCTTGCGACACGGCTCACTGATGATCACGCGCACATTCTTGGAGTAGCGAAGCTATTACCAAGCCTTGCACAAACAAATCCTACGACAGCAGAACGCTTGTATGCCGCAGAGCGAACACGACTGCAAGCACTAACCGACGAGATAGAACGCGTGCAAGCGTTAGTGGCGCTTGCGCAGGGGGCCTATCATGTCGGAAAGCAGGACGAATTCTCTGACTTGAGCAAAAGCGCATTTAGTGATGCTCTCCGCCTATTCACGAATGATTCCCGGCAACGGCCACAACTCCATATCCAAGTGCGGCAAGGCTACACGGAACTTAAAGACATCGTTGTTTTTGGAGTAGCGCACGACCTCGCGTGGATCCTGCCAAACATCACTGATCTCCAAGATGTGCAACTCAAAGCAGATCTTTTAGTTGCTGCAGCGCAAGGAGTTGTCCAACAAAAACCGTGATTGCAGTACGCTCAATCCCATTTCCGTATCGGGTGTACTGACGTTGCGGGCAATATACCCATGCGTGAGCACATGGATGAGGGGCGCGGTCTCGGCGTTCCGCCGGAGTTCTTTCCTACGCCCTTGGTCACAGTCCATGCCCGTTAGTGCACAGCAGCACTGCCACGAATTTACCATTTACAATGTGTCCCATGCTTCGGAAACCAACCAGAGCCCGACGTACCCTTGTGTACGCCTGCATTCTTTTTTGTTCTGTATACGGAGTTGTTCCTAACCTGTTTTCCGACACGCGACCACTCCCCGAAGACACAGGGTCGGTCCACCTTTACCAGCTTTTGACCAAGCTGCACACCACTGCCCGCATCATGCACACACTCGCCCATCCAGATGATGAAGACGGCGGCATGATGACTCTCGAAGCACGCGGACATGGCGCGACCGTCTTGCTCTTTACGGTCAACAGGGGCGAGGGTGGCCAAAACAAATTTGGCGCGGAAAGCTCCGATGACCTGGGCATCCTGCGGACTTTGGAACTGCTGCAGGCTGACAAGTATTACGGCGTTGAGCAACGGTTTTCTACTGTGATCGATTTTGGTTTTTCCAAGACCGCCGAAGAGACTTTCAATAAATGGCATGGTCATGACATCGCTCTTGGCGACATGGTGCGGGTGATCCGCACCTTCCGCCCCGATGTACTGATCTGCCGCTTCCAAGGCTCCAAGATCGATGGACACGGCAATCACGAAGCCTCGGGCGTGCTCACCCGCGAGGCCTTCCGCGCGGCCGGCGATCCCAACAAGTTTCCGGAGCAAATTAAAGAAGGCCTGCTGCCCTGGCAGCCCAAGAAGCTCTATATGCGGCCTGGCGATGACGTTACCGTAAGGCTCGATACCGGCGCTTACAGTCCGCTGCTGGGTATGGCCTATGCGCAATTTTCCCTTGAGGGGCTGGCGCACCAGACTTCGCAAGGCACGGGAGGAATTCGTGTCTCTCCCGGACACCGCTACTCGTCTTACAAACTCGCTGACTCCACGCTGGGGAGCGTTGCATCCGGACAGCATGAAGATGATCTTCTGGATGGAATTGACACTTCGTTGCCCGCGCTGGCGACACGCATTGGAAATGAAGAGTCTAAGGTTCCGTTCCTGCGCCCTTCACTGACTTCCATCGCCAAGCACGTGGACGAAGCGACCAGGCTCTTCTCTCTGCAAGACCCAACGGCATGTGCCGCCCCGCTCTTAGCCGGGCTGGCTGAAATCGGTAAACTGCTGCAGCAAGTGGAACAATCGCAGCTCTCTGCCGCGGCCAAAGCCGACTTGCTTCCGTCGCTGCGTACCAAAAAGCAACAATTTGAACTGGCCGCCAATGAGGCTTTAGGAGTCTACTTTGATGCATCAGCGGACGTGCCCGGCCCGGCGCCTGCGCCGTCGTACTTCCCACGCATGGAGCAGACATTCTCCCTGGCTACTCCCGGACAGGAATTCACTCTGACGGCTCATCTTTATAATCGCGGCAAAATTCCGGTCACTCCGCAGGGTGTCCGATTGGAAGTGCCGGAAGGCTGGAAGCAATCCGTCATCAAAGAAGATAAGGCCGTTCTCAATGCCGGCGATAGCGCTACGGTGCAGTTCAAGATCAACGTCCCGGAAAATGCGAAATACACTCGTCCCTATTGGAGCCGGCGTGATCCGCAGACTGAGAACGTCTATACCATCAGCGATCCAAAACTGCGTACCCTCCCGTTGCCGCCTTATCCGGTCCACGCCGTCGCAAGTTTTTCCACTCCAAGCGGATCGAGCGAGGCCCACGCAGTCGGAAAAATAAAGTTTGTCGATCCGGCGGCGGGACAATCGGAGCGTCCGCTCGCGGTAGGTCCCGGGCTTTCCGTATTGCTGGAAACTCCCGTCGTCGTGATCTCGACCACTGGCGCCGGCAAATCGCAGATCGATGTGAGCGTCCGCAGCAACCTGGAAAAGCCCGTCCATGCCAAGCTTCGCCTGGAAGCTCCTCAAGGATGGAAAGTCGAGCCGGAATCTTTGCCGGTCGATCTCGATCATGACGGCGACGTGAACGGCTACAGCTTCCAGATCACTCCACAAAACCTGCACGAAGGCACCTACGAGGTAACAGCCAAAGCCGATTGCAACGGCAAAGAATATGCGGAGGGCTTCAAGATCATCACCCGGCCCGATCTCGATTCTTTCTACGCCTACCACTCGGCTACACAGAATGTGCAAGCGGTAGACGTAAAACTCCCACAAGGTACAAGGGTCGGTTACCTCATGGGTGCTGGGGATGAAATTCCATCAGTGCTGAAGAGTGTTGGTCTGAACGTGAACTTGATTACGCCTCAGGAGCTGGCTTCAGGCGACTTAAGCCGCTACGACACCATTATCGTTGGTATTCGCGCCTACGACGTGCGTACCGATCTTCGCGAACAAAATCGCCGCTTGCTCGATTTCGCCAACCGCGGCGGCACACTGATTGTGCTCTATAACCAGAGCGTCGGAGCATTTAATGGCGGCCACTATACCGCTTATCCGGCAACGCTAAGCAACGCCAGGGTCTCGGTCGAGGAGATGCCCGTGGAAGTTCTGGCTCCTGAAGATCCCGTCTTCTCCTATCCCAACAAGATCACTAACAAAGATTTTGACAATTGGGTGCAGGAGCGGGGGCTTTACTTCATGTCCAGTTGGGACGATCACTTCAAGCCCTTGCTTTCGTCCCATGACCCCGGCGAGCCTCCGCAAAAAGGCGGCCTGTTGATGGCGCAATACGGCAAAGGTCTCTACATCTATTCCGGCTACGCCTTCTTCCGCCAGCTCCCGGCCGGAGTGCCAGGGGCAATCCGGTTGTTTGTGAACCTGGTGAGCGCGGGACATGGCAAGTAAAACGCAATATCGACAGAACATTAATTCCGCCCCTTCAGGGCTGAGCTCTGGCAAATTCTGTGCACCAAACCATTCCTGAAACCCGCGCCAACACCCCATCGCAACTCACTCGCGACATCGGATTGCGCGAAGCCACATCGCTGAACATGATCGACATGATCGGCGTAGGGCCGTTCGTGACCATTCCACTGATCGTCGGCGCGATGGGTGGCCCACAGGCAATGCTTGGATGGATTCTGGGAGCATTCTTTGCCATCTGCGATGGCCAGGTATGGGCGGAGTTGGGTGCATCAATGCCCAAAGCCGGTGGCTCGTATCAATACCTGAAAGAAACTTACGGCCAGCGAACTTTGGGTCGGCTTATGTCGTTCTTGTTTGTGTGGCAGCTCACCTTCAGCGCTCCGCTTTCGATCGCTTCAGGATGCCTGGGTGTCTCGCAATACGCGACCTTCCTGTGGAAGGGACTGGCCCATGTTCACTTTGACCACCTGTTTTCACCCGTCATTCCGCTGCTGGGCAAATTTCAACTGAGGATAACCATCAGCAATGCCACTTTCGTAGCGATCGGTTGCTGCGCACTGGCTATTTTTCTGCTGTATCGCAAAATTGGCGTCATCGGAAGGCTGTCGAAGGTGCTGTGGGTCGGCGTAATTGTCACGATGCTGTGGGTGATCTTTGCCGGTCTCACGCATTTCAGCGCAGCGAGAGCATTTTCCTTTCCCCAGGGCGCGTTCGCTCCTACATGGAAATTTTTTACTGGCTTGGGCTCCGCCATGCTGTTTGGCTTCTACGACTATTGGGGGTATTACAACGTCTGCTTTCTGGGCGCCGAAGTGCGTTCCCCCGAAAAAAATATTCCCAAGGCTGTGATCTATTCCATCATGATCGTAGGCGCGCTTTATCTCGTGATGAATATCAGCATCCTGGGTGTGCTGCCCTGGCAGGAGATGAAACAGGCTGCAAGCGCGAACAACCAGGTCTATGTAGCGGCCATTCTCATGCAGAGAGTCTATGGCGAATGGGCGGGAAGAGTGGTGTCGGTGCTGATCATCTGGACGGCATTTGCTTCTGTCTTCTCGCTGATCCTCGGGTACTCGCGTGTTCCTTATGCAGCGGCGGTGGACAACAATTATTTTCGCCCGTTTGCCAAAGTACATCCAGAGCATCGCTTCCCTCATGTTTCCTTGCTGATCATCGGTTCGCTGGCAGCAGCGTTTTGCATTTTTCGCCTGGCAGATGTTGTCGCTGCGCTGGTTGTGATCCGCATCAGCACCCAATTCGTACTGCAGATTCTGGGATTGTTGATGCTGCGCTTGCGCCGCCCGGATTTTCCGCGTCCTTTTCGGATGTGGCTCTATCCGGCGCCTGCAATCCTGGCGTTGGTTGGATACTTGTATGTGTTGCGTATGCGCGAGGAATGGATGCGAGAGGTGCAGTACGCCGTGGCCATCGTCGTTGTGGGACTCCTTATCTTTTTAATCCGTTCCTGGCGGAGGAAGGAGTGGCCTTTTTCCACCCCCACCGCTCACAAAGTAATGGGAGAGCCAGTCTAATGAGCGTCCATGCCCACCGGCACAACATCTGCTGTTATCCCAAGGCCCAATAGTTCGATGGAGAACCCCGCACAGGTAACGGCCCCAACTGAGACCAAGGCGATTCCCATACATCATTCAACTCTGGCCCCTCTGCGCGAACCGTTATTTCGCAGTCTATGGATCGCTGCCGTTATCTCCTACACCGGAAGCTGGATGCAGAACGTCGCTACCGGTTGGCTCATGAGTTCGCTGACCAACTCTGCGATGTGGGTTTCTCTGGTACAAGTGGCCCTGAGCCTTCCGGTGTTCCTGATTGCGTTGCCGGCAGGGGCACTGGCCGACATGATCGATCGTCGAAAATTCCTGCTGTTCACCCAAGTCTCGATGGTCGCCGCGGCGGGAGTACTTGGCATCCTGACGATGACCGAGTCAATACGTCCACAGCTTCTCTTAGTATTTACCTTTCTGATGGGCGCAGGCGCAGTCATGAACGATCCGGCATGGCAAGCGCTCACGCCCGACCTTGTGCCCCCTCCAAAACTGGGAGCGGCGGTCGCTCTTAATTCAGCCGGTTTCAACATCGCGCGCGCAGCCGGGCCAGCGCTCGGAGGCCTGGTGGTAGCTGCCGCCGGATCCGGCGTGGCATTTCTTCTGAACGCAGCTTCCTTTGTCGGAGTAATTCTCTTTCTTTACAACTGGAAGCCCAAGGAACGCACGGCGCAACCACATGCGGGAACGCTCCTGGGGGCGATTCGCGCAGGCTGCAATTATGCCCGCCAGGATCGCCGAATGCAGGCAGTGCTGGTTCGTACCCTGGCATTCTCATTGTTTGCAAGTGGATTCTGGGCCTTGCTTCCCCTGATCGCCCGCAACTTCGGCGCAGCCGGATACGGCGCAATGCTTGGCTATTTTGGCTTGGGCGCACTGGCCGGGGCCGGAGTGCTCTCCAGAATGCGAAAAAGTTTCTCCTTCGATACCATCGTGACCTTGGCCACAGTTGTTTTTGCGATCGCGCTCTTCGGGTTGGTTCGCGCACATAGCCTCGCGTTATGCTCGTTCTTCGCCGCAGCCGCCGGCCTGGCGTGGATCAGCAACCTGGCAACACTCAACCTGGTAGCTCAGATGACCGCGCCACCTTGGGTCCGTGCTCGTATGATTTCCTTGTACGTATTGGTGTTGCAAGGAGGCCTGGCAATAGGCAGCGCCGTTTGGGGTGTCGTAGCTTCCCAAATCAAATTGAAGCCCACGCTCACGATCGCCGCTGTGGCCTTGATCTGTGGTCTGGCGCTATCGCCTTGGTATCGTCTGCAATCAAACTGAACGAAATCATTCCACCCGCCAGCCGGCCCCGAAACTGATGCGCTGATGCAATGATGGCCGGTTGAAGATTCACATTGGAACACGGCTGGCATGGTATCTTGTCAACGCCCGTTTTATTGATCTATTTTAAAGATAAAGACTAGGAGATTCCCCCATGAAGCATTTACGAACGATCTTTCTTGTGCTCGTACTTTGCCTGGCAATGGGTGCCGTTAGCCAGGTGCCGCCCAGTGCTCCGCCGGCCCAGCAGTCGCCGCAACCTGCTCCCACAGTTTCCAGCGTTGTAGACCGTGCCATCAGCCAGATCGAAAAGCAGTTTGTCGATCTCGCCGACGCCATGCCCGAAGATAAATTCAATTTCACGCCCGAGTCGCTGAGCATTAAAGGCAGCGAGTACAAAGGCGTGCGCAGCTTCGCCTTCGAGGTCAAACACGTCGCCACCGCCAACTATTTCTTCTGGAGTTCCGCGACAGGCGACAAACTTCCGGAAGGAATCGCAGGCCCCAATGGCCCTGAGAATTTGAAAACCAAAGCAGAAATCATGAAGTTCCTGAAAGATTCCTTCGCCGTTGGACACAAGGCAGCCGCCGCTTTAACCACGGAAAACATTGTGGAGCTATTGCCCTTCCGCAATAACAAAGCCCCTCGTCTCCAACTGGTCATGTCGCCAGTTCCCCATGCGTTCGACCACTATGGACAGCTAGTCGAGTACCTGCGCATGAACGGCATTGTTCCCCCGGCTAGCCGTGGGAATTAGGATTTCTTCAAAAGTCTGTTTACAGAAAAATAATCGTTATTCCGAACGTCTACCCGTGCGCCAGCGCGGGTGGATGTTCCAGGAGTGCTGTGCCTTGTTGATTCTCTGATCAATTTGTCGAATTTGCCGCTACAGCCTTCCATGTCGTCAGCCCCCAAGCCAACAAGGGCCTACACCCTAACTCGCGCTCTCCAACGTTGCATCGTAGCTTGGAATCGGTAGAACAACTGTTTCCGATGCACGATGGTCTTGATATCTCTGCAATATCGCAGCCCAAGTCTGTTCTACGGAGCATGGCAAATTCAACGGCTGCACTCGCACGATGGGCAATGGGGAGGGAGAATTCAGCAACCACGCCGTTCGAGGACTCTCCGTCGATTGGAAATGTTTCTTCAGGACTTCTCGCAGGGCCGATTCTTCTTCAGGCGAACAGGGCGCGAGGCGCACAAACTGACGATTATATGCATCTTCGGCAAAGTGCTCAGTGAGGACATAGGCAAGCCCGCCGGTCATTCCTGATCCAAAGTTCATGCCGGTTGGTCCCAACACCAGCACGACTCCGCCGGTCATGTATTCGCAGCCGTGGTCTCCAAGGCCTTCTACAACCGCGAGAGCGCCACTGTTGCGCACGGCAAATCTCTCTCCCGCTCGGCCGGCGATGTAAAGCTCGCCCGAGGTTGCGCCATAGAGTATGGTGTTTCCCGCCAGAACATCGCCGCGACGGGACGCCTCCCGTCCGGCGCTAATCACAATCGATCCACCGCTTAGGCCCTTGCCCACGTAGTCATTGGCCTCGCCCTGAAGGCGGAAAGTGATTCCAGAGGCGAGGAACGCGCCAAAGCTTTGGCCGGAGACGCCGCGAAATTCGAAGTTGAGAGACTCAGAGGGATCGGTCAGGCTGCCCCAACGCCGAAGCACCGCGCCGCTCAAATGAGCGCCGACGCTAAGATCGGCGTTCGAGATAGGCAGTGCCTGACGCATCTCGTTCTTTTCGTCAATCAAACTCGCAAGCTGGCGGGCCAGTCCGTTTGGTTTTTTGTGAATTGCGCG
The DNA here is from genome assembly GCA_035939495.1 of Candidatus Angelobacter sp. Taxonomy (GTDB): domain Bacteria; phylum Acidobacteriota; class Terriglobia; order Terriglobales; family Acidobacteriaceae; genus Angelobacter. The sequence continues at coordinate 39,553 of DASZFU010000077.1, read as the reverse complement.
GCCGCCTGCGCCACCCGCTACCGGGCGCAGCAATGCTTGCAGCCAGTCATCCTTTTGCCGATCACGCAATTTGCCGGACGAGTCGGCGCTTCGAGGTTTCAGGTTCTCTGTCTTGCCGACGATTTCATCGATGGTGCGCGCGCCCAGCAAGGTTCCGAGCAGCACACGAACCTCCGCAGCCAACGACTGGAAGTATGCCATGACCATTTCTGAATTTCCTGAGAAACGAGTGCGCAGCGTTTCATCCTGCGTGGCAATTCCTACGGGACAGGTATTCAGATGACACTGTCGGGCCATAACGCAGCCTATGGCCAGCAAAGCCGAAGTGCCGAATCCGAACTCATCGGCTCCCAGCAAGGCAGCGATTACGACATCGCGGGCAAACTTCAGGCCGCCATCAACGCGAAGGCGAACTCTCTGGCGTAATCCGGCCTTGACCAGCGTTCGATGAACATCTTGCAGTCCGAACTCCCAAGGCAAGCCGGTGTTCTTGATGGAACTCAAAGGTGACGCGCCAGTGCCGCCGTTATGGCCGCTTACGGTGATTACATCAGCGCCGGCCTTGGCGACGCCGGCTGCAATGACACCGATGCCCGCGCCGGCGACAAGCTTTACTCCAATTCGCGCCTCAGGGTTGACCTCGCGAAGATCGTGAATCAACTGCGCCAGATCTTCGATGCTGTAAATATCGTGATGCGGTGGTGGCGATATCAACGACATTCCAGGGACAGCATGGCGCAGCTTCGCTATATAAGGTGTGACCTTATTGGCGGGAAGCTGTCCACCTTCGCCGGGCTTGGAACCCTGCGCCATCTTGATTTCGATTTCCTGGGCATTCACTAGATATTCGGCGGTCACGCCGAAACGCCCGGATGCTATTTGCTTCACCTTATTAGCAGCCTCTGGATCAGTCGCGTAGAGGCTCGGGTCTTCGCCGCCTTCACCAGTATTGCTGCGCGCGCCCAGCCGGTTCATGGCCAGCGCCAGCGTGCGATGTGCCTCCGGACTGATGGCCCCCAATGACATGGCTTGCGTGCTGAAGCGCTGAAGAATCTCGCTTTCCGCCTCGACCTCGCTCAGTTCGACCGGTTCCTGAGGAACAAGCTCCATCAAGTCGCGAATGGCAATAGGGTCGCGGTTCCATCCCAGTTCTTCAAAGCCGGCGTAACTCTCCGTGGACTGAATCTTTACGTGCGCGTGCAATTTGCGCAGCACCTCGGGTGAGGTCTCATGCTGCTCGCCTTCTTTGCGGTAGCGATAGAACCCTGCATCTTTCAAGTTGGCCTGTTCTGAACCAAATGCGTGAGCATGATTGTGCAGGCAGTCTTCAAGGAGTTGCGGTAACGATACTGCGCCGGCAATGTGCGTGGCACTTTCGAAAAAGTCCTGGCAAAGCCCACGATCCAACCCGATGGTCTCGAATAACTGGCCATTGCGATAGCTGGCAATCGTGGAGATTCCCATCCGCGAAAGAACTTTCTTGAGACCAGTGTCAATGCCCTGGCAGTAGTTTGCCCCACCTTGTGGCTGCTGCTCCTCGGCAAAGCGCATTGCAAGGAACGGTGAAACCGCGGCTGCACCCACAGCCAACAGCAGTGCTACATGATGGGTATCGAACGCCTGCCCGGTTTCCACGATCAGCGGAGTACGAAAACTGCCATAGCTGACCATGGTTTTCCAAACCGTGGCCGTAGCCAGTAGTGCCGGCAGCGCAGCCCGTTCAAGGCTTGTATTACGATCGCTGAGAAGAACAAAAGGCAGGCTTTCCCGGCAATAGGTCTGCGCCTCTTCCTTGATTCGTTGCAAAGCCTGCAACGCGCCGGGGACGCCGCTTGCAGTTGGGAAAGTAATGTCGATCTGATGTCCGCGCGCCCGCTGTCGCAGGAACTCGAACTGCTGCGAATCGAGCACCGGAGACTCGGAGATGAACTCACGTCCCAGCCGAATCCGTAGGGACATCACATGCGATTCCCGAAATGGATCGATGGGCGGATTGGTGACTTGAGCAAAACGTTGTTTGCAATAGTCCCAAATGGTTCTTCGCATTTTGGAAAGGAACGCTAGAGGAGCATCGTCTCCCATGCTCCAGATTGGTTCCTTGCCTTCCGCCAGCGGCAGCAACAAAATGCGGAGCTGGTCCTGGCTCCAGCCCAAAGCGGCGGCGAGTCTCTTCGAGCTGGACTGTTCAAATCCCGGTGTACCGGTACGCACCGGCAAATGAATACCCTGGCCGCGATTGCTTCTTTGCTCAGCAAGGAGAGATGAAATTCCCTTCCATCGTAAAACAGAATCAGCTCCTTCTCCCGCTTCCTCTGCGCATTCTGCGTTCTCTGCGGTTGATCTTGATTCTTTCTCCGTGTCTCCATGTCTCAGCCTGTCCTTGAGCGAAGCAAAGGATGGTGGGTTTTGGGTTCTCTCTGCAATCAACGTCAGCAATTCATCATCGCGTAGAAGATCGCCAGTGCAGAGGTCAACCACCAGCATCTCGCCCGGACCGAGACGTCGCCGTTCGATAATTTCTTTGTCTTCCAGGTCTGCAATGCCTGCTTCCGATCCCACGATCAGCCAGTCATCGGCGGTGCGCGTGTAACGCAACGGGCGCAAACCATTGCGGTCCAGCTTGGCGCCCGCGATGCGTCCGTCACTGAAGACCAGGGCGGCAGGGCCATCCCAAGGCTCATATTCGCAAGCGGCTGATTCGAGAAAATTGCGGACAAACGAGCTGAGCCGGGAATTGGCCTCAAAAGCAGGAGACGCTAAAGTAAGCAACCCGGAATCCAGGCTGAACCCGTGCTGAACCAGGAACTCAAGCGCATTGTCGAGGCTGGCGGAATCACTTACATATTCCTCAAGAGCGTGAAACCATTCTTGAGGCGGCTGCTCGCGTCGCATCGCAATCTCGCGCGCATGCATCCAGCGGCGATTGCCCACGATGGTATTGATCTCGCCGTTATGCGCCAAAAAACGAAATGGCTGGGCCAACGTCCAAGAAGGCTCAGTATTGGTGGAGAAGCGCTGATGAAACAGAGCGAACGAGCTTTCGAAATCCTGATTGTCCAGATCGGGATAAAAGAGTGGCAACTGCCAGGGCGCTAGCAAGCCTTTGTAAACCACAGTGCGCGACGACAGCGAGCAAAAGTAAGCGGTACTCGCAAGCTCAGCCTCTGCCTGTTTGCGAAAGAGAAATAGCTCAGTTTCGAGTTGCTGCTGTTCGAGGTCAGAATCGCGCTCACGGCCATCATCGTTCGAGAGAAAACATTGCCAGATGGAAGGCGCCGTTTCCGTAGCACGGAAGCCAAGCACCGAACTGTTAATAGGTACTTCGCGCCACCCCAGCCACCGTAACCCGCGATTGACTGCCAACTGTTCCAGTCGGTCCTTAACTATCGCCTGCCTCTGTTCATCGCGTGGCAGGAACATCATGCCCATTCCGAAAACGCGAGGCAAAGCAATGCCTAACTCTTCAGCGCATTGCCGAATCAATCGCAGAGGAATTGCAGTAAGAAGACCGGCCCCATCACCGCTGGCTCCATCGGCATCGACTCCGCCGCGATGTGCGAGTCTCTGCAAGGCGACCAATCCACGGTCCACAACTTCGTGAGACGCAGGCTGGCCGAGGTGGGCAATCAAGCCCGTGCCACAGGCGTCGTGATCGGGATGTCCGTGAAAAGAACCATTCGACATGCACCTTGTTTAATAAACAAATATCGGGAGAAAGGGAAATTCAGAATTTGAATGCATGCCATTTGAAAAAGTGTTTTAACAGGATGTTAACGTAGTGGGAGCTCAGCCGCCCTCGGCTGCATCAAGCAACGGCTTCGAGGAAGGAGTAGCGCGGAAGTTAAGCAAGCAATCGTGGCATAAGCTTATTCGAACTTTCTTCTGAATTACGAGAATGAAGGTTCTACAAAATGCAGACACTGCAACAATGTCTCCATAAACACGACCCTCACCCCCTGTCATTCTGAGGGCCGTTCTATGGCCCGAAGAATCCCTATGCCTACGGTACATTTTCGGAAAGGTACGTGAAGGGCTAGTCGGCATGTTCTTTTGTCCACCGAGGTCCTCGTGATTACAAATGCTATTCCCCAATAAGCATCGTGCGGGTAGGGGATTCTTCGGCCAAAAAAAGGCCTCAGAATGACAGGGGCTGCTTGTTTGGGATGGGGACGTTGCGTGGCGCATCGCGCTGGCGATCTCACAAGTCCTTACACGATTTTACACGGAAAAACGCGTGGAACGATCAATGTCCCAGCTCTTGCCGGGCCAATGCGAGGAAGGAAGAAGCCACGACGGGCAGGCTGCGATCTTTGCGGTAGACGAGGCATAGTTCTCGCCATAGATCCATGCCCTCGATTTTCAAGAGTTTCACCTCACCACGTTGGACGTTGTCGCGGGCAAAGCTGGCACAGATCAGCGAGACGCCGAAGCCTGAGGCGACAAAGCGTTTGATCATCACGACGCTGGTGAGTTCCATGGTGATGTTGAGGCTTTCCCGATAGGGCCGAAGATTTTTTTCCATCAATTTTCTGATGGATCCAGTTCGCGGCATGACCAGGGGTTGCTGCGCCAATTCTTTTAGAGTCACCACGCGATGTCCAAAGAGGGGACTGTCGCGACCGACCATGAGCATGATCCGGTCGCGAAACACTGGTACGGCGTGCAGGCTGAGCGACTTCACCGGCAGGGTGACTACTCCGAGATCAATTGCTCCTTCTTCTACTTTTTCGGTGACCTTGTGGCTGAAGCTACGATAGACGCTGATCCTGACCTTGGGAAACTTCCGGTGATATTTCTTGAACACTTTGGGCAGAACGTAAAGGAACGTACCTTCATTTGCTCCGATAGAGAGCGTCCCCGAAGGAACGCCATTCCAGTTGGAAATGGCCTGTAGCGACGTACCGCGAAGGGCTAGAAGCTGTTGGGCGTATTCCAGTACAACCTCGCCTGCTGGAGTCAGGCGCACCTGCTTGGCGCTGCGGTCGAAAAGCTTTTGTCCGTATTCCTGCTCCAATTGGCGAATCTGGGCGCTGACTGCGGGTTGTGAGCGCAGCACCTTTTCGGCGGCCCGGGAGAAACTTCCCAGCTTGGCCACCTCAGAAAACGTTCTGAGTTGATCGAAGTCCATAGATTGCCACAATTGCCAGAATTGCCAAAATTGGAAAGCCTATTACACCGCAGAGAGTGCGAAAGAGGCAAAGGAATCTGATGAAAATTGAATTAATAAATCACCGCAGAAAACGCAGAGAGCGCAGAAAAAGCGCAGAAAGATATAAGGAATCGATCTTAAAACTCTCTGAGGTACTCTGCATTGCCAGTGCCTTAAAATCTCGTTTTTTCTCTCAAATTCTGAGCTTGGCTCAAATCCCCATTCTTCTCTGCGGTCTCTGCGGTTGACTATTGGTTTTGATCTTCTCCGCGTCTCCGCGTCCTCAACGCCCTTGTCGGTGAGCCAAGGATCACGCCGAGATCTCCCAGGCGTAGCCTTCCTCTCCATGCTGCGACAGATCGAGTCCCTGGATTTCGTGATCGGTTGAGACTCTAAGCCCAACCAGCACGTCCACGATTTTCAGGATTACGACTGTTCCCACGGCAGCCAGCACGCAGGCAATGGTGACGCCGATTAACTGGTTGAGAAGTTGTCCGGCATTACCTTCCAGCAGGCCGGAGGGTAGAGGATTTCCTTGCGCGTCCTTGAACATGGGATTGATGGCTCGGGAAGCAAAGACTCCGGTGAGCAAGGCTCCGATGGTGCCGCCTGCGCCGTGAACGCCAAAGGCATCGAGAGAATCGTCGTAGCCAAGCCGCGCCTTTACGTGGACGACCATAAGATAGCAGAAGATACCGGCGCTGAAACCAATAGCGAGTGCCGCCATTGGCCCCACAAACCCGGCAGCCGGAGTGATCGCCACAAGTCCGGCAACGGCCCCGGAAATGGCCCCGAGTGCACTGGGTTTGCCGTTGCGAAGCCACTCGGCGCCGCCCCAGCCGACGACGGCGGCGGCTGCGGCAAAATGGGTAGCAACGAAAGCACTGGTGGCCAGGCTTCCTGCGCTCAGTGCGCTTCCGGCGTTGAAGCCGAACCAGCCGACCCACAACATGCAGGCACCGATAAAGCTCAGTACCAGGCTATGCGAACGCATAGTTTCATGCGGATACCCCACGCGATTGCCAAGGTAGATCGCGCATACCAAAGCCGAAATGCCGGACGTGATGTGCACTACGGTGCCGCCAGCAAAGTCCAGAATTGGGAATCTTCCACCAAGGGCAGCATTGAGCAATCCACCCTTGCCCCAAACCATGTGGGCCATCGGCGCATACACGACCAACGACCACAACGTCATGAAGAGCACCATAGCGCTGAATTTCATGCGTTCGGCGAAGGCGCCGGTGATGAGCGCGGGCGTGATGATGGCGAACATCAACTGATAGACCATGAAGGTCTGCTGCGGGATGGTTCCGGAGTAGTCAGGGTCGGGTTGCAGCCCGATCCCCCGCAAGAATACATGGTGCAGGTTGCCGATGAAGCTATTGCCCTCGCCAAACGAAAGACTGTAGCCGATGATGGCCCAAACCACAGTGACGATGGCCATCATGGCAAAGCTCTGCATCATCGTCGACAACACGTTCTTTTTCCGCACCAGGCCGCCATAGAAGAGAGCCAGCCCAGGCCCGGTCATCATCAGGACGAGCGCGGAGCTGGTCAGCATCCAGGAGTTGTCGGCGGAACTCTTGGCGTCGGCCACGCTCTGTTCGAGCTTGGCGATTCGTTCTGCCTGGGGGTCAGAAGTTGGAGAAGCGCCGGAGGTTAAGGCACACGCGGCATGGACCGACATCCAAAGAAAGAACAGTCCCAGCCAAAGTTTGATCGATCTTCCTGGTCTGAACATGTCACCGTTGCTCCTTTGTTGCGCACATTTTCGAAGGCGAGCCGCGCACCTCAGCGCCCTCGCCAGCTGGTTTGCTCACATCAAACAAGCCGCCGCGAACAGCGTTAGCGCCCATCTAAACAGAGTGCGTGTGGAATTAGAAATACAAAGTATTTATGCGATGCATTAGGAAGAGTTATTCACTCGGTGACTGCGCCGAGGCTGCTGCTGGAGACTAATTTCGCGTATTTAGCCAGCACTCCGGTTTGAGTTTTTGGCGCGGGTGGAACCCATCTTTCTTTGCGGTTTTGCAATTCCTGATCGGAGATGTTCAGGTGTAGAAGTCCTCTTTGGGCGTCGATGGTGATCTGGTCGCCTTCCTGGACGAGAGCGATCGTGCCGCCGACCGCTGCTTCAGGAGCGACGTGGCCTACGACCATGCCGTAGGTACCGCCGGAGAAACGTCCATCGGTGATCAAGCCCACGGAGTCCCCCAGTCCCGCGCCTATCAATGCTGAAGTCGGAGAGAGCATCTCGCGCATACCTGGACCGCCTTTGGGTCCTTCATATCGGATCACGATCACATCACCAGCCTTGATTTCCCCTACAAGAATGGCATTCAAGCAAAACTCTTCGGAATCGAACACACGCGCCGGGCCGGTAATCCGTGAGTTCTTGACCCCGCTGGTTTTGGCAACCGCGCCTTCTGTGGCCAGGTTGCCATGCAGGATGCTCAGGTGTCCGTGTGTATATAAAGGACGTTGCAACGGATGTATGACATCCTGACCGGAAGATGGTGAATCCGGGACATTGGCCAAGGTCTCAGCGATTGTTGCCCCGGTAACCGTGAGTGCATCGCCGTGGATTAGTTTGTTGGCCAAAAGAAGCTTCATCACCTGGGGAATCCCGCCGGCACGATGCAGATCGGTGGCAACGTACTTCCCGGATGGCTTCAAGTCGCACAAAACCGGGACGCGGGAACTGATCGCCGCAAAGTCATCAATCGTGAGAGGGACCTGCGCAGCGTGGGCGATGGCCAGCAGGTGAAGCACCGCGTTGGTCGAGCCTCCTACGGCCATCACTACCGCGATTGCGTTTTCAAAAGCCTTGCGGGTGAGCAGATGGCGAGGAAGGATTTGCTTTTGAATTGCCGCAGCAAGCACCTGGGCGGAGCGTGAGGCATTTTCCTTCTTTTCGTCGTCTTCGGCTGCCATCGTCGACGAATACGGCAGACTCATCCCCAGGGCTTCGACCACCGACGACATGGTATTGGCCGTGTACATGCCGCCGCATGAGCCTGCTCCCGGACAAGCGTGGCGCTCCACCTGGGCCAATTGTTCAGAATCGATCTTGTTGGCACTGAACTCGCCTACTGCTTCGAAGACACTCACGACGGTCAAATCCTTGCCGTCATAATGGCCGGCTTTGATGGTGCCGCCATAAACAAAGATAGCGGGAATGTTCATGCGGGCAATCGCGATCAAGGCTCCGGGCATGTTCTTGTCGCAGCCGCCGATGGCCAAAACACCATCCATGCTCTGGGCCTGGCATGCAGTTTCAATGGAGTCGGCAATCACCTCGCGCGAGACCAGGCTATAACGCATGCCCGCTGTGCCCATCGAAATGCCATCGCTCACAGTAATGGTCCCAAAGACCTGGGGCATTGCTCCGGCCGCTCGCAAAGCTTCTATCGATCGATCAGCAAGTTCATTCAGGCCAACGTTGCAAGGAGTTATGGTGCTGTAAGCATTGGCCACGCCTACGATGGGTTTGTTAAAGTCTGCGTCCCCGAAACCAACGGCCCGCAGCATGGCGCGGTTCGGCGCCCGCTGCACACCTTCGGTGATAAGCCGGCTTCGGCGGATGTCCATTCAGATTGCTGCCTTAAGCTCTTCAACCTTCGATTGCTCGACCGGATACAGCCAATCGCGGTACCGATCCGAGCGGCCCAGTGTGGCATCGAAGTACGTGCGCTGGATGACCGTAGTAATCGGACCGCGTTTCCCACAGCCGATCTTCCGGCCATCGAGTTCACAGATAGGTGCTACTTCAGCGGCTGTTCCGGTAAAGAAAGCCTCATCGCATTGTAGAAGATCATCGACCCACAATGGCCGAATCTCGACCGGATAGCCGAGATCGCCGGCAATTCGAATGACGCAGTCGCGCGTTATTCCCAGCAGGATTGAGTGGCGTTCATCATTGGTGATGAGCCGGCCACGATGAACCAGGAAAATATTTTCGCCTGAGCCTTCCGCAATATTTCCGTTTTTATCGAGGAGCAGGGCTTCATCAAAACCTCGATCCGTTGCATCGCACAGCGCGAGTGTGGAGTTGAGATACTGTCCGCAGGCCTTGGCAGTGGTAGGCATCATCTGCGAATGAAATTTTTCCCAGGGAGAAACGGTGATGCGCACACCTTTCTCGATCCCCTCTTCACCCAGATAAGCGCCCCAGGGCCAAGTCAGAATCGCGACCTCAACCGGACAGCGGCGAGGATGTACTCTCAGGCTTGAGCTGCCGAAATAGCAGATAGGACGGACGTAGCAATCTTTGAACTGGTTGCGACGAACCGTTTCGCAAATGGCCTCAGCAAGTTCTTCTTTGTCATACGGAATCGACAAGCGATAGACTGCCGCGGAGGCGTAGAGGCGATCCATGTGCGCCTCCATGCGAAAGATCGCTGGTCCGCCATCAGTGCGATAGCAACGCAGCCCTTCAAAGACACCGCTGCCGTAATGCAGAGCATGAGCTGAAACGTGCACTGTTGCATCCGTCCAAGGCACGAAATCGCCATTCATCCAAACCCATTGGGTGCGCGCAAAATCCATAAGATCTCCCTTCTAGACTCCCCAGAGATATTGATCAGGATCGTAGTGGCGGAAGGGTCCACAGGCGTCGCGGTCCTGGTGGACATTCGAAATATTCAGGACCACACTATCGCAAAGCGCCTCGGAGAGATGCTCGTCGCCCGGAGCAAGGCGCAGCATTTCGTTGGCTGCAAGCGTGACGACTCGATTGGACAGATGGAAACGCAACGCCCCTTCCAGCACCATCACCACGCATTCCGATTCATGACGATGTCTCTCGGTAAAGGTTCCCTGCTTGAGTTCCGTGCGCACAACCACGATGCGTCCGTTTACGCCGAGATCTCGGAAGTCTGCGCGCTCTTCTCGTGCTGTTTTCATCAATTGCATATTATTGAACGCCATTTCTGTTTCCCTTTCAGTTGTGGGCCTTATCCACGAGCCGCCGTTCTTTCAACCACGGCATCATGCCGCGCAACTTTGCCCCGACGACCTCGATGGAATGTTGTAGTCCCTCAGTTTCAAGTTGCTTGAATCGGGGCTTGCCGGCCGCGCACTCGGCCATCCACTCGTCGGCAAACTTGCCTGACTGTATGTCCGACAGCAGCTTTTTCATCTCGGAGCGTACGCATTGGTTGATGATGCGCGGCCCTCGGGTCAGATCGCCATATTCGGCCGTGTTGGAAACGGAGTAGCGCATGTTCCCAATGCCACCTTCATAAACCAGATCGACGATCAGTTTCATCTCATGCAGGCACTCGAAGTAGGCCATCTCGGGCGAATAACCTGCTTCCACCAACGTCTCGAAGCCCGCTTGTATGAGGCCGGTGAGACCTCCACAGAGCACGGCCTGCTCGCCAAAAAGATCGGTTTCGGTTTCTTCCTTGAAAGTGGTTTCGAGGATGCCGGCACGCCCGCCGCCAAGCGCTGATGCATACGCCAGCGCGGTCTCCCGGGTGTCTCGAGAGGGATCCTGATGGACTGCCAACAAGCATGGAACGCCGCGCCCCTGCTGGTACTCAAACCGCAATAGGTGTCCGGGGGATTTCGGCGCGACCATGAACACATTGACCTCTTTGGGGGGAACGATTTTCCCAAAATGGATCGAGAAGCCATGGGCAAACGCCAAGTAGGTTCCGGGCCGTAGATGCGGAGCAATTTCCTTTCGATAAGCATCCGGCGCAATCTCATCAGGCACCAGCATCATTACGATGTCAGCCGCTGAAGCGGCCTCCGAGGTGCTGGTTACCTTGAGACCGGCGGCCTTGGCTTTCGCACATGAGGAACTTACTGGGCGTAGTCCAACAACCACGTCGTAGCCGGAGTCGCGCAGGTTGTTGGCATGGGCATGGCCTTGGCTGCCGTACCCGATGATGGCGATCTTCTTTCCTTGCAAGAATTGGGGATGAGAATCTTTGTCGTAATAGATATTCATTGTTTGGTTCCTTCTACATATTTGCCAATCAGGACAGGTTCATGACCCGTCCAGGATCCGTGTGTGGTGGAGACGTGTGACAGGGCATGACTTTAGTCGTGCCGAAAATAATTAATAGATTCCTCATGTTGGCCAGCCGTTTACTTCTTTATTCTTTAGGTCTCCGACTGCACACCGACCGGTTCTTCCGTCTCTTTCGCGAGCGCGACAGCGCCGGTACGGACGATGCCGCGGATGCCGAAGGGCGTTAGTTCCCGTACGAGGTCATTCATGTCTTCCCATTTGCCGGTGGCCTCGATGATCAAACCGTCTTCCATGACCTCGGCGACTCGCATCTGGTTCTGCGAGACCAGTTGCAGGACTCTCTGGAATGCGACCTGGTCCCCTGCTTTCACGTTGATCAGCACCATCTCTCTTTCAAAATGGGAAACACCCGTTAGATCCGTGACCTTTACAACGCGCACCAGTTTGTTGACCTGCTTCACAATCTGCTCGACCGTGCGATCGTCGCCTGAGGTCACCATGGTCACGCACGAAATCGCTGGATCGAGCGTCTCGGCAACAGTCAGGCTCTCGATGTTGTAACCGCGAGCGCTGAAGAGGCCCACGATGCGGGCCAATTCGCCATAGCGGTTTTCCACTAAGATCGAAAGTGTGTGTCTCATCCCAGCACCATTTCCGTGAGACCCGCGCCGGGTGGAATCATCGGATAGACGTTTTCTTCCTGTTCCACCATCACGTCCATGACGACAACTCCTGGAGTCGCCAAACCCTTTTCCAATGCCGCTGTAAGCTCGCCAGGATGCGTGACCCTGAGTCCAACAGCACCATAGGCTTCAGCCAGCTTTACGAAATCCGGAGTCCACTCCATGTCTACGTGGGAATAATTGCGTTGATAGAAAATTTCCTGCCACTGCCGCACCATGCCGAGGGAGTTGTTGTTCATCACCACGATCTTGGTGTTGGTGCGATATTGGACGGCTGTCGCCAGTTCCTGGGCAGTCATCTGAAAGCCTCCATCTCCGACGAAGGCAATCACCTGCCGGTCAGGGAATGCGATCTGCGCTCCTAGAGCGGCTGGAAATCCATATCCCATGGCGCCCAGGCCCCCTGAAGTGAGAGACTGGCGCGGATTGCGAAATGCGTAATATTGCGCCAGCCACATCTGGTGCTGGCCCACGTCGGTTGCGATGATGGCTTCGCCGCGCGTGAGGCGATGCAGTTCTTCACAGAGTTGTTGCGGTTTGATGACCGTATCCGATCGCTCGTATGTGAGTGGAGCGTGAAGTTTCCAGTCGTGGATTTGCCGCCACCACGATTCCACGTTCATGCAGGGCGACGCGGTCTTTTTCAAAGCAGCCAGCATCTGTCGCAAGACATCTTTGGCATCGCCGACAATGGCGCAGTGAGCACGGACATTTTTGTCGATGGAAGAGGGATCGACGTCAACATGAATGATCTCAGCATGGGGCGCGAATTTGTCCAGCGCTCCAGTCACGCGATCGTCGAAGCGCACGCCTACAGCCAAAATCAAATTCGCATTGGCAATCGCCATGTTGGCCCAATAGGTGCCATGCATTCCCAACATTCCCAGACAGAGCCGATGACCACTGGGGAAACAACCCAATCCCATGAGCGTAGGCGTTACCGGAACATTCAGCTTTTCCGCCAAAGCCAGCAACTCTTCCGATGCGCCAGCATGGATGATGCCGCCGCCCACATAAAAAACCGGGCGATTTGAGGCCAGCACTCTTGCAATTGCACGATCAATCTGCTGCGGACCGGCCTGCACACTCGGCTGATATCCGGGCAAGCGTACTTCAACCGGGTCGACAAGCAATGTTTGTTCAGCAGTTATGTCCTTCGGAATGTCGATCACAACCGGACCGGGCCGGCCGCTGCGAGCCAGGTAAAAAGCCTCGTGGACGATCCCCGCCAACTCCCTGACGTTGCGCACCATGTAGTTGTATTTTGTGCAGGGACGCGTGATGCCGATGGTATCCACTTCCTGAAAGGCATCGGTGCCGATCATCTTGGAGGGCACCTGGCCGGTAATGACCACCAGCGGAGTCGAATCCATGTATGCATTGGCAATGCCGGTCACGGCATTGGTGGCGCCAGGTCCGGAGGTCACCAGCACCACTCCAACTTTGCCGCTGGCTTTGCTGTAACCTTCGGCCATGTGCACCGCGCCCTGCTCATGCCGCGCCAAAATATGCCGCAACCGTGGAGCGGCCTTCGTCAGTTCGTCGTAAATATGAAGTACCGCGCCACCGGGATATCCAAAGATGGTATCCACGCCTTCACGGATGAGCGCCTCCAGCAGGATTCGGGCGCCACGCATCTTTTCCGGCGCGTTCCCGTAACTTCCTGCAATCGTGCTGCGATGTTCGAGTACTGCAACTGGCATAAATAAATTCTCCCCAAAATGCGAAGGCCGTCATCTTTTGATGACGGCCTTTTGTGATCTTGAATCTCGTTTCAGGCCATCATCCGCTGACTCCAACAATGACAATAATGGAAATAAGGACTACAACCAGCAGGGAGAGGACTGAAGACACACCGGGACCTGACGCTTGCGCGGCTGCTCTCGTGGTCTCGGTCAACGAATTCTTCATCGGAAATACTTCCAGTGAGTTTTGAGGAATAACAGATTCCTTCCTTCCCTGTCAAATGAAATCGCCTTTCAATAAATTTCCATCCAGTGCTCCACGCGCCGCGTCATGCATCAAAAAACATGAGCAGGGTTCTTGGAGTGGAAGCTCGTTTCTGCACGAAATTGCTTCCTGGCATCATCATCATCGCGTCAGGAGGGTATATAAGTCAAATTAATAATCAATCTGCAATTGATCATTATTATTTATGTATAAGAAAACCTATGTATGGAGAGCAGCGGCAGAAGGCATTGTGGGGGTGCGAAAGATGACACGAAAGATATGGTGAAAGCGATGCTCTAATCGGTGAGGAGGCCTTTTTTCGGTTCTTTAAACTGGCGTTGTCCCCGGTCCAGGAAGGTGTCCATCAACAAAGGACCGCGCATGTCGGAGTAGACCATGCATTGGCCTTCATAGTTCGGCAGGATGTGGCCGGTTCTCCAGTCGCGCACTACTTTGTCGGTGCGGTCCCAATAAGCAGAGGGCTTCAGAACCGGTGAGAACAAAAGAGCCATGGGAGATACTCTCCTTCGGTATAGGGTGACAGCATAAATAAAACGTTTTAATATACAGCCAGAGCAGCGAAAGTCAAGAGAGGAAATGAAGAGATTCTTATGAAAGTCGGCATGCTTACAGGCGGTGGAGATTGCCCCGGACTCAATGCAGTCATTCGGGCCGTGGTGCGCAAAGGCATCTTCCATTATGAAGATTCCTTCGTTGGATTCTTGGAAGGATGGCGAGGTGTGCTGGAAGATCACTCGATGACATTGGACCTGAGGGCCGTTTCCGGAATTCTGCCGCGCGGAGGCACGATTCTCCGGACCTCCCGCACGAATCCAGGCAAGCATGAAGGCGGTATCGAACGCTGCATCGAGAACCTGGCGAAACACAGGATCGATACGCTCATCTGCATTGGCGGCGATGACACTCAGTCGATCGCTATGAAGCTCCACCAGCGAGGCGTAAACGTAGTGGGTGTTCCCAAAACCATCGATAACGACCTTGGCGGCACCGACTTTTGCTTCGGGTTCGATACAGCCGTGAACATCGCTACGGAGGCCATTGACCGCGTTCATACCACCGCCGAGGCCCACAATCGCGTGATTGTGGTGGAAGTCATGGGACGGGATTCGGGATGGATTGCCATCTACAGCGGCGTCGCTGGCGGCGCCGATGTCATTCTGGTTCCAGAGAAGCCCTTTGACTTGGATGAAGTGGCCGAGACATTGAAACGCCGGCATGAACGTGGGTCCTATTTCAGCATCGTCGTAGTCGCCGAAGGCGCGAAGCTTTCCGATGACAGCGGGCACCAGCTTGAATCGCGTCTGGATGAGTTCGGACATGTGCGCCTCGGCGGAATTGGCAACGTGGTAGCTTCTGAAATTGAACGCAGAACCGGATATGAGGCGCGTTCCGTCGTGTTAGGACACATCCAGCGCGGCGGATCACCAACTGCTTTTGACCGGATGCTTGCCAGTCGCTATGGAATCGGCGCGATCGACATGGTTCACCGGCGTGAATTCGGATGCATGGTTGCTTTGCAGGGAACGCAGATCGTCGCCGTTCCATTGGAAAAAGCTTTGCAAAGAACACGCATGGTGCCGCCCGAGTTGCTGGAGGTCGCTACCAGTTTGCAAGACCGGAGAGGGAGTAGGCAGCCTGCGTTGGCCCGGAGTTAGAGATCAGCCCGGCTACCGGTTTGGCCGGATTGAATAATCTGTGACCGGCATTGCCAAAACTGCCAAAATCGCCACTTCGGCGCGCCTCAGTGCAGGCTCCATTGCCAAAACTTAAAAGGCAGCAGTAGGCAGGCCAGCGAAGTGTCACAGAGGTAGTAAAACTTGCGACGCGGCTATTGTGATCTTCCCCGGCCTTCGATGGGAACGATTTCAATCAAAGTGCTGCCTCGTACCAGATGCAGCACATCGTAGCGGTCTACGGTTGGGTCGCAATGTGGAACCTCGAACTCGATGCGATCCCCCAATGCGATCTGCAAACCGCGAGGTTTGGTTAGCAATCCAAACTCATCGCCAAAAAACTTGTATTCGCAATTTTCAAAACCTCTGCTGGCGGGCCTCGGTGTTGGACCATCGGTCGCAAAAGCCTTAAGTCCTGCATCGAGCGTGACATATTCTGACTGGTTGGCGGAGATGACCTGCGCCTGTACGAACAGGCTGGTTTCAAATCGGGGACTATCGTCTCTTAACGCTTCCTGATACTCGCGATCCATGAAGATGTAAGACCCAGGCTGACATTCGTTGAGCACTGCTTGCGATAGATCGGTCTTCAGCGTCCCTGTTCCGCCGCCGGTGACAGTGGATAGGGCAAAGCCTTCTTTGCGTAGTGCGTCCACGACGGTAGCCAGCTTGAGCATGCCTTCCGCGACTGCGGCCTGCCGCTTTTCGGCGCCGCGAATATGCTGCCAACTGCCACCGTATCCCTGCACACCGCGCAATTTCAAAAACGGCTGTTTGGCGATGTCCCTTGCCAGTTCAACAGCCTGCTCTGAAGTAACGACTCCGGTCCGGCGCTGGCCCACATCGACGTCAATCAAAACAGGAAGAACGAAGGAACGAGCCCGAGATTCGTTTCCGAGCTGTTCCACGAGGCTGGTACTGTCCACTACCACCGCGAAATCCCGAACCGCGCTAGCAAGCTGAAGAGCCCGAGCGGCTGCTTCCTGCCCAAATATCGGCGAGGTCACCAGAATGGACTGGATCCCATTCTCCGCCATCGCTTCGGCTTCCCCGAGCTTGGCGCAGCAGATGCCGGCAACGCCTGCTTCAACCTGAAGCCGTGCCAAAAAAGAACACTTATGGGATTTACTATGCGGCCGTAGTTTGACGGAGCGGCCTTTCAGAAGTTCCGATGCCGTGGCAATATTCTTTTCCAAAATATCAAGATCGACAACGGCTGCCGGTGTCGCGATCTGATAACGAGAACCTGCGCTGCCTCGCTTTGCAAGAGCATTCTTAATATGAGGACGCTGGGCGATTTCGGTTGGCAACATGAAAACGATTCCTTATTTTAGCGACACCATTACACCGCAAAGGACGCGATGGACGCAAAGGACCGGATTGTACATTCAAATCATCTCAAGCTGCAAAGACTTCCTCTGCGCCCTTTGCGTCCTCTGCGGTTAATTCTTGGTCAGGCTCAGATGCCTGTGTGTGCTGAGACACAATGTCTTTTTAGGCACACGATTTGCGTTCCTTCTTCCTGAGCTAACTCCTTTAGATTGAATATATTGCCGTTTGGCCGCCGTAGTGCTTTTTCCTCGGGCGTGAAGGAAAGGGGCAAAACGATGCGGCGGATCGTAGCAGTCCAAAAGAAAAATTCAAAGGCAATCTGGACTTTGGTAGCTCTGATGTCGATCATCTGGGGCAGCCATCTAGCGGTAGCGCAGCAGCAGAAACCTTCGGTTCCACCACAACAAACAGCCACAGCGGAAAACACCCTGGCAGATTCGGAACCGGAGGCCTTGACGCGGTTCATCATCATCAGCATCGCTGACCGGCAACTTGCCCTGGTGGATAACGGACAAGTGGTAAAGACCTTTCCGATAGCGGTTGGCAAAGAATCCACTCCTAGTCCCTCCGGCGATTTCACCGTGGTCAACCGAACCGAGAACCCCACTTATTACCACAAAGGCAAAGTGATCAAGCCAGGCAAAAACAATCCGCTGGGCTCGCGCTGGATGGGACTGAGCCAGAAGGGATATGGAATTCACGGAACCAACGTCCCCAACTCGATCGGCAAAGCGGCCTCGCATGGCTGCTTCCGCATGGCCAAGAAAGACGTGGAGGAACTGTTCAAACTGGTGCGCGTCGGCGACTTCGTGATCGTTCGCAGTGAACACGACGAGTTGGTCGCACAAGTTTTCGATCCCGAAACGAACGACAAGAATGATACCCGCCCGAACAGCGCCGAGGTGGTGGTGGCTTTGGCTGATGAAGGACAGTAAATCGGGCGATCGGTTCATCGGGTGATCGGGTGATCGGAAATCTAACGACTCGATCACGACCAAAAGAAGGTAGACGCCTTAAAAGAGTCAAATGCACTTAAGGAAGCAATCATGAAATCGACCAACAAAATCATGGGCCAAACGAAAAGATGGCAGTTGTGGTTTTGCTTGGTGTTTTGCCTCGGGGCACGCTCGGCAGCTGTCGCAATGAACTGGATTTCACGGCTTTACTGAGAACTCACAAGATTCACGCTAAGAACTAAAGGCTTAGAGCTAGCAGCCAGAAGCTAGCAGCTAGCAGCGATTTTCAAGGAGATCAAACCAATGTTGTTATTCAAATACCTGCTGATACTTACTGGCTACGGGCTGATCGTATGGTCCCTGGCCATTGTTTCCAAGAATTTATACAAAGTCGTCCAGTATCACCGCCAGTTGCGCAAGGCGAGTCCGGATAACCAACCGGAAAAACCGCGCCTGAACTGGACCACTGCGAAATGGGCGTTACCCGTGGCCTGGCTGCCGATACTGATTGCCTCTGGAATTGTGGTGGTTCCAAGTGGCATGGGCGGCGTCAGAGTGAGCCAGGCCTCGGGTACGCGCCCGGGCACTCTTTATCCCGGTGTGCACGTGGTCACGCCCCTGGTGGAATCTGTTGCGCTCTACGACACGCGCGACCAGGTGCTGACCACCGCATCCTCTAAAGATGGTGTCGAAGCCTCGTCAAAAAAAAAGGACACGACCGGCAAAGGCGAACCCGACGAAAAAAAGCCCGAGGTGTTCACGGTGCAATCCAAGGAAGGTCTAAGCATCGGAATGGCCATCACCGTTCGTTACCGGCTCGATCCCAAGAGGCTGGACTTCATTCACGCCAACCTGCCTCACCCGGTGGAAAAGGAAATTGTTCCGCCTGCGGTGGCTACAGTGTTTCGCGAGCTGGCGCCGAACTATTCCGTCCGTGAGATTTTTGCCACCAAGCGCGAGGAGATACGGCAGGCAGCAGGTGCGCGCCTCGTGGAAAAGCTTGGCCCTGACGGCATCATCGTCAAAGAAGTAATGCTGCGTGATATCCAGCTTCCGGTGGAATACGCCAAGGGTCTGGAAGGATTGCTGCTCAAAGAACAGGAAGACGAGCAGATGGGCGTGGAGACCGACATGAAGGCTAAACAAGTACGCATCGCCGAACTGGAAGCCGAAGCCCAAAAAATCCAGCAGGTCAAACATGCCGAAGGAGATGCCCAGGTAAAGGTGCTGCAAGCCAAATCTGAGGCCGATGCCATGCAATACACTCTGCCGCTCAAAGAGAAGCAGATCCAGCAATCACGGCTGGAAGCTGAGGCGCGCAAGGAAGCTACAGTCAAAAACGCCGAAGCCCAGGCCGAAGCCAAGGTCATTGACAGCAAGGCGGAGATGCAGCGCCGCACCTTGCTGGCTGATGCCGAAGCGGTTCGTATCCGCAAGATTGCCTCCGCCGACTCCGAGCGCATGAAGTCAGAGGCCGACGTGCTCAAAGGGAATCCCCTGCTGATCAACAAGATCATCGCTGAACGGCTCTCGGACAAATTGCAGATCATGATGGTGCCCTCCGATGCCAAGATCTTCTTCAACGATGTGATGAAAGGTGGAATCACACCGCAAGTGATGGATAGCGAAGAAGGCAGCCAATCAGCACAAGGAGAAGAGGATGACCCAAATGTCGACGAGCAGGAAGACAAAACCCAGGCGCCGCGACAGATCAGGACGCACAAGACGATAAGCAGGAGATAGCAGGTCCTTCGGCTCGCTTCGCTCACCTCGAGGATGACAGGCTGGTGCTCGCGCCTGCGAAGCGGCTCCACATTCCGCTGGAAATCCAACCGAGTGGCGGTCTCCGCCGGGACGGCCACTCGGTCTGGCGGAAAACCAGCTACTAGCTCCTGGCTTCTAGCTGCTAGCGAAACCAATGGACTTTTTCAAACCACCATTCACCTAAACATAGGGAATGTTGAACCCAATTGATCAAATTTGGCAGTAGTAGCGATGAAAGATTTTGCCAACAGCTAGTAGCCAGCAGCTAGAAGCCAGCAGCTAGAAGCCAACATGCTATACTCGCCCTTCCCGCCCATGTTGAAGCGTACATACCAGCTTTGGTTCTTTCTGCTTGTCCCTCAATTGTTGAACGGAGCCGGTATTCGATCTTCAAATTACCCAATTACCAAATTACCCAATTACCAAATCCTTCTGGCTTTGCAATCCCAGCCAGAAGACACAACTCAGTTCGTCCAGGAGATTCTCTCGCGGGCCGGGTCGCCTTCAGCGGTTGCTTTGAATTTCGACAATGTTTCTTCGCTCTCTGCCGCTGACCTGGATACGCTTAAAAAAAGCATTACTGCCGCCTTTCGCGCTGCCGGCATCCGTTTGGTAAAAGCCGAATACGCCGTAGCTGAAATCCAGATCACCTTTTCTGAAGACTGGCAAAACTTTGTCTGGGTTGCCACCATCCGCCAGGGGACAACGAATCAGACCGTCATCAGGAAGATTCCCAAGCCATCGGCTGCTTCGGCGTCACGAGCGCCGACGCTTACGGTCCACAAGAGCGTAGTGTGGCAGCAAGAAGCTCCTATCCTCGACTTCTTTATCGATGGACCAAACCTTTACGTGCTGGAACCCGGGCAGATCGCCGTCTACGGCAATGAGAGTGGCAAGTGGCGTCAGAAGCAAACCCTGGCGATCGTCCATGAACAAACCTGGCCCCGGGATATGCGAGGCCGGTTGCAAGTCATCAATTCCGGCGGATCGGGTTCGCAGATTACGGCTTATCTTCCGGGTACGCTTTGCAGCGGCGCTGTGGCTCCTCCGGTCTTGCAATGTCATGCCAGCGATGATCCCTGGCAGATCGACATGGGCCTGCTGGCGGCTTTCTTTAGTCCTGCGCGGAATTTTTTCACCGGAGTGCTGGCTGGCCAAAAATCCGGGGAATCGGTGCCGCAATTCTTCTCTGGAGCAGTCTTGATCAATGGAGATTCCCGGCAGTGGGTGTTCGCAGGCACCGACGGACGTGCGCGGTTCTATCGAAATTCTCTAGGCACACCTGCGGCGGCCTTCGGCGACTGGGGCAGCAGCCTGGCCGCGATCCAATCAACTTGCGGCTCCGGCCGGCAGCTTCTGGTGAGTTCGCCTAACGATTTGACCAGGCCGGATACAATCCAGGCTGTCGAGGTGTCGAACCGCGAGGCGGTGCCGGTCAGCCCCACTGTGGAACTTTCCGGCCCTGTCAAGGCCCTATGGCCTTCAGAAGGTGGACAATCCGTCCATGGCGCCGTGGAATCCTTGGTGAGTGGAAAATACGAGGCAGTGGTTTTTACGGTAACCTGCAACCAATGAGGGCATTTCGAAAACTGCTTCAACGGACACCTTTCTACGGCCTCTACAAGGCTCTCGGGCATTATCCCGATTACTGGTATTGGCAACTACGCGGCAAGCCGGTGCGCTCTCCTCATCTTCTTAAGCAGCGGACGGTGCGGGAGTATGCCCAGCGATACCAGCTTCGAGTCCTGGTTGAAACCGGCACTTACTACGGTGAGATGGTAGCCGCTATGAAACAGGACTTTGACCGGATTTATTCGATTGAATACGACTCTCAGTTAGCTCAGCGCGCTACTAAAAAATTCTCACGCTATGCCCATATCAAAATTCTCGAGGGTGATAGCCAGCAGGTAGTCCCAGAGTTGCTGAAGTCGATCAGCCAGCCGGCTCTCTTCTGGCTGGATGCCGGTTATTACGGATGGGCGGGGCTACAGGGCAACCAGCAGCGGCTGACAACTGAATTGGAAGCCATCTTGCGTCATCCACTGAAGGGACACGTAATCCTCATGGATGATGCCCGAGGCCTGAACGGTGAGAATGGCGCGCCTACTGTTGCAGAACTCAAGCAACGCATCGAATCCGAATTTCCGGAACGCCAGGTTGAGGTGGGGCATGACATTTTGCGGATCGTTTAGCCCCCAGCACTCAACTCCTTGCCTACAGAATCCAGCACTCCATTGATGAACTGGACCGACTCGGGCGATGAGAATTTGCGGGCAATTTCGAGTGCTTCGTTGATGATGATCGGCTTGGGCGTGTCCTGGTATGCCAGGAATTCGGCGACACCGGCCCGTAAAACGTTACGATCCACCGCCGCCATTCTATCCATACGCCAATGCTGGGCATGCTTTTGGATAAGGTCGTCGATCTCTTGTTGCCGGGCTGTAGCGGCATTGAAAAGGTCATCGGCAAAGCCGCGAACTTCGGCATCCACCTCAGAGCGTTCGGTCCAGAACGTGTTGCGGACCTGCTCGGGTGTTTGCTTGCCCATATCGGATTGGAAGAGCATCTGGAGGCAAAGTTCCCGGGATTTACGCCGTGTTCCCATATTCAGCGCCTGGCGTTCTTCCCACCCGCAGCGGTCTTGCGCTTGAGGCTTACCATCTCAACAGCCGAACTGGCGGCTTCAAATCCCTTGTTGCCTGCCTTCAATCCAGCACGGTCCAGGGCCTGCTCCAGATTCTCGCAGGTCAAGACGCCATACGTGTGGGGTACGCCGGTCTCCTGCGCTGATTGTCCGATGCCGCGCGTGACTTCAGTTGCGATGTGTTCGTAGTGAGTCGTTTCGCCACGGATGAGACATCCCAGGGTAATAATGGCGTCATACTTGCCCGTTTTAGCCAACGTTCGTGCCTGCGACGGAATCTCGAACGAGCCTGGCACCCTCACGATTGTTATGTCTTCCTTGCGGCAACCTGTGCGTCGCAACGCGTCAATAGCACCCTGGAGGAGGCGCTCGGTGATGAATGAATTCCAGCGGCTCACGACGATTCCAAACCGCATGCCGCGAGAATTCAGGTCGCCTTCCATGGCATCTTCACCAGCCTGGAGAGGCTGCCAGAATGCTATATTCATGCCCTTTGTTGGTTCAGCGACAAAGGCGCGGGAGTTCCAGTCAGTCTCCTGGATATCAGTGAGCACTTTCACCTTACGTTGTTTCAGAAGATTGAAGATGGAATCCAGGTCAGTCACTTCGACCCAAAGATCAGACGGAAGGGCTTCGTTCAAGACCAGCTCCAGCTTGGCGACCGGGGCAAGAAAATAGCGTCCTTGACCTTTCTTGGATTTCCACTCCACACTTGGTTCAAAGCCCAACGCTGAGAAAAGAGAATTCAGAGCGTCGAAGTCGCGCTTGTTTTTGGTGAATCGTACGCTGGTGATGGCTTTGATCATGTTATTAATAGCATTTCTGATTTCTCGTGCTCATTGAGAACTCTCTTGCGGATAGGGGGTCCCTCCTTCGTCGGGACGTTAAAAAGTCAAAGCTACAGGACTGTTCGGATCAGCGTAGTCGTAGAAGCCTCTGCCGGTCTTGCGGCCGTACCAGCCTGCCATGACCAGCCGCTTCAAGAGCGGAGGAGATGCAAAGCGACGCTCTTTGAACTCTTCGTACATGACTTGGGTGATGTAGTAGGTTGTGTCCAAGCCGACAAAGTCGAGGAGTGTGAAGGGGCCCATTGGATAGCCGCAGCCCAGCCTCATGGCATTGTCGATGTCAGGAATCGAGCCTACACCCTCTTCATAGGCGCGAATGGCGTCGAGCATATAAGGCACGAGCAAACGGTTGACAATGAATCCGGTCTTATCGCTCGTGCGTACGGGGACCTTACCAAGACTCTGGCCAAACTGGAACGCGGTCTCAAAGACCCGATCGCTCGTGGCTATCGTGCGCACCACCTCGACCAGCTTCATCAGCGGCACTGGATTAAAGAAATGCAGGCCGATGAAACGATCCGGCCTATGGGTGGCTGCTGCCACTTCCGTAATAGAAATTGAGGAGGTATTGCTGGCGAAAATGGCTTCTTTCTTTACGATTTTATCGAGCGCTGCGAAGGTCTTTTTCTTTTCATCGACGTTTTCAATGATGGCTTCGATAATAATGTCGCAATCGGCAACAGCCTCAGGGCTGGTAGTTCCCTTTAGGCGGCCACGAATCGTCTCCACCGGCTCTTTCAGGTTACCTTTCTCGGCAAACCTGGCCAGCGATTTGTCGATGCCCGAGAAACCCTTGTCGATAAACTTTTGGTCCTGCTCCAGAACAGTAACGTCATAGCCGGCCGTTGCACTGACCTGGGCAATTCCCGACCCCATAAGACCACAACCGAGTACGCCGACTTTTCTTATGCTCAAAGAAACCTCCCGAAATTGCCATGATTTTCAGCCTTTAGCTCTTAGCCTTTAGCCATTTGCAAAACCTGTTCGATTCTTGCAGCTTCTTTTGAAACCCAAACAGTCTTCAAATTGCCATAATTTCAAAAGCGCCAGATTTCAAATTATGGCAATTATGGCACTTATGGCAATGCTTCCACGATCATCGCGATGCCTTGTCCGCCGCCGATGCACGCCGTGGCCAGGCCGTATTTCCCTTTGCGGCGGCGCAGCTCATAAAGCAGCGTAATTACCAGGCGTGCGCCGGTTGCGCCCAACGGATGTCCGAGGGCGATCGCGCCACCGTTCACATTGACTTTATTGCGATCCAGCCCCAATTCTTTTTCGACTGCGAGATACTGTCCGGCGAACGCTTCGTTGACCTCAATCAGATCGATGTCCTCTAGTTTCAACCCTGCCTTTTTGAGCGCCAGGCGCGACGCTGGAACTGGTCCGCTGCCCATGATTTTAGGATCGACGCCCGCGATGCCCCAGCTTACGATCCGTCCCAGTGGCTTGAGTCCGCGTTTTTCCGCATGGGCAAGTGACGTGAGCACTACGGCTGCGCCGCCATCCACGATGCCGCTGGCATTTCCGGCAGTCACCGTTCCATTCTTGCCGAAGGCAGGCTTGAGTTTGGCTAGCCCTTCGATGGTCGTTTCCGGACGAAGGTGGTCGTCCTTCTCGAACATTTCCCCGCTCGGTTCGCCTTTGCGGTTTTTGAGTGGGACGGAGGTGATCTCCTCGTGCAACCGGCAAGCCTGTTGTGCCGCTGCTGCGAGTTGTTGGGAGCGCAGAGAGAATTCATCCATCTTTTCGCGGGTAATGCCCTGCTGTTCGGCATACAGCTCCGCAGTGTTGGCCATGTAAAGCCCGCAATAGGTGTCGAGCAAAGCGACCATCAGCGAGTCTTCCAGCTTGCCTTCGCCGAGGCCCAACCCGGTACGTGCGCCGCGAATTACATGCGGGGCCTGTGACATCGATTCCATGCCGCCGGCAAGGACATTGCGAGCTTCTCCCAGTTGCAGCATCTGTGCCCCGGTCACGATGGCCTGCAAACCAGACCCGCACAAACGATTCACGGTAAGCGCAGGCGTCTCGATAGGCAAACCGGCCTTCAGGGCGACATGCCGTGCTCCGTAAAGCGCATCCCCGGAAGTCTGCTGAGCGTTACCAAATACAGCGTGATCAAATTCGCCAGGTTCTAGACCCGAACGGCGAATGGCTTCCTGGCTGGCAGTGGCAGCCAATTCCATAGCAGTAAAATCTTTCAACTTGCCGCAATAACGGCCCATGGGCGTTCGCGCGCCACTAACGATTGCAATATCTGTAGGTGAATTCATAAGACAGCCTGTATGAGGGTTTGGGAGTAACGAGCAGAACTTTTCAGTTTATCAGCGGGGTTAAGAGACGGGCAAATACGCTGTGAAGATCAGGTGTGACTAAAAGTGCGAGCCATGTGTTGCCGTTTACCGCGAACACATTAATTAGCAAAATTTAATTTATATCGCTGCCTTTTTTGTCCTTTTGCGGACCAAAAAGCCGGTCAGAGGGTGGTTAAAAGGTACCATGGGTGGGGGTACCAAGTATTCAATTCTTAAAAATCTCTAATTCAACTTTGTGAGTATAGCTCCGCCCAACTGTGCAAAATGAGCCACGGAAGTTAATGTCCCCGCGAATGACACGATTTGTTTTAGACCCTTCGCTTGCGCTCAGGGTTTCGCCTGCAGGCTCCCGCTCCGCTCACGCCTGCAATACGGCTCAAGTTAAAGTCCCCGCGAATGACTCGCATTGATGAACGACTACCATAGCGAATAATATACGAACTTGGACAGTTTGTCAAACTAAACGCACTCTATTTGTTTTTGGGACTCTAGCGGTTCATAGCGAATGCAAGGTCCCTCGTCGCAAAGAGCGCTCCTCGGGATGACGAGATTTTGTAAGGACAGGTGAGAAAAAACCGCTCGGAGCAATCGTGATCACGAGCGGTTTTTTGCGAACTCTGGTTTTCTGGTTACTTGAAATAACTGTCAGCTTGAGAAAGGCGCTTGTTCACCTCATCCCAGTTCACAACGTTCCACCAGGCTTTCAGATAGTCTGGGCGACGGTTCTGATACTTCAAATAATAAGCATGTTCCCAAACATCATTGCCCAAAACAGGAAACTCACCGTTTGACAGTGGATTGTCCTGGTTGGGGGTGGAGGTCACTTTAAACTCTCCCGATTTGGTGCGTACCAGCCAGGCCCAGCCGCTGCCGAACTGGTTGGCGCCTGCGGCTTCAAATTTTTCTTTGAAGGCATCGAAGCTGCCAAAAGCTTTGTTGATGGCATCGGCCACTGCGCCGCTGGGATTTCCGCCTTTGTTGGGTCCCATGATCTGCCAGAACATCGTGTGGTTGACGTGGCCGCCGCCGTTGTTGCGGACTGCGCCCCGGATGTCTTCGGGTATCGCACTCAGGTTTCGGATCAACTCTTCGGCGCTCTTCTTTTGCAGGTCAGGATATTTTTCCACGGCAGCATTGAGCTTGGTTACATACGCAGCATGATGCTTGTCATGGTGCAGATGCATGGTTTGGTCGTCGATGTGGGGTTCAAGAGCGTTGTAGGCATAAGGCAAGGGAGGGACTTCGTAAGCCATTTTCAATCACCTTTCATCATTGATAAATTTGAAACTCGTGCTAATGGGTAATAGTGCTTTTGCGTGCGGACCTTTAAGGCACAACGAACCGGGAGCCGCTAGCGGCCGAACCCGTTATTTTAAATGATTACGGCCCTCACAACGCCGCGAACGCCAGTTCCATCAAGGTTTTCTGTTCCATCTCGTGGGCGGTATGCGAGCCGGTTGCGGGGGTGGACGAGGGGGAACGTTTCACGGAACGCACCCGATTGCCCCGCGCCAGCCGTTCAAGGTGAGGGCTGATGTAGCTGAGCGCTCCCATATTCGCAGGCTCTTCTTGTACCCAAAGGACGTCACGAGCGTTGGTGTGCTGGGCAAAGGCCGCTTCCAGTTCCGGCTCCGGCAGCGGAAAAAGCTGTTCCACAAAGATGATTGCAGTGCTGGTGTCGTTGCGCCGCTTGCGTTCGCGGCGCAATTCATGCCCGATTTTTCCGGTGCACAGAATCACCCGCTGGCCATTGGTGATCTCGTTGTCTTGAATTATGGTTTGGAATTTGCCTTCCGCCAGGTCATGCACGGAGCTGGCAGCATCAGGATGACGCAGCATTCCCTTGGGCGTGAATACAATCAACGGTTTCCTCCAGGAACGCAGCGCCTGCCGTCGCAGCATGTGAAAGTACTGCCCTGCCGTCGAGGGCTGGCAGACCTGGATGTTGTCTTTGGCGGCAAGTTGCAGATACCGTTCCATGCGAGCGCTCGAATGCTCAGGTCCTTGTCCTTCATAGCCATGTGGAAGAAGCATGACCAGGCCCGAGAGCAGGCCCCACTTATCTTCGCCAGAGACGATGAATTGGTCGATGATGATCTGAGCTCCGTTGGCGAAATCGCCAAATTGCGCCTCCCACAGCACCAATCCGTCGGGGTAATCGCGGCTAAACCCATATTCAAAGCCCAAGACCGCCGCTTCGGAAAGAATTGAGTTGTAGGCTGCAAACCATGCCTGGTCGAGCGAAAGATTGCTAAGGGGCACATATTCCTGCTCGTTTTCCGTATCGATCAGGACTGAGTGGCGATGGTTGAATGTCCCACGGCGGCTATCCTGCCCGGAAAGCCGGACCGGGATACCTTGCGTCAGAAGCGACGCAAACGCCAGAGCTTCAGCCATGCCATAGTCGATGGGCATTTTGCCGGTTCCCATTTTTTGGCGCTGCTCCAGCAGTCTCTTTATTTTGGGATGGATGGCAAACCCCGCAGGATAAGCCGTCAGCCTGGCTGTGAGTTGATTCAGTGTCTCATCACGCACTGCTGTCGGCACTTCATAAGCAGGGTTATAGCGGCCACCGACATACTTGTCCCAATAGGCGGGGAGTTTGCGCAGGCTTGGCGTCTTCTCCATCTTCGCGGCCTTATCGTAGGCTTCATCGATCCGTGCCCGGAAGCGCGCCTCTATATCGGCAGTGTCGATATTGTGCTTCTTGGCATAATTCGCAAACAACGGCGGATGCGCGTTGATCTTCTTGTAAAGCAATGGTTGGGTGATGGTGGGATCGTCAACCTCACTGTGGCCGTGGCGGCGATATCCGATCAGGTCGATTACCACATCACTGCCAAACCGGAAGCGGTACTCCGCCGCCAGCCGTCCTATTCGCAGGACTGCTTCCGGATCTTCCGTATTCACATGGAAAATGGGAACGGGTTGGCGCTTGGCCAAATCTGCCGAAAATCTGGAAGTATGAAGTTCGCGCGAGGTTGTCGTAAATCCGATCAGGTTGTTCACGATCACATGGATGCACCCGCCCACGCTGAAACCTTTGAGGCCCGCATAGTTCAAAGCTTCAGCCAGGATTCCCTGGCCTGCGAATGCCGCATCACCGTGCATGACGACAGGCAGAATCTCGCGCTCGCCATTTTCGCCGGCGTGGGTTTGCTTGGCGCGCGTGCGGCCCAGCGCAACCGGATCAACAGCCTCCAGGTGGCTGGGGTTCGATACCAGGTGCATGCGGATGGTTTTTCCGTTACGGGTGCGGAATTGGCCGGTGGCTCCCTTGTGGTATTTCACGTCGCCGCCGCCTAAAACACTGCGAGGATCGACATCCTCAAATCCGGCTAGAATGTCTTCCGCCGGTATGCCCACGGTCAAGGTCATCAGGGTGAGCCGTCCACGGTGGGTACCACCGATGACGCAGGTGTTGGCGCCCAGGTCGGCAGCCGTCTCCAATACCATATCCAGAAGAGGAACCTGAGAAGTGTTGCCTTCACCGGAGTAGCGCTTGGTGCCCAGATAGCGAGTCTGAAGAATTTGCTCGAAAAGATCGGCTTGAAGAAGACGCTCCGCAAGCCACCGGCGGTCCACTGGGAAAGGCGCCGGGTTCTCGATCTTTTCCTGCAGCCATTCGCGGCGCTCGCGGCTGGGCAGGTGCATGAACTCGTAGCCTACACTTCCGCAATAAACGCGGCGGGCCTGCTCGGCTGCCTCACCCTTGCTGTGCAATTCGGGCTGGCCTTCTCCAATCGGTCCGCCAAACGGATGTAAATTGGCTTCCAGGTAACCCCAGTGGCGAAAAGCGTCAAAAACACGCTCACGCTCCAATAACTGTAGTTCCGTGGCTTGTAGTTCGGCGCTCGTAGTAGTCATTTCTAAGATTCCAGAATAAAAAGGATTGGTCAGATGATCGTTCCTGAAGATTGACTAACTATTGAGGATATCACTTGAGACGGAACAATATGAACGCTGGAAGCTTGGTTGGAAGCAGCAACTCTCCCCCAAAAATCAAGCGTCCTGCGAGTTCATCGCAGGACGCCCGGCAGCCCTCCCCCAGAACTGCCTTACCACCGCTTATGAGTGTAGGGGGAGACTGGCCTTTAGTCCACATCACTTTAGTAACATTTTCGCGTTGCGGCCCGAAAGGGAACTCTGGGTTCGATTCTGTAGACCTGTTCAATTGATATTTAAGTCTTTCATTATCAATTGCTTAAGAGAGAAGAAACTTAATGCCTATAGTTTCATCTAACGTTTGGTTGATATTTTGTTAGGATGTTCAGTTTTAATTAATCGGGGCCGAGAAGGCTGGCGGGTAAACCTAAAGAGGAGCATTAGGATGGCTATCGATACGATTTTGGAAGTAACTGACAGTAATTTTGACCAAATGGTCTTGAAGAGTGAACAGCCGATCATGGTCGATTTTTGGGCTGCATGGTGCGGCCCATGTAAAGCCTTGGCCCCGGTTGTAGACGAAGTGGCTACGGCCTACAACGGCAAAATAAAAGTGGGCAAAATGGATGTAGACAGCAGCCCAGTGACACCGCAGCGTTATGGGGTCCGGAGTATTCCGACCCTACTGATTTTCAAAAATGGCCAAGTACAAGACCAGATTGTGGGTTTCTGCTCGCGCGACAAAATTGAGAAAGCCCTCGAAAATCTCATGAGTCAATAAAAACGAAGACCCGAAAAAGAGCGCCTCTGAGGAATGGGCCCCATGTTAGGGTCAATACGTTCGCTTACCCCGCGGAGCTTGCCCCGAGCGAAGCGAATGGGGTGAGTCTGCGTGGGGCGCGGTTCTTGCGCACACGCAGACTCGTAAACAAATTTCAGTATTTTCGCAAAACCCCAATCACTCTGCCCTGAATCTGCACTGACTTTGCATTGACCACGATCGGATCCATGGTGGAGTTGGAGGGCTGTAGCCTGATCTTGGATCCTTCGCGGAAGATACGCTTCAGGGTTGCATCGGAGCCTTCAAGCAGAGCCACGACAATCTCTCCGTCGCGAGCATTTTCAGCTTTTTCCACCAGGACATAGTCTCCATCGACGATGTGTTCATCCTTCATGCTCTCGCCTTTGACCTGTAAAACGTACACGTCTTTAGAACGAGTGATGTCGCCGAGAGAGATGGATTCGGCATTCTGCACGGCTTCAATCGGCTGGCCTGCAGCAATGCGGCCCAGAAGCGGCAAGGTCACGTCAACGGGTTTTGGAGTTTGCCGCCGGAGCAGCCCACGAACCGGCAGCACGTCAATCGAACGGCTGCGGTTGTAGTCCCGCTTGATTAGACCTTTTTTCTCAAGGTTGCTGACGTGTTTGTGCACGGTCGCCAGCGAGGTTAAGCCCATTCCCTGGCCGATCTCTTCAAACGACGGGGAGTATCCATTTCCCCGTATAAAGTCGTGAATGAAGTCGTAGACCTGTCGTTGACGTTTAGTAATAGCCATAGACTACTATTTAAGCGAATGAAAGGCGAACTGTCAACCGCAAAAGGTAGTGACTATGTAGATTCCTGGGGCTTAAACGGCCTAAACGGCGTTGGCAACCCGCATATCGCTCAAGATTTCTTCGACCGTTTCTATCGTCCGGTCAATCTCTTCCATGGTGTTATAGAAGTGCGGTGAAAAGCGTACTCCGGCCTTGGGCCGAAAATCCACCAGGACATTACGGCGCAGCAATTCTTTGCAGACGGCCTCGGAGCTGGAGTTGGGCATGTCGATCGTTACCGTCCCGCCCAGCCGCTCCGGGTCCATAGGCGAGTTCACCCTCCAGCCACGTCGCTTGGCGAGTTCAATGATGTGGGCTGTCATCCTTTTGGATTTCTCGCGGATGCGATGCACTCCAATCTCGCGGATGATCCTCAATCCGGGAAGCGCAGTGTAAAACCCCGGAACGTTGGTTGTGCCTTGCATAAACTTAAAAGGCGGTTCCGCATAACGGGTGGGACCAATCTCAAACCCAAACGGTTGTTCGTGGGCAAACCATCCGGTCAACTTGGGCTCCAGCTTTTTTGCAAGATCAGGACGCACATACAAATAGGCCGTGCCTGGGCCCCCGCACAGCCACTTCAACACTGCGCCCGTAGCAAAATCAGCATTCAGAGCTTGAATATCGACAGGAACAGTTCCCAGGGACTGAAACAGGTCGAGCACTACGTACGCGCCTACGCGATGAGCTTTTTCGATGATGGCTGCGGCATCTTTAATGTAGGCGCTGCGAAATACAACATGCGATATAGGCACCAGCAGCGTTTGCTCGTCGATCGCATCCAGCAGGCGCTCCGTAGGAACGTGGATACCATCGTCAGTCTTGACCATGTGGACACGAGCGCCGCGCGATTGCTGGGCCTCCCAGAAATACATGACGGAAGGAAAATTCATGTCGCTGTAGACGATCTTGTTGCGTTTGCCGCTGAAATCAAAGCAACTTGCCACAAGGGCCTGGACTTCGGTTACATTCAGGTGAACGCTCACCGTTCCGGCAGGAGCATTCATGAGGGCAGCGATCTCGTCGCCGACCTCGCGCGCCATCATCCACCATTTCTCTTCCCAGATGCGGACGCCGCGTGTGGCCCACTCGTCGCAGTATTCCCGAGTGGAATCGTAAACGCCACGAGGCATGGCGCCCAGAGAGTTGCTGATCATGTAGATCGTGCGCTCCAGGATCGGGAATTCGCTACGATAACGAAGAAGATCATCCTGCATAAGTCACATATTTTAGTCGGGATTGCCGGGATTGCATAATTGCCAAGGTAATCGCTGCAATTGAAAACTGCCGGTTTCAAGCATGGGCTTTTGGTAGTATTCGGGAAGCTGATCCACTATGTTTGCAGTCATGGGTTCCCGGCCAAATGCTGTCTTCTGGATGAAGCTTGCAGCTCAGGCAGCCTTTGGGTTGCTGATCATTATCGACTCCTTTTTTCTTATTGCCTGCTATATCACCGCCAATTTTTTTGGCACCCTGACAAATCCGCTGTTTGGATGGTTGCGAACATGCATGTTTCTGGCTTGGATACTCTACTTTCCCGCACTGGCGGCGGCGCTCCTCTCTATTGATTTAGGACAGAACGGGAAAAGATCACAGCAGTTCGCAGCGATTTTTATTGTCGTGCAGACCACTACCGGCTTTGTTTTTTATTTTTTGGACGGACACAAAGCCTTGGTTGGCCCGCCACTTCTTTATGGGCCCAACGTCCGCATGCCTAATGGCGATATTGCTGCCTGTGTTGAGGCTTTTGTCTGTCTGGTTCCGCTCGTATGGATTTCCATAATTCACATTGCTACAGCGTTTCGAGCGGGCTTGAAGGGGATGCCTGTGAGAAAAGTGAACCTGGCCCCGTTTCTCATCGCTGGGGCTGCTACCTTTTTGCTTTATACCGTATCTGGAGGGATCAACAGGGCGGCCAGTCAGCAGCCTATTCCGGTCCTGGCGTTTCTTGCGAGCCTCTTGGCACATCTGGCTGTCTTTATCACAATTTTCCTCGTACTCCAGTGGATTGCTTTCCTGGCCAGGCGCTTTTCAAATCCTGCCGCTGCTGAGTTCATCTTGCGCGCGGTGGCGGCAGCTCTTGTGTTGGCATTCGTAGTGAGAAAGATCGTATTTTCTCTTTTAGCATTCAATACCTATGTGGCCACGCTCTACGTTGCTGTTTTTTCCTGCGCAGTAGTGCTTTTCGTGGTTGCTCTGGCGCTGAAGATCAAGGAACATCGCGCGCTTGCCGGCATAGCTGGAGAACCCTCTTTGTTGACTATGAAGTCCCGTTTAAGCCGCGCTGTCGCGGTGTTTGGAACGGTGGGCTTGTTTTATCTGCTGACAATCAAACTGGCGGCTGTGGATTGGGATCGAATCCTAAGCAGCCTGTCGGCATTGGTGATGAGCCTCCTCTTGCTGTGGATTTGCCGCCGATTTTGGGCCCGGAGCAGGAGCTATGCTCCCTCATTTCTTTTGATCATCTCAATCCTCACGGCAACGACGCTGGCGGCTATCAAGTCACTGGGACAGCAGGGAACAGACTTCCATGAAAGTGTTGCAGGTAACCTCGATCAATATGCTGACTACGATCCATCTTTTTTTGTGATTCAAATGGCCCTGAAACCGGCGGTTCAGGACGAAGCCTATGCTGATTTCTACAGCTTCCTGAACAGACATTCCAGCATTCGCGCCAATGTTCCTGTGCCTGAAGTTAACCTCACCGATCATCTGAAAGCTGAGCCTCTGGTTCAGCCCAACATCTTTTTTCTGGTGATCGATGCGCTGCGCCGGGATTATCTCTCTCCCTATAACCCGGACGTTACGTTTACCCCTCATATCGAGTCTTTCGCCCGCGAGAGCGTTGCATTTCAGAATGCTTATACGCCATACGCCGGGACAGCGCTTGCCGAGCCCTCGATTTGGGCAGGCTACCAGCAGTTGCAGAAGCTCTATCCGCCTCCGCATCCGAAATTCAGCAACCTGCAACGCATGTTGAATGTCGATGGGTTTCACTGTTACATCAGCTACGACGAGGTGCTCGACGATATTGTTCCCCAAACTGCGAATGTCACCGTCTTGACCAGCAGGTTAAAGCGCACGCAGCAGAACGAATTCGGAATGGTCATTGATGAATTCGAGGATAAACTGCTTCAGCGGAACGATCCTGATCGTCCGGTCTTCCTCTATACCCAGCCCGCAGACGTCCATACCTTATCCATTGCGTTGCACGGTGACCAGATCAAGGTCACTCCGCATCCTGGATTTAATGACAAGTACGCTTCTGCCGTTGAACAGGTAGATAAAACGTTTGGCTCATTCATCGAATTCCTGAAGAAACAAAACTTGTATGAAAACAGCATTGTCATTGTGACTGCAGACCATGGGGAGAGCCTGGGAGAGGCGGGCCGGTTGGGACATGTTTCCGATATCACGCCGGAGGTTACACGCATTCCCTTGCTGATTCATGTGCCGGAACGACTACGCACCGGAATGTTCTGGGATGCCACACGCCCGGCTTCGCTGCATGATCTCACGCCCACGCTTTATTACCTGCTTGGCCACCGGGCACTGAATCACAACGACATGCTGGGACATCCTCTATTCACTTTGAGCGCAGAAGAGCAAGCGGCTCCAGGTTCAGATCATGTCCTGCTTATGTCGAGCTACATGCCGGTGTTTGGCATACTTTCCCGGAATCACAAAGAGTTGTTCATGGTCAATGCCAACCTGCGCCGCCAGTATTACTTTGACCTCGGGGACGATCCACGGGCCTTGAAAAACAGGATCAATTTGCGGATCCGTGACCGCTATGAATCGATTCTCCGAAAGGATCTGGAACAGATCGATCAATTCTATGGCGTGAACGAGAAGGAACTCGCAAGATAAGAACTCATGATCAGCGTAAAATGTCTCCTCTATGGCCGTTGAGGCAGTGCAGCATATCAGGCGTATGCGCGGGGGAGCACAATCGCATCTCATGCGGGCTGCTGATGGCCACTTGTATGTAGTTAAGTTTCAAAGTAATCCCCAGCACACCCGGGTCCTGGCCAATGAATTCCTGGCCACGCGATTAGCGCAACATGTGGGCCTTCCGGTGCCGGCCACCGAAATCATCGAAGTTGACGACTGGCTGATCCGGAACACGCCTGAACTCCGCATGGAGAGCGGCGGGATCTCGGCGCTCTGCCAATCTGGATTGCAATTTGGAGCGCGATTTGTATGTAATCCCGACGAAGGACACATCTTTGATTATCTTCCCGAAAGCATGTTTGACCGGGTCAAGAACCGCGAAACCTTTGCCGGGATGCTGATCCTGGACAAGTGGCTGGGCAACGCCAATGGACGCCAGGCAGTTTTCTGGAAGAAAACCAGCGAGCGCAAATACCAGGTGACCTTTATCGACCAGGGATATTGCTTCAATGCCGGTGAATGGACTTTTCCCGATCTGGCCCTGCACGGCGTGTATTATCGGAATTTTGTATACCAGCATGTCAGGGGATGGGAATCGTTTGAACCTTGGCTCTCGCGCATCGAGGAGTTGAATCCTAAAACCATCATCGACATCGCAGGGAAGATTCCTCCGGAATGGTGTGGCAACGATTGGGACGCATTGAAAGTCATGGTGGATGTCATTATCGGGCGTCGCAAGCCCCGTTTGCGCGAGTTAATCGAAGCTTTTCGGGATTCGTCTCGAAACCCGTTTCCGGCTTGGGGTCGTGTTTCCGCTGAAACGGCAGTCCAAGCCTATGTGATGTGAAATAGTGAAGATCATGGAAGCCAAACAACAATGCACCTTCTTTCTGCTGCGCTATGTGCCGGACGCAGTGAAAAACGAGTTTGTCAACTTCGGCCTGGTTCTCATGGCGCCGGCCGCGCCGGCCGAGATACGCTTCAGCAAAGATTGGTCGCGCGTGCGGGCCTTGGCTCCCCAGGCTGACCTGGAACTCCTGGAAGCAATGCGAAACGAGCTACGCGACAACTTGCAGAGTGTTTCCCCCGATCGCGAAGCTGTCTTCAAGCGTATCGAAGACTCTTTTTCCAATGCTTTGCAGATATCGGAAATCAAGGCCTGCCTTGCTGATTCGCCCGCTCACGAAGCCGACTTTCTGGCCCAGCTTTATCTGGAATCCCGCAGCCGTCAACCTTCCCGGGAAGCAAGCGCGCGCCAACGAGTGTACCGGCGGATGCGGTCAGAATTCGAACGGGCAGGCGCGTGGCAGGCGATGAACAAGAACATCGTTGTTTCCGGCTACACGAGTTCCGGCGATCCTTTGAAAATTGATTGCGGCTACGGCGTAAAGTCAACGGTCAAGATGTTTCATGCAACGGCCCTCAAAAACGATGTGAACACCGCCAAGGTGCTGGCCTTCACCTTTCCGCGCATGGCCGAGGGAATCATGAGGGCTGAGGGCCGGCAGGCTGAGCTGACCGCTATCGTGGAAGACGATCTCAATCGTACCGACGACGCCATCGGTTTCGCTTTTGAGATTATGGAACAACAATCCATCCACATTGCGACCTTGAAAGACATGACTGCAATCGCTGCACGAGCGGCGAAGGAGATTGGAATTTAGATACAGATACACACGGATCAGCGTTGATTCGTGGGAATCACCTGTTTAATTCTTGTTTGTTTCGTCGAGTTTGTCGGTTTCTTGCAGGCAACGGGCTTAGGTTCGCGTCCCCAGGCAAAGGTGCGGAAGCGGTCTCCCTCTATGATCTTGGTGCGAATGCCGTCAATCTCAGCGGGAATTGAAGAATGGAATTTTCCTTGCTCTACATAGATCACCAGTGCTGCATCTCCAGGAGCATCTTCACTACGGCCAACACCGACTCCGATAATTCCTTCCTGCCCCATCAGATCACGAACCCGGGCTTCCTTAATGGCGATTGCACTTGTGATTCGTTGTAGCGTCAATGCCGGAGCCTGTCCCACATCAAATATCAACTTCGTGCGCACGCCTTCGATCTGTACAGGAACCTGTCTCTCCGGAACGCCCGCAAGGAAAAGCGTGATCGCAGATTCCTTGGGATTGTCGTCGCTGACGCCGACGCCAACCCGCAGGATCGCAGGGTCTTTCATCAGTTCGGCGGCAAATTGCTCTTTGATGGTTCTGGCCCGATCGAGCTCCTCCGTGGTCAGTGCTGAAGAGCTGGCAGTTGCAGCGGTGGTGGTTGGGGCATTGACGGCCTGGGTAGGCGCGCAGCTAACCACGTGGTCCGCGCCACCGACGATGGTTGCAGCATTGGCTCCGCTTTGAAAAGCGCCGAGCACGTCGGAGATCGGGTTTCCGGTGGTCGAGTTGCTGTTGCCACCATACAGCAGCGCGACCGGGCGCGCCGTGTCGGCAGTGACAATTAAAGAACCAGAATCCCCGACAGCGCTGAAATTACCGCCGTTGACAATGACCTGATTGTTGAACGTCGAGGTAAACGCTTTGGCGCCACCGCAGGCAGCACTGTAGTCAACAGACACCATCGTGCTGACGGATTGCAGAGTCGAGCAGGTCAATCCACTGCTTCTGCCGCTCTTCGCCACTCTTTCATTGGTAGAGAGAACAGTTGCCGGTATAGCCAGCGTGGCGGAAGGTGGAGCAGCAGCGATGCTCGAAGCTCCCTGTGCGCCCAGATCAAGAATCGCTCCACTGGTATCAACCGTTGCTGCGGAGATGATTTGAGCAATGGCTGCATCCACATTGCTCGGCGCAGGACCGTTGGTTCCATTGGTGGGTTTCAAGGCGGCCGCTTGGGTTAGCGTGGCCACTGGCGTCCCCGCGTTGCAATTGTTATCCACGAGACCAGGCTGGCTGATCTGGTCGCCTGCCTTTCCCTGGTCTGACTTGTCCAAAACGTGATTGTTGCTCAGGACAAAGAATGTTCCATTGCGCTGAACCAGGGCGCCGAGTGTGCCCGAGCAGCATGTGATCGTACTGCCATTGGTGACGGAGTCGTTGACATTCCCACCGCTGGTTCCCAGTTTCACGGGAACGGCCTGCATGTGGGCATTGTCATTCGGGAATACGTCCGTGACCATGGAAGTGCCGGTCTTGGAAGAATCAGATTGCAAAGCAGCCGTGATGGTGACCGTGTTGGGAGAAGGAAGGTTGGCAGGGGCAGTGTAGTTTCCATTTGCATCGATGGTGCCAACGCTGTTGTTGCCTCCTGTGGTCCCGTTAACACTCCAGTTCACGCTGACGGCTGCGCCTCCAGACCCCATTGCCGTGAATGCTTGTTTTCCACCCAGAGGTACCGTCGCAGAGCTTGGCGAGATCGAAATGGCAGGTGGGGGCGGTGGCGGTGGAGGCGTGGAACTTCCTCCTCCACATCCGGCGATCGCAAGGAACAAAACGCAGCTTAGAATGATCACGTATGAATTGCGCATAGAAATATCAGTCCTCTCCACACAGGGACATCTGGAATCCATCTTGAGAGTAGTAGCAGGTTTAGGGATAGAGGTTGTATGGAAGCTGGTTACAAGAATTCATAGAACTACCGGGACATCATCGACAGACGTAGTTCTGCAAATTTTGATCCAGGTCGGCCTGAAGTTATTAGAAGAGCGGGCCGCAATCTAGTGAATTGTTCCCCGCCAGGAGGCAGAGCCGATCGCAAATTGTGGAAGAGAACCGGTTTCTTCAAGAAGTTGCCGCAGCTTCTTTCCCGGATCATTGGCACGCATCAAAGTCTCGCCAATTAAGAAGGCGTGGTAGCCGTAACTGTGCAATTCGCCGATATCGCTGCCACTGGTGATTCCACTCTCGGCAATACGCAGAACCCGGTTCGGAATGTTGGGCGCCAACTCGGATAATGTGTCCAGCTTCACCTCGAAGGTGCGTAAGTTGCGGCTGTTGACCCCTATGATCTCCGCTCCTCCCTCCAACGCGCGCTTCAACTCATCTTCGTCATGGACCTCGCACAGCGCATCCAGTTGCAACTCCCGGGCGAACGCCAGAAACCGGCGAAAATCATTGTCGTTCAAGGCAGCCAGTATCAATAGCACGGCGTCGGCGCGATGTGCGCGGGCTTCGACGATTTGGAACTCATCCACAATGAAGTCTTTACGCAGGCACGGCAATTCGGTCGCTGCGGAGGCCTCCAGCAGATTGGTCAATGATCCGTGGAAAAACTCTTCGTCCGTCAGCACGGACAAGGCCGACGCCCCATTCTTGGCCAGTTGATTGGCCAGGGAGCCGACGGGGAAAGAACCCCGAATCACTCCCTTGGAAGGAGATGCCTTTTTTAGCTCCGCAATAATGGCTGGACCGACCTGCGACATGGCCGCTAACCTTTTATGAAAGCCCCGAGGGGTATGATTTGCAGCCTTTTCCTCCAGGACTCTTATGTCAGTCTCTGCCTTGGCTCGTGCAACCACATGGCGTTTGGCGGCGAGAATGTCATCCAAAATGGGCATAAAAAAGAGTAATCAGTATAGTGATTGACCGGCAGATTGCCAAAACACCCGGAATGCCAAATTCCCCCCAAACTTTGTAAGAGGTGTCTCTATTCTATTAAACCACTACACCCTGTCATCCCGTCTATGACTACGACGGCTCCTGTCAAGCTAAAAAAAGACAGACGGGGGTATCGCGTTGAAAATGGTGTCAAGGGCGGCGCGTTCTTGGCGCGGTTCATCTCGACCCTTGACGCCATTTTCAACGCCCCATAATCGAGCGGGGTTGAAGCGCAGCGTTTTTGGCTGAGCTTCAACCTTAGCGGAAAAGGTTTTGTTTTTGCTTTTCTCTTCATTGGACCAAGAGCTCGCAGTTG
>DASZFU010000076.1:0-2944 GCA_035939495.1 Candidatus Angelobacter sp. | reverse complement strand
CATGGAGCTGTGTTTTCTGCCTTTCGGTCGGCGCCGGGAGGGCGGCCACTCGAAAGATCCGCGGGCTGACACGCTCCATGATGCGTTTGATGACTCCGCCTTTGCCCGCAGCATCCCTTCCTTCGAAAAGGATGACAATTCGGGCGTTATTCGCCTTGACCCACTCCTGAAGCTTCACCAGTTCAACTTGTAGCTTGAAAATTTCGGCCTCGTACTGTTTTTTGCCGATCTTCGATTGGCCGTTGAAGCCGGAGCGTTGACCGTCGCTGTCCAGCATTGATTTTGATTTTTTGTCGCTCTTGGATTTTTTACCCATCGTTCTTTCCTGTTTCCTCGATGTCGAGCGTGCCTGTCCTATCTGCTGCGTTCCGGAGGGAAGTCCTTCAGCAGTTTTTGTGCTCCCTTATTGAGTCTTTCCTGGTTTTTCTCCGGTTTCTTGCTGGGTTCAATCGCATGTTGGGCACCACCTATCCAAACGAGCTTCCTTGCAGCAGGGTCATACATACCAATGACGAAAGTCCCGACGTAATTGGTTGAGGTACTCGCCGAAAACGGACCGAAGCTGTTGCCGCCCCACGGGCCGCCCCATCCACCCCAACCGCCCCAGCTGTCCCCGAACCCGTTTATCTGCTTCTCACGATCGATCATGAGCTGATAGCCAAGGAGCAAATCGGGTTTCCCGCCATCCGCCACCTTGGTGAGGCCCTTAGTCGCCATTTGTGAATCGATGGCCTGCTTGACCTGGGCGTCCAGAATCTGGTCGGGATGGCCACCTACGGCGGGCACGCCCCTCACGTCGTCCACCCATGCATAGCTGTGGTATTTTGAAAAATCAGTTCCCGGCATATAGTTGGTTCTTACGTCCTGTGCGTACGTCACGGAGCACGCGACGAGCGCCAGGACCAGTGCTGCACCAAATCTTGCCGTCCAGTTGCGAGACTTTTGCCGCATCGTAATTCTTTCCCCTTTCATTCTTTCAGTCTTCATCGTCAGCTCCACCGGAGCGGACTGCTAACGAAACTTCGTATTACTTCGAACTCGCGGTACGAGTAGGCGAGCTGCTTGGCATTACGCTGTCTCCGGTATTGGACATGGCTTTATGCGCCAGATCTCTGCCGCGTATTCGGCAATGGTGCGGTCGCTTGAAAACCTTCCCGAGCCCGCCACATTCAGAATTGCCTTGCGCGCCCACTCGTCGGGATTGGAATAAAGCACGCTGAGCCGCTCGTCTGCCTCAAGGTATGACTTCAGGTCCGCCAGGTGCATGTAATGATCGCTGTGCGTCAGCAACATTTCGCGCAAAGGTTCGAAGACGCCCGGCTCATATCGGCTGAAATAATCCGAGAAGATCAAATCCAGTGCCTGACGGGTCTCGGGCTCGTGTTCGTAATGCCAATGTGGGTTGTACCATCCTCGACTACAGATCACCTGATCCGCGGTCAGACCGAAAAGAAAGAAGTTTTCTTCTCCCGCCTCCGCAGCCATCTCAATCGTCGCGCCATCGCGCGTGCCGATCGTCAATGCGCCATTCATCATGAATTTCATGTTGCTTGTGCCGCTGGCTTCATAGCCTGCCGTCGAAATCTGGTTGGAGACCTCACTGGCGGGGATGAGGTGCTCCGCAAGCGACACACAGTAGTCGGGCAGAAATACAACTTTTAGCCGCCCACGTACTGCCGGGTCGCGGTCGATCATCGCAGCCA
Source organism: Candidatus Angelobacter sp. (assembly GCA_035939495.1). Lineage (GTDB taxonomy): Bacteria > Acidobacteriota > Terriglobia > Terriglobales > Acidobacteriaceae > Angelobacter. Next base: position 1,241 of record DASZFU010000076.1, on the reverse strand, counting down.
GATTATTTATGAATTTAATGATTACTTTCGCGAGCCGATAAGCAGGCGCGGCTTTGCCGGCGAAAAGGAACGTCCGCGGCTGCACGTTTAGCCCGGGGTCCTGCCGTAGCCGGTTGTAGAGCACAACGATACGCAGTGCGTTGAGGAATTGGCGTTTGTACTCGTGAATGCGTTTGATCTGGCAGTCGAAGATCGAATCTGGATCGAGGGTCTGCCCTGTAGACCAATGGAGCCAATCGCAAAATTGGCGCTTGGCATTTAGCTTGGCGTTGCGGAAGTCCTCACGGAAGCCGCCATCTTCGGTGAATGCTTTGAGCTTGCTCACTTCTCTCAGGTCACGGATCCAGCCATCTCCTATAGCGTCGGTGATGAGCGTAGAAAGTCCCGGATTGCACAGTTGCAACCAGCGTCGGGGTGTGACTCCGTTCGTCTTGTTGGTAAAACGTTTGGGAAAGATTTCCGCCAGGTCCTTGAGCGTGGTCTCACGCAACAGGTTGGAGTGGATTGCTGCGACTCCGTTGGTGCTGTGGGAACCTACGACGGCCAAATTGGCCATTAGCACTTTCTTAGAGGTGCCATCTTCCACGAGGCTCACGCGCTGAATGCATTCCTGGTCGCCCGGAAAGCGTCCGCGGACATCGCCCAGAAAACGGCGATTGATTTCGTAGATGATCTCAAGCTGCCTGGGCAGCATTTCTTCAAGCCACTCCACTGGCCATTTTTCGAGCGCTTCGGGCAGCAAGGTATGATTTGTGTATGCAAGTGTGTTCTGGGTGATGTGCCAGGCCTCGTCCCAATCGAGGTGCACCTGGTCGACGAGGATTCGCATCAGCTCCGGCACGGCCAGAGCCGGATGCGTGTCGTTCATCTGAATCGCGACTTTGTCTGGAAACAGACGCCAATCCAAGTTGCTCCGTTGGAATCGCCGAACTGCATCTGCCAAGGAGCACGCTACTAGAAAGTACTCCTGCATGAGCCGCAGGCCCTGGCCCGTTACCCGTGAATCGTCGGGGTAAAGCACGCGTGTCAGGGTTTCAGCGGCCAGGCTCTGAGTAAATGCCTCAACAAAGTCGCCGTGCGAGAACTCTTCAAAGTTGAAGGAGTCGTGCGCTGCTGCGGCCCAAAGGCGAAGTGTGTTGATGGTGGATCCTCCGTACCCAACCACAGGGCGATCGAAGGGGATGCCGATCAGAGTCATGGGCCGCCCTGGTACTGGGCGCAGACTGCCTCCGCTAAGCTCG
>DASZFU010000075.1:0-62231 GCA_035939495.1 Candidatus Angelobacter sp. | reverse complement strand
ATGCAGTTGCCGGAGCGTTCTCTGGCCTGCTGGGTGGATTTCCTTGTCTGCCCGCGTCGCCACCTGGCGATGCTGCCCTCTCACGCTCGCGCCAACTTGTTCGCAGGCGACTAATTTCCTCTTTCTGAGCCCTTCGCATCTGGCCTGATCACGGGCTGTCTCCGAAACTGCGCTTCCACGCGCCTAGAACTTACGAAAAGAGGATGCTTATGTCTACACAAACATTGACTTCTGTCGCCGGGACTTCTCTTATTGGACCCAGAATCAAGACCAAGCTGCCCGGGCCCAACGCGCAAAAAATTCTGCAAGGCGATGCCCAATATATATCGCCATCCTATACGCGCTCCTATCCGCTGGTAGCCAAGCGTGGACGTGGAGTCGTGGTGGAGGATGTTGATGGGAACGAGTTCCTGGATTTCTCCGCAGGCATCGCAGTAGTCTCCACCGGACACTGCCATCCTGAAGTTGTGGCCGCCATTCAGAAGCAGGCTGCTGAACTGATTCACATGTCGGGCACCGACTTCTATTACGAAAACCTGGTCACACTGGCCAAGCGCCTCGAAAAGATCGCTCCTATGAAAGGGCCAGTGAAGGTCTATTACGGAAACTCCGGGACCGAGGCAGTCGAGGCAGCCATGAAAATGGCCCGTTATCACACCAAGCGCCAGGGCATCGTCGCGTTTTACGGCGCCTTCCATGGACGCACCATGGGCGCGCTCTCGCTCACTGCTTCCAAGGTGCAACAACGCCGCCGGTTTTTCCCGCTGGTTCCCGGAGTGGCCCATGTACCCTTTCCTGATGTGTATCACCGTCCCGAGGGACAGACGGAATCACAGTACGCTCTGGAGTGCGCGAAGTTCATCGAAGACAAGGTGTTCAAGTCCATCCTGCCTCCAGAGGAGTGCGCCGCCATTTTTATCGAGCCGATTCAGGGCGAGGGCGGATATATTCCTGCGCCCACGGAATTCATGAAGGAGTTGCGCAGGATGTGCGACCAGCACGGCATTTTGCTGGTGGCCGATGAGGTGCAATGCGGCTCGGGTCGTACAGGAAAATGGTGGGCGATCGAACACACTGGAGTGGAGCCGGACATTATCACGATTGCCAAGGGAATTGCCTCAGGTATGCCGCTCGGCATTACCATTTCTCGCGCTGAAATCATGGACTGGGTGCCGGGTTCTCATGCTTCAACCTTTGGAGGGAATCCGGTATGCATCGAGGCGGCTCTGGCAACTATGAATGTGCTGGAGCGCGAGGCCATGCACAACGCCGAAGTCGTAGGTAACCATATTCTGCGGCGCACCCGGCGCTGGGTGGACACGCATCCCATGGTTGGCAATGTGCGTGGCGCAGGACTGATGATTGGAGTCGAGATCGTCCGCGACAAAACCGGCAAAGCCCAGGTACCGGATGTGCGTGACCGTATTGTCGACCTGGCGTTTGAACGGGGCGTTCTCTACCTGGGAGCAGGACCAAGCTCGATACGAATCGCTCCGCCGCTGGTGATCAGCCAGGAGCAGGCAGATATTGGATTGGACATCCTGGAAGAGTGCATTTCGATGGTAGAGAAGTAACAGACTCAGGGGACCTTGCTGGATGATGAGTGATTAGGCAGGGTCCCATTTTCATTGCCATAATTGCCAAGATTGCCATAATTTGGAATGGCTCGGAATTGATTGGAAATTATGCCTCGGCAGATTACCCTCTTTACGATTCGCGCGTTGGATTCGCTTTCTCGATTTTTGCCCAGACGCAAATCTGAGGCTGAGCATCTAGTGACTGGGCGGCGTGGAGAAGAAGAGGCTTATTTTTATCTGCGGAAGCAGGGCTATGTGATTGTGGCCCGGAATTATCGCACCGCCGGCAGTCGAAGCGAGCTTGACATAATCGGCTGGGACCACGATACGCTTTGCTTCATCGAAGTAAAGACCCGAACGTTTCGCGACGAGTTGCTGCCTGCCGAGTCGGCGGTTGATTTTGAAAAGCAGAGCGATCTCTGCCGGGTGGCACGGGAGTTCCTGCGCAAAAGCAGGAAGAGGGAAGACCCATCCTTCCGCTTTGACATTGTCACCGTGTATCTGGAGCCAGGAGTAAAGCCGGTGATCGCAATCCTGAAAGACGCTTTCGCCATGGTGTAAAGAGATGGCTTAAGATATGGATTGTGCCTGAGCTACGAAAAGATCCCGTTACCGGCCGCTGGGTGATTATTTCCACCGATCGCGCCCGGCGTCCTGGAGATTTCTCCCGCGAACCTGTAGTGATCAAGGGTGTAGGCGTGTGTCCGTTTTGCCCCGGCAATGAGCAAAAGACACCGCCTGAGATACTGGCGTACCGTCCGGGAGAAAACCCCGCGCGCAACGGCTCCGGATGGAACCTGCGCGTGGTGCCCAACAAGTTTCCCGCTCTGGGAATCGAAGGCGATCTCGAACGCCAGGCCGATGGGATGTTTGACAAGATGAGCGGCATCGGGGCACACGAGGTGGTGATTGAGACTCCGAACCACATGGAGACGCTGGCCACCATGCCGCTAAAGCGCGTCGAGGATGTCTTCTGGGCTTTCCGCGACCGGATACTCGATTTGAAGCAGGACCGCCGGTTTAAGTACATCATGGTGTTTAAGAACCATGGAGAGCCGGCAGGAGCGTCGCTGGAGCATCCGCATTCACAGTTGATTGCGCTGCCGATTCTGCCCAAGCAGGTGGTGGAAGAGTTGGAAGGGGCCAGACGGTACTTTGCCAATAAAGAGCGCTGCATCTACTGCGATATTATTCGCCAGGAATTGGAAGAACGGACCCGGATTGCCGCCGAGAACGAGGATTTTGTCACGCTCTCGCCCTATGCGCCGCGCTTCCCTTTCGAGACATGGATTTTGCCCAAGCGGCACGAATCGGCATTTGAGAACTCGCCGTCGAATGTCTATGAGAACCTGGCGCGCATGTTGCGGATCATCCTGGTCAAATCGATTCATGTTCTCGACAATCCCGCGTATAACCTGGTCGTGCACACCTCGCCGGTCCATGAAAATACGAATGACTACTATCATTGGCATTTGGAGATCATGCCCAAGCTAACCAAGACCGCGGGCTTCGAATGGGGTACGGGCTTCTACATCAATCCCACGCCACCGGAAGAAGCGGCGAAGTTTTTGCGCGATGCCAAGGTGGAAGAGTTACAGGCGGCGCAGGTGTGAGACCGTTGAACTTTGGAAAAACTTGGAAAAGAGTTTAAGATGACATCCGCAATTAGCAAAACCATCCTAATTTGAAACTCGGGCGATCAGTCTCACCAAGCCCAGGGATAGGAGCGGAATGGAACGATTCTCAGGGTTGCTGGGTATCATCGTCTTACTTTCGCTTGCGTTTCTATTTTCGACCAATCGCCGCGCCATTAAGCCCCGGATCGTGCTCTGGGGGGTGGGGTTGCAGTTTTTCTTTGCCTGGATCGTAATTCGCTACACATTTGGGCAGCAAGCCCTGGCTTTTGCCGGGGCTAAAGTCACCCAGATGTTGAACTATTCTTTTGCCGGCTCCAGCTTTGTGTTTGGAAATCTTGGACAGCAGAATTCATCCCTGGGTTTCTTTTTTGCCTTCCAGGTGTTGCCTACTATCATTTTTATCTCGGCTTTTTTTGCGGTGCTGTACTACTTCGGGATCATGCAGTTCATCATCAGGATAATGGCTGTCGCAATGACGCGGCTCTTTTCCATCAGCGGGGCCGAGTCGCTGAATGTTGCCGCATCGGTTTTTATGGGGCAAACGGAAGCTCCACTGACGATACGGCCCTTTCTTCCCAAAGCAACCACTTCCGAACTGATGACGATCATGACCTCCGGCATGGCGCACGTTTCCGGCGGAATTATGGCTGCTTACATTCTCTACGGTATCGAAGCCAAGAACCTGTTGGCAGCCGTGATTATGACAGCGCCGGGAACTGTGATGATGGCCAAGATGTTGGTTCCGGAAACCGAACAGCCGGTTACCGCCGGGCAGGTGCGAATGTCGGACGACGAGATGCCTAAAGACGATAACGTGCTCGGCGCGATCGCCCGAGGCACGATCGACGGAGGGCAACTCGCTTTCAATGTAGCTATCATGCTGATCTCGTTCATTGCCCTGGTGGCGTTGCTCAACGGCATTATGGGCGGCATTCATAATCATTGGGGTTGGTTCCCCGAGAGCCTGCAAAAAGTTCTCAGTTGGGTCTTTGCGCCGGTGGCGTGGCTTATTGGAATCCACGGCCCGGATGCCAAGACGGTTGGTGGATTGCTTGGCACACGGATGGTGGTCAACGAGCTTTACGCTTATACGCTGCTGGGCGGCATGAAGGCGACGCTGGCCGCGCGCTCCTTCACAATTGCTACGTTCGCGCTGTGCGGATTTGCGAACCTCAGCTCGATTGGAATTCAAATTGGCGGCATCGGCGCCCTGGCTCCCAATAAGCGCAGTGAACTGGCGAAACTTGGGTTTCGCGCCATGATTGCCGGCACCATGGCCAATTTGATGTCGGCAGCGATTGTTGGCATATTGATGCCAGTGGGCTCCTAATGACATCATCTTCCCCTGTGACTTCTCCCGACGACTATCAACAGGCTGGCGAGGCGGCTGAGTTCATTCGAAAGAAAATCGGCATCGCGCCCAGGATTGCGCTGGTATTGGGTTCGGGGCTTGGGGCTTTTGCGGACGAATTAGAGGATGCCCGCATAATTCCATACGCCGAGATTCCGTATTTTCCGCGCTCCAGCGCAATCGGACATGCCGGGAAATTAGTGATGGGCCACGTTAGGGCGATGCCGGTCGCAGTGATGGCTGGCCGCGTCCATTACTATGAAGGCTACTCGATGCAGCGCGTCACCTTTCCGATGCGTGTCTTTGCCCGTTTAGGAATTCAGGCAGCGCTACTGACAAACGCAGCAGGCGGAATCAATTTACAACTTAAGCAAGGCTGCCTGGTCGTGTTGCGGGATCACATCAACCTCCAAGGGAATAACCCTCTGATTGGTCCCAATGATGAACGCTTTGGGGAGCGGTTCATCGACATGACTGAGGCTTATGATTGCACCTTTAGAAAGATGGCGCTCGAAGAAGGGCGGCGTCTGGGCATCGATATTTGCGAAGGCGTCTATGTTGCGGTTTCAGGTCCAAGTTATGAGACGCCTGCCGAGATTCGCTTCCTGCGCACGATCGGCGCCGACATTGTGGGCATGTCAACCGTCCCGGAGGTGATCGTGGCCCGCCATTGCAGCATGAAGGTACTGGCCATTTCGTGCGTTACCAACATGGCTGCCGGGGTCCTCGATCAGCCGATCAACCATGCTGAGGTGCTGGAAACGGGGGAACGGGTGCGGGGCGCTTTTGTTGGGTTGTTGAAAGCTTTGATTCCGAAGATGGTGTAGGCGTTCACCGCAAAGCGCGATAAAGGATGCAAAGGGAAACCAAAGCAGATTTACCACAGCGTAGCGGCGCATTGGGCTTGCCCTGCCAATGAAGTTAAAAAAAACACGATCTTGTGGCACTCCCATGCAGAGAGCCGCAGAGGAACAGTGTTATGCTTTTGACGATGAGCCATCATCATTAAGCAGTGGAGTCGCCCCAACATAACTCAAGGAGAAGAAAATATGGCAGTGGTAAAGCCCCTACCTGAAGAGAAAGCACCTGATGATCTAAAACCGATTTATGAAAACATGAAGAAGAAGTTTGGGCGCATGCCGAATTTTTTTGGCATGATGGCCCACAAGCCGGAAGTCCTGAAGCATTTTCTTCCTTTTTATTCGGCTGCTACCGGGCCGGGCGCTCTGGACCACAGATATAAAGAACTCGCCTACCTCAAGACCTCGATCGTGAATGGGTGCGAGTATTGAACCAAAGCTCATACCGCTTCGGCGAAGCGGATTGGTATTACCGACGAACAGATTCATGCCCTCAACTTTTACCACCGCAGCAAACTCTTCGACGAAAAAGACAAAGCAGTCATTCATTTTGCCGATCTGGTCACACGGGCCGCAACCACAGTGCGCGATTCGAACCTGCAAGAACTGCGGAACCACCAGTTTTCAGAAGAGCAGATTGTAGAGTTGGTTTTGACGATTTGTGCAGCCAATTTTACGAATAGGGTGAATGATTCGCTTTTGAGCGACCCTGACCTGGGGTGATTGGCTCCTAGCTACTTGCTTCTAGCTGCTAGCCGGAAAAGGTTCTTAACGACAAAGTAGCGGGAATGAACTCGAGTTGAAGTGGGAATTTCTAATTTATAATTTTGCAAAACAAGCCATGGGTTGCTTCTTGGCCCTTTGATCTGTCGACGCGGTAAGGATTCTTCGCCAAAGAACGGCTCAGAATGACAGGGGCAACCTGTATGTCCATTGGGACGAATGAATCGTTGTACGGAAAAGCAAGTTATTGGTTGTCTTTGTATTCTTCGTACCAGGCCATTTGAATGGCTTCGAGCTTGCCTTCGTTGGAGGCTTTTGGGTCTCCAATGAAGGTGGGTAGCTCGGTGACATAGCGGTGCAGGTCGGTAAAGCGTACTGTAAGTGGATTTAAGGCAGGAAACTTTTCCTGTAGCAGGATGCCGATGTCTTCTGCGTCGTCCCAATTCAATTCGTTTGCCATAATATAGGCCACCTTAACTCGCATAGAGCCTTGATAACTTTTCAGAATTGTAATGTTTTCTGAATTACCCCATTTACCAAATTTCCCAATTACCCAATCGCAGATCAGTGTCCTTCCTGCACATAGTTCCGGTTCCAGGCGGGAATGGAAATTTCGATCTCGCCTGGTTTTTCTACGACCGCCTGGCAGCCCAGACGGGAGTTGAGTTGCAGATCGGCGGCCATGTCGAGGCGATCGGCTTCGTCATCTTCCATTTCGCTCAGGCATTCTTTGCCTTTGAGCACGTGCACATGGCAGGTGGTGCAGGCATTGTTGCCTCCGCAGGCGTGATCCAGAAAGATTCCATGGTTCAGGGCGATGTCGAGGAACGACTCGCGCTTACCGTGGTCTTTGTAGGGCAGCTTGCCGTGCTCGAATTCCACCGTCTTGTTTTCCGGCTGAAAGGTTAAACGCACTGTATTGGGCCCAAGGGCCTCGGCGGTCGCCGTACCGCTGTGTTGGTTTTTCTCGTCGGACATAATTCCTCTTCAATCTTTAGTGATCTCGGCTGGCGCGATCGGATGCGCGGCCGCCGGGCCGCCTTCCAGGCCGGTATTGTCCATGTTTTGACCTTTTAAGGCGGCGGTTACGGCAGAATCCATCATCAGTTCGGCCAGGCGCATGGTGGCTTCATTCAAAGCATCGATCGCGCCACGAATGGTTTTGTATGCATCGCTGTTTTTTACCTGTTGGAGTGCTGTCTCGCGCTGGACGATCTCGCGCCGCTCCTGTTCCGTGAGGATCTGCCATGCAGGATTGCGGCGTCCTTTTTCAAGCGCACTCAGGATGTTCCCGGCTTCGTTGCGGGCTTCTACGATCTGCCGCTGGCGAAAATCCTCTTCGGCGTAGTCGAACGACTCAAGGATCATCTGTTCGACCTGGTCATCGGTGAGGCCGTAAGTTGGCTTGACCTCGATTTCCGCTTCCTTGCCGCTCCGCTGTTCTTTGGCGCTGACGTGGAGGATTCCGTTGGCATCGATCAGGAACTTGACTTCAATGCGAGGCAAGCCTGCCGGCATGGGCGGAATGCCCTTGAGATCGAAACGCGCCAGAGAGCGGCAATCCTTGGCTAATTCACGCTCGCCTTGAACCACATGGATAGCTACGTTGGTCTGGCCCTCGACACCGGTGGTGAAGTGCTCAGTCGCCGAGGCTGGAATGGTGCTATTGCGCTGGATGATTTTGGCTACGACACCGCCCAGGGCCTCGATGCCGAGGGAGAGCGGGGTCACATCGAGCAACAACATGTCTTTCGTCGCTGCCGATCCTCCCGAGAGAATGTGGGCCTGCACGGCAGCGCCCAAGGCAACTACTTCATCGGGGTTCAACTCACTGTGCGGTTCCCGTTCGAACAATTCTTTCACCAAAGCCCGAACTCGGGGAATTCGGGTTGAGCCACCCACAAGCACGACTTCTTCAATCCGGCTGGGTTGCAGCCGGGCGTCGGCTAAGGCCTGCTTGCAGGGCGCCACGGTGCGCTGCACGATTGGCTCAATCAATTGTTCGAATTGCTCGCGGGTGATGGTGCGACGATAGCGGTGTCCTTGAGGCAGATCGACCTCGATTTGAGCTTCGGACTTGAAGGAGAGCGCGATCTTGGTTTCGATGACAGCCTTGCGCAGGGCCTGGATGGCTTCGCCGTTGCGTCGAAGATCGAGCTTCAGGTCTCCGGCAATGTCATCGAGGGCAATGGCGAGCAAGAGATTGTCGATGTCGTCGCCGCCCAAGTGAGTATCGCCATTGGTGGCGAGCACTTCGAAAATGCCTTCATGCAGCTTGAGAATGGAGATATCAAACGTTCCCCCGCCTAAGTCGTAGACTGCCACGATGCCGTCACGTTTTTTATCCAAGCCGTAGGCCAGGGAGGCGGCAGTCGGTTCGTTGACCAGGCGCAGGACTTCAAGCCCGGCAATGCGGCCTGCATCTTTGGTGGCCTGCCGTTGGGCGTCGTTGAAGTAAGCGGGCACGGTGATGACGGCCTTGGTTATTGGCGATCCAAAGAAACGTTCGGCGTTCTTTTTAAGCTGGCGAAGAATCAGGGCGGAAATTTCCGGCGGAGTGAATTCGCGGTGTCCTAATTTGATTCTCAAGACCTCACCGGGTTTAATATCGTCGGCAACTCGGAAAGGGAAGAGCGTGAGTTCGTCCTGAATATCCTCGATGCCGCGGCCCATGAGGCGCTTGATGGAGTAGACGGCGCGGTTCGGGTGCTCGATCAGGATGGTGCGCGCAGTATTGCCCACGATGAACTGATTGTTTTGATCCAAACCTGCAACGGAAGGCACGAGGTTGGAGCCATCTTCGCCTGGTATTACGACCGGCGAGCCTCCTTCCATGTAAGCGACCAGGGAATTGGTGGTTCCCAGGTCGATGCCGACAATGCGTTCTTCTGCCATTCAATTACTCGTTAATGCCTCATTTACGTCTCGCAGCAGGTTGCGGATGTAGGACCTGCGGTTCAGCAGATCCACCATCTGATCGCGTACTCTAACGCGCGATTGCCGATCTTGCGGTGCGGCTTCTCCGCGAGGGATGAGTGCGTCCCATTCATTCCAGTTGCGTTGAAGTTCGGAGGTGAGGTCATTCATTTTTTGTTCAAATTTTTGTTTTGCCGCCTGCAAATCGCGGGTAATGTTTGGATCGTCTTCGCCCATTTGCTTGTTCATGCGCATCTCTTCGAGTTGCATGTTCAGCTCAAAGACTTCTTCCAACAGATCGGGCGGGACTACCTGTTTTTTCTCCGCGCCGCTCAGCCGAGCTGAATCGGTCGCGTTGCGGGATTGCTCTTCCAGCTTCACGCCTTCGAGTTCCAGCAGATAGGTCGTACGCGCGATCGGGTCTTTCAACGCCCTGTAGGCGTCATTGAGCTGCGATGTTTTTCCGGTGCTCCACTCCTGCTCACGCGCCGTGGCGCGAGCAAAGAGATCGGGATGCAGCTTGCGGCTGAGCCGGTAAAACTCACGCTCCAGGGCTGCCATATCGATGTGCAATTTGCGAGGCAGCCCGAATATGGCGAAGTAATCGACATTCTGCACGGGCTGGATTTTTCCGCATGCCGCACAGAAATGTTGCGATGCTGTCTGGCCACAGGACCAGCATGCGATTCCGGGAGCGGTTTGTGTCACCTGAGTTGCCATGATCTTCAAAAGTAAAATGCGCAGGCGCGGGAGATGGCTTTCCCACGCCGCCGCCAAAATACAAGTAGGAGGTTACGCCGAGAACGATGAGCCGCACCCGCACGACCTGGAAGCGTTTGGATTGATGAAATTAAAGCCTTGCTTCATCAGCGTGTGCTCGTAATCCAGAACCATGCCGCTCAAATAGATAAACGACTTTGGGTCTACGAAGAGGCGAACATCACCAAACTGAAATATCCGGTCACGCTCGCGGGGCTGTGTGTCAAAACGGATGTTGTAACTCAGCCCTGAACAGCCGCCTCCCTGGACACCCAGCCGCAATCCGCCCTGGGATGGAGAGATTCCTTCTTTCTCCATTGCCACACGGACGCGCGCCAATGCTCGCTCGGTCACCTGCACGCTCTTGGCGTTGGGTGACGCGTTGTCGGCATTGAGCACCGGGCTGTCCAGAGTAAGAGCCATTTCGATCTCCTGACCGAAGCAACTATGATCTACGCTGTCGTCGTAGCTTGGGTTGCCGCAGGTGTTCCGGTTTGCGATTCCGGATGCTTCTTCTTCCAGTCGTTGATGGCTGAGCGAATCGCATCTTCCGCCAGCACCGAGCAGTGAATCTTTACCGGAGGCAGCGAGAGTTCCTTCACAATGTCAGTGTTGGAAATCTTCAGAGCATCTTCCACGCTCCTGCCCTGGATCCACTCGGTAGCCAACGAAGAAGAAGCAATGGCCGATCCGCAGCCAAAGGTCTTAAATTTGGCTTCTTCGATTACGTGCGTCTCAGGATTGACTCTGATCTGGAGACGCATCACGTCGCCGCACTCAGGCGCGCCTACCAACCCGGTGCCTACATCATTGTTGTTCTTATCGAGAGTCCCGACGTTTCTCGGATTCGTGTAGTGATCCAGGACTTTGTTGCTGTATGCCATCTTTTTCTCCTCGTAAACTCGTTTCGTTCGTAAAAAACTTTGGTTAAATCTCTTTACCCCTTAAAGCGCCCTTCGTGCAACTAGGCAAGGACTGTTACGTGAATTTCAAATTTCCCAATTACCAACTTACTCAATTACCAAATTCTTTAGTGCCCTTCGGTCTGCCATACGATCTTGCTCAGGTCAATGCCTTCTTTGACCATTTCATAAAGGGGCGAGAGTTCACGCAGCTTGCTCACCACATTAATCAAACGATCGGCAACATAATCGACCTCAGCTTGGGTGTTGAACCGGCCAATACCGAAGCGTATGGAGCTGTGAGCAACGTCATCGCCCAATCCCAGTGACTTAAGCACATAGGAAGGCTCAAGCGTGGCCGAGGTGCAGGCCGAGCCGCTGGAAACCGCGACATCGTTAATGCCCATCAGCAGCGACTCGCCTTCCACATAAAGGAAGCTGATGTTCAGATTTCCGGGCAACCGATGATCCATGTTGCCGTTGATGAATACTTGATCCAGTGCCGCGGTGAGCTTGTCTTTCAGGCGATCCCTCAACGCGCCAATGCGAGCGCTTTCCTGCGGCATATCAAGGCGCGCAATCTCGCAGGCCTTGCCGAAGCCCACGATGCCGGGGACGTTGAGCGTACCAGAACGCATTCCGCGCTCGTGTCCGCCACCATCGATGATGGCGGAAATCTGTACCCGCGGATTTTTCCGGCGCACATAGAGGGCGCCACATCCTTTGGGTCCATAGAGCTTGTGGGCTGTCAGGGAGGCCAGATCGATGTTCATCTTGTTGACGTCGAGCGGCACCTTGCCCAAAGCCTGCACCGCGTCGGAGTGAAAGAGAATGCCGCGCTCGCGGCAGAGCTTGCCTATTTCTTCGAGTGGCTGCAAGACACCGATCTCATTGTTGGCGGCCATCACACTGACCAGAATGGTCTTGTCAGTGAACGCAGCCTTGAGCTGATCGAGATCAACCAGGCCATCTGGCTTTACAGGAAGGTAGGTGACCTTATATCCGTACTTTTCCAGACGCTTGCAGGTATCGAGAACCGCTTTATGCTCGGTGACCGGGGTGATGATGTGGTTCCCCTTTTCCCGATACATCTCCGCCACGCCTTTGATAGCGAGGTTGTCGCTCTCGGTGGCCCCGGAGGTAAAGATGATCTCCTTAGCAGTGGCGCCGATCAGCTTGGCGATTTGCTCGCGCGCGGTTTCGACGGCTGCCTCGGCTTCCCAACCGAACTGGTGGTTGCGGCTGGCAGCGTTGCCGAACATATTGGTGAAATAAGGAATCATCGCCTCCAGCACTCTTGGGTCAAGAGGGGTGGTGGCATGGTTATCCATATAAATCGGCAACTTGATGCCGGTGGGGGTATGGCCGTTTGTTCCGTTACCGCTCATTTGCTTCTTGTCTCCTACACTTGATTGGTGCTCAACGTAACCAGGTCACGATGATCGATCTTTGAAACTGGTTCTTCCGTCTCGTCAGGCTGCTCTCGCATTTCGGCAATGGAGAGGCGGCTCAAAACCTGCTGAATGCTCTCATTCACTTTGCGCAGAGGTTCGCGGACCGTGCACTTAACACTTTGGTAGCATCCATGAGTCGCATCGCCACAGGACGTCATATACAGCGGCCCATCGATGGCTTTGATAACCTCAAGCACGCTGATCTTTTCCGCGCTTCGCGCCAATGCGTATCCGCCCTTGGTGCCGTGGTGCGAAACCAGCAAATTGCTCTTTACCAACTTCTGAAGAATCTTGGCCAAGGCCGCCTGAGGAATCCCATAAGCATCGGCAATGTCCTTAGCACTGCAGGAACTGGGATCACCACATTCGGCCAGATGCTTCACGGCAATCAGGCCGTAGTCGGCTTTCTTGGTCAACTTCAGCATGGATAAACCAATTACGACCTTTTTGGTCGTATATTGATTTTAAACGTGAATTCGGGCTTTGTGCAAGTGGACTCAGTGAATGGCGACAATTGACGATTGAACCTAAACTCCATGCATTGAATGGTTTAGGAAATAGGGCTAAAAAGGTCGGATTTTGGGGAACTGCGGATCGATCACGACTCAGCTCACATCGCCGCCCCCTATACCGACGTAGATGTATTGTCTAGGTGCGATCCCTCTGTAGAGCGTCAAATGCAGGCATGTGTATTACAAGTCTTCACAAGATAACGCACTAAGCTATTTCAATTTTCATTCCTGCTTTGCGGAGTCGACCTGCCAGTACGTCGCCAAAGGCGGTCGCGGGCGTCAACACGCCGCGGCGTTGTAGTCCTCCCGGTAGTTCACCGGCGTTCAGGGCCAGGCTCAAGGCCGCTTCGCAAACGAACTTTACTGTGGCGCGATTTCCGGGATCGCCTTGGTCGCTGATCGTGCCTCGTACTTTGCGGCCATCGACGGATGTTCCCACCAATTCACAACGGAACCAGCCGTTGTTCATGGTTTTTTCGGAAGGGCCGCTCCCCGGTTTGGGAACGAGTGATTTCAACATCCGGCGGGTCAATGGCCGCTTCATCATGCTTTCGACGGCGACAAGCATCCGGGAAGCGATTTTGGCCTTGAACCGCGAACCTGGATTGAATTTCTGAAATTCATGATAGTGAAAGCCTGGGCCGTAGGGCATTTGCCACTGCTCAAACAAAGCCGCACTGCGACGGACGATGCGTTCATTGGTCACCGCCATGATGAAGGGAGCGATCCAGGCATTGGCATCCGGATCGTACGTGGCCGCCTGCGAATCCACATTGAGCTTGATCTCGTCCGGCGAATGTTCTCCCGGAGGGTTCAGCAGGAACGGATCGCGTGCACGGGCGGCCTGACCGGATTCGTACAAGTTGAATCCGGTGGCCAGTGTTCCTCCATTTACGCCTCCTGCAAATTTGAAATAGGCGTTGACCTGTTGGCACTGCGTCCCCAGATTCTTCTGCATGTGCCGGGCGATCAGATAAGCACCCAGGTCGGAGGGCACTGAATCGAATCCACAACACGGAACAATGCGCGTGCCAGTGGAGGCCGCTTTCTCATGGTGGCGGTCGATGAGGTCTTTGACCCACGGGGTTTCGCCAGTGATATCCACATAGTGAGCGCCGAATCGAACACAGGCATCGACTAACTCATTGCCGTAGAGCGCGAATGGCCCGGCCGTGCTGAGCACAATTCGCGTCTGAGAAGCAATTCTGTCGAGGGCCTGTTGATCATGGGCATCGGCGATCAATATGTCTGCCGACTTGGCATCGTCGCCAGCTTGCGCTTTGGCAGCTTCGAGCGCTTGCGGATTGCGACCGGCAATCGCCCAACGAAGTTCAGAGGCACGCAGGTGTCCGGCAAAATACTGTATTGTCTGCCGGCCGGTGAAACCGCTGGCTCCATAAAGTACGACGTCATATTTGCGCTCAGGCATAGTTTTCGAGTTTCCTAAACTCCCGCCGAGACTGGCATGTCTGAAATCACGCCTTTGGGAATGTGATAACGCCGGGTCCGCGGGAGCTTGCCTAGCAATCCTAAGGCAAGAAATATTCCTGCCACAATGAGGAATGTAGCCAGTCGCATATGATCTAAACTTGGGCCTGATAATTTCATCAGGCGACCCATGCGCCACATGGCCCAACCTGCGAGTTGAGTGGGCACCACCATCCATACCGTCACATAGAACCAGGCCTTCTCCGCACCCTCGCCTCGCGTGGAGCGCCGCGCGCGAGGAGTGATGTCGAGAATTGTAGCGATCACAATCGTCCCGGCCAGCACGTAGTAGAGCTTGGAGAACAGATCGTGGATCATCCATTTGCCGGTGAAGAAATTGATCAGTAGACCAACCAGGTTGACCGTGAACGGCACGAGCAGGGCAATCCAGGCTGTGGTGTAGCAGACGATGCGATACCAGAGGTTTGGCTTGTCTTCACCGTAATGCGTGATGTAGGGGCGAGGCTCGGCTCCCGGCAGGCGTCCGGCGACCCCTCGCCAGGCACAGACGGCTATAACAATGGCCAGCCAAATCCAATGACGGCGATCGGGACCGTGAGCGTATAAATCGGCAGTCAGGTTTCCGGGTAGTACCCAGAAAGACCAGATCCAGATGGGAACGTGCAGCACGCGGTAATAGTTCTTGTTGCGCTCACGCTCAACGACTTTTTTCATGGGCCTTATTTTACCTTTGCTGTTCAAGAATCGCGCGCAGGCGCGCATATCCAGAGCGGCTGACAGGGAGGCGGGTTCCGTCGGAGAGGATTGCGATGTGGCTGTCTTTGCTGTAAGGCTCCAGCCTGGATACTCGTTCGAGATTTACGATGCAGGAGCGGTGAATTCTCAGAAAAGTTTTGGGGTCGAGGCTGGCTTCCAGACTGGAGATGGTTTGCTGCTTCAGATATTTCTTGCTTTGGCTGGCGAGAGCAACATAGTCGTCTTGAGCTTTGGCGTAGTCCAGCCTGGCAACCGGAATGATCTGCACTCGCGTTCCATCCTTCACCACGATGCGTTCGACATAATGTCCGGGCTCGCGTGCTGAGGCCGCAAACTCACCTGGGCTGGGCAATTTCTCCTGTCCTAACCGGCGTTTGGCACGCTCGAGTGCGGCTTCGAAGCGTTCGGCGGCGAAAGGTTTGAGCAGATAATCAACCGCGTGGACTTCAAAGGCCCGCAATGCGTGCTGATCGTAAGCAGTCGTAAAGATAATAGCCATATCCGTGCCGATCAGTTCGAGAACTTCAAATCCGTCGAGCTTGGGCATCTGAATATCAAGGAAGAGCAAGTCTGGTTTCAATTCGGGAATGATCTTCACGGCGTCGAAGCCGTTGGCGCACTCCCCCACGATCAAAACCTCGGGATGGGTCTTGAGCATTTCTTTCAGGATCTGCCGGGCCAGTTCTTCGTCTTCGACGATTACGGTTCGGATTTTAGTTAGGTTGCTCATTTTCTCGGATTCTCAGCCAATCCACCAATTGAATTTCATTTTTCTGCGCCCTCTGCGTCGTCTGCGTCCTCTGCGGTTATCTTGTTATGATCGCGCTACGGTGGGATTCCTGTATTAGACGAACTCGATCTTTCTGCAGGCAAATTTAGCTCGACGCGAAAGTGGTTCTCTTCCGAACGGCTCGCGAATGTGGCTCGATTCCCATAGCGTGTGTCCAGACGCTGGCGGACATTTCGTAAGCCGGTGCCAGTGCCACGGCGCGGCGGTGTGTCTGGATCGAAGTTGTTTTCTACCAGGATAGAAAGATCACCAGGTCCCTCCCGGCACGAAATGGCGATTTTGATCCATCCTCCTTCGGTGAGGTTCGAGATGCCGTGGGCGATGGCGTTTTCGACCAGCGGCTGGAGCAGCAGCGGAGGCAGCAAGCAATCCAGAGCTTCCGGTTCTATTTTTTCTTCCAGATTCAGGCGCGCTCCAAAACGAATCTTTTCGACCGATAGAAAAGAATGTACAAGAACAAGTTCGTCGCGCAGAGGAATCAGCGCCTTCTCTCCCATACCCAGCGTTGCCCTGAGAAAATCGGCAAGCGCGATACACATTGCGCGTGCCTTACCTGCATCAATGGTGGTAAGCGCGCTGATCGAGTGCAGGCTGTTGAAGAGAAAATGAGGGTTGACCTGCGCTTTAAGAGCGCGCAATTCCGCGTCGCGGGCCAGAACGCGCGCTTCCAATTCACGCTGCTCGGCTTCACGGAACGCTTCCGTCGAGATCAAGACATAGTGAAGCCCCACCGACAAGAGGTAAAGCAGCACTCCGCTTCCAAACAGCAGCGGGTATCCTGGCGCGATCTGACGATCGAGTTCGCGAAATGCTTCCAGAGTAGAGAGGGCCAGCGCGAGCGCCTTAGCCATCAATAGCCAAAGCAGGCTCACCACCGTGGCGGACGTAAGATGAGTTAGAACCAGGCGCGGAAAGCCGGCGGTTGCGAGCGGCGTAGCCCGGCAGGGATACCATGCCGAAAGGCAAATGAAGGCATAGATCAGACACAAGGGCACGATCAGAACCAGCGCCTTGGGCCAACTCAGCCCGGTTGGAGCAGCCAAAAGAAGGAGAATTCCTCCCAATGGAACCCAAGCGAGAAGGTAAAGCGCCAGCCTTCGGAACTGACCAAGAATCGGATGCATGATTAGCGTGGATTCCTGACTACAACTCCTCCAAATACGGCAGCACCTCTAACAAACAAGGTCTTTGTTGCTTCAGAAGGCAGGCGGGTCTGGTCTTCAAACGCCCCGAAAATCCCTGCACCTTCTACAACCACCCGCCAGGTATCGGGGACGACGATTTCACCACCGCCAAAGACGGCGTCGACTTGCAGCACAGCTTCGTTTCCCTCCAGATCGGAACGGGTCAGATCAATTTTGAATCCGCCGAAGACCGCAGTAATTTTCCCGCCGCGAAAGTTCTTGGTATCCACTTTCCGGTCGGTGCCGGAAAAAATGTAGGTCGAGTTGAATTCAGGGAAGAACGTCGACCGGGGTGTCGAAGCCGGCGATTTTTCTTTCAAGGTATTCCACAATAGGGCTGCGCCGGCGCCAATGATGAAGAGTGGCCACAAATCGTGCAAGCCAAAACGAAGAACACCGAGTTTGTGCAACTGGATGAGCGCGCCTGCCAGCACCAAGCCTCCTCCTGAGAGGCGTTGCCAGCCCTGGCTCACCAGCATCTGGCCCAACCCGAAAACAATCAAAAGCGAAGGCCAAAAGGTAAACAACAACCCGGGTGGGAGCACGCCGATTTGGTTCAGCAACAGGATCACACCTATGGCAATGATAACGAGCGCGGCAACCACGGCCCCTCTGCGGGCTTCCGCAAGGCCCTCTGCGATCGCTGCTTCACGCTTGGTGTTGAGATCGGAATCGGGACTCATTGTTCACCTCGTTGTTCATTTGTAACTTCCCGCCGCGTTGTCTCATGAGCGTGCGTTGTGCCAAGCCGGTCCTTCACGAGTAAAACCACGCCCGCCACGATCAGCAGCAGCGGCCACCATTGCATCACAGGATGGAGCATAAGAAAATGCAGTTTGGAGATGATGGTTTCAACCTTACTCTGAAATAATGTCTGGCCGAGAGCTACTACCGTTACCGCAACGAGTGTAGCTTCATTCTCGAATTGCTGATTGGCCGCCATGTTTGTACTCCTTCATTTCTTACTTCGATTGACAGCCTAACCACTCCCTTCAGGCGTTGCCTCAGTTTTTCGGTGAACAGCGGCGGGTTACCGGCGAACGACGG
Organism: Candidatus Angelobacter sp.; assembly: GCA_035939495.1. Lineage (GTDB taxonomy): Bacteria > Acidobacteriota > Terriglobia > Terriglobales > Acidobacteriaceae > Angelobacter. The sequence continues at coordinate 44,314 of DASZFU010000075.1, read as the reverse complement.
CTTATGGGGGTGTTTTAGTCATTTACTTTGCAAGAGATGCCTCCGCTCTGTAATCCACTTCTCACCTGTCATCCTGAACGTAGCGCGGCAAGAAATTTGATAACTACGACTATGACTGGCGCGGAGTGAAGGACCCCGATAATGTGTCAGTCTAAATCGCCGATACGGGGTATTCGACCGAAGTCGCCGAAGTATATGGGAATCTCGCGCAGGTATCGTCGCTATCTTCAAAGCCAAACTGGGTACAAAAAACCGGGTAGAATACCCCGTATCTGTAAGTCAGACCGAAACGCTATCGGGGTCCTTCACTGCGCGCCCGTCACCTCATGCTTGTGAAGTTTCTTACCGCGCTCCGTTCAGGATGACAGGGGATAAGGTGTAGTAAAAATGGGGGACATTTCGTCGAAAAGAAATGGGCGTCCACGCAAGAAAATGAATTTTATACGATCTGTGTAGGCGAGATCGTATCATCATCCTGGCATATATTCAGCCTGCAATTCATAATGCAGCAAAAGGACAAAGGCTTGCCCATCGACGATACTCCCAAAATTGAACTGGTTCGTGAATCCGACGAGCCTGAAATCAAAGTAGCCGGGCCTTCGGCGCGCGCCCGCATCGACCATTGGCTCTCGACCCTGGTAGAACGCAAAGGCAGTGATCTACTGCTGGTTCCGGGGGTTCCGGCATGTATCCGGCTGGAAGGCGAGGTGCTCAATATTGAAGCGCGTCCGCTGAGCGGTCCGGAGATCGAATCGGCGGTTTCTGCCGCGCTCTCGCCTCATGCCTTGCGGGTCTTTAAGGAAGCGGGAATCGCCGACTCCTCGTATCGAATCGCCGGTGTAGGACGATTCCGAATCAATCTTCACCACGAACGCGGGCGCACCGCCGCCGCGATTCGCGCTTTGCCTACCAGGATACCCTCCATCCAGGAGCTGCATCTGCCGCCCAGCGTGGAATCTCTTGCCCGCCTGCCGCGTGGACTGGTGCTGATCGGCGGTCCGGCAGGTTCGGGAAAATCGACGACCATGGCGGCCTTGATTCACGAGATCAACCGGCGCGAAGCCCGGCACATCCTGACCATTGAAGACCCCATTGAATACGAGCACACTCATTTGCGCAGCGTCGTCGAACAGGTCGAGATCGGCATCGATGCGCCTGACTTTCCGACAGCGTTGCGGGCTGCGCTGCGGCAGGCGCCGGACGTTCTAGTCGTGGGCGAGATGCGCGATCCCGAGACGATGCGCATCGCGGTTTCCGCCGCCGAAACCGGGCACTTGGTGCTTTCCACGCTGCACACCACCGACGTAGGTTCCACGATTTCGCGCATCTCCGATTCCTTCCCAACCGAGCGGCAAAACACCATTCGACAGGAATTGGCACTGGCGTTGGCCGCGGTTCATACGCAGATCCTGCTGCCGAGCAAGCTTGGGGGCCGTGTTCCTGCTGCCGAGTTGCTGGTGGTCGGCTATGGCGCTCGCCAGCACATTCGGCGCAATGCCCTTCAGCATCTTCACCAGGAGATCACCATGACCAAGAAATCTGGATCCTTCAGCCTGGAAGAATCCCTGGCTGATTTGCTGGCGCAAGGCCACATTGGCCGCGAAGAAGCGCAACTTTATGCCGTCCACCCTGACGACCTCGACACGTTGATCAAAGCCAGAGGACGACGGTAAGAATTCGAATTTCGGCTAGCGGCCTGGCGCTGGAGTTGCTTTTATTTTCTTCAGCGTAAGCGGGACCTGTGTACGCGCGATGAGAAAGCCGCTGATTTCGGTACCGTCCTGGTTCAGTGTCCCTTTGATCAGGGGTTGGGTCATTTCTCCTCCCCATGCGATGAACTCGACTTGCCGGCCATCTTGTTTGATATTGCTGAAGGTGATTGTGGGGCCGCTCCGCTTTGACGTTGGTTCGATGACCTGCAGTTTTGCCAGCACCGTATGCTCAGGCAGGTTTTTTACATGAAGAATGTATTGAAGGGCTGGGCCGTCCGGCGGCTCGACACTTGCCTGCCAGTCTCCTTCCAGTTCCCTGGAAACTGCCGGACCGCGATGGGTAATTTCCGGCCGGGCTTCAACTTCACGCCGCTTTTCCGGCGGCAATAATGTTGCAACTCGGGTTTTCATGTTGTAGCGGTCGCCTGGGATGAGTTCTAGATAAGAGGCCCCATTGTGGCTCTTTCCATCCGTAACCAACACGATGCTTCTGCCGGTGACTTCAAATTCGTCGCCGGTCACGACGATGCCGGCTTTGGCATCCAGTCCAATACCTAGCACGGTCGGATTTTCGCCAACTACGGCCGCGAGTTGCTCCTCTTCCGATCTTTGAACAACGTGTGCGTTCACAGCGACATTTTTAAGGAATCCAAATCCGTGGTCGCGTCCGGGAACAATAATTTGAGTGGAACCGCTGGTGGTGGCCCCATGCAACAGCAACGTACCCATGACCATCGCGCCCGCAGAATCGCCGCCGATCACGCCGCCACGCTGGAGAATTGCATCGAATTCGCGCTGGGTGCGCGTTCCGAGGTAGGGTTCCACTAACTGTCCTGCCTTTCCACCGGAAAACCAGATGCCGGTTGCTCTCTTCAACGACGCAACAAACTCCTCTGAGTCCGCGGTCTTGCGATCTCGAGTGTGGACCACTACGAGATCTTGCACGCCGAAAAGCTGCTTTAAGCTTTCCGTGATACGCTTCAAGGCCTCGGGCGTAATCAAGCCGTCATCGGCTGCCGTCGGTACAAGGACCACATGCCCGTTGGCGCCGCCAGCCAACGCCCCGAAGCGTTGCGCGACTTCCGGGACCGGCATCGCGGCTCCGCCCTCAAGTACGAGCGTTCCTTTCGAAGGGCCACTCTGAGCAGATGCGGTCTGAGAAACACCGAAAACTAAAACAAATGACACAACCGCCAGCTTCGATATTCTTGTCATTTGATCTCCGTTTTGCTGAGGGAAGATTCAAGGATCGCTCGATTCTGTTGCGAACCTGCCTTCACCCGTGGCTTAGACCCCGAATGACGTTGCTTTGTTCCGAATTTCTTGGAATACTTCAGGGCTGTGCGTGCGGCGTCACCTTACGAACGACAAATTCCTGCAGCAGGTTGAGAATGGCCGTCGTGCCGGTTCCAATGAGCGTGTTTTCGAATACCAGCGCGGCGCCGCGGTCCTTCGGTGGATAGTAAAGGTTTGAGATACCACCGGCGGCGAGACCTCCGGCGATGGCGGAGTAATTTGGCTGCCAATGCTGATTGTCTCCCTTGCACAGGACGGAGTTGGCAATGGCGTAAAGGATTCTTGATCGCGTGCTTCCTGTGCCTTTGTAAAAATAACGCGGGTCTTGTTTCAAGAGCGATGGCAGGATGGCGCTCCCGATGAATGTGCTCGTGGCAGTGTCAACATAGGCCGCGCCGAACCGTTTTGCATAACCCTGCGCGCCCTGGCCATATCCGGCAAAGCCGTTTTGTGCCTGCTCTGCTCCGGCAACCACTCCGGTCAGTGCAAATGTGACTGGATCGATGCTCGATTTCCATGCCAGTTCGAACTTCTGTTTGGCGCTCAGAGGAGCTGCATTGGAAACATAGCTGACATAAAAATTCGGGACAACGCCAAAGACCCGTTGCTTCTCCTGCGCCTTGATCTGTGCTTGTGCTACTTCAGTCTGCCTTGCCGAGACCTCAATCTCGGTATTAAGAGTCGCCGGAGCCAGCTTCATTGGCGGGGTAATGTAAACTTCCCCGGAGCGCAGGACTCCGGAAAGTTTCTGCGCCGCGAAGCCGTCCGCCGTAATTGTGATCTGGAAAGGACCGGGTGCAAGATCGGAAAAGGCAAATTGACCGAGGTCACCCGAAAGTGCCTCCTGGGGTAAAGATTGGTCCGATCGCGTAAGCCTCACCCGTGCACCGCTAACCACGGCCCCGGTTCCATCAATCACCGTACCGTTGATGCTCGCCGCCGGCTGCTGGCTGGGCGCTTGCTGTTCAACCGGCGTTGGTGCAGCCGGAGGCCGCTGAGATTGGCCCAGGGCTGAAAGACTGCAACCCAGGATGCCGGCGCTGAAAAGAACGAAAGAACGCCAAGGAAAAACCCTTAAACTGCGAATCTTTTGGCCGGCAAATACGCTTTGAGGACCTTTGCTCACGCTTTCGATTCTATACCTGTGCCCGGCTGCATTTTTTCCGATGCACGGGCTTTGAAATCGCGCAAAGCCTTGCGCCGGCGCGCCAGGATCGCTTCGGCATCGGGAGCCGCCATTACCACGGCCTCCATGTGCTTGCAGATATCGGGCTCGCCGGTGACGGTGCGCAATTCGGCCAGATAAGGCTGGATCTTGCTGAAAGTCCCGAAAATCTCTCCATGGGCCGCCCGGAAGGCGTCTCCCTCGATGGCGCCATGGGTTACAAGGGAAGAGGCCATGTCCCAGTATCCGATCACCATACGGAATGCCGCGTTTCTCGGACCACCCACGGTTGAGGCCAGTTCGGCGAAGCTCTCTGGATTGAACTCGAAAAGGAACCAGTTACGCGCCTCACGCAGCACTGGTTCCCGGCGCAGGTCAAAGAGCTGGAGATTCAACTGTGCGTTTTCGAAAGGCGTCGGCATGATTGATTCATGGTACATGAGGTGTCTACATCGTTCCTTCCAAGCGAAGGTCAGGTAAACTTTTCGAGAAAGGATTCATGATTGGCACGACTCTATCTAGTTCGGCATGGGCGGGCGGCAGGGACCTGGGATCCTCATCCTGATCCCGGCCTTGACGATGTTGGCCGGGAGCAGGCAGAGGCAATGGCTGCGGATTTGATGACGCATGGGCCGTTGCCATTGGTGACGAGTCCGCTTCGCCGCACACGTGAGACGGCTGCCGCGCTCGAAAGACGTTGGAGCGTAGCAGCGCAGATCGATGCGCGAGTTGGCGAGATTTCATCACCGGCGATCTCGATGCCGCAGCGGCGCGAATGGTTAATCAATGTACTCCAGAGCAATTGGGGGGAGCTGGACCAGGCGCTGGGGCAATGGCGTAGCCAGGTACTGAAAAGGTTTGGGGAATTCACCGAGGACACGGTTGTAGTTTCACATTTTGTTGCCATCAATGTGGCGGTAGGACATGCGCTGAAAGACGATCGTGTTACTTGCTTTCGTCCGGATAACTGCTCTTGTACCGTGCTCGACATTGGTGATGGTGGCTTGAGGATTGTGAAACTCGGGGCGGAAGGGGAAGGCAGGATTTTCTAGCAGCCTATCGGCGACGGCGACTCTTCTTGCCACGCGCAATCTTTGCGAGCGCCTTGGTATAGGCTGCAATGGTTTCAGGTACGGCTTCGCTATAGACAAACTGCCCCTCGCGGCGGCAGGCGATAAGCCTGGCATCGCTCAGAATTTTGAGATGGTGAGAGACGGTGGCCGGGGTCACGCCGCGCACGGAAACGATCTCGCCGCAATTCATGTGATCGGCTGATGAGATTGCTTCGAAGATCTTGAGCCGGGTCGCATCGGCCAATGCTTTCGATATTTTCTCTACTTCAGAGCGTTCCATGGTTTATTTCCAAGTGCAGGATATAAAATTCTATGTCGCCCCGCTGGGGCTCTGTTGTCCCTAACTTTACCCACCGCTTTACGCGAGTGGGCTCAATAAATTTTGCTCCTCCGGGGCTGGACTAGTGCCCTGACCCCATGATTTTTGGATACTACCAGCCAGCGAAGCTGGCGACATTCTTCTAGCCCACAACGCAAGTTGTGGTAAAGAGACAGAATAGAAGCAAAGCTGGCGAAGCCAGCGACATAGCTGTACGTCATTCCCATTTTCATACGGTCTACAGCAACTAGTGCTTTGTACATTTCCCTTGTCAATCAGCAACTTAACTTTAATCTTGAAATCTTGGCCCGATGTTTCGCTTTTTCTTCTTGACAATTTCTAGAAGAGCTGTATAGTGAGCACTTGCAGCTCTCGGTCTCCCCATGAATCATCCTTTTGGACGAGTCGCAAGAAAGGGCAAACCAATGACTGCCGCTCCGGCGCCTCGGATAAATATGCAAGCGGTAACAACGGTAACAAGCGGTAACAGAAATCGCCAATATTCATGCGGGTTGTAACTGGTGTAACCGCTGTAACCGCTGTTTTTTTGCACACTATGATTTTTGGGAGATCGGTAGCGGCGTAGCGGCAAGTCCTTTGACTGGCCTGGAAAACGGCTCTCTCCCAATCTCGTTAGAGTAATTTTAAAGTTTTTCTTCTCTGGATGCGATCTCAAAAAACCTGCAACCAGATAGTTAGATATTCATCTAAACGTTTGATTCTCGCTGCGCCGGTAATTCCGGGAAAGTCAGCCGGGAAGATTTGATCGTCTCAGGAGACCGACATGCAAAGACTTAAAGGAAAAGTGGCAGTAGTGACCGGCGGAAACAGCGGAATCGGGCTAGCCACCGCCAAGCGTCTTCAGGAAGAAGGCGCCAAGGTTGTTATCTCGGGCCGAAGCAAGAAAACTCTGGATGAGGCGGTGAGAACCATCGGAAATGGCGTGGTCGCTGTTCAGGCCGACGTAGCCAAACTTGCCGATGTCGACAAGCTATATGCAGAAGTTTCGGAGAAGCTGGGCAAAATCGATGTGCTGTTTGTGAATGCCGGAATTGCGAAGTTTGCGCCGCTGGCTCAGACGTCGGAAAGCACATACGACGAGCAGTTTGACATCAACATCAAGGGCGCCTACTTCACTCTTCAAAAAGCACTGCCTTTGTTGAATGATGGCGCGTCGATCATCTTGAACACCAGTGTTGCAGACAGTAAAGGCACGGCGAACACGAGCGCCTATTCGGCAACCAAAGCGGCGTTACGATCCTTGGCGCGGACGGCAGCCGCGGAACTGGCCGAGCGAGGCATTCGCGTGAACACCGTTGCTCCGGGGCCGATTGTTACACCCATCTTCGGCCGTACCGGTCTGCCCAAGGAAGCCGTCGATGATTTCGCGAAAGAGATTGTCGCGAAAGTCCCACTGAAGCGATTTGGTCAACCTGAGGAGGTAGCAGGCGCAGTGGCATTTCTGGCTTCACAAGATGCGTCGTACATCACCGGCGTCGAGATCAACGTGGACGGCGGGCTGGGACAGGTCTAAGAATTTGGTAATTGGGTAAGTTGGTAATTGGGTAATTTTCATCTTGGTATGGGCGCGACGCAGGAACCCGCTCCTGCGTCGCTTCCAAGAATTACTAGTTGTTTCGGGTTATGCTTATGGAAGAATCGCGGGCCTTACCTATCGAGGCTCTTCCCGGATCGGTGAAGTTGGTTCCGAGATAGCTCCCGGTTGCGTCGGCAGAACTGTCGTCCTGATCACGATCTACCTTCCCAGTGAAGGGACCTGAGGTAAAGGTCGAGTGCTGGATCATTTTGTCGCTGCTGAACCCGTTTTGCTGCCAATCAACGTGAATGGGTCCCAGCGGAGAGCCATCGGTGCAGGTGATGCTAAATGCCGGGGGCCCACTGAAGATACAGGTCGTGGCGCGGAATCCGCTCACCTGGCTGGTATCTACATCCAAGGTGAAATGTTGAAGGTTATTGGCGGTGAAGGCGCTACTGGGGATCAGGCCAATACCGGAAGCCGAGGTGGCAGAGCCATCGGGATTTTCGACAAAGCTGCCATATTCCAGAAATATGCTGGTTCCGTTTAATTGATCCTTGCTGCTGAATATGAAGAGGTCCACCGGCGCGCCATTGGCTACAAAGTGAGTTTCCGCAAAGGCATCGTTGCCATGGAAGGTCATCGTTTGTGCGTGGGCCGGGCTGCACACAGCAGCAATGCCAAAGCCCACTAAGAGGGCGGATAATAAAAGCTGTTTCATCGTAATTTTCCTTTTCTCCAATTCTTGCTCACTGTTTGGTATAGGCGATCGTCGTGTCCTTATTGGTCCCGATTCGGGCGCGAATACTGTCGGAAAAACTTGTGCCAAAAAAGCTTCCGCTGGCGGCCGCGGTAAAGGAATCCTGGTCTTTATGCATATCGATGACAAATGGACCCAGGCTCGTATGGTCCTCTTCAAGATTGGTAAAGGCGTCCGCTCGCGTGCGTTTCCATTCAACCTGGATCACGCCCGTTGGCGCCGGCTGGCATGTGAATCCGGTAACAGGAGTACCTGAACAAGCCATGATGCTGACCCCGCTTGCCTGGCTGGTGTCCACATTCAGGCTGGCATGGTCAGGGCTGCTGGCATCAAAAGCTGAATCGGGAATCACGCCGCCGCCATCGAGAAACACAACGCCGTTGGCGGTTTGCATAATGCCAAAAACGAAAAGAATCGTTTTGGTCGTAACGCAAGGATCGGTGATGCAGCCGCGGGACGCAAATATATCTAAAAAACCGTTGTCAATTGCGGTTGTGTCGGCAAACTCACCGGAAGCGTGAAAAGTGGTTTGTGCGCGGGCCGCATGTGGCGCAGCCAGGAGTACGGCGGTCAAGAGGGTCGGAACCCAGAACCGAGTCATAGAGAAGATCCTTTCAAAGATTGATTCCAGGGGAAACTTGGGATTTGCCGAGATAGGATTCGAATCCTGTGCTGCTGGTTGTGCGCTCGCAGAAAAAACTCAAATCCCATGTTGGTGGAAGCTGGTTGTAGAATGCAGACTGTTTCAAAAAGGAACTTGCCTCACAGGTGACAAGAAAAAACAGGTACAGCTATGCATTTGCGCATTGTATGTTTGGCTCTTTCGCTGGCCCTCTTAGTAGTGCCTAAGGCCCCAGCACAGCAGCAGTGGCCTAAGACATCCGCTGCTTCTATGGGAGTGGATGAAGGGGAACTGGGAAAACTTGACGCCGATTTTGCAAGCGGGAAATACCCGCTCGTGGACAGCATGTTGGTGATTCGCTGTGGGGCAGTCGTGTACGAGCGAAAGTATTCGCATGATTATGGAAAAACTTACTTCAAAGAAGCGCATAGCAAAAGCCCGCTCAATGCGCGTCTTACCGGGCCTTACAACTACTTCGATCCGAACTGGCACCCTTATTATCACGGAACCGACGAGCACACCATGCAGTCGGCCTCGAAGACAGTGACGTCAGTGACTCTGGGAATTGCCATTACGCGCAAAGATTTCACAGCGGATTTGGATACACCAATACTCAAATATTTCGATCCTGCGAAGGTGGCGAATGTCGATGATCGCAAGCGGCACCTGACGATCCGCCATCTGCTGACTATGTCGACCGGATTGGATTGGAATGAAGGCTCCGGGTACGACAATCCGAATGATTCGGCCAGCCAGATGGAGGCCACCGACGATTGGATCCAGTTTGTGATTAACCGGCCCATGGCGCACGAGCCCGGTCCTCCATTTGCGTACAACAGCGGAGCGACCGAGCTGCTCGCCCATATTTTCCAAAAGCAGACCGGTCAGGATGTCGAACAGTATGCCAAGAAGTATCTTTTTGACCCGCTTGGTATTCAGCATTACTACTGGAAGCGAACTCCGAAGGGGGTCGTGGATACCGAAGGCGGATTGTATCTGCGCGCCGAGGACCTGGCGAAGATCGGCTACCTGTTTCTTCACAACGGATCATGGAATGGAAAACAAATCGTTTCTGAAGAGTGGGTGAAGCAATCCCTCGCCCCAAGCGTAGATGCAGGAAATGGCGTGAAATACGGTTTTCAATGGTGGCTATTCCCTCAAGGTGAAAGACTAATATGGACGGCCCTCGGCTTTGGCGGCCAGCGGCTTCTGGTGTTTCCCAAAGAAAACCTGATCGCGGTATTTACGGGTTGGAATATCTTGAACAATCAGGGCAATCCAATTGGTACAGGACAGACGATCCAACGCCTTCTACCAGCGATTCAAAACCATAGTTGTTCATCTGGCCGCTGAATACTCTGGGTTTTGATCCGCTTTTATCAGCGTTCATCAGCGGTAAAAAGCTTTGCTCCTACGCTGTCGATACGGCGACGATTTCCATGTTTGCGATCACAGCGTCGGCGAATTCGTTGGTGCTGGCTTTTCCGCCTACATCGCGGGTTATGTGTTGTTTTTCTTTGTAGGTCTTTTCTACTGCGACCTGGATTCTCTCTGCAGCTTCGATCTCGTTGAGGTGGCGCAGCATGAGAATTCCGGATTGGAGAACGGCAGTGGGATTGGCCAGACCCTTTCCAGCGATATCGGGGGCGGAGCCGTGCACGGCTTCGAAGATAGCGCAACGTTCGCCCAGGTTGGCGCCTGGCACTAGGCCCAAGCCGCCCACGAAGGCGGAGCAAAGGTCGGAGAGGATGTCGCCGTAGAGGTTTTCCATCACCATCACGTCATACTGATAAGGATTCATCACCAGTTGCATGCAGGTGTTGTCGACCAGGTGTTCGCCGTAGGTGATTTCGGGATAGTCTTTAGCTACATTGCGGCAGCAGCGGAGGAAGAGGCCATCGCTCATCTTCATGACATTCGCTTTGTGAATGGCATGGACGCGCTTACGCTTTTCCCGGCGGGCAAACTCAAAAGCAAATTTACCGATACGCGTGGAGCCTTTCTCGGTAATGATCTTCAGGCATTCCACCACTCCGGGAACGACCTCGTGCTCGATACCTGAATACTCGCCCTCGGTATTTTCGCGGATGATCACCAGATCGACGGCAGGATAACGGGTCGGCAACGACGGCAGGTTCTTAATAGGACGGTAATTGGCGTAAAGCTCAAATTTTTTTCGCAAAGTAACATTGATGCTGGCAAAGCCTCCGCCGATAGGCGTGGTGATGGGACCTTTCAGGGCTACGCCGGTGCGCTCAATCGATTCGAGCAGCTCTTTGGGGATGTACTCGTTATATTTCTCGAAGGCTTCTGAACCAGCTTTGAAAGCCTCCCAATCGATTTTTACTCCGCTGCTTTCGATGATTCGGACGGCCGCACCGGTGACCTCCGGACCGATGCCGTCTCCGGGAATCAATGTTACTTTATGGGTCATAACTTGGTTATTTGGCGCCGAGCTTTACCTTTCCTGGTTTCAGTTTTTCGTCTTTGCCGATCTGCAGGCGCTCTAGCTCAGAGCGGAATTCATCGACATCCTTGAAGTCGCGGTATACGGAGGCAAAGCGGATGTAGGCAACCTTGTCGATCACCTTCAGCCGGTCCATGATCAGCTCGCCAATTTCGCTGGCGGTACGCTCGCGCTCGGGTGAGTCAACCACATACTGCTCTACATCATTGACGATCTGCTCCATCTTGCCCATGGAGATCGGACGTTTTTCACAGGAGCGCAGCACGCCACCCAGGACTTTTTGACGTTCGAATTTTTCCCGGCGTCCATCTTTCTTTACCACCATGTAAGGGATTTCATCGATGCGCTCGTAAGTGGTAAAACGCTTCTCGCACTTCAGACACTCGCGGCGGCGGCGAATGGATTCGCCTTCTTTGCTCTCACGCGAGTCCACGACTTTGTCATTTTCGAACCCGCAAAATGGACATTTCATTTGTGCAGACTAGGACTTTCGTCAAAGGGTAGTGGTAAGTATGATTGTAACAAGAATCGGGGGATCAGATCATCGGGTGATCGGGTGATCTGGATGCGATCTTTTCGCGGCGTAACTTTCCCTGAGAGTCTGCTTTTTAAGCATCATGATTTTGCTGTTCTCCTTGATGCTGCAAAAATTGCCAACAACTCGTTTCCCTCATCAAGCAGGTCGCGCAGCCTCTCTGGTTTCACAATATTAGCTTCCGCTAAAAGCTCTAGCCAGAAGACTGTTTCGTCTGCTTCTTCGATGACAACTCCGAGTTTGGCCACAAACTCTGCTCTAGAACGTGCCCGGCCAGCGGCCCGATAGTTGGCAGCAACACTAGTCGCTGATCTCAGGATTTGATTGCTAATCGCGTTTGCCTCACGATTACGTGGCAATGCCTGGCTCATACGAATGATTCTGAGCGCGAAGCGCTTGGTTCGCTCTTTCAGTTCTTGGTGTTTCTCCAGACCCATATCGTTGCAGTGTCAATTGTCAAATGTTTCTAGGATTTTTCGATCACCCGATCACCCGATGATCTGATCACCCGATTCCAGTTTTTCTTCTTCCTTGATGCTTTCTTCCTCCAGCTTGGTCAAAGAAACATGTTCGCGATGTGCCAGAAACAGGCCTGCGGGAATTACCGACATGAAGGTCACCAGCCAGAGCATGATGCCGCAACTTGTGGCCAGTTCGCGGCTCTGTCCGAAGATGCCAAACAGTACTCCTATGGTTGCGGCTTGTGATCCGCCGCCCACCACCGGCAATTGAAGCACACCACCCGCGACGCTGGCCGCAGTCAGCAGGAGAACGCTCGATAGCGTCATCTCCGACGCTAAATCATCGTAGGCATGGGTGACGGAAAGATAAGTAACGCCGATGACCAACCAGATCACCAGCGATAGAGCACCCAACTGGAGAAAAGACTTCACATCGTGGATGGTATTAAGCCCTTCTCCAAAGGCGTAGACACGTTGATACGCAGATTTTCCCAGCTTGGTGGAGAAAATGCCCAACACGCGCTCGGCGAAGCGCGCAGCGCGTCCAGGGTTGTTCCGGGCGCGGAATGCTATCAGCGCAGCAAAAGCTACGCCCGCCAGCAAGACAAATCCCACTGTTTCGAAGCGGCCAAATAACTTCGGATGTTCCTGAAAGCCAGGGAGCTGTTTTAGAGTGGGCGCAGAGATCAGAATGTTTAAGGCCATAATCAGGCCAAACGCGCCGGTGTCGAAGATCCTTTCGACCGTCCAGACGGCCATTTGCGACGACATGTTGAGTTTTTCTTTTCGGGCGATCAGGTAGGGGCGGATGAACTCTCCCGGCCGGCCAAGCAGCGCGAGGCCGGTAAAGCCAATCATGGTAGGAGCAACCAGCCGGGAGGCCGAGGTCTTGCAGACCGGACGTAACAGAATCTTCCATCGCCAGGCGCGGAGAAAATAGTCGCCATAAATAAGAGCTACGCCGAGCAACACATAAGAGAGATGAATGTCTTCGGTCTTGTGCTTAAAAGTTTGCCAGTCGAATTTGCGCCAGTCGCGCACCTGGCGCACTACCAGCCCGCCCAGCAACACTAGAACTAAGGTTGTGATAAGGAGTTTTCTCTTACGCATGCAAGGCTTCGGATGCTTCTCTTTTTGCCCTATCTTCGAACCAAGTCATGATTATTTTATCGAGGATAAAGTTGCCGGACTGGTTGCGCTGGACGGCTGCTGATCTGTCTTGCCTATATTCGTGCTCTTATCTTTTTTGCTGTTCTTATCCTGGGACACATCTTTCTTACCATCGGAGGCTACTTTGCCTTGGGCTCTCTTTTTAGCGTTGAAATCGTTAACGATGCGGGCTACGTAGGCTTTTGTCTCTCGATAGGGTGGCACTCCGTGGTATTGCTGCACCCGGTGCGGACCGGCATTGTAGGCCGCCAAAGCTTTGATGGGATCGTTATTGTATTGATCCAGCAACTGACTCAGATATGCTGTTCCTGCATCGACGTTTGCTTTTGGGTCGAAGGGGTTGCTAACGCCCAGCAACGCGGCCGTGGCAGGCATAAGCTGCATCAACCCTTGTGCACCCTTAGGCGATACGGCACGAGGCTGAAAATTGCTTTCTGCCTTGATTACGCTGGCCACGAAATCGGGATCAAGGCGATAACGTCCACTGGCATCACGGATAAGCTGGTTTATATCCACTTGGTTGGCTATCGGAGCCAGTGGAACCCGCTGCACCGCCGCAGGCTGTAGGGTTGCCGCAGATGTCGTGGGAGCAGAAGCCGCCGGGGCAACCGGAATGTCTTCAACCGGCTCGAAGGAAGCAATCGATTCGGTCAGGATATCGATAAATCCTTGCTGGTCAGCGGTATAGAGCCGGGTAAACTTTCCAATTTGCTCGCGACGCTCATGCCGGATAGAGAACCCGTTACGTAAGACTGCCAACTCGGAGGCCAGAGCTGAAAGCTGGGCTACCAGCAGCAATAACGCGATTCCCAACAGCTTCGAAAATCTCATTCCATTTCCTGTATATCGACCCACTTATTAAACCTGAAATCCGGCCTGAAAGCCAGCCCCTAAGATTGCTTGAAGGGCGGCAGCTACCCCATTTTCAGCGTTGCTGGCGGTCACCTTCCAGCCGTTCTGCTTCAATTCTTCAGATGCGTTGCCCATAATCACGGGAAGTCCGGCAAATTCAAGCATTTCCAGGTCATTGTAATTATCACCGATGGCCATGATCTGCTCCCGAGGAATGCCATGGTGCTCGGCCCAGCGTCGCAGTGCATGTCCTTTGGAGCAGTCACGATTGAGGATGTCGAGGATGCAGAGGTCCCGAGCATCGTATTGGGTTCGCAAAAGTGTGATTTCATCGAGGAATTGGGCTTGCTGCAGGCGGGTTTGCAGGATCGCCATGCGGGCAACGCTGCCGCAATACATGGCCTGTATCGGATCCTCGGTCAAGGCATCTTCCAGGGGCTTTACATACCGGATAAAGGCAGAATTGTTCTGAATCCATCGGGAAATGCTGTGGTGCAACTCGTCGGCCCGTTCCAAAACCAGGGCGCCCTCCGCGGGACGATCGAATGTGAGTACTGCATGTCCCCTGAACTCATCCATGCAGGTGATGAGCTTTCTTGCCGTTGCTGCCGGGAGACGGTCTGCATAAAACGTGTCTCCCGAGCTGGAACGGATCATGGCTCCATTGGAGCTGATCATCCAGACGGGGATGCCCAACTCGAGGGCAACCGGCATTGCATAGTCGTGCCGCCTTCCTGTAGCGAGAATGATCGTGATTCCACGCTGGTGGACAGCGTGCAATGCGGAGCGATCAAGATCGGAGATACGAAAGCTTGGGTTCAGCAGGGTACCGTCGATGTCGGTTACCAGTAGGCGGATCGGAGGAGTCACGCGATTGAACCGTCCTTGGAGATTGCCAAAATTGCCATGATCGCCACTTCGGCGCACCTCAGTGCAGGCTTCACTGTCATAAATTGACCGAAGCCTCGACTTAGATTCTAGCTGTTGTGGCTTGATAAGTGTTCATCTGGGTTGCCCGTGTTTCAAAATCGTGTTTTTCTCGCAAATATGTCTTCCATCTGCCTTGGTCCGGTGTTTTTCAATTATGGCAATTACAAATTTTGGCAATTTTGGCAATAGATATCGGGTTAGGCAAAATGCCTGCTTGAAAATCCAGCAGCTCTCAATCATACTTTTACTATGCGTGGGTCGCTATCAGGACGCTGTCTTGGTATCGTTTTCGTCGTGTGCGTCCTGGCGTTGTTTTTCTTTCCGCTGGCTCAGGGGCCGTTTCAGGCCACGCATGGTCCGACCACCACATTTCGCGCCAAGTGGGCGGTGTTGGTCCTGCTCTTCATCACTGTGGCCGCGGCATTTCAGGTATTAGCTGCTTTGATTCGCAGCAAGCGCTCTGTTGGTGTCACCTGGATTGATCAAATCCCCAATCAAGACTTTCATTTTTTGAAGCAAAGCGCAATCTTGCGCTGCTGATCCCGTTTCATTCAACAACCCAGCGAGTTTTTGATTAGCGAGCAACCTCAGGGACCCCACCGATCTCCGTGCGGAGATTTCGGGGATGACCGGCTCGGTTTTGAGGGTCAATGATTTGCTTCAAACGATTTCAAATAATTTTCTTTAGGAGATGTTTATGAATAAGTTCGGCACGATCTTTATCGCAATGATTTTGGCTTTGGTTGTATCCGGCTGCCGGCACCAGACGCCGGTTGCCAAGAACAATCCAGTGAAGACGCAAGTGCCCGCCCCAGCGCCGGTGGCCAGCCTTACCGCCAATCCGGCAAATGTCGATCGTGGACTGCCGGTGCAGTTAAGCTGGAACACTCAAAATGCTTCATCCATCACCATTGAGGGCATTGGAAACGTACCGGCCTCCGGCTCACGCACCATTACCCCGCAGAGTTCAACCACCTATCATCTTCTGGCCAAGGGCGACGGCGGCGATGCCGAAGCCAATGCCCGGGTTACAGTGAATTTGCCCACCACTACAACCACAACCACCAACGGACCAAGCGATGAACAATTGTTTGCCCAAAACGTGAAGGATGTATTTTTCTCCTACGACAAATATGACATTCGACAGGAAGACCAATCCGCAGTGACGGCCGACGCGCGCTTTCTGGAGCAACATCCAAACATCGCAGTACTGATTCAGGGCCATTGCGATGAGAGGGGTTCGGACGAGTACAACATGGGCTTGGGCGAGAACCGCGCTGAAGAGGTGAAATCAGCGCTGGTCCAGCAAGGCGTAAGCTCAGACCGTATCAAGGTCATCAGCTACGGTAAAGAGAAGCCATTTTGCACCAGGTCAGAAACGGAAGATTGTTGGCAGGAGAATCGCAGGGCACATTTTGCGTTTGACAGGCATTAACTTTGCGCTTTTAGCCTTTAGCCATTAGCTCTTAGCTTTTGGCTAACCACTCGGCCCATCATTTTTTCTTGGTGGGCCTGATTTTTTGATTGCCAAGCTGCAATCATCGTTTGAATGCCGGGTGCTGTATACTTCCACCCGCTATGAGCAAATGCCGTCAGTTTTTATCAATCACTCTGATCGTTTTGTCGTCATTCATCGCGTTGGCCCAACAACAGGGAAGTTTTAGTGTGGGAACGGCAAACGCCGCTCCGGGCCAGAAAGCGACTGGATATCTTGAGGTGCCGGCGGGCGTGGATGCAGCAACCGGGGTTCCTGTGGTCGTAATTCGGGGAGCGAAGCCGGGGCCGGTGCTGGCGCTTGTCTCCGGGTCACATGGCACGGAATATTCATCGGTGATTGCACTCGAGAAGCTCATTCCGAGAATCGATCCGGCGCAAGTTTCAGGCACGGTGATCATCTTGCCGCTCGTGAATATTCCGTCTTTCCTGCAAAAGGTGCCCCATGTAAACCCTGTAGACGGCAAAAGCATGAACCGCTTTTATCCCGGCAAGATCGATGGCACACAGACGGAGCGGGTTTCTTATTTCATTACCAAACAAGTCGTGGAGCGGAGCGACTATCTCATCGATTATCACGGCGGCGATCTTGATGAAGACCTGCGGCCTTATAGCTACTGGTCGAAGATCGGCAATGAGAAGCAAGATGCGATTACCCGCGACATGGTGCTGGCCTTTGGGCTTGATCACATCATCGTGGTTTCTGACCGTCCGAAGGATCCCAATGCCTCCCGTTATCTCGAAAATACGGCGAGCACTCGCGGGAAACCGGCGATCGCAGTCGAGGCCGGCCATGCTGGTACGGTGGAGACGAACGACGTAGAAGCGCTGGCCAACGGTACGATCAACGTGATGCGTTATCTCAAGATGTTGCCGGGTACGGCGGCCATGGTGGAGCATCCGGTGTGGATCGGCAAGGTCGATACGATCTCCAGCGACCAGAATGGGTTCTTCTATCCTTTGGTACAGCGTGGGACTTACGTGGAGCAGGGCATGAAGGTCGGATATGTCACGGATTACTTCGGCAATACTGTTCTTGAGGCTCGTGCTCCCGCAGCCGGTGTAGTTCTTTACGTTTGCTCGGTTCCGTCGATGAAAAAGGGAGATACGATTGCCAACATCGGAGAAGTGACCAAGAACCCTTGAATTCAGAATTCTTTTCGGGGCGACGATTGTTGTTGGCCGACGCGTCCGGCAACGATGTCAGCTTTGAAATAGTTTTCACCTTTAACGGGACAGCCGTTGGTTCGCCGCAGCATATTGATCTGGCCGATATGCGTGAGCGAATCGGAGATTCCGCCCTGGAAGAGCTTTTCCGGGGGACAGCCCAACGGTTGATCTGAAGCAAGGTAATCCTCAACGGCTTGCAAGGTTTTGAAAAACCTCTGCGTCTCTTTCGGCCAGGGAAGCGGATCAGAGTCATGCCATTCCCGTTTGCCCTTGCACTGCGACAAGACCCAATCGTACAAATCGCCCATGTGAGCAAGGATCTGGATCGGTGTGCGGCCATCCGGTGAAGGCTTGTATTCGGCAAAGCTCTCGGGCGCGTCGCGAAGGGTCTTGGACGCACGGTAGGCCACGGTAGCAATGGTATGGCGAAGAAGGCCGCGCGCGGTAGTTGAAGCGGTGTTTTGTGCGGTTGACATATCCAAGAGCTTACATGAAGCGTTCATGCTTTGCCGGCTTCCCGAAAATGCCCAACAGGCTCAGTATCCACCCAATTGCTCCCAGGAACATGGCGCCCATGAATTGGTGACAGCCGTGGTGATGAAGGTCAGAAAGTTGGCAGGCTGGGTCGCTTATCAATCGAGGTATACCGACGACCACGAAGGGAATGGCGGCTGCCCACAACGCCCACTTCTGCCCAGAACGAAGCGGCGAGAGCACAATCATGATCTCCACGACAATCATGGCTATGCTGACCAGCGAAACGTCGGGAGCGAGTTTGTGCGGGACATCGGGATGATTGCGCAGGACCAGGGAGGCGATGGGAACGTAGATGGTCCACAAAATAAGCGAGCGCAAGCAAGCTTGTTCCCCAAGATAGCTTTCCGGTTGCTGTGTTCATGCCGGATTATAGGACATAGCGAGCTGCCGCAGTCAATAACCGATCTCTTGATCGCTATTTTCGGTGGAGGTAGTAAATCACACCGCTGAAATCGTCGGTGAGCAGGAAGGAATCTGATTTCCCAAACCGGAATATGTCGCAAGGGCGGCCATAGATAATGCCATTCTGAAGAAACCCGGTAATGAAGTCTTGCGGTTTGGAATTGGTTGACACCATCACAACTTTGTAACCGCGCTTCAGGCGTTTGTGTGACGATCCATGCAAAGCCACCAGGAAATGGTTCTGCAAAGGGGCATACACTCCATGCGCATCGAAATATTCGAGACCCAGCGGTGAGCCATGAGCGGCAAAAGTGGCAAAGGCAGCAGGCACTTGCGCACAATCGATCTTGTTGGGCGAAGAGGCAAATTGAGGGTCGAGGAAGATTTTGCCGTCCTTAAAATAGCAGTAAGGCCAGCCATAGTTGCGGGCCGGGTTTGCGAGAAGGCCGGAACTGCTGAGAGAAAACATGGTGTCGTCGGGCGCATCGTCACCCAGATGGTCGGTGCCCATATTGGTAAGGTAGAGCGCATTGCCAACCATCTTGAGCCCCACAGCATTGCGCATTCCTTTGGCGACGATGCGCTGGTGCTTGCCATCCGGGTCCATCTGCGAGAGAGTGGCGCGAATTTCTTCTTTTTCCTCGCAGGCATTGCAACTGCTGCCCACTGAAATGTAGAGCTTACCCTGGTTCTCTTCAGCTCCGAAAGCTACGGTGCGAGTCAGATGCCAGCCGCCGTACTTGTAGTTCAGGCCATAGTCGGGATATGTGGCAAGCACTTCAGGCGCGGATGAAGGAGCTTCGTCTCGAGAACGGAATCGAAAGCGCTCCAGCTTGTCAGTAAGCGCAAGGTAGAGCCAATTTTGGCCCGCAGAATCGGTGTAGAACGCAACGTTGTTGGGATTCCTCAGATGCTGCAGATATGGAATCACGCGCGTGAATTTCCCGGTTTTCGTATCAAGATCATCCAGGATGTAGACCGTGCCTCGGGAATTGTCGGCCCGGTTGTACATGTCGGTTACGAACAGCCGGCCATCCGGCGCTTTGGCAATGAAGCGCACACGCTTGAGTCCTTCAGCAGCGATTGAAATGTCGTAGCCTTCCGGGATATTGAGTGAAAATGTCTTGCCATTGGCCAATGTAATGCTATGAGGGACCAGCTTCAACCGGGCCGGCGTTTGGCTGCTAGAACGAGCTGGAAAAACAAGAGCAAGCAGGACGAGCGCAGTAAAAACATTTGAGGAAAGCGTCGACATGGTTGGAGCTTCCGGCATTTTGGCGCGAGTGTCAATGAGTTTTGCGTAAGTCAGAATTACATTCCGAAAAACGCCGCCTGCGGGCAATAGCAATGGTTAGATACTGGTTTTGTTTTCTCGTCGGCATCCAGCAAAGCACCCTGCAGGATGTTCGCAATGTTTGCCATAGCCCCAGTATATGCGATGCGAAGGTAGCGTAGTTGGCTTCGACAACCCGCTAGTGGTTATCAGAGCCTAAACACTCCAATAGCCTATAAACGGAAATCTCAGAGATGTCCTTGATTGTTATATTATGTGCTATACAAATTTGCCTATGATGTTCCGAGAGGAGCAACGCATGAGGATTCTCAAACGGGAGGGTTCAGTCATCCTGGCGTGCATACTGATTGTCGCAATGGTTGCTTGCTCAAAAAATATTGCAGGCACATATGTTCAGCAACGAGACCGAAAGGAATACTTGGAGCTGAGAGGCGATGGAACATTCTTTCTGCGTGAGCGTGGTGTCGGTGTCTCGGGACACTACAGAGTTGATGGCGAGGTCGTCACTCTAACTTTGGATGGTAGCGGAAGAGCGATTCAAGTCAAGCTTCAGGGAGGCACGCTCGTCGATGACGGAGGCCAGCTCTGGGTGAAAGGCGAAAAGCCGCTAACCGCGAGTAGTGAGGTGGCGGAAGCCCGTGCGGCGGCTACAGTTCGTACGATTATCACAGGTGATATTACCTATTCAAACTCATATCCGACGGCAGGTTATGCCCGGGATTTGTCGACTTTGGGTACTGGCGGCTTATCTGCGTGCCCAGCATCGGGGCCTGACCAGAATCACGCTTGTCTCCTGGATCCTCCCAGTTTCCCTACCATAGGGTGCTCTGCCAAAGAATGGTGTCTCAGGGGGGACTACAAGGAATACAAGTACAACCTGACTGCAGTTCAGGGCTCGGGCGGAGTAGCTGTTGATTTTGTAGTCGTCGCTACTCCCGTCAACTCAGAAATGGGAACCAAGAGTTTCTGCGCAACTTCGGATGGCGTCCCCCGCTACCGAAATGGGGCACCTCTCTCGGGCATGATCAGCCTGCGAGATTGCCAATCGTGGCCGACGCTCTAAATTCATTCCACATTTTGAAGGGAAATGCTCAATTGAGTAGCACTGAGTTTGTCCTTTGGCAGGTTGGCCAAAAGGATGCGGTCGCTAAAACGATAGCGTCCAATAGCCAGGAGTCCACGATTCGAGAGTCGTGTTACCATCTCTTGGCCAGAAGCTAGAAGCCAGCAGCCAGTAGCCTTATTGCATTGTTACAACCCTTGAAGCCTGCGTTAGAGTCCCGGTATTGTCCCAGGCATTGACCACCATCTGGTGGGTACCGGGCGCAAGGTTGGCTTGGAAATCGATATAGTTTGCGTGGGTCCGTTGAATCTCTTTGCCGTCGGCATAGACGATCATGGCGGTGATGGTCTGGCCGTCGCTTCTGGCAGCGGCGACGAAGTGAAAGGGTACTCCAGGAGCCGGATTGCTGCTGTCCGGCGAGCAGATCGTCACCGAAACACGCGGCTTGTATTCGTTGCAGCTTTCAATACGATCAGCAATCGTAACCATGCCGTCTTTCGAAGTGAGATTGCCCGCGCTGTCCCAGGCATTGATTACGATGTGATGGCGGCCGGCGCGCAAGTCGAGATAGGTATCCAGTCTTCCGCTGAAGGTGCGCAACACCTCGCGATCGTCCGAATACACAATCATTGCGCTTGCCGGCAAGGTGCTATTGAGGGCCGCTACCAGGTGGAGAGGACTGCTGGAAGATGATCCATCGAGGACGCTGTCGAGAGCGA
Source organism: Candidatus Angelobacter sp. (assembly GCA_035939495.1). Lineage (GTDB taxonomy): Bacteria > Acidobacteriota > Terriglobia > Terriglobales > Acidobacteriaceae > Angelobacter. The sequence continues at coordinate 22,736 of DASZFU010000075.1, read as the reverse complement.
TCGATGGGGAGACGGGCGCCGGTGGCGTTGTAGCCGGTAGAACATTCACGTCCGCCGCCGATTCAAAATTGGTTCCGAGAATATCGCGGGCCCGAACTATGATGTGATGCGCGCCAGGCGCAAGATTCAGGTCAGTATCCACGCGGTTGCCATAAGCAAGATAAAGCTCCTGGTTATCGACATTGATGGCAGCGGTCAAGACTTCAGCCTGTTGGTCTACGGTTTCGGCGACGACACGGACAGGATTGGTTATCGATTGGCCGTTTTGCGCGGAACAGATTGTGACCGACGGACTGGCCTGACTTACAGCACAGGCATTTGCGCTCACGCCGTGGTCAATCATGTTGACCGAGGCGCCGGCCTGCATCAACCTTCCTGCGGAGTCCCAGCCGTTCACGACCAAGTGGTGAGACCCGGGCGAGAGATCCATTTTGAAATCGGTGTGTCCACCCTGGGTGCGAAAGATCGCGCGATCGTCAGCGTAGACAATCATGGCGGAGGCAGGCTTGTCGCTGACGATGTTGGCAGCGAATCGCAACGGATTTCTTATCGTCTGCAGGTTCGCTGTGGGAGCGAGAAGCTGAATATGTGGAGAGATCGAAGCGGAGGGAAACAAATCAGCCATCGGAACTCCCATGGCGCCATTCCCGGGACATCCTGCCAACACGAGCCCATCACAGAGCGTGCGCAGCAGATCCTGGTGGGTATAGAACGTGAGTGAATGATTACCGGGCTTCACGCCAGGACCTATCACCAATGTAGCTACGCGGCCACCGGTCCAACGCGAGTCGAGCGGACTCAGGTTGCCCTCGTCCCACGCGATAAAGAGGATGCCATCCGTCTGGAAATCAGCGTTCGCGAGCAGCTGTGGGACATGAGCCTGAAGCCATTGATCGGCTTGCGCCAGAGTTCCGTCATGTGCGTCGTCGCCGGCGTCCGGCACAACGTAGGAGAAATTCGGCAGAGTTCGGTTAGTGATGTCCTGCAGTAAATAGGGATCGAGAGGGACAAGGTTGAAACGTTGATTGGTGTTCACCACATCACTGAAATACGCGAACGGATTGTGGCGCTTCAGGTACGGACCAGACGTAGCATAGCCGGTGAATCCAATCGCAGGCAGACTTTCGAGGTAGGCTTTCCAGGTCTGTCCGCTTTGCCAGACACGCGCGGCGATATGGTCAACATTGAAGGTCTCAAGCGTGCTGTTATTGGTGGTGACTTGTGAGCCGGTCGTCAGCCACATGAGCGCAGCGAGGGAGTTATGCTGAGTGGCAAAATAGTTGTCGGCCAGGCCGTACTGAGATACAAGCTGATTGAAATACGGCATGGAAATGTTTCCAATGACCTGCTCGTAGCTGTGATTTTCAAGCGTAATGACTACGACATGCCGGGAACGCGGCACCTGCGCCTGGATGGTGAGACAAATGAGCAGACAAATGACGGCCAGCAAGGTCGAATGAAGTTTCATAGGCTTTTTACCGTGCGCGTAAATTTACCCAACCGCAGGAAGAAGCCCATTCCGACGTATCCCTTAGGCCCAGGTTAAGAGATACCTGCTGGTTGATCTAAGGTGTTTTTTGGTCAAGATTTTACAAAAAAATGGAATGAAAATCACAGGAGGCGGCTAGCGGTAGGCTTCGCTGCGGTGTTTTACAGCGGTGATGCGCACAGTGTGTCGTGGTCATGGAAGCGGACACGATAGTCGCCGACCCGTAGCCGGAACTCTGGCGGTTCGATATCCTGGAGACGCTTGACATCGCCTTCCCCGGTGTCCAGATAGCGGGCCAGTGCACGGAGGATTCGCAGGGCGGTGTCCTGATCGATGGCGCGAAGCTGGGCTCTGGCCGCGTCGTCCCAGATAATTGTTTTGCCCATCGTTTATCGGTTCGTCTCGTAGGGATCGAGTGGAGTACGGCCCATACGCTCGAAGTCTTCGAGGGAAGGTCCGAACTCGGCCAGCACTTGCTCGTGTGGAATGCCTTCGCCACGGTCGAGTGAAGCTCGAGCGGCTGCAATCTGGCGGGCCTCTTCCTCGCTTACCGGTTCGTCATCCAAAGGCGCGTTGGCCAGACTACGGGCCACTGGGTCGGTCATCACTTGGAGCAAGTGGACGATGGCGGCAAGCTGGCCAGGGTCGAGCTGGTCGATGAGTTGGTGCGTGCTGTTTGTCAGGCGCCATGACTGTTTTCATTTTACCCGTTTGCGCTGCTTGCGGGAAATCTGTAAAACACAGCGCTCTTAGAGGGTTCAAGGTCTGCGGACGGGCAGAGCGTGGGGCTGACCTTTAGGCGGCGAGGTCGAGCTTGATGGGAGCGTCGGGAGCGGACTTTTCCGGAATCTTGCCCTTCTTGGATTGCTTGGCCAACTCAGTGTTCAACTCGGCGCCTACGAGGATGGCGAAACCTGTCCAGTAGAGCCACATCATCAAGGCCACGGCTGCGCCTAATGTGCCATAGGTCTTGTTGAAATTGCCAAAATGACGGAAATAAAGCCCAAGCGCATAAGAGAGGCCAATCCAGGCTCCGACTGCCAGGACAGCTCCCGGTAAGGTGCTCCAGAAACGCTGTTTCACGTTGGGCGCGAGATAGTAAAGAAACTCAACCGCGAGCACGGCAAAGAGAACAGCCACGGTCCAGTGGATGTAGGGCCACAATACGGCGAAGAGCCAGGAGAGATGCATTCGTCCTGAAAGCCATCCTCCGAATTCCGGGCCCACAATCATCACGCCTAAAGCAGTCAACAATAGTGTGCCTACAAGCACCGCAAGACCGATGGCCAAGGGACGGGTCCGCCAGAACGGACGCGTATCCTCCACCTGGTAGGCAATATTCAGGGCTTCAATGGCAGCAGAGAAGCCGCCTGAGGCTGCCCACATTGTTCCCAACAAACCAAAAGAGAGAAAGGCAGAGCGGTTCGGAGTGATCACGTCGGACAACACTTTACGCACCAGCCCCATGCCGTCCGGGGGAACAAAGGTGGACATGAGTGAGATAGCTTGATCGAATAAATTGGAGACCGGCAGGTAGGCCACCACAGCCGAAAGAAAAATGAGAGCTGGAAACAGCGAGAGAACAAAGTAGTAGGCCAGAGCGGCTGCCATTTGCAGAGTATGGTTCTTGCCAATATCTTCGACCGTCATCCAGAGCGCGTCTTTGAGACCGTGGAGAGTCATGTTTCCTGGTTAGATGCCGGGCAGGTTAGCCGCGTCAGGGCGGGACTAGTCATTTGGTAATTGGGGTAAGTGGGTAATTTGGTAATTAATTGAAAATCAACGAAATGGTCTTTTTGAAGGAATCCTTGGCAGAGCTCCTGGAACCCAACCTTTGCAACGAACGCGAAAGGTTGGGTAGCCTTGGGATGGGTGGGCACAGACGATCGGGTACCGCGAAAGATGTGGCCACTCTTAGCATTGTTAATCATCTATTCACAAAATCGCCCCCTCTACGATTTCTTTACAATAGAAACTAAATCTGATTTATAAGTATTTCCTAAACCTTCATGGATGAACGAAAGAGCATTCTGGTCAAGCACCTGGGACTGCGGGGTATTGCGATTTTCGAGGCGGGTAAGGGCTTGCTCGCGCTTGTAGCAGGATTCCTGCTGCTCACCCTGAGGCACAAAGATTACACCCATGAGGCCCTGCGCCTGCTGCGATTCCTGCATATCAATCCTGGCCGGGAAGTAGCCAGGGGGTTGCTACGGTTTGCCGGGAACATGACTGACCATAAGTTGTGGCTATTTTTTTTAGGTGTGTTGATTTACGTCATCGTTCGATTTGTTGAGGCAACCGGGTTATGGTTGGAAAAAGAGTGGGCCGAATGGTTTGCTTTGCTTTCCGGTAGCCTGTATCTGCCCTGGGAAGTATTGGAACTGGCTCGGCGCGCGACCGGGGTCAAATGGATTATTTTTGCCGCCAATCTTGCCATTGTCCTGTATCTGGTCTGGCTCAGATGGACGATGCACCAAGAGCGTAAGCGCAGAGATACAGATAGTCCTATGGAAGAGCCGTCTCCGTCGATTTAGCGCGAATCTTACTCCGCCTGGTAAACGGTTTTGCCACCGACCACTGTTCGCAGGACATGTGTTTTTAAGATTTCCGGCGATTCCACTTTCGTGATATCACGATCCAGAACCACGAAATCGGCCAGCATCCCTGGTGCCAGGGTTCCCTTTTCCTCCTCGGCAAACTCGGCATAGGCAGAGCCAGTGGTGTAAGCCGCGATTGCCTGGTCGATGGTGATCTTTTGCTCCGAGAAATATTCTTTGGTTCCGGCCTCGTTTTTGCGTGTCACAGCCGCATACAGGCCACGGAAGGGAGTGATGGGTTCCACTGGATAGTCTGTCCCAAAAGCCAGGGGAATGCCGTCGTCGAGAAACTCCTTCCATGCATAGGAATGCCTGGCACGCTCAGCGCCAATGTGAGCTTCCGCCCAGTTCATGTCGGTCAGCAGATGGTTGGGCTGCATGGAGGCAATTACTCCCAGCTCCTTGAATCTCTCGAAATCTTCCGGTGCGAGCACCTGGACGTGTTCGATGCGGAAGCGGAAATCCCGCTTGCTGCTGCGTTGTTCGCCTTGGGAAAATGCCTCCAGGGCCATCCTTGATCCACGATCACCAATGGCATGAAAGCCGAGTTGGAAGCCGGCCTTGGAGCGCTCGATGGCTTTCTTGTCGAGCGCATCCTGCGGATAGCGGGGAATTCCAGAGTTCGTGGAATCGTCTGTATACGGAGCTAGCATTGCGGCGGTGCGGGAGCCCAGGGAGCCATCCATGAATCCTTTCAGCATGGTGGTATGCAGCATTGGATCACTGGCGGGATGATGAGCACGGCGGTGATTCAACTCCTCCAGCGATGCGTCAAAAGGCAGCCATTCGGCGATCCGAAGTGTCAGCTTGCCTTCTTTCTCAAGCTGCTCATAAGTCAGAAAGTCCGCCCAGTCAGAGTTGTCCTGGGCCGAGGTAATACCCCAGTGCGCGGCATCGAGCAGTGCCAGCTCAACCGCTTTGCGGCGTTGAGCTGCTGTTGGTTTTGGGATTCGTCCTAAGACGCTGTCCTTGGCGGTCTCGCGAAGGATGCCCGTTGGTTCACCTTGCTGGTCGTGGTCGATCTTGCCGCCCTGCGGATCAGGAGTTTGGGCGTTGATATTCATCGTTTTGAGCGCCGCCGTATTGGCCACGGCGATGTGTCCATCGACTCGCACGAAGATTGCAGGGTGATCGCCGGTCTCCGCATCGATGTCCTGGCGGCTGGGCAGTTTTTGATCGGTCCACTTGGTGTGGTCCCAACCTCGCCCCACAAGCCATTCCCCGGCATTCGCAGTTTTGGCGCGGGCCGCGATGCGCTGTTTCATATCCTCAAGGGATTTGCTTCCAACCAGGTTGATGTCGAGCTTCTCAAAGCCGCCCGAAGCGAGATGTGTATGTGCGTCGTTAAATCCCGGCATCGTAAAGTGGCCGCCAAGATCAATCACCTGGGTCTTTCCGTTCTTGAGTTTTTGCACTTCTTGGTTTGAGCCCACGGCAACGATCTTTCCCGAAGAGACGGCGATGCCCTGTATCCGAGGTTGCGCGGAAGCCCCAACGGTTGAAGCAGCGCCCGGGTAGATGTCGCCGTTGATAAAGATGACATCTGCCGAGGTTTTTTGTTGAGCAGAAAAAGTGCAGGCCAGGGCGAATACTACGAATACGACAAGCAGAATTCTCATTCGTGCACTCCGGTAAGGGCCAAAAGAGCCAGAAGGATTCGTTTGAGTCCAAGGTCGCGGTTCGTACAGTCAAACCACTCGCGCATGGTGTGAGCGCCGCCGCCATCGCCGCCGGAGCCAATGGTAATGGCTTCACGCCCTAGTGAGAGCGGGATATTGGCGTCGGTCGATGCCAGGCGAGGTATGGATGGGATTCTGAGATGAGCGTCCACTGCACGGATGACCCGGAGGATGCGGGCATCTGCCGAGAGTTCTCCCGCCGGACGGTCGCCGATGCTTTCCATCGCAAAGCTGACCTTGTAGCCGCCCTGTTGATAGCGCGGCGAAACTTGGCTTGCGACTGAGGTCATAGCTTCGCGCAGGCAGTCCTCAAGCCTCTGCAATTCGGTACTGGAAGCGGAGCGTAAATCAACTCGCGCCCGAGCGGAGTCGGGAATGGAATTGACCGAAGTTCCTCCTTGAATCACCCCGATATTAAACGTGGTGCGGGGCGCTTCGGGTACAGACACCTGGCTAAAAGTGGCCAGAGCACGGGAGAGCAGCACAATCGGGTTGGGAATGCCGAAATCGCTCCACGAGTGGCCTCCAGGGCCGCGAAAACTGACTTCAAACCGCCGGCTGCCCAGCGCTTGGGTAACGTAAGTGTCCTCGCCGGCACCATCGATGACCAGCAAAAAGCGGATGGCATCGCTCCAATATGCGTCCGAGAAGATATGGCGCATGCCGCGCAAATTTCCTTCACCTTCCTCGCCAACGTTTCCAATGAAAACCACGTTGACAAGGGGGGCGATCCCGCTTTGCTTCAAGGCAGAAGCCACAGCCAGCATGGCCACAATGCCGGCTGCATTATCACTGATACCCGGACCATGGAGCATATTTCCTTCTTCCCGGGATTCCAACCGGGTTTCGGGAGGAAAGACGGTATCAAGATGCGCGCTAACGGCGATCAGCGGACTTTGCGGCGACTCACGTAACAATCCGAACACATTGCCCAATTCATCGGTACGAACGTGGCATAGTCCCAGTTTGAGAAAGCGTTGCCGCAGCCATTCACTGCGGGCGGCTTCGCCAAACGGAGGAGCAGGCACCTTAGCGAGTTCCATCTGCCAGCGGCGGAATTCCATCTCCTGGTTGTGGAGAAACAGGAGCGCGGCATGGACGGCCCGCAGCTCGGCAATGCGCGCAATCTCCTGTTGCGGAGGCATGACGTCAGAAGCTGAGACTCGGTTGGGCATGAGGGCGGATTTGAAATTTAAAAATTGTAATTTGAAAAGCAGAATCGGACCCGCCGCTATTATGTCATGGACAGATAGCAGCATTTCTATTGCGGGTATTGGTTTCTAGGTTCGCGGAACGGCTTGTACCGCCGCAAGAGGGGCCCCTTCGGCTGACACCTCAGGGCATGGGCTGCGCTCCACGTTTCGTTTTCTGTGGCAAAAATAAAGCGGCCCTGGGAAGGGCCGCTTTATAGCGGGAACAACTTCGAAGTTATTTCGGGGTGGTTGTGCCGGTGTTGGCGCCTTCGCCCTTCTTGTGCTTCTTGCCGCCTTTGTGGCTTCTGTGTTTCTTACCTTTAGTGGTTTTAGCAGTGTCACCGGATTGACCCGTGCTGCCTTGCGCACCTGTCGAACCGCCGGTGGCTTGAGCAAACGTCAAGCTGGCGCCGAGCAACATTGTGCACACTAGTGTGAATACCTTCTTCATGCAAACTCCTTTAAAGGATGTGAATTTTCAGAGTTATCTGATAGAACCCTTGTTCGAGCTAATAGTTGCGATCACGAGTCCTACATACTACCAGTAGATACGTTTTGGCAACAGCTTTGGATTTCATCTTCCGTCAGGCAGTGGTCCGAGGTTTTGGCCAACTGGAAGATGCGCTCGACCAGGTCTTCGCTGGGTGGAATGTTCCGGCGCTCAAGCCAGAAGATCACGTTGGATTTGCCGCTCATGGGGCCAATCTCAATGATCTGCTCCAGCCCGAAGTAGTGTGAGGGCACTCCGGAATAGACAGTGTTGGCAAGCTCAACATCGCCCATTCTGAAGGCTTTAATGACTGCGGCTGCATGCACCCCGGTGGCTGTGCGGAAGGCATCTTCGCCCATTACAGGGTAATTCCTGGGTATGGGAACCCCAGTGGCTTCCGAGACTGTCAAACAGTATTCCTTCAGCCCGGTAAGATCCTGCTCCGCCCAAGGAGCAACGCCCATTAGCTTGAGATTCACCAGCATCTGGTCTATCTGAGTATTGCCGACGCGCTCGCCGATACCCAGAGCTGTGGCGTGGACACAATCGGCCCCCGCGGCCAAAGCAGCTAGGGAATTGGCAACTGCCAAGCCCCGGTCTGAGTGACCATGCCAATCAACCCGAACCTTCTCTCCTGAAGGCTTAACTACTTCGTCCAGTATGAAACGAATAAGGGAACTCACGCCATCGGGAGTAGCATGGCCAACCGTATCGCAAACCACAATCGCGGACGCTCCATGGTTAATGGCTGTGGAATAGAGACGTTTTACCGTGTCAGGATCGCAGCGTGACGTGTCTTCAGTTACGTACATCACCTCCAGACCGAGCGAGCGGGCGAAGCTCACCGCTTTTTCGGTGGTGCGAAGAAGAAAGTCGTCAGTCCAGTTCTCGGCATATCGGCGGATGGGGCTTGAACCAAGAAAAGTAGCCGCTTCAATCGGTACACCGGTACGTTGGGAGATTTCCGCGATTGGACGGATATCATTCTCGTGGGTCCGAGCCGCACAGTTGGGCTTGATCTTCATCCTGGCATCGGCAATCTCGCGGGCCAGTCTTTCAACATCGGCAACTGCGCGGGGACCCGCTCCCGGCAAGCCGAGATCCAGCATATTGATGCCCAGGTCTTCCATCAGGTGGAGAATCTTAAGCTTGTCATCAATGCAAGGATCTTTTACCGAAGGCGATTGCAGTCCGTCGCGTAACGACTCATCGTTGAGCAAGACCTGTCCAGCCGGCCTGAAGTTGGGGGTAGGACCAGCGTTCCAGTCATAGACGAGATGGGAATGTTTCAGCTCCACAATCCTTGCTCCAGACTAGATTTTAACGCCTTTCGGATCTTGGCCGTGTAAACAATTCCTGGTCTTGAGGCCATGAATAGAAGGACTTTTACGAATCTTGCCGAATGAAACATAAGCCATTTCCAGTTTTCATCCCAAAAACTCAGAACAGTTCTATAGGAGTTTACGGCGAAGATATGCGCTGGTTGACTGCACCCCGCCCCGCAGGCGTGCAGAAACCTTGCCCGAGAAGAGGAAATCCATGAAGCCCTGCATCTGCTGCAGGAATTGAGGTCCATATCCGTACCACCAGAGTTTCTTCATGCGCGGAAGGCGGTCGGAATCTACGTATTTTGGCCAGACCATTTCTTCAAGTCCGAGCCTGCCATGAGTACGTCCAATACCGCTGGCTTTTACGCCTCCGTGCGGGGCTTCGCTGATGCCGAAACATGCGATCACGTCGTTAACCATTACAGTACCGGCGGCCACGCGAGCTGCCAATTGTTCGCCGCGCTTGCGGTTCGTGGTCCAGACACTGGCTGCCAGGCCGAACTCAGAGTCGTTGGCCAGGGCCACTGCCTCATCATCATTTTTAAAGCTACGCACAGGCAAGACCGGACCGAATGTTTCTTCGCGCATGATGCGCATGGAATGAGTCACGTCGGCAAGAATTGTAGGAGCATAGAAGTTGGAGCCAAGCTCGGGCCGTGTTTTGCCTCCCGCCAATAGCCTCGCTCCGGCGGCGATGGCATCTTCCACATGTTCGCGAACAATCTTCAATTGAGGCTGATGGATGAGCGGACCGATATCGGTTGCGGGATCGGCGCCATTGCCGACGCGCAACTTGGCTGTCTTTTCGACACATGCTTGCAAAAACGGCTCATAAATACGCTCATGCACGTAGCAGCGTTCAATCGAGAGACAAGTTTGTCCTGCATTCATGAAAGCGCCCCAAACCGCGGCACTGGAGGCTACCTGGATGTCCGCATCCTCAAGCACGATCATCGGGTCTTTGCCACCTAGTTCGAGTACTACCGGCAAAAGGCGCGTTGCCGCCGCCTGGGCCACTTTTTTACCCGTCGCCACGCTGCCGGTAAACACCACCTTATGGATGTTCGACGAAAGGAGCGCAGCTCCAGCCGCGCCATCGCCGGTGATTACCTGCAACAGGTCATGATCCAGCCCTGCGGCAAACAGCAACTCCTGTAACTTGAGCGAAGAAAAGGGTGTAAATTCCGAAGGTTTCAGGACGACTGCATTGCCGGTAATCAGGGCCGAAAGCGTCTCAACGGCGGGCACGCTAAAGGGGTAGTTCCAGGGACTGATGATGCCGATCACGCCATAAGGCTCGCGCAGAAGCCAGCCACGCTTCAGCTTCATGATGGGATTCGAGTGAGGTACCGGTTCAGGCTGCAGAAACATGGGAACGTAGTCGACCAGAAATCCGACCGTATCGAGGATGACCATTACCTCGGTTGCCAGAGCCTCGGGTTTCGGTTTGCCCGCCTCGCGGGTAATGCAGTCGGCAACCACGTCTTTTTGTTCGCACAAAATGCGCCGGAAATCTTTCAGGATAGAAATCCTGCGCGAGATGGGGGTTGCCGCCCACTTCTTTTGCGCAGCCAGCGCGCGGTCGACGCAGCCTGAGACCGCGGGCTTCTCATATTGAGGGACCTCGCCAATGCTCTGCTGGTTCGCAGGATTAAGCACCGGGATGACGCCGGGAAAGGCAGTTGTAGGAGCGCTGGTCATGGCGGGATTTCCGGTCAATATTCTACGCCCAAAAGAAAAAGTCCGCTGGCAGGAGCAGTAGCTGAAGCGGCTGAGCGGTCGCGGGCTTCGAGGATGCGCCGCAAATCGTCTAGGCTGAGGTTTCCCTTGCCAACCATAAGAAATGTTCCTACAAGGTTGCGGACCATGTGATGTAAAAACCCGTTGCCGCGCACGGTGTAGATCAATTCTTTACCGGTGCGATGCCAGGCGGAGGAATAGATGGTCCGCACATTGTTTGGGGGCGCTACATCTTTTTTGCGTTCCGGATCAACGGCCGCAAATGAGGTGAAGTCATGTTCGCCTGACATCACCACCGCAGCCTCGATCATTAGAGACTCATTCAACGGATAGGGATGGTGATACACATAGCGGGCGAGAAATGGCGGACATATTTCGCCACGATAGATTCTGTATTCGTAGGTTTTGGCCAGCGCCGACTTGCGGGCGTGAAACTCGGGCGAGACTTCCTCGACAGACAAAACTCGAATGGTTGGCGGTAGAACGTCGTTGAGGGCCTTGCGTAGATTCGCAACGGGGATAGGAGATTGCAGGCTTACACTGGCCACTTGTGCGCGGGCGTGTACGCCGGCATCGGTCCTGCCGGAACCCTGGGGCAGAGCTTTTTCGCCCGTGATGTGTTCGATAACGGACACTAGAGTGCCCTGAATGGTCGGGCGGTCCGGTTGAATCTGCCATCCGGCAAAATCGTAACCGTCGTAAGCAATCGTGATCTTAAGATTACGCTGCATTCACCTAACACTTTTTAACACGACGAATGACTGCGTGAGTCGATATACTAACGTGTTCGTACACCATGCCATCTGTTGTCTGTTTCGGAACCGCCCAGTCGATTCTCGCGTATCGTTAATTGTCAGAACAATAAACTGTCGGAACAATTAAAACGGCAGAACAATGACAGAACAAGGTGACGGAAAACTGCAATCGCAGTCTGTATAGCAGTCCATCAAAATTGGAGAACAACGAATGTCAGTGATTGGTATATTTCGGGAACCGAAAAAATGTCTTGCTCTTAGTATGTGCATGCTGCTGGTGATGCCGATGGTTGCACAGCAGGGAGGCGATGCCAAACCCCAGCAGCAGGCGACGCAAAATGCTTCTGTACAAACGGGGGCGCCGAGCTCGTCCGTACCGGAAATCAAGCCGTTGCCTTCACCCACGAACGTCGACTACGGCAAAGCCCAGCCATTTTTCCCGAATCCTTTCAAGGTCTACACGCCACGGCTGGTTCCATTGCCATCGTTCACCAATGCGCCGCGAATCGAGGAGCTTCTGCGTGATGGCAAGATCTTGCTCTCGCTCAACGATGCGATTGGACTGGCGCTTTCCGACAATTTGGATCTCGCCATTCAGCGCTACAACCTGCCGATTGCCGACACCGATCTGCTTGTGACTCGCGCCGGAGGCTCTCCGCGAGGCGTGAATACCGGACTGGTCTCCGGAACTCCCGGCGGAGCAGGCGTAGGAGCTACCGGTTCTCAAGGTTCGGGTGCGGGAGGAACCAGCGCCGGCGCAGGTGGAGCGGGCGCGGGCGCTTCAGGACTGGTGCTCAATACCAGCGGCGCCGGTCCTCAGCCGGATAGTTTTGATCCTTTTTTGACCAGTACCTTGCAACTGGAGCGGGCAAACTCACCTTCGGCCAACACCTTCATAACCGGTGGAGCGGCCAATACACTTTCGAATACATTTCTCGCAGATTTCACCTACTCACAAGGATTCATAACCGGAACCTCAGCGCAATTGAGTTTCAACAACCAGCGTAACGCCAATAACTTTCTTTCGCTGCGTCCTCAATTGAGTTCTAGTTTTCGCCTGACCGTGCGCCAACATCTGCTTCAGGGATTCGGTCCTGGCATTAACGGCCGTTTTATCGTTCAGGCCAGGAACAACAAGAAAATTACGGAAGAGGCCTTCCGGTTGCAGGTGATCGTGACTGTCAGCCAGATACAGAATCTTTATTGGGATTTGGTCAATGCCTATGAAGATGTGAAAGTAAAAGAACGTTCGCTGGCTTTGTCGCAAAAGACGCTTTCCGACAATAAGAAGCAAGTGGAAATCGGCACGCTTGCGCCAATCGAGATCGTACGTGCCCAAAGCACAGTTGCACAAAACCAGCAGGACTTGATTACCTCGCAGACCAATCTTCAACTCCAGCAACTGCTGATGAAGAATGCCATCACCCGAAACTTGCCCAACGATTCGCCCATCATGCAGGCCGATGTGATTCCAAGCGATACCATTGAAGTCCCCGAACAGGACAATCTTCCAGCGGTGCAAGACCTTATTCGACAGGCGTTGACGGACCGTCCTGACTACATTGAGGCGAAAATCAATCTCAAAAACAGTGAGATTGGCATTAAGGGCGCTAACAATGGCTTGTTGCCTACTGTTGATCTAATTGGGTTCTTCGGCGGTTCAGGCTTGGCAGGCGTTCCCATTGATCCCATCACGCGAGCTCCCGTACCGGCCAATGCAACCGGATTTGGCGATGTTTTTACCAATACATTCAACAACACTGGTCCTGACAAGGGCGTGGCCCTGACGCTCTCTATACCGCTTCGTAACCGTGCGGCTCAAGCCGTGCAGGTCCGCTCACAGTTGGAGTATCGCCAGGCCCAGCTACGGATCAAACAGCTTGAGAACCAGATTGGAATCACGGTGCGCAACGATCAATTTGCCGTGCAGCAGAACCGGGCACGCGTGGCTACTGCGCAGCAAGCCCGAGAGTTGGCCCTCCAAAGCCTCGATGCCGAGCAGAAAAAATATGCGCTGGGCGCTTCGACCTACATCCTGGTTCTGCAAGCGCAGAGAGACCTTGCCCAGGCCGAATCCAACGTAGTCAGCGCCGTGACTGCTTATGCGAAATCGCGCGTAGCCCTCGACCAGGACACTGCTCAAACACTGGAGCGCAATAACATCAGCGTGCAAGATGCGGTTTTAGGCCAGGTAAAAACACAGCCATCAGTACCGGGGCTCAAGCCTTACAGCCCTGCACAGGACAATCCACCAGTGCAACCGGCGAAGCCTCCACAGTAGATCTCAGGGGCACAAACGAGAAAAACCGGCCGGCAAGATGCAGCCGGTTTTTTCTTGTTCGCTTAAGACGCTTGCCGCAAGGTATTCTTTCCTGCCATGACTTTGTCTGTTTGCATCATCACCTTCAATGAGGAAGTCAATATCCGGCGGACGCTGGAAAGCGTGAAGAGCATCGCCGATGAAATCATCATTGTCGATTCCCAGAGCACCGACAATACTGTGGCTCTGGCGCAAGCTTTCGGAGCCAGGGTATTTATTGAGCCATGGAAAGGATTTGCTCCGCAGAAAAATTCAGCCCTATTGAAAGCAAGCTGCGACTGGATTCTCTCGCTCGATGCCGACGAGGAGGTCAGCCCGGAGCTGGCCGATAGCATTCGTACTTTGCTTCACTCCTCAACACCGCCACCGTTGAACGGTTATTTTATGGCGCGCAGAAATCTCTATATGGGTCGCTGGATCAAGCGCGGGGGCTACTACCCCGATCCCAAGCTCCGGTTGGTCAAACGAGGATCGGCTCAGTTTGAACTGCGAGCCGTTCATGAAGACCTGAAGATGGAAGGGCCCACCGGACATCTAACCGGCGACCTGATCCACCATGCGTATCCGACGCTCGAAGGTTTTATCGAACACGCAAACCGCTATTCCAGCTTAGGAGCAGGAATGGTTGCGGAGAAGCGCAAGGTAGGATTCAGCGTTGTGAACATCGTATTCCGGCCTTTGGTGCGCTTTCTCTTCACTTATTTTTTTCGTCTGGGATTTCTCGATGGACGCGAAGGGTTGCTGGTTTATATGACGCACGCCATGTATGTGAGCTGGAAATATGCCAAGGCGTGGGAGATGTCGAGGAAGAATTGATAGCGTTGGCGGCGAACCGGGGATCAACGCTCGTTCAAATAAGACATTCTTTCGCTCCGTCAGCTCGATTCGACCCTGGTTTCGATCAATCTCAACGGCAAGGTTGAAAATCTTGTTTTTCTGCAGAAGATTTTTTTTGCTTTTTTCCTTCGTGTCCTTGGGTTTCTCTTCGTGTTCCTTTGTGGTTAGGATTTTGGTTTCCTTTGCGGCCCTCGCGTCCTTTGCGGTGAACCGGTTGTTGACATTTGAGATCATAAGACTTGCCAAACAACCCGCTTGTAAGCAAACTAGACAGCCAAGTCCATGGGTTCCCTACGACTCCAATTTTCTATGCGTCTCGGTTGCCACCGCTGCCGTCTCGTGTTTTTCGTTCTCCTGGCAGTAATTTTCATTCTTGCCCTGAACGTGTGTTCTGCACAGAAATCGGAAGATTGGCTTCCCGTCACCTCGCAAGACCTAGAGATCAATAGTGTTCCCGGAGATCCGGATGCAGCCGCCATTCAGATTTACTATGCCGACTACCGGGATGACATTCGCAGGGAGCAGTTCATCTATCATCGCATCAAAATATTGCGGGATGAGGGCAGGTCGCTGGGCAACGTGGAAATTCCTGTGCCGCCGGATTATTCGATGTCGCGTATCGAGGCGCGGACTATTCACCCTGACGGGCGCATCATTGACTTCAAAGGCAAGCCTTTTGAAAAGGTTGTTTCCAGAGATCGCGAAAAGAAGTTTACAGCGAAGATACTGACTTTGCCGGCCATCACTGTAGGCAGCATCATCGAGTACAAATATAGCCTTACTTGGGAAAAACATCTGTTCGATACGACCTGGCTCGTTCAGCACAATCTCTACACGTTGAAGGAAAGTTTCTGGCTGGGGACCTATAAAGGCACAATCACGACACACACTCCCGGCGACCAGACCCATCTTTCCTATGTCACGGCCAACATGCCTCCTCATGCGAAACCCAAAGATAACGGGAATGGCATTGAGCTTCAGTTGGACCATGTTCCCGCATTCAAGCCGGAAAAATATATGCCCCCGGAAGATAATTTCCGGGCCGAGGTGCATTTTTTCTACGGGGGCAGCGAGATCGAGTCACCGGAGATTTTCTGGAGCGACCGGGCAAGAGAGTGGCATGAGAAAGCGGAGCGCTTCATCGGAGATCATCAGGAAGTCCGGCAGGCAGCCGGCAAGATAGCCGGCAACCAAGCCGACCCTGAGCAAAGATTGAGAAAACTCTATGCCCGTGTTCAGCAGATCAGGAACTTGAGCTATGAACGCAAGCGGAGCCGGATCGAGGCAAAGAAAGAAGAGCTGAAACCCAACAATAGCGCTGCCGATGTGTTGCTTCGGGGATATGGAAGCCAGAACGAAATCGCAGAGCTGTTCTTGGCGATGGCGCGTGCCGCGGGTTTCGAGGGAGGAATGCTGCGCGCCTCCAGCCGCAAAATACGGGTTTTCGATTCGAAACTGTTGTCGGCGACTCAATTGGAAAAAGAAATCGTGAGCGTGAAGTTGAAGGACAAAGATGTGTATCTCGATCCCGGAACCATGTTCTGCCCGTTTGGCATGATTCCCTGGATGTACACTTCCGTTTCCTCGCTCAAGCTCAACAAAGATCGGGGAACTTTCATAGACGTTCCCACGCCCAGTGCAGAGCAGTCATTGACTCGCAGGATCGCCACGGCTGCCCTTTCTTCACACGGGTCGTTGAAGGGCGAGATCGTCCTGGAATACAAAGGCAACCCGGCTCTGGAACATCGTCTTGCTGCGCTGGAGATGGACGAGGTGGGAAGGCGTGGTGCCCTCGAAGAGGAATTGCGCGACTGGCTACCCAAGGGCTCCAGAGTCCAACTCAAACAGGTACAGGGCTGGGAGTCGAGCGAAGATCCATTGCTGGCATTCTTCGCTTTCGAAGCGCCAAACTTTGCCCCGGTTACAGCCAGACACATTTTGGCTCCGGCCAACCTGTTTCAGTCGTCGACGCGCGAAGAAGCTTTCCTGCAGCCACAACGGCAGTACCCAATTTATTTTCCATATACTTTTGAAGAGATCGACAGTTTGACGATCGACTTTCCACAAACATTCACAATCAGCGCTCTGCCCAAGAGTCAGGATGTAAAACTAACCTCGACCCGTTTTATTACCTCACGCTCAACTCAGGGTACTCAGTTAGTCCAGAGTCGCGCCCTGGTCGTGAACAGCATCTACTTTGACCCTGCGAAATATTCGGAATTACGGGAATTCTTCGGCAAACTCCATGCAGCCGATGAAGAGCAGACGGTGCTTGAGCCGCAATGAATGGATGGTTTTTGAAAAAATCCTGGCCAGAGTACCTGTTTTTAGTGTATACATGAGCCAATCTGTATTAATTCCACTCCGAAGGTTTCAAACATCCCCCGTTGGTCTCTGATTGAGGAGAACTGATGCGTCAGTTTCGCTATGTTGTTTTATTGGCCTGCCTGGTCTTTTCGTCGCTGTGCTTCTCCCAGAAGCCGGAGGACTGGCTCCCCATTACCCCCCAAGACCAGCAGATGAAGGAAGTTCCAGGCAATCCTGGAGCGTCGGCGGTGCAGCTTTATTATGCGGATCTTATTGACGATGTGGCTCACACCGAGTTTTTCTATCATCGCATCAAGGTGCTTAGCGACAAAGGCAAGGAGTATGCCGACGTACACATTGAAGTTCCTCCTGAGATTTCTGTCGGCGATCTCAAGGCCCGAACCATTCATCCGGATGGAAACATCATTGAGTTCACCGGCAAGCCATTCGACAAGACAATTTTCAAGACCAAGGGAGTCAAGGTACAAGAGAAGACCTTTACTATGCCGGAAGTGACGGTCGGCAGCATTGTCGAGTACAAATTCAAATTTAAGTTAGGTGAGGGGTATTTTTCCGCAAATGCTTGGACGAT
This sequence comes from Candidatus Angelobacter sp., assembly GCA_035939495.1. Lineage (GTDB taxonomy): Bacteria > Acidobacteriota > Terriglobia > Terriglobales > Acidobacteriaceae > Angelobacter. Next base: position 5,409 of record DASZFU010000075.1, on the reverse strand, counting down.
CCAGCACAACCTGTTTACGGTAAAAGAAAATTTCTATTTTAAGGTTGCGCAAGGGGGGAACGTTTCCTACGCTCCAATCAACATCGAGCAAAAGCCTAAGCAGAAGGGCTCCAGCCTCGAGTTGTCGGTGGAAAATGTCCCGGCATTTGAATCCGAAGGGTACATGCCGCCCGAGGGTAACTACAAGTCGGCAGTTCTGTTCTACTATGTTCCCAAAGACGCTCCTACCTCGGATAAGTTTTGGCAGGACTATGGCAAACAGTATAACGACCGCGCGGAGCATCTTTTAGGTAACTATAAGGAAGTCAAAGACGCTGCTGCCGAGGCTGTTGGAGCCGAGACCGACCCTGACAAGAAATTGCGCAAACTCTATGCGCGTGCCCAGCAAATCAGAAATCTGACCTATGAGCGCGAACGCACCAACACCGAGTTGAAGAAGGAAAACATCAAAGGTAATGAGAATGTTGCCGATGTATTGAAACGCGGATATGGTGACCGCGAAGACGTTACCTTTCTATTTGTGGCATTGGCGCGCGCCGCCGGTTTTGACGCTTCGGTGGTGATGGTTTCCAGCCGTGAGTCGAAGTTTTTCCTCAAGAGTGTGCTCTCGGCGAGGCAGTTCGACTCCCAGGTGGCCGCAGTGCAAGTCAATGGCAAAAACTTGTTTCTCGACCCCGGAACCAAATTCTGTCCTTACGGCTTGATCCGCTGGATTCGCACTTCCACGGCCGCATTGAAGCTCGATCAGAACGGCGGGACTTTTGTGATTGTCTCTCCTGCTACCCAGGACAAAGCGGTGATCAGCAGGACTGCCAACCTGGCGCTTTCCGAAGACGGCTCTCTCAAGGGCGACGTGACCGTTGAGTTCAAAGGCGGCGAGGCGCTCGAACGCCGTCTGAGCGCTTTCAAGACCGATGAGGCCGGCAGGAAGCAAGACATGGAAGATGAGTTCAAAACCTGGCTGGTTAGCGGCGCCCATGTCCAAATGACCAGCGCCAAGGGCTGGGACGCTACCGATGATCCGCTGGTGGTTCAATTCAGCGTTGAGATTCCGGGCTACGCCTCGGCCGCTGGCAAGCGCCTTCTGGTTCCGGTTTATCTGTTCCAGGTCAAGCAGAAGGAGACTTTCAAACACGCACAACGGAAATATCCTGTCTATTTCCCATACGCGTTTGCAGAGATGGACAAGATCTTCATGAAGCTGCCGGCTGGCTACTCGTTGGAAAGCGCTCCTCCGATACAGCAGGCGGACCTTCCAGCTGCGCGCTATGAGAACTTCAGCTCGCTCGCCGGAACACAGCTGGTTACGCAACGGGCTTTGCTTTTGAACGGTATTTTTTTTGATGTCGCCAAATACGCTGAACTGAAGGACTTTTTCTCAAAAGTCCAGGCCGGCGACGAAGAGCAAGCAGTATTTCGTGGGGGTAGCGTCAATGCTCAAAAGAACTAATTCTTTTTGTAAGAAACTAAGAACTTCGCAGACCGGACGCATGGCTTTGGGCTCCGATCGTTCGACCCGGTCAAACCGGAAATGTTTTTGTCTGCTCTTGGTTGCCGCCACCTTGGCGTTTTCTCTCCCTGCTTCAAGCACATCGATACCCGACTGGCTCCGCAGTGCAGCGCAGCAATCGGCGAAGCACTACGCCGACGATGTGAATTCCGTTCAGTTGCTGAGCGACACGGTTACCAACGTAAAGGACAAGGGCGAAATCGTGATTCGCCGCAGGGTCGCGTTCAAAATTCTTCGTCCCGAAGGCATCAAGAGCACCGCGACCTACGCCGTACCCTTTGATAGTGAAACCAAAATAAACTACTTAAAAGGCTGGAGCATCACCGCCAAAGGCCAGGAATACGAGAGCAAAGACAAGGACACATTTGAAGTAAGCACCAGCAGTTTCGAAGTGTTCTCCGACGACAAGGTTCGCGCCCTCACGGTGCCCGGCGCCGATGTGGGAACGGTGGTTGGATTCGAATATGAGCAGAAAGAGCGGCCTTATCTCTTCCAGCTTGGTTGGTCCTTCCAGCTTGCCGAGCCGGTTGAACATACCCGCTATGAACTGCATTTGCCATCCAACTGGGAATATCGGGCCGACTGGGTGAATCATGCTCCACAAGATCCGGTAGAACAAAACGGCGCTTATATCTGGCAGTTGGACGATATCCCGCGCATCGAAGAGGAATATAGCCGTCCTCCGTATCGCGCGCTGGCTGGCCGGATGGAGGTTACCCTGTTCTCCGAAAAGGTTAAGAGCCAGACTTACAGGACTTGGAATGACCTGGGATCTTGGTACGGTCAACTTACCGCCGGAACGCGTACGCCAAGTCCCGAGCTACAGCGGAAAGTTCTGGAGCTGGCGCCCGCATCGATGCCACTGCTGGAACGCATTCAGGCGCTGGCGCGCTTTGCCCAGCGTGATGTCCGCTATGCAGCCATCGAAATCGGAATTGGCGGCCACAAACCGCACCCTGCGGCCGAGATTTTTGCTCATCGCTACGGCGATTGCAAAGATAAGTCCACAGTTCTGGGCTCGATGTTGAACGAGATCGGCGTCAAGTCCTACTACATGCTGGTGCATACCGACCGAGGCATCTTTACGGAAAAATCCCCGCCTTACGTAGGGTTCAACCACGCGATCATTGCCATCCAGCTTCCCGATGCAAGTTTCTCCAAGCCTCTGCCTGCGCTCTATGAGCATCCCAAGCTGGGACATCTGCTGATTTTCGATCCCACATCCCACCTTGTTCCCTTTGGTCAGTTGCCCTATTACGAGCAGGACAATTTCGGATTGCTTGTAACAGACCAGGGAGGCGAGTTGCTCCATTTACCCTTGAGTAAACCTGAACTAAACCGGATCGTCAGGACTGCCCGGCTCACACTGCTTCCTGATGGAACGCTGAAAGGTGAGGTCGAAGAAACTCAGTCCGGTACCGAAGCCTACATTGGCCGGGCGCGCTTTGGCGACGAGACCGTAGCTGATCGCAAGAAAGCGCTCGAAAAGCTTCTGGGCAACTGGGTGAGTACCTTCCAGCTTGACAGCGTGGAAGCTGAAAACCTCGATAACATCGACCGCGACCTGGTGTTGCGTTACAAATTCACCGCCGAGCACTACGCCAAGAATGCCGGCCCGCTGCTTCTGGTTCGTCCTCGCGTTCTGGGAGAAAAGGCCGGGTATATGGATGTTTCCAAGCCGCGTCATTACGACTATGAATTCACCATCCCGACCGTGCAAACCGATACGTTCGAGATATCGTTGCCTGACGGATATAAAGTGGACGAATTGCCTGAACCAGCCAAAGCCACTTTCTCGTTTGGTGAATACACCAGCAAAACCGAGAATGCCGGAACGTTGCTCAAATACAGCCGGGAATACAAGATCAAAGGAACTTTGGTTCCAAGAGACCAAATCGGCGACCTGAAGAAGTTCTTTTCTCAAATCAACCTCGACGAAAAAAACATGGCCATCCTCAAAAAAGGAAACTGAGGAGCGAGACCCTTATCCCCTGTCATCCTGAACGTAGCGCGTGAAAAAACTCACAAACTACGTTTCTGATTGGCGCGGAGTGAAGGACCCCGATAATGTGTCAGTCTAAGTTGCTGATCCGAGGTATTTGATCGAAGTCATTGAAGTATATGTATCTTAAGTCTTGAGTAAATGATGTGGTAGCCGATGGGGAACCTTCTCGGTACAAAATGCGGGTAGAACACCTCACATCTGCAAATCAGACCGAAACATTGTCGGGGTCCTTCACTTCGCTCCCATCATCATCGCGGTTCTGAGCTTTCTCCTCGCGCTGCGTTCAGGATGACATTAGGGGGCATGGGGGCGCAGGGAGGAGACATTTCTGCAAAGTAAGTGACACAGGGCTTTAGCCTCTGCGACTACTTCACCAAGAAATATCTTGGGCAATGAACAGAATATTTTTGGTATTTGTTTAGCGTATCCAGAGGACTACTTGTTCATGGTAGTTGATAGGTCGATAACGTGAGGTTGAGGGGAGCAGACCAAGTCATGTACGAAAGAAGCGAAGGAGCGCATTTGCTGGCGACAGGTTTGTAGGAGGCTCGACAAAATGCTTTGCGTACGGGCTCCCACCTGTGTCCGGTTCCCACCCCAGACCTTGCGCGCTACCACCAGTGGTCGAATGGCTTGTTCGGCCCTCCAGTTGGTGGCTTCCAATCCTTCACAATACAAAAAACTAAACAACGCACTTTGCTCCCGCTGAAGATGATTGGCCAAACGTTGGTTTTCAGGGGAACGGAGACGAACCTGCAAAGCTCGATCCATGCGCGCTTCCAACCGACCACGAGCCACGGCGAGCCCATGAGTGCTGATTTGGCCTTGCTCCCGCCGGTTTCGTAAGTCCAAACCATCTTGAAGAATCCCTTGGATCATCTTCGGAAACTGGGCGACCGGGGTAGCCTCTCCCGCGGCTTGGACCATCTCCCGGCAGCGCCGCAACAGATGAGCTAAGCAGCTTTGATGGATGGCTTGAGTGAAACCACGATAGGCACACCAGCCGTCGCGTACCAAAAAGCCGTCAAAGTCGGAACCTAGAACCGTCGTCGCTTGCTCAAACCCCCGTCCGGGTTGAATCGTGTACACGGTCATGCTGGCACTGGCGAACACCCACGCCCATTGCAACCGTCCTCCTACTTTCCAACCCGTTTCGTCGGGGGTCACGCTGGGTTCGGAACGTATCCTGTGCACCAATACCTGATAGCTGGGTTCGGCCTTGCGGGCCACCCGCGCCACCGCCTGGCACAGACCGCCACGGCTGATCGACAGCCCAAAAGCCTGCTTCAACACCCGCGCTGTCTTGCCATAAGGGAGTCCTAAATCTTTGTTTAACTCCGTCGCCAGGGCCAGAGCACGTGGTCCCATCCCCACCGCCGCGCTGCCCACCGCTTGGGAACTTTGTCGTGGATGCCGCCCCTGTAACCGCTTCCCGCATTGCTCACATTGCCCCACATGAATCCGAAACTCGGTCTTTTCTACTCGGGGTTCAGGAACCTCTTCCTGATATTGGGAGACCACCGAGATTTCCTTCACCTTCCCACCACAATGCGGACAGGGCTGAAGCAAGGGTACTTCGATGACCTCATCTACCTTTGCCGGAATGGGTCGCCGACAACGACGACCATAATCCTTCCCAGGTTTACGTCCAGGTGTTTGGGGGTTGGCTTTCGACTTTTGACGGGAGAAGGGTGCCGCTTGGCGCTTATTTCCTCGAACCGCCTCTTCCAAGAGACGGCGCAAACGCTCATTCTCGGCTTGCAGAGCTTCGATCTGGCGCTCCAGCCGAGCGATCTTTTCTGAACTGCTCTCTTCTGCCACGCACTAGATTAACTTCTGGCGCTATCGTTGGAAACTTCATATTTGCGAGAGAATCAAGACGCTAAACAATTAC